>DATIHR010000017.1:0-16218 GCA_035480575.1 Saccharimonadales bacterium (SeqCode) | reverse complement strand
TACGGCAATCCTGCTGCGTTATAGCGCTTTTGATTTTTAGGCTGGTCAGCTAATAAATCACTATGCCCGCCGGTTGTACCGGCGGGCATTATTTAAACTCGTTCCCACCACTCGCCCTGGCGCGCTCGCTCTTTGTCGCTGCGGTGGTCTGCATTGGCGACCCCCAGGATATTGGTGCGTGATGTGATCCTTCTAAGGCTAACGACTGCCTGTTCTATGGTCGTGCCACTACTGGCGTCCTCGTCGTGTATTATCGCGTGCCTATTTTTAGTGAGTGCCGTTACATGGCGGTATTCGTCATCGTCGGGCAAGTACAAGCCGCGGTCGCCATGCTTTCTAATCGAACTACGAATCGGATATACGGTAACATCCTGCCGGCGTGCGCTATATAGCGCAGTTTGCAGCGCTGCCACAAGCCCGCCATGGCAGAGGGCTACGATAAACAAGGGCTCCTCCGGCAGCTTTTCTGCGATCTTTGCGCTCGTTGCCTCTGACTTGTCAGCCGCGTAAGCGCCCATGCTGCTATAGTCGACGGTCTGTTCGGTGGTCACGCCTAGTAAGTTGGTAGTCTTCAGCTTGTGTTCGAGTTCTTCTAGCTGCTCATGCGCAGGGACACCGGCATAGATGCGCAACGCCACATCTGCCGCATGGCTTATTAATTCGGTTCGTTCTGGGCCACGGACCTTACTGTCTACGGCAGCACGAACAATTCGCGCCGGGCTCCAGAATTCATCTGCTAGCACCTCCTGGCCTTCGTTGATCGCCCTTGTTTGCTTGAGTGCGGCCGAGACAGGTCCAGCCCACTCCATGGCTGTTGTCCGGGAGGTTTCGGACACACTTTCGAACGCAAAGCGCTCAGGCAGAGGTAAAGAGTTTACATGTACATGATGCATTTGTCGACTATATAATAAAGTAAGTACTTCGTCAAAGGGTAACAAGCTGCAGGTGCCTTTCTGGCGTTAGCATAAGTACTATGCTATGCTGTAAACAAAGCATAAGGTTGAAGCAACAGACACGTGAAAACGCTGCATTTTTATAAAGACAAACCGCTGTTTGGGTTTGATATTGGCCATGGGTCACTTAAGGTTATGCAGCTCGAGACCTCGGGAAACGCTACTAAAATACTGGGCTACGGCACCACCCAGTTCGACATTGGTGCCATAGATAACGGCGTTATTGTAGACCCCAAGGCCATTGCAACGGTTATGCGGGCGCTGTTTAAAGATCATCTAATTGGCGAGATCAACACTCGCCGTATAGCCATGGCGTTGCCGACGTACCGCACCTTTTCGCGCTCCATTCGTTTGCCCAAACTTGGCGACAAAGAACTTATGGAGGCTATTAACCTAGAGGTCGAGCAGTATATTCCGGTTGCGCTGCAAGAGTTGTATTTGGACTACACGGTTACCGGCCAAACTGAAGATGGCGGCATGGAGTTGTTTGTCGTTGCAGTGCCTAAGGCAATTGTTGATTCGTACCTGACTTTGGCGCGTATGATGGGCCTCGAGACAGTGTTAATTGAACCAACCATGGCCTCGTGTACCCGCTTGTTTACGAAAGACGAAAACAGCGACATCCCAAGCGTCATTATCGACTTTGGCTCGCTAACCGCCGATATTAGTATTTTCGATAAAACCGAGCTAGCCATTGGCACCGTGCCGGCTGGCGGTTTGGTGTTTACCGAGGCAATTAGCAAGCGGCTCAATTTAAGCATCGAAGAAGCCGGCCAGCTAAAGACCAAGTACGGGCTAGATGTAAGCCCGCAGCAAAAACAAGTGGCATCGGCCCTAGAGCCCGCTCTGCAAAAGCTAGTAACCGAAATCCGCCGCATGATCCGCTACTACGACGACCGCTACAAGGCCAAGCGCCAGGTTGGACAGGTCGTTATTTTGGGCGGAGGCGCCAACATGCCCGGCCTGGGAAACTATTTAACGAACGCCCTCAAGATACCCGTGCGCACACATAATCACCCCTGGGCACTGTTTAGTCACGAGGGCGTACAACCGCCCGCCCCTGCCGACCGGCTGATGTACGTAACTGTTGCCGGCCTTGCGCTCCTGGACCCTAAAGAGGTGTTTCATCCATGATTAACCTTCTGCCTCCCAGCTACAAGCAAGACTACCACTATGCGCGGTTAAACGCTGGGCTGTTGCGCTGGATTATGCTAATGTGTTTCGGCATTATGGGCTTGGTAGTGCTTAGCGGTGTTGGGTGGGTATATTTGCAGCGCCAAGCCGATACCTACACATTGCAGGCTGCCGAAGCCGAAGCTAAATTAGACAAGAAAGAGCAAGCGTCGGTACAAAAGCAGGCCAAAGATGTAAGCGACAGCCTTAAGCTTTCTGTACAGGTATTGTCCAAAGAAGTGTTGTTTTCGAAACTCCTAAACCAGCTGGCAATTACCGTGCCCAGTAATGCCAGCTTGAGCGGTCTTAATATTAGCGAGTTGTCCGGTGCGGTGGACATAACCGCCAGTACTGCCGACTACAAGGCCGCCACGCAGCTGCAAGTAAACCTGACCGATCCGGCTAACAAGATATTCGAAAAAGCAGATATCGTAAATATCAACTGCACGACATCTACCAACAAATACCCTTGCTCGGTCACTATACGGGCGCAATTTGCCAAAAATAACCCGTTCTTATTTATTAACAGCAAGGGGTCGTAACTATGAACGCAAAACGACTCCACTATGCACTCATCGGGCTCCTTGTACTATCGCTTGTAGTTTTGTGTGGCGCTGTGTACATGGCTAATAACTTCTTAGTCGCGCAATCTAAGCGTATTGTTGACGCCCAGGTTAAGAACCTAACGGTCGACGAAGAACAACGCAGCATTACCAAGGCAAAAGCAGACATAGAAAAATATCGCGACCTCGCTGCTATCGCCAAGAGCATTGTGCCGCAAGACAAAGACCAAGCGCAAACAGTGCGCGAAATAGTAAACATTGCCGACCAGTACGGCATAAAGCTAGGTACGATTTCGTTCCCCAGCTCGACACTGGGGGCCACAAAGCCAGGTACTAAAGTCGTCGGTAATCCTGCCTTGTCGCAGCTGGCGGTGGTTAAGGGTATTTCTGGCGTATATAGCCTAAACGTTACGGTCGACTCCGACGCATCCTCCCCTGCTTCGTACGCCAAGTTTATTGCCTTTTTGGACGCGCTGGAGCACAACCGCCGGACTGCACTGGTAAACGGCATTACATTGCAGCCGAATGGTACCGACCCAAGCAAATTAACGTTTAGCCTACTTTTAAACGAGTATATAAAGCCATGAGTAGTAATTTAAATCTCGGTTCCCTGTCGGTTGTCGGCGCTAAAATTGGCGCAGTGTTTAAGCGTTACGGCGGTGTGTTCTTCTTTTTACTGTTTGCGAGCGTGTATGCGTTTGTTATCTTACGTATCAATACCTTAAGTAACGTGCAAGCCGACCCAAGCCAAGCTACGGCTAAGGCGAGTGCGGTTATGGTGCCACGCATTGATGCTGCTGCGGCAAAACAGCTAGAAAGCCTTAAAGACAACAGTGTAAACGTCCAAACGCTGTTCGAACAAAATCGCACGAACCCCTTCCAGGAACCTTAAACTTTGTCGTGTTTAAGCGGCTCTAGCAGTGTTACGTACGGTTTAAATGAGCCTAACCTGCTAATTGTTCCCACGGTTATATGATATTCGTCGCCGACATGCACCGGCAGGTTCTGGTTATCTCGCAGTAGGGGTTTTTGCGTGGTGTAATGCGTAACTTCTGGGTTATCTCTCAACTCACAATTCGCTCTCACTATCTCTAGTACTTCCCTGGATGGGTATGCAATTGGCGACGGGCGGACAAAAGATGCCCCAATCGTATCTGGCTCCTTAATATAGTATGGGTAGGGCCCGGGCTCCAGGTAGCCATTTCGATCCAGGACTTGTATATGCGAGTTGCCGCTCAGCATCCACCATATTGCCTTATCCTCAGGCACAGCCCATACATCTCGAAAACCTGTCGTTTCGTTGTTTGTTTTTTCTGTTCGTTTGTATAAATCTCGTACTTCCTGCATGATTGTCGGCCCCTCCAAGATCAACAAATTGCGGTCAACAGCCCCATGCATTGCCAGCTGCGACGCGTACTGCGCAACGAAGCTATTGTCTAGGCCTGTCTCCTCGAGTAGTCCTGGTAGGCGGTCCATAGTAAGAACCGCAGCCATCCCGTCACGTCCGTCGGTGCGGGACGCTAAGTGGAAATACTTACCATCAACACTTTCGACAAGGCAATCAAGATGCTTCATGCAAGCATTTTACAATAATTTTATTTGTGCCCGGGTACAATCAAGTTCTTTTGCCAAAAGTTACCTTAGAATATTGCATAAAAAAGCGGTTGTGCTTGGGGTGAACAGTGGCATATAATGAGGAGGAAATTACTATAACAAGAAGACCAGAGGGATATGCGGATCTTGATGCTTGGGTGGGAGCTACCTCCCCACAACAGCGGCGGCCTTGGTGTAGCATGCTACCAGCTGTGTAAGTCTCTCGCAAAAAAAGGCGCCGACATCGAATTTGTCCTGCCATACAAGGCAGACCATGGTATTCAGTTTATGACGATTACGGCAGCGCATCCTCAGGGCGTAACCGAAATCATAAAAAGCGGCATCGCATACGACAGCTATAAATATGTATATTCCGACGGACGCACCGAGGTAAAAGATATTTACTCCCAGGTTCACATGTACGAGCAAGCGGTTGCCCAGCTAACCTTTAGCCGCCAGTTCGACATTGTGCACGCCCACGACTGGCTGACGTTCCGCGCTGCACTGCGTGCAAAGCAAAACCTTAACTGCCCAATTGTACTGCATGTACACTCGATTGAGCGCGACCGTGCCGGTGGTAAAAAAGGCAACCCCTTGTGTCACGAAATAGAAGGCATGTCATTTATGATAGCCGACCGCATTGTCGCAGTCAGTCAGCATACTAAAGACATGATTGTCGAAGATTACGACATACCGGCCGATAAAATAGAGGTAGTGCACAACAGTATCGACCAAGACGAATTCACCCCGCTTGACGGTGATAATAGTTATAGGTACCTTAGCGCAATGCGCGCTCGTGGCTACCGCGTGGTGGTTGCAGTGAGTCGCCTAACCGTACAAAAGGGCTTGCCGAACTTGTTACATGCCGCCAAAGAGGTTGTGGCGCGTGCACCTAAGACTTTGTTTCTTATTGTAGGTAGCGGCGAACAGTATTTCGAGTTGCTGCAGCTTGCGGCAGACCTCGGCATTGCCAAAAACGTTATCTTTACCGGGTTCTTGCGGGGTAAACAGTGGCGGGACGCATATGCGGCCGCCGATTTGTTCGTTATGCCGTCTATATCCGAACCATTCGGCCTCACCGCTCTCGAGGCAGTTGGGTACGGCACGCCGTCACTTATAACAAAACAGTCAGGTGTAGCCGAAGTACTGCGTAACAGCCTAAAGGTAGATTTTTGGGATATTAACGAAATGGCCAACCAAATTACGGCCGTCGTCCAAAACGATAGCCTGCGCGATACCCTATACGACAATGCCCGCAGCGAGTTTACTCGTTTGAGCTGGAACGACGCCGCCGATAAGTTACTGCATATATATAATCAGCACACTGCGAGGGTACCGGCATGAGCAAAAAGGCGATTGTACTCTATTTGCATGTGCACCAACCGTACCGTGTACGGCATTACACCATATTCGACGCCGGTGTAAACCACCAGTACTTCGACGCTCCGTACGAGCACGACACCAGCAACGAACGCACTTTGCACAAGGTAGCCGAGAAATCGTACATTCCCACCAATCATCGGCTTATAAAACTCCTGCAACACCACCCGGAATTCAAATTAAGTCTATCTATTACCGGCACCGTCCTAGAGCAACTAGAGGCTTGGTCGCCCCAGGCGCTGCAATCATTCAAAGATTTAGTCGCTACTGGGCGTGTCGAAATTGTAGGCGAAACATATCACCACAGCCTGGCCTTCTTTTACTCGCGTGATGAGTTTGAGGCCCAGGTTGCCATGCACGCCAAGAAGGTCAAAGAATTATTCGGCCAAAAACCAAAAGTGCTCCGTAATACCGAGCTGGCGTACAACAACGACGTCGCCTACTGGGCCGATAAAGCTGGTTACAAGGGCATTTTAGCCGAGGGTTGGGACAAAGTCCTTGGCTGGCGCAGCCCGAACTTTGTGTACCGGCCCGCCTATACCGAACACATTCGCTTGCTTATGAAGAACTATCGCCTAAGCGACGACATTGCGTTCCGGTTTGGCGACCGCAATTGGGCTGGCTGGCCGCTGACGGCCGACAAGTTTACGAATTGGCTTAACGAAAGTGGCGACGCTACTAACTTTAACTTGTTCATGGACTACGAGACATTTGGCGAGCACCAGTGGGACGAGTCTGGTATTTTTGGGTTCCTGGAGCACCTGCCGAACGAATGGCTTAAGCACCGCGGTAATACATTTATGACGGTGTCCGAGGCAATCGGCGCCTTTAAGCCGCAAGACCAGGTTGATGTTCCCTACACGGTTACGTGGGCAGACAGCGAGCGTGACCTTTCGGCGTGGCTGGGTAACGGCATGCAGGCCTCGAGCATCACGGCGTTGTACGACCTAGAAGACCGCATTAAAGCCACTCACGACTTAAGCCTTATAGAAGACTGGCGCAAGCTGCAAGCTAGCGACCATTTTTACTACATGTGCACCAAATGGTTTAACGACGGCGATATTCACGCCTATTTCAGTCCGTACCAGAACCCCTACGACGCGTTTATTGCATTCATGAACGCCTACCACGACCTCCAGTTCCGTCTCGCCGAGAAGGGGGCTGAGGTCTAAGTATGGGTCGACCGGTTGTATTAAGTAACGGGCAGTTATTTGTTGGCCTCGATGAAAACGGCCTGGTGCATGATTTTTACTACCCGTACGTCGGGCTGGATAACCTTACGAATGCCCGCAATTCGCAGCACAAAATAGGCATTTGGGTAGACGGCGCGTTTTCGTGGATAGACGACGGTACCTGGCAAATAGAGGTAGATATGGAGCCCGATGCACTAGTAAGCGATATCCGCATGCATTCCTATACCTTAGGCATAACACTACAGTGCAGTGATTTTGTAGACCCCGAATACAACGCGTTCGTGCGGCGAATGCGCGTTACTAACGAGTCGGACAATAAGCGCGACGTTCGCTTATTTATGCACCAGGTATTCCAAATATCGCGGGCAGGCCGTGCCGATACAGCGCTGTTTGTGCCAGACGATTACTACATATTGGACTATAAAGGCCGCTGTTGCTTACTGACGGCTGGCCGGTTTGATGGCGATGGCGATTTTGACCAATTTGCGGTCGGCAACTACAACATCGAGGGCAAGGCTGGTACATTTAAAGATGCTGAAGACGGCGAACTTAGCGGCAATGCCGTTGAGCATGGTGGTGTCGACAGTGTTATACGGTTTCAGCAGCAGGCCGAAGGCCGGTCAACATTTACGGTAGATTATTGGGTAGCTGCCGCCGACAGCCAAACCGACGCCCAGGTGATCCATACGCACCTAAAGTATTATTCTATAGAGGACCGCCTGCAGGCCACGCGCGAGCACTTTAGGCACTGGCTTACCCCGGCCAAGTCTAAATTAGACCAAATCCCCGACGAATACCGCGCCGAAGTACAAAAAAGCTTACTCGTTATTAAGGCACATTGCGACGACCGCGGTTCTATACTCGCAAGTGGCGATTCAAGCATTTTTAACTTTGGGCGCGACTACTACTGCTATTGCTGGCCGCGGGATGCTGGCTATGCCATATGGCCGCTCATACGATTAGGCTTGTACGACGAAGCACGTAACTTCTTTGAATTTGCACGCGCTACCATGCACCGCGACGGCTATCTTATGCATAAATACCAGCCAGACCGCGCTATCGGCAGTACCTGGCACCCATTACTACATGGCCGTAGCCGCGAACTGGCAATCCAGGAAGACGAAACGGCGACCGTTATATTTATGATGGGTGAATATTATCGGGCCACACGCGACCTTGCCTTTGTTGAGAATTTTTACGATACCTTTATTGCGCCGTGCGCCTTGTTTATGGCTAGTTTTGTCGATGAAGCCACAGGCCTACCGCACGCCAGCTACGAGCTATGGGAGCAAAAGTTTTTGTGCTCTACCTACACCCTGACGGTCGTTATAGCTGCCCTGGAGACAGCCATTGAACTTGCTAAGGTCGTGAACCAAACCAAGTACATCGGGCATTGGCAGCAAGCAATCGATGGCATGCGCGCAAACATGCAAAAGCTGTACCACCCCGATGGCTATTTTAGGAAGGGTTTACTACTACAGCCCGATGGCACGCTAGAATACGACGACGTACTCGACATATCCAGCCTGTATGGTCCCTACATGTTTGCCGAACTACCCCTGGACGACGAACGCCTAAAAAGCACTGCAGAACATGTCAGGCAACAGCTCTATAACAGTTCGCCCATTGGTGGTGTTATACGATACACGGGCGAT
This sequence comes from Saccharimonadales bacterium (SeqCode), assembly GCA_035480575.1. Lineage (GTDB taxonomy): Bacteria > Patescibacteriota > Saccharimonadia > Saccharimonadales > UBA4665 > PMNU01. The sequence continues at coordinate 7,708 of DATIHR010000017.1, read as the reverse complement.
GGCTATTTTTTGTCTAAGCCACAATATAAGGGCAATCCGTGGATTGTGTGTACGCTATGGCTTGCGCAGTATTTCCATGCTACCGGTAACCATACCGAAGCCGTTGGCCTTGTTAAGTGGGCTATGGACCGCAAATTACACAGCGGCATTTTAAGCGAACAGTTCGACCCGGAAACAGGCTATGCAATCAGCGTCGCGCCACTCGTATGGAGCCACGCCGAATTCGTAAACACTGTCCTGGACGTATCGAATATAAAGTAATTACTTCTTAGGTTTGACTTCGTTGCGGCCGAGGTTTTTCTTGGTTTCGGTAAAGATAACGTGCTTGCGCAGTTTGGGGCTGTACTTACGTAAGCTAAGCTTGTCGGGCGTGTTCATGGTGTTTTTGGTCGTGTAATAAATACGCTCGCCAGATTCTTCGCTAACTAAACCAATCAATTTACGCTTTTCGCCTTTTTTAGCCATGACAATACTTACCTTTTATGATCAATTATAAACAATTTTAACAGATAGACCTGTCTTTGTAAACGGTATAAATGCGACGCCCTGCTAAACTGTCGGGTTGTCAGCTGCTTTTAGGCCCGGTACCCATGCCAAAAAATTGCGTTTCCTTCGGCGACTTCCGCCACTGATACACACAACAAGGTTGCTTACTCGGGTTAATGTTTCGTTGTTACCGGCAAAATGGTACGTGGTGCCAACAGTAAACTGTTTGCTCCCGCAATGTAGTGACTTCACTATCTTCTCGAGTGCAGGTTCGGTGTCGATTACATTAGCGGGTACTAGAAGTACGCCATTGCCACTGCGTTTAGCCGCGACAACTACGTTAACCCACTGTTTTACCTCGTAGGTGTAGCCGTGTCCTTCGACTACTTGTTCCTCGGTTGCAATACGTGGCCGGTGGGGCGTATCCGGACTGTTAAAATTTGTCATGGGTCGATACGCGGGATCGTTCGGGCCATCCGATGTTAAACTTTCTTGGGTTGTGCGAATAATAGTCCCGGGCTGGTAGTCGTTGGCATCGAACGTTTCGCCATCTATAAATTGTCTGAGCGCTAGCTTCCCCGCCCCCCTCGCTACGTATTTCATAAGTTCGAGACTGGCTTTGACTTCATTTTTTGTGCTGTGGTCTGTGAGCGGCACAGAAGGCGAGTTGTCACCATCACCAAAAAGATGGCCGTCCCAATACTGCGGGCTTAGGTAGGGTTGGATAGCTGTTTCTGGTATGTGCTCTGTCATACGATGTAGATTATATAAAAAACCGCCCCTGCGGCGGAGATAAACAATATATGGAGCCGTTGCGGGGATTTGAACCCCGGACCCCTTCCTTACCATGGAAGTGCTCTACCCCTGAGCTACAACGGCACATTTTAGTATTTCAGTAACTCGGATATTGTAACAAGTATCCCGTTGTATTGCGAGCATTAGCGTTACTACTTTGTCTGGAGTGCAGGGTACGGTATGCCCTGCACTTTACGCGTAGGTACGCGTTGAGTTGAACGATTACGATTCTACGAATGTGAGAGCGTAGCCAATTTTGCCAGCACGGCCGGTGCGACCAATGCGGTGTACGTAATCTTCATAGGTTTGGGGCGACGAGTAGTTGATGACGTGGCTAATATCAGAAACATCCAAACCACGTGCCGCAACATCAGTTGCAACGAGTACGGTAATTTCATCGTTTTTAAAGCGATTGAGTACGCGTTGCCGTTGTGATTGGCTCTTGCCGCCGTGTAGTGAATCGGCTTGAAAACCGCGCGAGCCTAGCTCTTTAGAAAGTCTTTCGACGCTACGCTGCGTATCGTCAAAGATAATTGTCTTGCCAGTTGCCTCGCGCACTAGCACGTCGTGCAGTTTGTCGATTTTTTCGTTTGCGCTCGTGAACGGTACGATGTTTTGCTCGACATTATCGCTGGTTTCACCCGACTTAACAGAGATATGCACGGGGTCTTGACCGGTCGAGAAGCTTCTAATAATCCCTTCAACTCGCTTGTCTAGTGTGGCCGAGAAGTAAAAACTTTGCTTGTCGGTGTTCGTCCTGCCAAGTATGTAGGTAATGTCATCAACAAAGCCCATGTCTAGCATGCGGTCGACTTCGTCGAGTACGACCACATTGCAGTCAGCTAGGTCGAGCGAGTGGCGTTCTAGGTGGTCTTTAATTCTGCCCGGTGTGCCGATAATAATGCGTGGGTTTCGATTGAGCGAGCGCAACTGCGGCCCCATCGGGGTGCCGCCAATGAGCAAGGCTCCATATAGCCCGCTATCTTTGGCAATACTACGGCATTGCTCTTCTATTTGCTGAGCAAGCTCGCGGGTAGGTGCTAAGATAATTGCTTTGCTGCGTGGCTCGGTAATAAGCTTGTGTAGCAGCGGAACGGCAAACGCGGCAGTTTTGCCAGTACCGGTGTTTGCAATGCCGACGACGTCGCTACCTGCCAGACCTACTGGTATGGTTTGGTCTTGGATTGGCGACGGCGTAGTAAAGCCCATGCTAGCAATATTCTGCTGGAGCAAGGGGTGCATTGCGAAGTCGGTAAACGAATATGTTGGCGTGTACTCTTCCTCGGTGCGAGGTCGGGCGCTTTGAACAAACTTAGATGGGTGAATGTACGCTTTCTTAGGTTGCCGTTTTTTGTTGCGGCTGCTGCTGTACATAGTGGCCGGGCGGCCGCTGCGGTCTGAACGTTTTTGGTGATAATAAGACATAAAAAATGAATCCTTTTGATTTAGTAGTGATTGATTCGATTGTCTGCAATGAACATCGAGCCAAACGCACTATCTCTGGATTCATTATAAACAATGCAATAATTATAGCATGATCGGATTAATAGAGCAATGGCAATATCGGTATACTCATGAGTAGTCTACCGGTTCGTAGGTGGCTGTGGTCACTTTCCAAAGGTTGATAGTATCCCCAGGCTGTTTGTAGTGGCCAAGGATGTCGGAGTTAGGCAGAATGGTAACAGGACCTAGGCCTATATATGAAAGACTGTATTTGGGGTTACTTACTCCAAGTATAGTAAGGAAGTCTATAAACTCTCCACGACGTTGGGCGGCAATATCGTACGCACTGCCATTTTCGAGGTTGTTTGTTGCGATTGGTATTGGATTGTATACTGCCGATCTTATTTCGGGATTGGTCTCCCATGCTGCATAGCACGGACGCCTACACCAACCCATAATGTAGTCTACTGGCGTCCCGAGCATGTAGTCTGTAGCGGTTGATTTTTCTATCATTACCGTTGCATAGGCTTCCGCAAACCGCAGTGCACGGTCAGGCTGGAGTGTAACCGACATACTTTTATCCTCGGAGCCGGTACATTCGTAGCCTTTAGCAATAAGCGTTGCGATACCCGGAAACACAAGCCCGACAACTACTTGCATGCGTGGGCGTAAGGGGTGGTGAGGTTCGAAAAATTGTCTATTTAACTCCTGGGGGACAGCGTCAATAGGTTGGCTTAGGAGGTCAATAGTAGTATCAGGCGACTTAATTAGTTCCATCTTGGTGTTCTAATATTTCAAAATGGGTACCCGTGCCCGATCGCTACGCGGATCTTTGTCGAACAGCACAACACATTCAGATTTTTGTAGCGAACGTAACGCATGGGGAGTGCCCTTTGGTGTGACCACGACGTCACCCTGTCTCATGATGCGTTTAAAGACGTGCTTTCCCTCCTTGCATAGCAGATAAAGTTCTACCTCGCCGGAAATAACGTGCAGTGTTTCATTACAGTTTTGGTGGACGTGATTGCCACGAATTTTACCTGCAGCTGTTTTTATAACTTCAATAAATACCGCTGGCGACTGGAAGCGTTCAAACAAGAAGGCTGCCCCACGCTCGTCCTCGGCTACCGTAAAAGCCCCCTGTTGCGAGCTCGTAAACGTGGCCTTGATACAACCTGGTTGTTGTGCGATAAGCTCAAGTCCTTCTTCGAGCAATGAATCCATGCGCCAAGTGTAGCACACTAGTTACTTTGTGGCGCCTTCCTTTGAGGGATTGGTATAGAGGGGCTGGTGCTCTACGTTTATTTGTTTTTATAGGACGCTTCGCACGTGACTACAAAAATATTCGGAGAGGGGTTCGACCTTCCAGCGCAAAAGAAAATTACTTTTGCTACTGAAACTTTTCAGCGCAGCTGAAAAGCCAAGGGCGGGGTTAGTCCACTGGACTAACCCGTTCGAATCCCTCTTTCGCCTCCACAAAAGAAAACAGACCTGCCACTGGCAGATCCGTTTTCTTTTGGTGCAGGGAGAGGGATTCGAACCCCCGAAGGCGAAAGCCGAAGGATTTACAGTCCCTTGTGTTTGACCGCTTCACTATCCCTGCGTGTAAGGTGATTTTACCAATTTTACGTGGGTGCCGCAAAATTGTGGAGCCGCCTGTCGGATTCGAACCGACGACCCTCAGTTTACAAAACTGATGCTCTAACCAGCTGAGCTAAGGCGGCGTTTAACAGATGTAATTTTAACAGATAGCGTTGATATAAACAATCATGTCTTTATACGGTTTTGTGTTCGAATCGTACGGATACAACGCCGGCGTCGTCGTTGGTATGTGCTCTACCAAGTTGGGCCATATACAATGCAATCCGCCCTCTGCGTTCACTCGACATTCTCGATGCTGGGTTTGCGGAGGTCTCCCTAAAGCTGGCCAGACCTTCGGCGCGTTCGGCAGCGAGTGCACCCCAGAGGCCGTCGGTGGCAACGAGAAGCGTACCGGGCTCGGTAATTGTAAAACCGACAATCTCGGGGACATGGCTGACTACCGCAAAACCTGGGTCGCCGACAGCACGCGGCGTCCGTATCCAAGGCCCGCCAGGAAGCTGACGAAACCCTTGGTAATCATCTGCTTCGCCGCCGCCGCGTATGACTCTGGCTCTTTCATTGGGGTTGGATACGTCATGGATAGGCGTCAGCCATCGTTCAATCATTGAGTCGCTATCAGGATAAAACGCGGCGCCGCTATCTCCTAGCTGCACTGCCGCTAATTCGTTATCCTTTGCAACGATTACGGTTGCGGTGGTGCCGCCATCCTTGCCTGCTAATGCCGGATTATCGGACTCGCGGCGTAAGTAGTCGGCTATATTCATTGCCGCATGGGCAACGCTGCGTTCTTCGCCGGTTACAATACGCCGCACGCCCATTGCGACATGGTTGGCGTATATATGGCCTTCCTTGCCGTGGCCATCGTATGCGCTAAACACCAGGTACTGCCCAGCTTTATGTTGCCCCACGACATCCTGCAGGGGGCGAGTTGCATGCTGCACCTCAATACCGGGTAAAACAGCACTATCAAGGGTGGTTGGTGCAAGTGTTTCTCTAGCCATATGCATACTATATAATAAATATGCTTAGGTAACAATATTAGACAACAACACGCTTGGCTGGCCGCAGCATGCGCTTTGGTTTACCCGCGGGCACTATCAGCTTGTGTAATTTTTGCTCTATCATGTCCGCTTCGGCCTGCATGCCGCGGTCTAGGTAAGCTTTTTGTAGGAGCTGGTATGTCTCTTTATTGGGTTCAAGGTCTACGGCTTTGTCGAGCGATTGGAACATGAGTTTTTCGTTGCCAAGCTTTTCTTGCACTTTAGCGTACGCTACATGACGGGCTGCTAAGCTGTCTTCTAGTTTTAAGGCTTGTTCAAATGCAATGGCTGCTTTTTCGTAGTTTTCGGTCTCGTAATAAATAAGCCCCAAGTTATGTAAACTTGAGGGCGTGGCTTCGATACTGCTGGCAATTTCGAAACAGTCAATGGCATCGCGGTATTCTTTTTGTTTGGCGTACAGAATGCCGAGCCGGTTGTAGGCTGCCGCATTGCGTTCATCTATTTTAAGGATGGTAAGGAGTGCTTTTTCGGCCCTAAGCAGGCGATTCTCGCGCATGCCCTGGTGGGCGATATCCCATAGCTTACCCATGCGGTCGCCAATTTTTCGCGAGGCGCCTAAGAATTCGTCGTCTCGCATGCGAGTGTTGTGGAACGCTAAGAGCCCGAAGGCACCAACAATAGCTAGCTCAAACATATGATAATGCCATTATAGGGCCTAATCGCTACCATAACAACTATTTACTGAGAAGGTGTTGTGCATTTAACTAAGATTCAAAAACAGGTTGGTTAATACTAGTTTTGTGTTCGTGCTACGTTCGAGTGCTTCGCGGGCTGCTAGCGTCGCCTTACGGATAGCATGCCACTGTTTAATACGTGCCGCGTCGTGTTTGGTGGCGGCTCCGCTAAGGCCGGTACTGGCTATGCGTGCCAATGCCTCTAGCACGCCATATGTTGTCTCTTTTTGCTTGCTCAATGCGTCTACCATGCAGAGGCGTTCAAACGGCTGTTTCTGGAGTAACGCCTTAGCGGTCGTTACGTTTGTTAGTAGTGGATGTGCTTGATCTTCGGCGAGTAGTGCAGTAATTAAGCCAGGCAGGCCGCCACTTAGAAAATAGGCTTGTCGGCCAGCGGTATCGTTTGTTTGACGCGCTTGAATAAGTGCTTGCAGTTGTGACTCGTCGGGCGTGTGTACCGTAATGGTTTGGAGGCGCGAGCGAATGGTGGGCAAAAGTGTACGCGGACTGCTGGCAGTGAGCACCATAATGGTGTCCGAGGGCGGTTCTTCTAGTAGCTTAAGGTAGGCGTTCTGTGCCTCGGTAGTCAGTGCACTCGCATGCTCTATAAGTACTGCGCGTCGGTAGGTTTGGGTACCGAGCGTTTTGAGCTGCAAAAAGCGCTGGAGTTCGCGGACCGCGTCAATAGATATTGTATTGCCTGTAGGGATGACTCTGGTGATGTACGGGTGATGTACGAGCTTAGCTATCGGTATGTCCAAAAGTGCGGCTATAATCGACTCGCTAATGGCCGTTTTACCAATGCCGTCCGGCCCGGCTAGCAATACTGCGTGCGTTGGATTAGCAATGAACTGGCTGATTTGCTGGGCGGTAGCTTCGTGCAGTATAAGCTCGTCGTTCATGCCACAAACGCCTCGAATTCACCGGGTACTGGCGAAGTAAAGGTTTTACGTTGCCCACTAGGCAAGGTAATCGCAAGCGTATGGGCGTGCAGGTACAGCCGGTCGCCGTAGGTGCCGCTTCCGTACAATGGATCGCCCACAATGGGGTGGCCAATTTTTTGCAAGTGGACGCGTAATTGATGGGTACGCCCGGTTTCTGGCTTAAGTTCCAGCAAGCTATATGCATCATTAGTTTGTAGTATTTTGTAGTGCGTTACTGCCGACTTGCCGTTCGTGCCAACCCGAAAGGTGGCCGGTGCTTTAGGGTTACGCTCGATGGGCATATCAATGACCGCCTCCGGTTGCTTTGGTCTGCCCTGCACGACGGCAGTATAGGTTTTTTGGACGCTTCTGTCGGCAAACTGTTTTTGCAGCGCACTCAGCGCGTGTTCGTGTTTGGCCCCTACAATAACACCGCTGGTTGCCCGGTCTAGCCGATGCACAACCCCAGCCCGCTCGCCTTCCATTTTGCCCTTTTCGCGCAGAAACGTAGCCACCGTCGGTTCGCTAATGAATTTATTTTGAGCGTGCGTGAGCATACCGGCGGGCTTATCCATGACAATCACATCGTCATCCTCGTATAAAATTGGCACTGGCACAGCAGTAACCGGTGTTTCGAGTGAAGAAATGTCAGCTGTTAGGGTACTGCCTTCCGGGATTTTATCGCCGGCTTTTAAAATCTTACCGTCCAGTGTGACTAAATCTT
>DATIHR010000016.1:0-9360 GCA_035480575.1 Saccharimonadales bacterium (SeqCode) | reverse complement strand
TTTTTGGTTACTTTTTTGTCGGTACAAAAAAGTAACATTTAGACTGCTGACGAAGCTAATCGTAGAGGTGATGAAAGAAACGGGAAGGACTTATTGATTGGATTCCGGCTCGGGGGCCGGAATGACGAGGATAACTCAGGAGGACGAAGGGAAGTAACCAGACATCTATTAGACAATTGACTCTGTAGTAATACAAGAGTATTATGTAATCTTCACGACTAAAATTCTCTTTTTGGCCTGTGCAAGAACACGTAGCGGAGGGCGCTACGCGTGGATTACTTATGGAGTCAATTCCCAACGAATCAGCCTTAGATTTTCGTAGGACGGACGAACTTGCCCCAGCCCCCTCTGCTGCAGTACTCGATACACGGACTATTCGGTTGACGCGCCCGCCTATTATTAGAACCGAGGTGTCGGCTAGCGTGCCGGAAGTGGTGGAAGCAACGCCTGCCGCACCACCGGCGCCAGAAATTATAACGCCGGTTGCGGAGGGACCGCACCGGCATCGGGCTCATAACACACTAGAGAATCCATTGGATTGGTGGCGCCGCGTTCGCTACGATGGCGGGCGCCGGGCTACGACTACTAATCCGCTCAAGGAAGCGATACACTCCACGTTACGCCGCGTGCGTACATCGGCATATACGGGGCATGTGGCCACTGCTGCCGCAGCCGTAACAATGGCCACCGCCAGTATTGTGCCGGTTGTGCAGCACGATAGCAGCCCGCCGCCTGCAGCCGCCAGCCCAATTGATAGGCCACCGGCATACGAAAGCGCCGAGCAAGTTAAGGTGCCCCCGGCAGCAACCAAGCCTAATGCGTACCCCAGGGTTGTGCTGCAGCCATCTAAATATTCCGAAGCGCAACGGGTTATAGAGCCGAATCCAAAAACCTACGTAGACTTGCCTAACGGGACACGCGTTAAAAGCAGTACGCTCAACTACAACAAGCGCTTAAAACTTATCGAGAACAATATAAATGCGGCGCACCCCACGCCCGAGGGCTATCAGGATTTTGTAAGTCATCATTTACATGACCTTTCGGGTGTAGTGCCAAAAGAGATGTCGAACTTTAATGGACATAACTTGGGCACGCCAAAACGCCCGCTGGCCAACAAGGTAAAGTACTGGGTGTGGCACCTTACCTTTACTAGTAACAGCGCTACCCATCTAAATGGCGAGAAATTTGCGCATAGTATGCAAAACTCTGGCTCGTTGGCCGTGCAGGCAAATCTAAATAAGGATGGGGAGGGCTACTGGCTGACTAATTCCCTGACCTATCATGTACGGCGCCATAACTCAGAGTCTATGGGCATGGAGATATCCGCTAGCGAGCAAGCAGACGCGCAGGCCGAGCAGTACGAAGACGGCATTTATTTCACGGAATGGCAGCTTATAAGAGGCGGCTACATTACTAAAAAAACGCCATCGGTTACAAAAGTGGTTAATGGTGTCGTAAAGGGTCACCGCGAGCTCAATGCCCGTCCCGGCGAACACACTGATAACCCAAAAATGGTCATGGATCCAGTGCGCAGTAAGCTCATTAATTTACTAGTCGCGTCCGGATACCACAGGTAGTGTGCCTGCATACCCCACTCGTCATACCGGGCTTGCCCCGGTATCCAAAAAGTATAAAAAATGGATTCCGGCTCGGGGGCCGGAATGACGGTGCGAGTGAGCAGGGTACTGATAGTCGGCTATAATGCTAGTGTGCGCAAAAAGATAGATCTTATTATTTTGTTACTGGTGCTAGTGGCTGGAGTGTTTGCGATTAAAAACGCCCAGGCCATTGGCGACTGGTGGCACAGCGTGCAGTACCATCCACCGGCCGATGTCGCCAAGCTGGCTGATGACGCCGGCATGAGCCCGGAAGGTAAAAAGTTATTTTACCGGTTTTCGCCGCAGCTAGTGGACGCTGCAACTCTTGGCCAAAAGTGTGGCAACGAAAAACTTGGCTGCACTGAAGGTCAATCTATATACATGCTGCAGTTTAAGGACGACGGCGAATACAACCGTACTATTGTTACGGCGGCGCACGAGATGCTCCATGTCGCCTACAGTCGTCTTAATCCAAAAGAAGTTGCCGAGCTTGATACGCAGCTTAAGACAGAACTGGATGGCTATGGTGCATCGGTGGTAGCCGACCAGCTAAAGGGGTATTCTAGTGACGATTATTATAACGAGGCCCATTCGTTTATTGGCTCGCAATTAAGCGACATAAGCCCGCAGCTCGAGCAGCACTATAAGCGCTATTTTGATGATCGCCATAAAACGGCTACTGCCTACCGAGAATCACCTGAACGCTAATGTGCACGACTGCTATGCCGTATAATTTACGGTAATGGATATATTACGGGAGATTGGCGCTATTGTGCGTTCCAAGCGCTTTTTAAAAGATCTTGGGATTGTGGTTGGCGTGTTTGTGCTGGTGAATATAGGCCTGTACATTGCCTTTTTACATCAGACCTACCCGAATGTGTCGGTAGCGGGCAAGCAAATTGGCGGGGTAAGCGAGCGAGAATTGCCGGCAAAATTAGCCAGTTTGCATTTACTACCCGATACTGTTGTGCTTACGTATAGCAATAAAGCCATTACACAGCACCCCGCCGAGCTTGGTATTACGCTCGATACAAACGCTACCCAAAAACAAGCACTTGCCCGGCATTGGCTGCCTATTGCAAACTTACTTGCGCCGCCACACGTATCGGCTGTGCTGACGACTAACACAAGTGTGCTCCAGGCTGCCGTTGCCAAGCTTGCCGAAACATATGCGCAAGCACCAATTGATGCACGAATGGTGTTAGAAAACGGTGAGTTCCGGGTGGTTAACGCTGTGCCCGGCGGCCAACCAGATAAGACGCGATCGGCAGTGGCGATACAGCAGGCAGTGGCCGACGGCAAGACTACTATTGCGCTACCCCGGCAGACACTCGCGCCCAAAGTAGATGACGCAGTCATGAATAAGCAACTGCAGACCATTCAGGCGCAGCAAAAAACGGCCATAAGCTACACGTTTGGGGGTGGCACTATCAAGCCAAGTGCAACAGATAATGCCGGTTGGTATGCGGCCACAAATAATACGTACGTATTGTCGGATGCGCTGGTCAGCGCCTATGTAGTGCACGTGGCCCGTGAGCACTCGTTGTATCTTAAGAATGCAGCCCAGGCTGCTGCTGCCACGGTTACTGCCTTAAAACAGCAAAAGGCGGCAACAATTGCGCTAGAGACAACAACCGTAGGTAAAACGTATACATATTGCGTTAAAGCCGCCGAGGTTGACGCCTCAAACTTGCCTGGACTAGAGGCGAAATTGCGTGCCGCCTATGCCGACGCGCGGGGGTGGAACCTGGGCGGCCTAATTGTCTTTACGCAAGTATCTTCGGGTTGTGACTATACGGTGTGGCTAGCGGCGTCTACGATCATGCCGTCGTTTGGGCCGATATGTGATTCGCAGTGGAGTTGTATGCCTGGGTCGGCAGTGGTCATTAATTTCGACCGCTGGCAAGGGGCGTCTGACGCTTGGAACGCGGCTGGCGGCAGCTTAGACGATTACCGCAGCATGGTTATTAACCACGAGTCCGGCCACTGGTTAGGGTTTGGACATGCAAATTGTCCAGGGGCAGGGCAGCCAGCGCCGGTTATGCAACAGCAGTCAATTAATTTGCAGGGCTGCGTGTTTAACCCGTGGCCAACTACAGGCGAACTGGCGACACTAAAAACACGCTTAGGACTCTAGGTAAGCAAAATGCGGACATTTGCTGATGTACATAAGGCGTTACAGGCGTATTACCCTAGCGAAACGACTCGCCATCGGTACGGGCTTGACCATATGTACAGGCTATTAGAACATCTTGGCAATCCGCACCAGAATCTTACAGTTGTGCATGTTGCTGGCACATCCGGTAAAACATCTACCGCGTACTACACAGCTGCGCTACTGCAGGGTGCGGGCAAGCGCGTAGGCCTGACCATATCGCCACATGTCGATGAAGTAAACGAACGGGTGCAAATAGACCTGTCGCCCATGCCAGAAGCCAAATTTGCGGCGCGATTCGCCATATTTTTGAAGCTCGTTGCATCGAGCGGTGTAATGCCAAACTACTTTGAACTGTTTTTGGCATTTGCGTTGTGGGAGTTTGCGGCCCAACAGGTAGATTATGCAGTGGTAGAGGTGGGTATAGGGGGGTTACTGGATAGTAGTAATGTGTTTGATGACCCGCGCAAAGTGTGCATTATTACCGATATTGGCTACGACCACATGAACGTACTTGGTAGTACTTTGCCCGAAATTGCCGCCCAAAAAACGGGGATTATACAACTACATAACCCGGTGTTTTGTTATAGGCAAGAGCCGGCGGTTACTACTGCTATAGAACACCAGGCGGCAACAAAACAGGCCGATTTACACACGCTTACCCGAGTTCCTGCTATGGCTATGTTGCCAACTTTGCCGTTATTCCAGCAGCGCAATTTTGGTTTGGCGTTAACGGCCGTGCGTTATATTGCAGAGCGAGACCAGTTACGCATGCCTGAAGGGCGGCATCTGGAGACGGTAGCTCGTACGTACATTCCAGCCCGCATGGAAACGCATACTATTGATGGCAAGACGGTCATTCTGGACGCAGCACACAACCCACAAAAATTCGAGGCCCTGCTTGCAAGCCTACACGCCCAGTATGGCGATACCCCCGTTGCGGCATTGGTGCGCCTGGGCCCGCACCTTGATGGCCGCCGGGCGGCCGGCAGTGCTAAACAACTTGTGCACGGCGTGCAGCACGTCATTGTTACGAGTTTGCCTTCGGACGAGGGGGTTGATGCGGCTGGCTATGAATCGTTCGAGGTTATAGCAGATGCGCGCAGTGCCTTTACTGCGCTACTAAAAAGGCCCGAGCCTATTTTGGTCGTGGCTGGGTCTTTCTATGTGTTGAACCACATTCGTCCGCTAGTACGCGGGCGGACAGCTACCACGGCTTAATACGTTTAAAAATAGCGATTTTAATAGCCTTTTTGATCAACCCATCCTTTTTCTGCTCGTCGTTGCTCATGCTCTTAGTATACACCTATGTACGATGTTCCGATAATTATACGTATGCTTGCAAGAAGGGTGTATAATTAATGCAGTAGACAAGGAAATGACGCCTGCTTCCAAAGGGCGCCTTTTTTATTTGCCACGATCTATGTCCGAGATCAACGTCCTATTACCCCATGCAGTCAATTTTTACCCTGAGTACACCGACAGGGTGCTGAAGCCTGCTGCAGGAGCAGTCGTGCCGCGAGCTGCTACAAGCCATACGGAAGTAGGCACAGTTGTTTTTGAAAAACATAAGATTCCCTTTTTTCGAGTCACGCTAGGCGCGCCCGAAGATTTGCCCGCCTACCAGCCAGATGTTTTTAACGTGGTGAGTGCCTTGACTATCCAAGCCGTACATAGGCATAACCGGCATGCAACGCCCGGGCAACGACGGCCCACGAATGACTTATTATTTCCGTTCGATATCCAACGCACGCCTACTGGCGATATACTTGGTGCACGTGGTTTAGGGCGACCAGTGGTGCGTTATCGCCCTGCTCCAAAAGTCGTTATACCGACAGGGCTTATAACAATGCCCTTACATAACGCTAACCCTTTTGCTGCCGATATATACGATCAGAACGATCCGGACGACGTCGGCCCTCAACATACTCCTTTCATTTCCTTACCGGCAACCGATAATTTTCTGCGCGTTGACCATTACCGAGAACTCAATACAGACCTTACAGAAAAGCTTGGCGTACCAGTGTATGATACGCAGGCACGAGGATTACTGAATGACAGCGTAGGCGAATACCAACCCGGCGAGTTAATAATTAGTAATCCCAACATTCCTGCTGGCATTGGCGCATCGGCTTTAGGGAACGGAGCTCGTTTGGTAGTACTTGCAAAAAGTGTCCGTTCGCTCATGCCAGGTATAAAAGGACAACTTGCAGGCGGCAAGGCCTTGGGGATGCTTGACGAGAGCGTTCTGACTCTTCCTGTGTAGACATGGAGGGGGTTTAGCTTAGACCATTGAGGGCGGCACAGGCAGCCACAAACAAACACCATTCGCCCTTGGGGGCAAGCGTTTCATTAATGTCTATGCGGTACATGCCGTTGAACGGTTTTTGCTTGGTGCAGGCGCCGATGACTGTGTTGGTGATGGGGTCACAAAAATTAAAGGCGTAGGTTAGTACAAACGGCTGTTCGCCCAAAAATGGTAATCGTTTCCAGAAATGTTCGGCTGCGCCCAGCTTTGGAACGCGTTCTTTTATAAGGGCAATCGGCTCGGGGGTGTCGGGCGCAAAGACACGCCAGCTATCGTGCCATTTGGAGGTAGTGAACTCTTTTTGTAGGCTGCCGTAGGCATGGTTTTCTTCGTCGGATACATCGTAGAGTGGCTCTAGTTCTTGGGCGGAGCGCATTTTAATTTTAAACACCAGGCCTTCTTTTACCTCGGCGCCATGCTCGTCTTTATAAAAAAACAGAGCGTCGCGCGGCGTGCCGCGTTTGTGCTCGGCGTAGGCAATTAACCGGCCGGATTGTTCGCCGGCAGATTCGTAGACGCGGAACTGGTTATAGGAGAGCGTGGACTGCTCGTGGATGAATAGCGTCGGCATTTGTACCTATAATAACACCTCCACTGTCGCAGGCATTACGCGTTTGAGTGCAGTCTGGTTCAAAATCGAGCACCGTAAAGGAGCGGTACTAATGGTACCGTGAGTGCGGAGCGACATGAGCCTACTGACCTCGAAGCCAGAACAAGTCTGACTTGCGCGGCCAGTAGTCACGAACTCAGATTTTGGGCCGGAATGTGCCAAACGCGTAATGCCCTAAAGAGATTGCGGCAAGCGAATCGTAAATGTAGACCCTTTGCCGGGGCGCGAACGCACATGTATATGTGCTCCATGGAGGTCAATAATCTTTTTAACCCAGTACAGGCCCAGGCCCGTACCGCCGACTTCGGTAGACAGTGGGTTGTCGAGCCGCGTGAATTTATTGAAAATAAGCGCTAACGCCTCTTTGGGAATACCTACGCCTTCGTCGGTTATATCTATAAGTACATAGCGTGGCGTTTTCTTTAGGGCAAGGTAAACGTTTTTGTTGGGCGGTGTATATTTACTGGCATTATCTATGATGTTTTCGAGCACCATGCGGATGTGCTTAACATCTATAGGTGCCCAGATCTCTTCGGGGGGCGGATCGAATACCACTGTTTGTGCCCGCGCTTTAAATTTGTGTGCCTGCTCGTTTAGAACATCGGTTAGTAAAGGTATTAATGGCGAAGGCAGTTTAATAAGCTGGATTTGCCCGGCGTCGACCTGCGCGACACGAAGTAGGTCGTTAATAATGGTAATCTGCCGTTCGTTGCTTTCATAAATAGTCTCTACCATTGCTCGTTGCATCTCGCGTAACTTGCCGGCGTAGCCTTCCAGTAGCATGCCTGCGTATTGTTTAACGCCCGTAGCAGGGGTGCGTAATTGGTGTGAGGCGAGGGAAATAAACTCATCTTTGGCGCGTTCTAAGCGTACTTCTTCGGTAATGTCACGAAAGACCTCGATTGCGCCAATGGGAATACCGTCCAGTAGCACTGGCGATACGGTGAGTGCTACGGCTATACGGGTTTGATCCTGGCGGCGGTAGTAGAGTTTTTTAAACACCGTTTTGCCCGTTAAAAACACTTCGGTTATAGGGCGATTAATATTAGGTATGCGCGTACCTGCTTCGTCTTCGGCTACCACAATACTCGGGTACCATTTGCCTATGGCATCTTCAGGGCTCGAAAATCCCAGTAGCTCAAGTGCGCAGTTATTAATACGCGACACTTTGCCTTTAGCATCGGTTACCAGGGCGCCCTCGCCGATACTTAAAAACAGCGCATCCGATACCGCCTTTTCTTGCGCAAGCGAGCGACCTTTTTGCAGCGGCGTAGCGTTGGCGGATTCGGTGCGTTTGGTCATAGGTAATTCCGCGCCTTTTCCTTGTGTGGTGGCTGTTCAGCGAGCGCGAGTAGGCGGTCGGCAAACGCATCAACATGCGATGCATCGTCGGTAAGCAGGGCAAATGTTAGGCGTACCCAGTTAACGAGTTCAGCAACGTCCTGGCTACGCAGCGCTTCTGGCTCGATATCAAGATGTGTTTGTATTTGCCTGCGCATAAACCGTTCGCCGGCTGGCCCTAAAAAGTCGGTGCCAACTTCAACTGCTTGTTCATATAAGGTAGGGCGGTGTGCCATAAACGCCTACACTTCCTCAATTTTCCGTAATTTTTTTGCGCCTCTGGCAACCAAGCCATAGCCAACGGCATATAGACCGACTAGCACGTACAAAATAAGCAATATTGGTGTGAGGTGTAGGCGGTTAAGCTGCTCGGTAATAGTCGTCAGAAATTGCAGCACAATAGATATGACCACAATAGCCGCAATCCCGAGCGCCAGGTTGTTAAATGCCTGTTTGTAGATAGTGCCGCGCACCCTGCTTTTATATACATATAAGTGGTAGGCGGCCAACAGCCCAGTGCACCAGACGAATAGATAGGGTATAACGAGGGTCAGTACAATGAGCCAGTCGGGAAGATAGTAAATGCTGCCACTATTGCCGCTTTCAGGCCGGCCAATAACCATAGCAGTAAAAACGCTGGAAAGTACGAGTACGCCAAATCCGCCATAGCGTGGATATGCCGGGGCCTGTGGCCGCAGCGTTTGCATAAGTCCATTTGCGCCTTTGGCAATAAGTACAAATGCCACAATAAAGAACAGCAGGCTTATGTAGTTGCGGCAGATAGTTGCGACCGGAGTAAGATTGTTATGCTGTCGCATCATTTCGCCAAGGACAGACGATATAATAGCCGTAACGGGCATACCAAATGCCAATACCATAAGCCCGTCTGCAAGGTGGTTAAACGATGTACCTTCATTACTCGTTTTAATAACTTCGGCGTATGCTTTAAAACGTAGATATCCGTATAGTGCAGTAAACCAAATAATAATCAGCGGCACGATTAGCGTGAGGCTTAGTAGCCGAAGCTCGGATTCTGTTAAATCGTATTTTTTAAGGGTTGCTTGGTTAGGTGGCAGGGCAAGCGCTAGTACAACGTACGCTGCCACGAGCAGTACGAATATGTATATATAGAGTTCGGGTTTTGTGACTTGCCCCCGTAGTATTCTCCCAATTTTGACAAGCATTACTTTAGACATATCATAAAAAGTTAATAATTGCAGCCTAAAATGAAACTGTTTTTTTAAAGGGTACGTATAAGTCGTACCCTTTACATTATGGTGTAGGCGGTGGTGTGGGGGGCTCGGGATCTGGCGGCGGCGGAGGTGGCGCAGGGTCTGGTGCGGGTGGC
>DATIHR010000015.1:0-17878 GCA_035480575.1 Saccharimonadales bacterium (SeqCode) | reverse complement strand
TGGTTGTCGTATTGGTTGGCAAACTCGATACGTCCAGGCTAAAAGTCGTACCACTGAGGTTCAGACCGCTCCCGGCTGTATAAGCCGTCCCGGCTGCGGGCGTAATCCACTGCGGCCCACCAGATCCGTACCCTAAAATTTGGCCGTTCGTCCCAGCCGACAGTAAGGTAAGTGCGTTACTGCCATCGCCCACCAATAGCGACCCCAATGAGACCGTTGTACTCAGACCTGTTCCACCCTGCATGGTATTAAGTGGTACCGTCAAGCCGGACATCTGTGTGATGTTCGTGTTGTTGCCACTATTTGCAGGCGGACGGATATCGCAATTCGCCACCCCCGGTTCACACTCTGGATCAAGCGTTATGCCCGGGTTGTATAGTTGGCCGTTCCAAGCCGCCTGCACCATATCGGCTCTCATACATAAGCCCGCAACAACCAACAGCACAACGAAAGCCAACCGTCTCATCGTTCGCCCAAATCCCTCGTAATCTTGCGCAACCGTTCGGTAGAGCTCATTGCCTGCTCATTTAAAACCACTGCCATTTTGTTAAACACCACTCCGAGCCGACCCAACTCGTCGCTCGAGGTCACCTGCACTCGCGCTTCCAGATCACCCCGCCCCAACGCGAGTGCGGCCTGTTCTAGCCGTGCAATTGGCTGCAGCACTTGACGAGTCATTACAACTAGCAGCCCAATGCAAACCAATAAAGTCATAATAGTAATACCGCCAAACCAGATGAGCAGCGTACGCCACTCGTTCCGAATGTCTTGCCGCAGGCTGACCGCCAAATCTTGCTGGCCCGCCAAAAACTGCCGCACTGCATTGGTAAAGTAATTTTGCCATGAACGGTACGCCTCGTTATCGAGCATTGCCAAGGCTTCGGTTTGTTTGCCCGCATCCATCTGCATAAGCGCCTGGCTTTCTACCGCCTCCAGCTGTGTTGCCGCTTGACTAATCTGCTGTGCCACTGCCGACTGCTCACCTTGTAGAGCCTTTCGGTCAGTGTCACTTACACGGTGACCAATCTGGCTATATGCCACGCGCAAAACTGGACGGTTTAAGCGTACGTATCATATAAAGCATGCGCAATCTGCGTATCGCGCGTAGCTGCAGCCAGTGCGCTCGTCATTGCCGCCTGCGATGTATTAAGCCGCTCGTAGCTAGCAACAATTGCACTCGACTGATACACCAGCACCAAGCTGTTCACCGCCATAAAAACCGCCAAAACCACGAGCGAAATAACTGCCCGTCCCCGTATACCTAACCCATGTCGACGTTTTGCTCCCACCAGCCGCATCATGACATCCCCTCCTTCTTTACGTCTTTTACGTCCATAACTTCATTCATACGCCGGCCCAGCAGTGTCTCGTAACGAAGTACGAGTACATTCATAATTACCATTGGATTACCCGACACTTCCAGCACCTCGCCGGTTTTATGGTTAATGCGCAGTCCAGGAATATCAGCTGCAGCTTTTAGCGCCGCGTTCCCATTGACCCGACGCATTTGGGCAATACTTTCACTAATCAGCTGGTAGTACACTTGGTCTTCCTCTGCACGACCGGAGTAATCAAATGCCTGCGGATTACGCATGCGCCCCGACGACCGTATAGCCCAGGCAACCACCCCACCAAAAATAAGTAACACTGCTACTGTCGCGCCGAAAAGCAGCATAAAGGTGGCTTTATGGAGGCCCAAAATAAACGCGTCCACCTCAAAATTAAACGATGACTCTGCTACCGTCTGCTGCCCCTTATACGTAATACTTGTGCGAAGCGTGTAGACGCCTGGCGCCAAATTGGAAGGCAGCGTAACTTGTTTTACGAACGCCGCTGTCGTGTCTACGGCAACCGTCTCGCTTTCGCGATACCGAACCCGCCCATCAACCCCCAAAATGGTATAGACTATCCCAACATCTGCCCGGCCGACCGACCCAAAATTCAATAATCTCACCGAGAACGCCAAGGGTTCTCCAGCTGCCAACATCTGATCAGTCGCCTGCGACTCGGTCGTCAGATTAATTTGGCCTGGCGTTACTGCAGCGGCAGACGCCCCACAGGTAACCATCAGAGCCGCCGTCAGTATCGTCAGTATTACTTTGCCCCGCCACCCTAGGCTCACACCGTTTGCCTCCTTAGCCGATCGTGCGGCCCTCGCTCCAATTGTCGTCGTGTCCGATGGTATAACCACCAGCTGAGCCCCAATAACAATGCCAAACAGAGCGCCCAAATCCACGCCCATGACCAACGTTCAATAAAAACGCGCTTAGCCGTAACGTCAAATAACGCAGCGGGTGCAGCTACTACATTGCCGCCACCCGAACCCAGTCCTGATGATGCAGCCGGTCTAGTATAGCTCGCTGGCGTCACCACTAACGGAGTATGGCCACCGCCTGTGTCCGGTCCGGCCCGCCGGGGTCGCCAGGTCGTTACTACCCGACAATGCAAACAGTCAAACGATACTCGACCAGCCTGTGCTTGCTCGGCATTCGCGGTCCCTACAAAGACACCATTATCCGTATTAATGTGAACACCTGCCATATGCACCCAGCCAAGCTGTTCACTCCAGGCGTAGCCGTCAAGCACTCCCTGGCCGTCATTACGTACCCCAGTCGCATTGGCAAACGGACCAAGATTGATCCAGCCAAAACTTTGGCTCCATACAAAGCCAGTCACAGCATTGTCACTCACCGTCACACTGCCGCCATCAGTACCAAAATTCATCCACCCCAAATTTTCACCCCAGGCATACCCTGTTGTATTGCCAGCCAGCGCGTGTACCGATCGACTCAGGCAAATCATCGGGATTCCAAATGCCAACAAGACCCCAATTACCACAAGATACCTCTTGGGCAAGCCAAATGTACGCATAAAACGAATTATACTGTAAAACTTATGCTTAATTTAATTGCCTAAAGTATGTAAAGGTCCGTCCTTTATATGCCATAAAACGCTTATGCGTGCAAATTGTGCAAGAATGGTGTATAGTCTAAGTTTTCACAGCTAAATGCAAATTTGTGGGCTATTGTACGGGTACATGAAAACGTTTTTACGCAAATTTAAGTGGCGTTTTGTAATCATTCCCATGGTGGTTGTTGCTGACTTATTCCTTATGTCGTTACTGCCGGCAGTTCTTGCCCCACACACTGCCGCCAACAATACGGTGCATGCCGAACAACAAAAAACAGCGAACGACACGCTAGAAACTGCTGCATTCGATAGCCCCAATGCAGTTACAGACAGTTTTACGACGCTTGTAGCCAAAACAGGCCAGGCGGCATCTGCCACCGGACGCGTACTGGTAAGCGCTGGTAGGATGTCCGGATCTATACTCCACGGCGTTGGTACGGTGTCGTCAAAAAGTAGCATGTTTGTCGTGCATGGCGTGCGCAGCGGCCTTGTACTAACGGGCAATGGCTTAGTTGGTAGTGTGTCGTTTGTTGCGCGAATACCAGGCATTGTATTGGGTTTTGTGTCTAGCACGGCAACATCCAATGCGTTAACCCACCCCACCGAGCACGGCAAAACGCCCGTTATCGATCCATCCGCCAAGGTCGCACTCATTGCCGACACAGCGCCAGCCGAGGCCACCGTGCAGCCAGTCACTCCCACAGCAGCACCCGTAGCAGCCGGCGATAATACACCATCTTGGCCGATCCACGGTGCTATTACCACTCTGTTTGGCGTGCCACACTGGCCCTACCAGCCCACGCACACCGGTATAGATATTAGCGATGGGATGCCCGCGGGCGTTACCCATGTTATGCCCTACCGGCCCGGGCGAGTGGTAGAGGTTATATGGTCCAACGCCGGGCTCGGCAACCACGTCACCATAGACCACGGCGATGGTATTAAATCGGTATACGGCCACATGGCAACCATTTTGGTACAGACGGGCCAGGAGGTCACTAAGAGCACGACCCTTGGACTTGAGGGCTCAACCGGCGCCTCGACAGGCCCTCACGTGCATTTCGAACTTTGGGTGAATGGCCAAGTCGTAGACCCCCTTCTATACGTACCCGGCCGGCCATAGCCCACGTAGTACCTATTAAGTGGTCATGGGGGCAAGCCAACTGTTAGAATAGTCGAGGTGTTTTTATACTTTAACGTATTACATAACAACGTACGCTCACGCTTTAAGCGCGCGTACAAATGGATTACTCGCTACGGACTTGCTGAACTTGCCGGTACCATAACCGCACTTATTGGCTTTTGGTCCATACATGCAGCTACTGGATCGCTCACCTCAGCGGCAATTGCCGGCACCGCAGGCGAAAACATAGGCTACTACGGGGTAATGGTGTGCCGCGAGGTTCTTGCCTATTGGCGCGCACATCACATGCATGTACGCGTTACACGACTATGGCTTACAGCCGTTCGCAGTGCGCGTAGCCTGGGTATTGAGTTCGGCCCAGCAGAACTGATCGATAGCCTTGCCGTACGGCCCAGCCTGTTCTATATATTCCCGCTTATTATGCCCAACCATGTGGTCGCGGCCGTCCTTATTGCCAAACTACTTGGCGACGCCGTGTTCTACACAATCGCCATAGTTGGCTACAAAGTTCACAAGAAACTATTCCCCGCAAAAGATAGAATATAAATATGCAGGATAGCAAACATTATACGAAACAACATCAAACGCCATACCTTTTGGTCGATTTAGCAAGTGTCGATGCCGCATATGCGCGGTTTTGTCACGAACTACCCACCGTTCAGATTCATTACGCCATGAAGTGCAACCCACACCCCGATATACTCCGCCGTTTACACAGCCGTGGTTGTCGTTTTGAAATAGCTTCTTACACCGAACTAAAGGCATTGCTTGCCATTGGCGTGGACCCGTCAGAGGTGTTGTTTAGTAACCCAGTAAAAAGCCCCGGCGACATTCGCCAGGCGTTTCGTGCTGGCGTGCAGCGCTTCGCATTCGATAGCCTGGCAGAAATAGACAAGCTTGTCGCACATGCCACTGGCAGTTCGGTATACGTGCGTGTCAAGACCACACCGCACCACAGTCTGGTCCCCAGCGAGGGCAAGTTTGGGGTGGATGCCACACACGCACGATCATTACTACTTGCCGCCCGCGATGCCGGGCTTGTGCCATATGGCATTGCATTCCATGTTGGTTCGCAGATGCTCGACCCCGAACAGTGGCAAACCGCAATTATGCAATGCGCTGGCCTAATGCGTGAACTCCAGACAGTCGGCATAACTATTCAGATGCTCGATATCGGTGGCGGCTTCCCGGCGCATCACGGCGATGCCGCACCTGGCCTGGGGGCGTACGCAACCATCATTACCAAATCACTAAAATCACTCCCATACAAAGTAGCCATAACTGCCGAACCCGGACGGGCTTTGGTAGGCGACGCGGGCATTATGGTATCCCAGGTCATCGGCGTTGCCGCCAGGGGCAATACGCAGTGGGTGCACCTGGATGTTGGCGCATTTAACGGCATGATGGAAGCTTTAGAATCGCAAAATAAGCTGTTATTTCCACTGCAAGATTCTAAAAATAATCCGGTCAAACGCCCATTCGCTATTACCGGCCCCAGCTGCGACAGCCAGGACACTATACTATACGATGCGCCGCTATCAGCAAATATTGCCGTCGGCGACATTGTGTACCTACACACCGCAGGGGCCTACACGACCAGCTATGCCTCTACATTCAACGGTTTTCGCATCCCTAAAACGTACTGCATCAATTAGCTAGGCTACTTCGATAACAACTTTACCCAGTACCACGCCATTCTCTTTAGCCTTAAATGCTTCGACAATAGCATCCAGTTTATAGACTTTGTCTACGTGCGGCGTGACCACGCCCTTGGCAACAAGTTCGCTTAGCTTGTTAAGTGATTCTGTTGTGACGTTAGTACCTTGTACCATGGCCGTAACGCCGAGCTCTTTGGCAAGCGCTTCGTTAGGGGGAGCCACCATAGACACCAAGGTGCCGCCTTTTTTAAGTACTCGAAGTGCAGCATCCACATTCTGCCCAGCAGTATCAAACACGGCGTCAACATCGTGCAGTTTTTGGGTGTAATCCTGCGTTTTGTAGTCGATCACTTCATCAGCGCCCAGCTGTTTGGCCATTGCCACGCCGTCGCCAGTGGCCGTAGTGACAACCCGCGCACCAATATGCTTGGCAATCTGCACTGCAATCGAGCCAATGCCGCCGCTACCGCCAATGATAAGAATGGTCTGCCCAGCAGTCAGTTTAATATGCTCGGTCAGTGCTTGGAGGGCGCTTACGCCAACCAGGGGTAACGATGCTGCCTCTGTAAAACTAAGGTTGTCGGGCATTTTAGCAATCTGCCCGGCTTTAGTGGCCGCAAACTCTGCAAAGGCACCACTATTACCGGCAACAGCGGCTGCCTGGCCAAACACTTTATCGCCGACAGCAAAACTATCGACCCCGCCGCCGAGCGCAACAACCTCGCCTGCAATATCGCCGCCCAACACTGCCGGCAAATGTAGCGGAATCATGTCTTTGAACATTCCGGAACGCAACTTGCTATCAAATGGATTAATGCTTGATGCATGTACCCGCACCAACACCTGGCCATTACCAGGTTCGGGTTTATCTATATCCGTAACTACCATAACCGACGGATCGCCATACTCTGTAATGCGCGCTGCCTTCATATGCCCTCCTTTTTACACAAAACTATATTTTGTATAGTAGATCAGCCTTCTGCTGCTTGCAATAAAAAGGCCAACGTTTTTTGTTATAATCGCTTCAAAGGATACGCATACGTGCCAACAAAAAACACACCATCAGGCGCACGCCCTACCTACATTAAAGACCTTGTACTCCTGTTCTCGATACCCTTAGCAATCGCCTTCCTAGCGGGCATCGCCGTATACGTACCGCGCCTGTCCGCTAAGCCCAGCTACGACTTTATATACACCTACTGCCCCGACTACTCCTGTACAACGTCGTACAGCATGACGGGCGATGGACATGTACAGCAAAGCAAGGCAGACATATCTGGCTTCAAACCCCAACATGCGCAGCTGCGTTACTTTGACACATCTGCCAATGCCAGCCGTGTTATTAGCTACGACGACGCACAGCACTACACACTGATTAACTCGTCTAAATCGCCCGACGGCTACAGACTTACGCGAGGTACGAGCGATGGCGGATTCCTCTTTTGGAGTGATGGCGGAAGCACCTCGTGGTACTTAGAAAACGGCTGGAAAAAGCGGACTGTGCAGCTCGTTACTGGTCAGAACTCCTATTATTCGAACGACACCACATTCTTAGGTTGGGTGCAAAAATAATGGATAAACGGCAGCTACTTACAGAACTTAAGACAGCGCTGCAAACCGGCGATGTGAGCGAGGCGGAAGTTCGCGCAGTACTGTCCACTGCATCGTCCGCCCTACTACCCATAGACGAGCCCAAGGCAGAAAACGAACATACATCCAGCGAAAAACTATCCGCAGTTGAAGTTATGTTTTACGTCGCGGGTATCGTATTGTTTGCCGCCATTATGTCGCTCATTTGGCAAACCTGGGACAACAATAATCCGGTTACTCGTATACTACTGAGCGCAGGTGTAGGTGCCGGCCTGTGGACCGTTGCATACATACTACATAAACAGCAAAACACTACCATTATTCGCAAAGGTTTAGAAAACGCCATTATTCTAACCGGCTCGCTCTGCGTTATTTCCGGGGGATTCATTACTACCAACGAAATAATCGGCGGCTTCAAAGAAGTCAACTTTATACCCGGCGCCCTTACCTTTGCCACCTTGGGGGCATTACACATCGCCTACGACAGACTCGTCAAGAAAGACTTAGTACTGCTAATGGGTATTCTATTGAGCGTTGGCACGTTGCCTGCTACCCTGTTCGGCATACTAGAGAACAGCGATATAACCGTAGATGTAGATATATACGCAGGTATAACAATAATCTCTGCGCTTACGCTGGCCAGCGCCTCGCGGGTCGTTGCCAAAATATACCCAGACCGGTCGAAAATAAAAAGTACATTCGACCCGCTCGTTGCTTTTGTAACCCTTGGGGCAATGTTTGGCGCCAGCTTTGGTGACTACAGCGTAGTCTGGCTTGCCCTACTGGTTGGCTCGGTCTTTGGACTCTTCTACCTAAGCATTGTTCTGCAAAGCAAGCATCTGCTCGGTAACGCCTCGCTCTTTCTAGTCGTTTCGGTGCTGACGATATCGTTTAAATACTTCTCCGGGGCTGGCGTTAGCGTCAGCCTCATCGTCGCCGCAATGGGCCTACTGGGCTCTGCCGCCCTTGCAACCAGCATCAACAAAAAATATTTTAAAAACCCGGCACACACCAAAAATCCAATTAGTTAACATTGCTATACTTAACTGTATGGCAAAAAACCACATCATCTATAACGGATACTCCCCGTGGATGTTTAACCTTAAAAAAGCCGAGGGCAGTTACCTATGGACACAGGACGACCAAAAGCTTATAGATTTTAGTTCTGGCTGGAATGTTACGAACTTAGGATGGAATAACTCCGAAATTGCCGAGGCGGTCGTTGCGCAGGCAAAAACCAATGTATATGCACCAATGTGGACCGCCGACGCAGCCCAAAACACCTATGCAGCGCAACTAACGGCTGCTCTGCCAAAAGAATTAGATGTCGTAGCACGGGCCACTGGCGGTACCGAAGCCAACGAAATGGCACTTAAAATGGCGCGCGCCTACACGGGACGCAGTAAAATTATCGGGTTCAAAGACAGCTACCATGGACAGTCATTCGGTGATTTGTCTCTCGGATACTTACCCTCGTATGTCGAGGATATCGCACCCTTGGTACCCGATTTTATACAGCTCGATTATCCTAGCCCAGACCGTACCGGTACATCGGCAGCAGAGAGCCTGGATATTTTTACGACCCAGCTGGAAGATGTGCTCAAAAAAGGCGATGTCGCCGCCATCCTTACCGAAGCTGGCATTATTACGGGCTGGGGGTCGGTATCTATTACCGCTCCTGGTTTCCTTACGGTTATCCGCAAGATGAGCGAAAAATATGGCACGCTGCTCATTGTCGACGAGGTCGGCACCGGCTTCTCGCGCTGCGGCTCGTTATTTGCAATACAGACAGAAGCCGTAACGCCCGACATTATTACACTCGCAAAAGGTATTGCTAATGGTGCGGGTGTCATCGGTGCTGTGGTAACGACTTCAAACATTGGCGACGCCACCTACGACAAGGCAAAGCTTACCTCTACATTCGGCTGGACACCCCTGGCTTGTGCCGCTGCCCAGAAAACACTCGAAATCCATATACGCGACAAAATGTGGGAAAAGGCCAAAGCAGATGGCGACTATGCCTTAGCGACATTGCGTCAGTTGCTGGCGGGTAATCCGCTCGTTACCGACATACGCGGTAAAGGCATGGAGCTTGGCATAGCCTTAACCAATAATGCAGGGTCACAAGTCGTCGAGAATGCACGAAAAAACGGACTACACCTAGCCGAAACCGGCGACACCCTCCAGCTTATGCCACCACTCACCATAGAGCGCAATGTGCTTGCCGAGGGAATAGATATCTTGGCGACTACTATTGCTGCCATACGCATCTAAATGAGGGCTATGCCAATGAACAACGTGCAGTCATTTTACGCAAAGGATAGGGCTGCGTGGCGGCAGTGGCTTATACAAAATCACAATACCGTATCGGCAGTGTGGCTCGTATACGACAAAGGTAAAAACCGACCACTTACTTACGACGCCATCGTCGAGGAAGTGCAGAATAACACTAGCATTATGTAATATAATGTGCTATAATAAACATTATGAAACGATTTGTTGCCGGGCTTGCCACTGGTGCGGTATTAGCAACACCTATGGGTGCCGCCGCTTGCGGTGAGTCAAAGAAACCCGATCCTGTAACGATTGACCAAGCAGAAGTAAAAGATGCGCAAGACTACTTCGACAAGGTAATTGACTTCTGGCAATCGCAGCTTGATGTCAACGAGTCCGCCCCAAACTTACACATCGTGAACGGCAACGAATCATACAACTGTGTAGATGGCGCTAGGACAACCACAATATACTCATACACCGAACAAAATGTTTTTTGCCCCGGCGCAGGAAACACCAGCAAGACAGCCGTAGCCATAACCGCATTTGCCTTACGCGAAGAACTAGCTACTAACGGTGGCAAGTCAACGCGCAATTTTAACATTGCCCACGAGGGAGGCCACTGGGTAATCGAGGCGTCGAGCAGGCAAAACCCAAACAACGCTGTAGGCACCCCTAAACAAGAGGAATGGCAAGCAGACTGCTATGCGGGCACAGCCGTAGCGACACTTGACGGACAAAACTCGGCCGTTGCAGTGTTAGCGCACCTAGGAGCTCTTGAGACCAACACTGATGCACAAGCTACCTACGGCACAAACGAGGAACAGCAAGCCGCATTCTTACAGGGCTCAAACGGCGGTCCGTGCGACGTTACACATGTACAAAAAGCGGTCAACAAGGCCCCCGTACACTAAACTAGGGTCGCGGGCCGCCAGCGTTCTCTGGTATGCCCGGCGCGCGAATGGCCGCTGCCCGAAAACAGCTAACCGAATACGGAAAATCCTGCGTCATGACATAGTGGTAGCTAGTCGTCTTTTTACCGTCCAGTATTATTTCGCTGGTAATGCCATGGCACTCGTCTAGATCATCCGTTGTTAACATATTATTCGTGCCTACTTTGGGGCCGGTTATGGGGAACCCATCAAGCGCATAGCCAATGACTGTTTGGATGGTCGTATCGGTTATGCAGCGGCTAAGCGTGTGGTAGTGGTATTCGCCCGCGTTCTGCGGGTGGCCATCGCAGCCGTCTTGCACTTCCCAGGCTCCGGCATCGCGCCCGCCGGCATCGAAGCCGTCAAACAAAGCAACGCCCGTAAGCATAACACCTACCTCGCCACCCATACAGCTAGGATCGGTTTTAGCCGGGCTAGCCGCGAGTGAGTAGGTCAGCGATTGCGCTTTAATGGTATTGGGATTCGCGTCGTACACACGTGCCGGATCGCTGCTCGCAACCGGGAACACGCCGGTTGCGTGGGTAGGTAAATCGTTAGTTGTAATAATCCGCTTGCCGTCTTTTATTTGTACAGACATACTTGGCTGCCAGGTAACCTTGCCCATAATGGCGGCTTTTTTATTGATATCCCACTGGGTGTTGTTATTCGTAAACCATGGGCCGCGGACCTGTGCGCCTGCCTGCCCTGCAGACACGAAGTTAGCATTGCAGGCGTATATGTAGCCTTTCTTGGCCCCGGTTGTAATGTACTTGCTATCGCCTACTGGCAACAATCCGCTGGCATATTCGTTACCATAATTCTTTTTGGTATCGAGTGTTAGTGTGGAAGACGACTGTGCTAGCGGCTGCGGAGAGGGAGTGGTGTTCGTGCTTGTGGTGCTTGTAGATGATGTGTCTTGGTTGTTGGAAAGTATGTTGTCTTTAACCATCATCCACACAAACCCACCGGCCGCGACCACAATAAGCGCCATGCCTATTAGCAAGATCCGAACAATTTTAAGCGACGATGGCGTGGCTTTGCTGATGTCGATAGGTTGTATATCCGCAGGCGCTACTTCGCTAGGCGCAGGCGTCTGGGTCGCCTCCTTAGCGGTAGCATCGGTACTATCCGGTGCGGGCGGCATTTTGGGGTCTTCGTCGGGCATAGAAAATCCTTACTTTACTGCCATTATAAAGCTCATGCTTTATAAAAACCTAGCGCCTTGCAAGTAAACACAAATATTTAGCAGCGACGTGCTCAACCGCGTCTTCAAAAAGAGCAGCTAGCGCCGTAGACTCATTGCAGTCCAGATATTATACTGTGGTGCATGACAAAAAATCGCCCAGTTACCGAAGCATTAGTCAATAATCACGATGCTCTAGAGGCGCTTATACTGAGCGGCGGCAGCCCAAACGAAATGCAATTGCAAGCGTACCTAGCGGAGCCGGCCACTATCAATAACAAGCTTATAACACGCCTGGTTATTCGACGCCAACAATCGACCGAAGCGCACATATCAAGTGGTCGTTTGCGTGAATTCGACCCCTTTCTTTTAATTCAAGCGTATCCAGAAAAAAGTAACAACGGCGTACACACAGGCATATATTTTCCCCTGTTCGCGCTTGACGAACGGCTCGTTGCTTCCACGAATGGAGCAATACCACGCTCCGCCGCCGGATTGCTTTTGCCAACAGAATTCGACATACAGTGGGGCGATACCGAGGGTGTTCTGAAACCTATCGGCAGAGGACAAGGTGATATTGGCACCCATAGCGAACATTCAGTAGCGGGCCTGGCAACTGTCGAAGCCCTAAACGCCGCCTTTGCCTTCGTGCACAGCGTGGGCACTGCGGCTTTGGATGATCTGTACGTGCCTTATGCCTCAGTCGGTACCCATTCATAGAGTCCCCACCGTAGAGAGGAAAAGAGTGCATTTATTTGTTCGGTAGAGCGTAGTACAGTAAGTGTATGCGACCTATTTGGAATGGATCGATTAGTTTTGGGCTGGTGAATATCCCGGTGCGCTTATTTAGTGGCACCAATCCTCGCGAGGGCATCGACCTAGACATGCTGCATAAAACCGACCACGCGCCTATCCGCTACGCCCGTATTTGCCGCAAAGACGGCGAGGAAATCCCGTGGGATGACATCGTAAAAGGCTATGAATACAAAGACGGCGATTACATTGTGCTGTCCCAAAAAGAGCTAGAGGAACTAGATACTAAAAAAACGCAAACCATAGACATCCAGCAATTTATAGACGAAGCGAGCATGGACATTCGCTACTACGAAAAGCCGTATTATCTAGAGGTCGTAAAAGGTGGCGAAAAAGCGTATGTGCTGCTGCGCACCGCTCTGGAACAATCCAAAAAGCTAGCTGTTGCCAAGTTTGTACTCCACCAACGCGAGCATATTGCCGTCATTAAACCCTTCGGCCGCGCCTTAGTATTAGTGCAAATGCGTTACCCAACAGACCTCCGTGATCCGGGCCAATTGCAACTGCCGGCCAGCAAAGACATTACCGACAAAGAACTAGAAATGGCCGTAAAACTCATTAAACAAGAGACGAAACCATTCATTGCCGAAGACTTACACGACACATACACCGAAGAGCTTGAAGAACTCATTAAAGCCAAAACGAAAGGTCACAAGCCAAAGGCACATGCCAAGGCACCCGAACAGACCGATGCCGCAGATATTATGAGTGCGCTTAAGGCCAGCCTTAAGGAATAGGCAAGGGTTGCAGCGAGTGGGGCTAAAAGATTACTTTAAAAAACGGCATTTTGGCGCCACTCCAGAGCCAGAGGGCGGCGCGGCCAAAAAACATAAAAAATTATCGTTTGTCGTACAAGAACATCACGCCACCGCCCTGCATTATGACTTTCGCCTGGAAATTGATGGTGTACTTAAAAGTTGGGCAGTACCCAAAGGCCCCAGCCTAAACCCGCACGACCATCACTTGGCCATACAAACAGAGGATCATCCGTACGACTACCGCAAGTTCGAAGGTGTCATCCCAGAAGGTAATTACGGTGCCGGCAACGTCATTATTTGGGACGAAGGCTGGTACGAGCCACGAGCAGAGTCAGACAACAACCAGGCTACGCTGCGTAAAGAGCTAAAAGCTGGCCACCTTACTTTTGTATTGCACGGCAAAAAACTACGCGGTGAATTTGCCCTTATTAAAATACCCAATGCAAAAGAGGAACATGCCTGGCTGCTCGTTAAAAAAGGCGATGCCTATGCCACTGAAAGCGTAGATATTACCAAAAACGACGAGTCCATAAAAAGCCACCAAAAGGTAGACGACCTAGGCGCGCCCGGCAAACTGCCCAGCCTTGAACAATACCCCAAAATCGCCAAGCCCTGGCATGTTACACCCATGCTTTGTTTGTTGTTCGACAAGCCCTTTAGTCACAACGACTGGCTTTTTGAGCTGAAGTGGGACGGGTATCGGGCAATCGCAAGCAAACACAAAGATGACATAGCATTATACTCGCGAAATGGTCTCGATTTTTCTAAACGCTATACACCTGTTTCTGAAGCACTCCGTGATCTGCATCATAATGTCATCCTAGATGGTGAAATTGTTGCCGTGGATAAAGACGGCAAACCGCACTTTGAATGGCTGCAAGGCTGGCAAACGAATCAGACTGGCGAACTTCGCTACTACGCGTTCGACATCCTGTGGTGCGATGGCCGCGACTTGCGAACCATGCCCTTACTAGAGCGAAAAAAGATCCTGAAACGCGTACTGCCCAAGAGCAGTACGCTCTACTATAGCGACCATGTGGAAGCCGACGGCGAAAAACTATTTAGCCTTGCCAAACAGCAGGGACTAGAGGGAATCGTCGCCAAACACAAAAACGCTGTATATCGCGAGGGCATCCGTGGTAATACATGGCTTAAAATTAAAACTGGCCAGCGGCAAGAGGTTGTTATTGGCGGTTACACCGAACCACGCGGCGGGCGCACATACCTAGGTTCGCTGCTGGTTGGCGTATACGACAAGGGGCAATTCGTATGTGTCGGCCATTCCGGCGGCGGCATTGCCGACAACGAACGTAAAGCCCTGCTCGCCGCCCTGCAAAAGCTTGAACAGCCTACTACCCCGTTTGCGGTTAAACCAAAACCTAATGCACCCGTACACTGGGTTACGCCCACATTAGTATGCGAAATGAGCTTTAGCGAATGGACCGAGGAGGGCTACATGCGCCACCCCAAGTTCGAGGGCATGCGCCCCGACAAGTCACCCAAAGCAGTACGCAAAGAAACCCCACATAAAGGGGCGGACTCCAGCCCCTCCTCACTAGAACTCACCCACCTAGACAAAGTCTTTTTCCCACGGCACAAATACACTAAGGGCGACCTTATCAAGTACTACAAATCGGTCGCCGAATATATATTGCCGTATATAAACGACCGGCCATGCTCGCTCAATCGCATGCCCAATGGCACAACGGGATCATCGTTTTACCAAAAAAATAACGAGCATTTACCCGAATGGGTGCCGCATGTAGATATTTTTTCGGAGTCAAATAACGCCCACCTGCGCTGGATTAAAGGCCACGACCTACAAACCCTCCTGTACATGGTGCAGCTGGGCTGTATAGAAATTAACCCCTGGAACTCGCGGCTGCCGCACCTAGACAAGCCGGATTGGGCCGTTATAGACCTAGACCCCGAAGGGGTTACCTTCGACAAAGTCATTACCGTAGCCCAAACCGTTAAGCAAGTGTGCGACGAATGGCATATTCCGGCCTACCCAAAAACTTCCGGCAAAACCGGCTTGCACATTTTTATCCCCTTGGGTGCCAAATACAGCCACGAACAAGCCAAAAACGTTGCCCATTTAATTGCCCTGGAGGTTAACAAGCGCGAGCCAAAACTAACCAGCGTGGAGCGCATGCCCGAAAAACGAAAACACAAAATTTATATAGACTTCTTACAAAACCGCGCAGGCCAAACCCTGGCCGCTCCCTATTCGGTACGCCCCACCCCCGACGCCTCTGTATCCATGCCCTTATTGTGGAACGAGGTAGAACTAGGCTTACGGCCCACCGACTTTACCATTAAAAACGCCAAGCGCCGTTTAGCCCAAACCGGCGACCTCTGGAAGCCTGTGCTTGGCAAAGGTATCCACCTGCCCAGTATCCTGAAACATATAGAAAAATAGCGCTACTACAGGGCGTCTCTCGCCTGCCACTGCAACAAGTTGTGATAGTTCTCGAAGTCGCGATGTAGATTGTACGGCTCAACACCGTCGTCGCGTAGTATTCTCAAGCCTTCTTCGTATACACGCAACCACGCTGCCGCTAGTTCCGGATGTGAGCTGTCATCAATAATATTCCCGCCGATGCCTTGCAAAATATAACCAAAATCGTTAACCGGAATATTTTCCTCGCGCGGCTTCCTCAAGCTATAATCTACGGCCGTCAGCCCGACCCACGGTGCATAAAAAATATTTTCAGGATCGCTATCCATACTAAGGCGACTAGCATTAGGCAGCTTGGTAGCCGCTGCCATATCTTGTAATTCCTCGCGGGTGATACCCAAAACCGTAGCAAGCGGCAGTTTACGCAATTCGTCGCCCAGTGCCTCGTGGGTTACAATTGCCTCGTCTGTAGTATTGTGCGTGTGTACTTGCTCGTAATGGGGTAATCCGCGGCCAGCTTCTAGGGCGCGGATACGCTTAATCGTCCCCTGACGGGAGGTAAGGCCATCGTCGCGATATTGGTCTGGCGTTGATACTCGCACAATGAGCGGCCCAACAGTATGCTGGATTTTAAACACCCTGAAATCCGGCGTCTCTGCAATACGCTCGGCCCCATCCGGCAAAACGTCGTTCCTAAGGCTGGCGACAACTTCATCAAACCCCTGCTCGTAATAGCGAGGTGTTATATCCGGCTTTGTCATCGCAAATACTATACAATATAAAAACATTTTCCGACACCAGCCCACGCCTTGGGTTCGGTACTCAGCTCCAGCAATCGAGTTGGTGATGCGTACCGAGAGCTTTTTTGGTTACTTTTTTGTCGGTACAAAAAGGAACATTGTATCCACTGGCATAGCCAGAGGTTTGGGTGATGCAGGAAAAAGGAAGGATGTATTGACTGGATTCCGGCTCGGGGGCCGGAATGACGGAGTTGGATCCCGGATCGAGTCCGGGATGACGGAGGCGAGATTCGGGGTTTAGTCCGGAATGACCGGTAACGTTAGCTATCTTACTGCCACTTACACCTGTAAGTCATACACTAAAACTATGATCGACAACCCCAACTACTCATACGAATCCCAAAAGTTGCACGAGCTTGCTAAGCAGTTTATTTCACCGGACCGCGGTAAGGCTTAGGGCGGATGTCCTTGCTAACCAACGCTAAATCAGTATCCTAGTAGGTATGAACGAACACACCGGGCCAGAACTAATAAAGCGTGCTGAACGCGACGTAAAAATGCGCGAGAAGACCCGCAAGAGCGCGTTCCATTGGAAGCCATCTATTGATACCGACAACGAAAAATACCTAAAAAAGGTTGTCGAGCAAGATGGCTGGCCCACCATATCCAGTGTCGGCGCCACTGCTTCGCAGGCCGCCTGGCTGATTGTGCACCATGCGCATGACGTAGAGTTCCAAAAACGTTGCCTAGCCCTCATGCATAACTTGCCGGACGGCGAGATAGATAAGGCCAATATCGCTTTTTTGGAAGACCGCATACTCATTAACGAGGGCAAACCACAGAAGTACGGCACACAGTTCGAAGAAACAGGCCTGAGTTTTGGGCCATACCCTATAGAAGATGAGCGCAATCTCGACATACGCCGGGCCGAGATGGATTTGCAACCCTTTGCCGTGTATAAAGCGAGTATGATAGAACTGTACCGGCCAAAAAAACACAGTAGCGAACCCGGCAAGACTGGACAATAGCGCTTGTGGTTGGCATTATTGTTATATAAGGAACCTTCAGGGAGTTTGTATGCCAAGACGGCGGCGTCTTACCGCAATTAGTGAATGGCACCTAAAGTACAAAATACTGGGCAGCGCAGCTGCGGCTATTGCTTTAATACTGTGCGGCGGATTACTGGCGCTGGTTTTCGATAGCTCGGACAAAACGCCCACTACCCCAGCACCCAAACAAATGAGTGCCGCGAACGGCGGCAACGAAATAAACCTAGGTACTTTCGGGGGCGTCCAGGGCGCTTCTACGGATAACTCTTCTGACGCCAGCACTACGACTACAGCCACAGACACACCTTCTACCACGAGCACGCCCACCTTTGCCAACCATTCCGGCCCCACCGCCCCTACACCTACGCCCAGCCCCTCGCCAACGCCCACCCCTACCCCGCCGCCCACTCCAGGCCCTGCGCCTAC
>DATIHR010000014.1:0-36812 GCA_035480575.1 Saccharimonadales bacterium (SeqCode) | reverse complement strand
TAGGCATGACTGTCCAGTGGACAGTCATGTTTTCCTTGCTTGGCCCCAAATGGAGCGGCTTGCCGCGAATGAGGGCTTGATGTCGTCCGCTGACGGGCGACATGATGTGCTTGAAGGTTCGAGTCCTTTCACCCCGACCATATAAAAAAGCCTGGCCTAGTCAGGCTTTTTTATTTGCCTAAGTTCAGACTACGCCGGCATTTATCGAACGCTGGATGAGCTCGCCTATAATTTGTTTTTGCGTATCAGATAAGGGGCGCGTGCTTTCCGGATCGCTTCCCGAAACGGTGGCTACTGCATGGGGCTGCCCATCGCCGGATATGCTAATCGCCATGCCGTGCGTGAAGCGTCCTGTTTCGGAGGTGTCGTCAGGGTAATCGACAATAATTTGGTGGCACGGCTGTTCGTGCTGGAATGCTGCCCCTACAGCAAATCGTGCACCCTGCCACTTAATATCACCATTTCGGTTCGGCCCGTTCTTGGGTTTACGTAGTAAGTCGACAATCCCGGCAGTTACTATCTCGGGAGCTTCGATTCTTTGATAGTGTGTCAACACACTCATTAAGTTAATGATGCCATGTTTTATCGAGAATACAATACTTTTCTGTTTGCGAACTGTTTAGGCGCCGGGGATTGCGGCAAGGGATTCGGCTTCCACTTCGGTCTCGTTGGCTAGGTCGGCTGCCGTTGGTTTTTTGGACTGGATTACAAATAGCGCAACTAGGCTTGCGACAACCGCAAAGATGGCGGCCGCCAAAAAGCCATGGTGGAACCCGTACACTACGGCAGCGGGTATAGCTGCTGGGTCGCCGTGCGCGGCAGCTAGTTGGTTGCGTGTCGCTGTGGTAGAAATAACAGTCAGTACTGCCAGGCCAATAGCACCGCCAATTTGCTGGCCGGTGTTGAGTAGGCCAGAGACGAGACCAGATTCTTCGTGGCTAACGCCGTTGGTTGTTACTGTAGTTGCAGTTACGAACACAATTGCCATGCCGGTCGCCATCATAATGGTGCCAGGCAAAATGTCGGTCCAGTAGTTGGCATGCACAGGCAATTGCGCAAAGTAGAGCAAGCCAAAGGCAGCGAGTATGGGGCCGGCAATAAGGAGTGGCTTGGGGTTAAGGTGGGCAATTTGCCGTGATAGCACCCCAGCGACAATCATAATAGTAATGGTAAAGGGCAGGTTAGCAATGCCGGTTTGTGTTGGCGAGTAGCCAAGAATTTGCTGCAAATAAATCGACAGGTAAAAGAATAGGCCAAACATGCTAGCGGGCATGAGCAGCATAATCAGGCTGCCGCCGCTGACGTTGCGGCGTTTAAAAATACTCAGTCGTACGAGGGGCTGTTTGACGGTCATTTCGTTTAGAACAAATGCTAGTAACAAAACGGCGGATACGCCAAACCACGTGATCGTTGCACCAGCGCCCCAGCCTTTACTGGCTGCAGTCGCAAGGGCGTACACCAGCGCCATAAGGCCGCCGGTAATGGTAAATGCTCCAGCGAGGTCCATGCCTTGCCGAGCGGTTGGCTTGCTGGCCGGTACAAAGCGCATGGTGGCAAATAGTACGACTATGCCAATAGGTACGTTAATAAAGAATATCCACCGCCAATCCACATATTGGGTTAATATACCGCCCACAATAAGGCCGACGGCGCCACCACCGGCAGCGACCATACTCCACACCCCCAGTGCTCGGTTGCGCTCTGCGCCCTCTTTAAAAATGGTTAATACGAGCGATAGAGCAGACGGTGCTAGGAATGCGCCGCCCAAACCTTGTAAGGCGCGGAACAAAATAATTTGGGTTGGATTTTGGGCAATACCGCTTAAGAGCGAGGCAAGCGAAAATACAATAACCCCGACCATAAACATTTTGCGCCGGCCATACAGGTCGGCTAAGCGGCCACCAAGCAGCAAGAAGCCGCCGAAAGCGAGTGCGTAGGCAGTAATGATCCATTGCAACTGTGCATCGCTGGTAAAGCCAAGCGCTTTCTGGATTGAGGGCAGGGCAACGTTAACAATAGTGGCATCGAGGATTACCATAAACTGCGCCGCTGCCAGCACGGTTAGGGCAAGTCCTTTATGTTTTACGCGTTCTAACATACTGGCTCCGCTTAATCTGTATTTTGTACTTCAACCAATAGTATACATTATATAGTAAATTCTGTAAGACTCTTTTTACAGCAGCTCCCGTGATAGGATACATACGTGGAATATGCTCGGCGTTACTACTTGCCCGTAACAGTATGTATCACCGGTGCGTGCGTTCTTGTTCTAGAAATTGTGGCAACCAGAATGCTCGCGCCGTATTTTGGGAATACTATTTACACGGTATCGAGTGTACTGAGTATTGTGCTTGCAGCCCTTAGCTGTGGTTACTACCTTGGGGGTAGGATGGCAGACAGCAGGCCAGATAAAAAACTATTTTTTGGCATTATTCTCGCCAGCGGCTTAGCAGTACTTATTATGCAAATGTCGCACGAGACATTGTTGTCATTATTAGGGCGGCATGTGTCACTTACCGTTGGCCCGCTGGTGGCGGGTATGTTGCTGTTTTTTGCACCAAGCTTTTTGCTTGGCACGCTTTCGCCATATGCAATAAAGCTGGCAGAAATGCAACGCCAAAAACATGGCATCGGCAGTATTGCCGGCGAAATTTTCTTTTTTTCTACGGTGGGCAGTATATTCGGCAGTTTACTGACAGGGTATGTACTTATACCACACCTGCACATTAGCACCATAGTGGGCCTTGCCGGTTCGGTGCTTGTTGTATTGGGCGCAGCACCATTGCTCTATGTATGGCGGGCTGATTATAAGCGCGCAGGTCTGGCGGTTTTGATCATAGCAGTATTTGTTTTTACTGCATGTGTACCGCAACACGCTGGAGCGGTTGTGTATACGACAAACGGTGTGTACCAGCAGCTAACAATTCGCGATCACATCGAAAACGGTCGCCCCGTGCGCTATTTGTACGAAGACAACAGCTTGGCCGGTGCCATGTATTTAGATAACGACAATCAGCTGTATTCGAAGTATCAAGATTACTTTGTTTTGCCCGAGGTCGTACAACGGCGTACGCCCAAGCATGTGGCCATTCTGGGCGGCGGCATGTATATAGCGCCTAAGGCTTTACTTAAGCAGTATGCCGATGTGCAGGTTGACACAGTCGAGATTGAACCAGAACTGCCAAAAATGGCCGAAACATACTTTGGACTGCCCAAGAGTCCGCGGCTAGCACACCATGTAACTGATGGCCGGCGTTTTTTGCAGGACACGTCCACGGCGTATGACATGATATATAGCGATGTTTATTTGTCTTTGTATGCGACACCACCACACCTTACTACGAAGGAATTTTTTAAGACGGCATATGCTGCGCTCAAGCCCGATGGCCTCTTTTTGGCAAACATCATAGACAGCATGGACAACCACAATCAATCAGTGCTGCGCGCCGAAATACAAACGCTGCGTCAGGTTTTTCCTACCGTGTACGTATTTACTACTCGTGGCCAAACTGCGAAAGGGTTACAGAATTTTGTGGTTGTTGGTTCAAAGAATAAAACGTCTTTTGATTTTACAGCCCCGCAATTCGCACAAAACCGCTACCAAATTGTGCGCGAGCTTGCCGGTGCGCAGGTGTCGTTCGCTAGGCTAGGGGTTGCCGGCTACCCGGTATTAACCGACAACTACGCGCCGGTGGAAAACTGGATGACCACGCTTGACCGCCGCTTGCTGTAGCCAACGGTTGTATAATAAAAGGCATGCTTACGGCACTGGCAATATTGGTTGTCTTTCTCATTTTAGTGTTTGCCGAATACCTGTCCCGCTATAAGGGCGTGCATTCCGAACTAACGCGCAAAATGGTGCATGTGCTAGTTGGTGCGTTTGTGGCCTTTTGGCCGTTTTTTTTGAGCTGGCGCAGTATTCAGGCTATAAGCGTAGCTTTTTTGATAATAGTGCTCGTTAGCATTAAGCTAGACATTTTCGGTTCAATCCATGCCGTTAAACGGAGTGCTATGGGCGAGGTGCTGTTTGCCGTCATTATTGGCTTGCTTGCCTTTATTGTGGACGACAAGTGGATATTCGCCGTAGCCATGTTGCACCTAAGCCTAGCGGATGGCTTTGCAGCGGTTGCCGGCCTGGCATGGGGCGAAGACAGTAGCTACCGGATTATGGGGCGCACAAAAAGTGTGGTGGGCAGCCTGACGTTCTTCTTTACCTCGTTTGCCATTATGATTGCGTACGCTCTGTTCAGCGGCAATCAGCACAGTGCAGTATCTATTATTTGGCTGCCCGTTATGGCTACTATTACCGAAAACATCGCAGGCGAGGGCACGGATAATATCGCGGTGCCCATGTTGGTTGCGTTGGTCCTGAGTAGCTCGCTTTAGATTACGGCTAGCACCATGGCGTAGTGTTCTTTTCATGATAAAATAACACTTTATATCACAAATGTGAGGCCTATGTAATGAGTCCAAACCATGGCAATGTGCCACCGCAATTTACAGAAACTGCCTCAACATCCCGCAGGAACTTTTTACGTTTGGCTGTAGGCGCAGGCGCTGCCGTTGCCTTAGCAGCATGTACGCATGACCGTTCTGCTACATTCAATGCGCCGCCGAGCGGGCAGGCTGCTGCCAGCGCTGGGCCAAGTGCATCAGAAGGTGTCGGCTCTAAGGAGCGCGCGCTCGATGAGGCGTTTCTTGGCCAAGTTGCCGATTCGCTGCTTGCACAGGGCGAGCCATCGCACGGCGGCTTGCGTTTTAGAAGCGAAATCCAGCCAGGCCATTATCAGACAGACCAAGACGTGGGCGCCGCCAGTGTCGGCCGCGGCTTTTTGGCGATGGCCGCTAAGTACCCAGATGACCCAAAATGGAACGGTGCGGCCGTTAAAGCCGCAGATTGGCTACTGGCAGTCGGCAAAAAGGACAATCAGGGCAGGAGCTATTGGCCAGACTTTGTAAACGATAACGAGACTTCCTCAAGTTTGTACGCCTCGTACGACGACGGAACGCTGGGTGTTGGCGACTATTTGTATGAAGTGTTTGAAGCGACTGGGGACGAAAAGTACAAGGAGGCGGCATTGTCGAGCCTGGAATGGACATTTGCCCATGCCGAGTTAAGTGCTCGCA
This sequence comes from Saccharimonadales bacterium (SeqCode), assembly GCA_035480575.1. Taxonomy (GTDB): domain Bacteria; phylum Patescibacteriota; class Saccharimonadia; order Saccharimonadales; family UBA4665; genus PMNU01. The sequence continues at coordinate 31,685 of DATIHR010000014.1, read as the reverse complement.
ATGGCCAGGAGGCATTCAGATGGAAGTGGAATATTCATGGCAAGTCTGATGATGAAGAGTCGAATTACAAAACTGGTATGGGTATGGGCGAGGTCGGCATGGTGCATACCTTTGCTACGTACTATGAGCGATTAAAGGAATCCGACCCTCAGCTGGCGGCCAAGTGCAAGCGTTACATTGACGGTACTTTACGGCATCTTGATAACGTAAAACGTGCCCTTGGGGGTAGCGACGGCGACGCGCGTGCCTTGCCGGAATCGAGTGTTAAGGGTGAGGCTGGCGGTACGGCTATGAACTCGGGCTACCTCTCGGGCGCCGCGGGCGAAGCATTTATGAACCTCAAGCTGTACCGAGTGTTTGGCGATAAAAAGTATCTAGAGCAAGCAAATAAAACCTTTAGTTGGCTGGAAAATAGCGAAACCGGACCATTAGTACATGTGGGCGAAGATGCAGTTGCCTGGAAGCTGGCCATAGACCCCCAGCGCGGTGATGACGATGCCCTTGCCAACGGGTTCGAGGAAGGCAGTGCAGGTATTGGTTGGGTCTACACGCAAGCCTACAAGATAACCGGCAACACACACTACCTGGATATGGCCAAGAAGGCGGCAAACGGGCTAGACGCAGTTAAGATTGAGAAAGACGGGCAGTACTCGTGGCGCGAAGCCCAAAATTCAGATAGCGACTATGTACACGCTAACCTCAACAACGGCGCAGCCGGCATCGGTATGTTCCTGGAAGATCTAGCCCAGGCTGGTGGCGGCGACAAGTACCACCAAATGGCAGGGGGTGCCCTGAAGTTCTTGCAGGCAAGCGCCAAAAAAGACGCGAACGGCAATGTGTACTGGACAGATAACGGTGGCGAAGCAGATTACAACAACGACCCATCGTGGCACTGGGGCAAAGCCGGTATTATTGCCTTCATGGCGCGCATGACTGGCGGTACCTACGATGTCGCCGGCGAGCAGCCAGCGCTGCAAAAGCGCCAAGCACGTAACCATTTTAAGGTATACTAAAGCGTATGATGATCCTGGAAGTTATTTCCTGGTGGTACGGCGCTGGTTGGGCGCGGGTAGCCTCCCGGATTGGCGGCCGCGTAACAACCATTTTAGAGGCCTTTTCGGTTGGTTTGTTGCTGCGGACGCTCTTTGACCCCTTCCGGCAAATAGACGCCGGCGGCAATGGTGGTAAGACGGTGCAAGACCAATTGCGCGCATTTGGCGATAAACTGTTTTCGCGGTTTTTTGGTGCCGGTGTGCGCGGTTTGTTTATTGTCATAGGGCTTTTAGCCGCACTGTTTGCGGTTATTGTCGGTGTTGTTCAGCTCCTGCTATGGCCGTTTATACCGCTATTGCCTGTTATTGGTGTTGTTTTGGCGCTTTTGGGGCCAATGCCGTGAACCAAAAGTATTTTAACTACCACAGTTCGCGGGCACGCCGGGCGCGCGAGGCGCATCGGCTGGGTCATAAGGATGTGTATGTCATTTTGGTAGCGGCAAGTGTACTGCTTGTATTGGGCGGTGCGGTTATGGTGGGACTTATGGGCGCGCCGTTTGGTTGGGCGGTAGCTGGCCTGGCAGGGCCATTTATGATGTTTGCCGGGTTTAACAGGTCGCTGCGCGATATTCCGCCAAGCAAAAATGTGCAGGGTGTAGAAGACGTACTTGAGCCCGAATTGCTAGGCCTATTACCCGAAAGTCCAACGCCTAAGCAGCTAGCCGAGATTGTATCGCGTTTGCACGCTGGCAAGTTTTTTGGCGCTCGTTTTGGGCTTGGCACCGAATTTTTAACATCGCTTACCAGTGCCCAGGAAGCCGACACGGCGAAGGTATGGGAGGCTGCTGAGCGGCTGCGTACTACCATAAAGGCGCCCCAAATGGATGCGGGCATGGTGACTGCTGGGCTTATTAGTACCATCCCAACAATAGATCAATATTTGGCCCAGTACCGCATTGGTCTGCAAGATATTTTGGCTGGTGCCGAATGGTATTACCATGTCGAAGAAATTATTGCCGCGGCCTCGATAAAACACCACACTGGTGGTGTAGGCCGCGACTGGTCGTTTGGCTATACGCCGTTACTGGACCGTTTTGGGTTTAATATCAGCATGCACATTAATATGCGCGGGTCGGCCCAGTATGATTTGCCCAGCCGGCAGAATATAGCCAACCAAATTGTCCATGTTTTGTCGCAGGGCGGCCGCCACAATATTGCACTGGTGGGTGGGTTAGGTAGCGGCAAGACTACTGTCGTGCATGCGCTGGCCAAAAAGCTACTAGAGGCTGACCCAACCATTCCACGCAACTTGCAATTCCGTCAAATTGTCGCCCTTGACCCGTCGACACTTATTTCGCAGGCGCAGGGCCGCGGCCAGCTCGAGGCGCTCGTGCAAAACATTTGTTTAGAAGCCCTGAAAGCTAAGAATATTATCTTGTTCTTAGACGACGCGCAGTTGTTTTTTGAGGATGGCAACGGGGCGGTAAATATTAGCAACGTGCTGATGCCTATTTTGGAGGGTGGCGCACTGCAGCTTATTATGGCGCTCGACGAGCAGCGCTGGGTCCAGATATCCCAAGTTAACCCAGCCCTGGTGCAGCACCTCAACCGCGTCATGGTTCCGTCAACCGACGAGCATGAAACCAAATTAGCTATGCAGGATCAATTTTTTGTATACGAGCACCAGCAAAATGTGCTGTACACCTACCAGGCTATGGACGCTGCCTATCGCCTAAGTAGCCGTTATATGAGCGAGCAGGCCATGCCGGGCAAGGCGCTCAAGCTATTGGAGTCTGCTGCTAACTTTGCGGATGGCAAACTTGTTACGACAAAATCGGTCGAGCAAGCTATCGAGCAAACCCAAGGAGTAAAAGTTGGTACGGCAGATACCGAGAACGAACGCCAGACCCTCCTAAACCTAGAAGACTTGATCCATAAGCGCATGATTAACCAAACGCGTGCCGTGCAAGTAGTAAGCGACGCCCTCCGGCGGGCCCGGGCAGGCGTGCGTAATGCAGGCCGTCCAATTGGTACGTTTTTATTCCTTGGCCCCACAGGTGTCGGTAAGACCGAGCTCGCTAAAAGTGTTGCTGCCGTGTTCTTTAACGGCGAAGACCATTTAGTGCGTATAGACCTTAACGAATATTCCGGCGAGGGTGACGTCCAGCGGCTGATTGCCGATGCTGTACACGACCAGCACAGCCTGACCGCTCAAATTGCCCGCAATCCGTTTAGCGTTGTGCTGCTGGACGAAATAGAAAAAGCACACCCGAATGTATTGAATGTGCTGCTTCAGCTACTAGACGAAGGTATTTTGCGTGATATTAATAACCGCGAGGTAAGCTTCCGTGACGCGGTCGTTATTGCCACATCAAACGCCGGCGCCGATAAAATTAGGCAACATATTGAGGCCGGCGAAGCGCTAGAACAGTTTGAACAGCAGTTCACCGACGAGCTTATTAGCGCCAATGTCTTTAAGCCAGAATTTTTGAACCGTTTTGATGAAATCGTACTGTTTAGGCCGCTAACACCAGACGAACTTGTACAGGTGATCGATATTATTTTGCAAGGCGTCAATAAAAACTTAGCTACACAACGCCTGAGTGTAACAGTGGACGATGACGCGAAGCGTCTATTAGTCCAAAGTGGCTACGACCCGCGTTTAGGTGCGCGCCCTATGCGCCGCGTGGTGCAGCGGGTTGTCGAGAACATCGTGGCCAACCAAATGCTTACCGGCCAGGCAGTCGCCGGCCAACAAATTCGCATTACTGCTCAGGACGTGCAAACCATGCTGCAACGTGCCGGTACAACCTAAAATTAAGTACGGCTATTGCTATTGAGCAAGTGTTCCCGGAAGCCATAAGCCGCCTAGCTTTTCGCGTAATTCTTCTTGCATTTCCCTACCGCGCCTATCAGGTGCAATACCGAGCGGAGTAAAAATAACGACTGTGTCTGTAGTTATATGGCCAACGCTACAGACCAAATAATTCGGGTCTCCTGCTGGTAGCTTACAACGCTCAAGCAATGTAGCGGCATCTTCCGAGCGCGGGGTGGCCCAATAGCAACCAGGGAACTGAGTACTCTCAGGCATATATTACCTGGCGTGTTTGCCGGCGCTGTGAGCGCGGAGCGCGTTAAAGATAACGACGACGTCTACCAGTTCCTGAATGACGGCGCCATAAATGGGCTTGAACTTACCGGTGGCAAAGACGAGCATTAATACGATACTAAGGGCAATGCCAATAACAATGCTCTGTTTGGCGATCATGAATGTACGGCGGGCAATACTGGTAGCCTGAGCCACTCGGGCAAGCTCGTCGTGCATAATAACGACATCGGCCGATTCGGTGGCTGCCGCGGAGCCTTTGGCACCCAGGGCAACGCCTACGTCGCTTGCGGTCAGTACGGGGGCATCGTTAACGCCGTCACCCACAAAGGCAACGGGGCGCTGTGCAGCCTCTATGGCGAGTAGCTTTTCGCCGGGTAGTGCGCCGGCAATTACCTTGGTAATACTCAGTTTTTTAGCAACGGCATTGGCCACGCGGGACGAATCACCAGTTACCATCATAAAGTTTGTAATACCCAGTTTGCGTAGCCGCTCCAGGGTGGTCGTAGCGTCACTGCGTAGTTCATCGCTAAAACTAATAGCCCCGGCAAGCGTCCCGTTTATGGCAACAAACGCCGTACTCCGCTCAGTAAAATCTTTAGCGTTAAAAGGCTTTGGTAGCGCAACATCACGCTCCTCCATGAGTTTGAGCGTTCCGACTACTACTTCTTTGCCGCTCACGGTCCCCACGACGCCTTTGCCGGCTAGTTCGCGGATATCTTTGGTTTTTACCAGTGCTATCTTGGCTGCTTGAGCGTTCACGCTAATGGCCCGGGCGAGCGCGTGGTTGGAGTGTTGCTCTAGGCTGGCGCTAGCAGTGAGAAGAGTATTTTGTGTGAACCCCGGGAATGTCTTAATAGTATCTACTTTTAGTTCGCCTTTGGTTAGCGTGCCAGTTTTATCGAAGGCGAATGTTTTGGCCTGGGCAAGCCGCTCCAGACTAGTGCCGGTTTTTACGATAATGCCATGCTTAGCACTACGGCTCATGCCCGAAATGATTGCAATCGGCGCCGCTAAAATAAGCGGACAGGGTGTAGCGACTACAATGACTTCCAGGAACCGGATCGCATCACCACTTATGGCCCATACTGCGCCGGCAATCGCAAACGACAGCAGGGTAAAAGGTACTGCATAACGGTCGGCTAGGCGCACAAAAGGCGCTTGGGAAGCGCGGGCGCCCCGCACAAGTTTGATAATGCGTGCGTACTGGCTTTCGCTAGCAGCACGTGACGCTTTGGCAATCAGTAGGCCGTCGCTTACTACGGCGCCGCTCAATAGTTCGTCGCCATTTGTTTTGTTAATGGGTAGGCTTTCGCCAGTTAGGGACGATTCATCGACGCTGCTGCTGCCCTCTATAATAACCGCGTCGGCAGGTACGATCTCGCCAGGTTTAATAACAATGGTGTCGCCAGCCTGTACGGCGCTGGCCTTTACATCAACCTCTTTGTTGCCGCGTTTTACATGGGCAATGTGCGGCGCGTGCTGCAGTAGCGCGTCAAGCTCTTTGTCGGCGCGGCGTTCTGCATAATTTTCGAGCGCTTCACCACCCGTAAGCATCAGCACAATAACCATCGCCGCCCAGTATTCATGCAAAACAATTGAGGTAATAATTGCAGTGGCAGCTAAAATATCTACACCGTACTTACCGTCGCCAAGGTCTTGCCACATACGCCACAATAGCGGTAGCAGTACGATGCCACAGGCAACCGCCAAAACCCAGTTACTCGCCGTCGCCGATACCCACAGTTGGAGGGGCAGTGCTACAGCCGATGCGAGTAGTGCAATGTAAAACAAATAATAGTGCCGAATGTAACGCCATATTTTCTTCATACTTATACGAAGTATATCAGAACACGGCTAGTTGTCGTTGACAACGATACAATCATCGTTGGCCAGCCGGCGGACATTGCCAAACTGTTCCATCTCGCGGTAGGCGCGTTTTAGGTAAAGTTCGTCTTTTGCCTCGCCCCAGTGTGGCAATATGCCGTAAGGCACTAGTCCCATGCCCTGCCATACGGCATGAGGTGCTTCTAGTATGTTATCGAGTACTTCTATGCCGTGCAGGGTAGTGCCGGCGACTACCGCCCCAGCGCTTTCGCCCCCATACACGAAGTTGTTCTTAAAGAGTGTTTGCAGTACCTCACTAAAATTACATTCGGTTAGGAGCCAGTTTAAGTAGAATGTGTTGCCGCCCGTTACCCATGCGCCGGCGTACTGGGCCAGTGCTTCACCCAAGTGGTCCGGTTTAAAACGATAATCCGAAAGGTCTATGAATTCACAGCCAAACCCCTCGCTTTGTATGGCCCGGCGTGTTGCCTCTATGTGTGGTGCGCTTATTTTTGTTGGCGCATTGTCCCAGGCATCGGTAATAAGGGCAATTTGATGCGTTTGGTTTGGTGCGAACAGCCCCCTAAAGGCCTTAGGGTCTGGAATACCGACCGACGATAGGTAGAGCTTCATATGTGTATAGTACCAGAGAACGGTTTAATCAGGCGGGAACTGTACTTCCCTGCGGAGGCCTATGGCAATATCCTGAAATGTCATGCACGTGCGACGCATAGATAAATTTGAATACGTAGTCTCGTGGTGCAGACATACTCGGCCTAAAAGCGTTTGATGTTCGTTTTTCATCTTGCGTTCTATTATATCCCCTACTTTGCTTAAAGCGTTTAAGACCATTGAGGGGAATACATGTGGTGGCAATATAAGATCGAAATACGGAAGGTCCTCGCCTTTGATGGGGCGCGGCATGATATCTATACGAAGGCCAGGTTTTCGTGTCACCTCCTCCTGGAAAAAACGAACCAAATTTTCGTGTCCCTCGGGTGTCATACTGTGTCCTCCCTGTATCAGAGGTATTATCGTACCACACCCCAGCTATCCTCGCCGTGACCTATGACGAGTAGCGTAGTAGTATATCGTAATGACTTCTTTTGAGCGAGCAGAGACCCCGGCCTTTTATGATATGGAGACTGCAGTATATCGGCCTTTATACGACATGCTGTCAGCGCGTGCAGATTTGGGCTTTATGTGGGTCACGGACGGTATTGGTAAGGCGATTGATGCGCATTCATTACATATGGACATTAAAAATGAAGGTGGACTAATTATTGTCGACACGGGGGATAAGGTCCATCCGATCGAGCTTAAGCCGCCGACGGCCGATGATCGAGTCGGGCCAATAGTTGGTATAAGAGTAAGATTAATGGCTAGACACAAAGCATATCTTGAGCCTTTGACGGACGCCTCCAATCTAGATGATCTTGTAGATTTTTGGTGTTCGGCAGTTCGTTTTCATAGCGAGCTGGAAACGCACCATGCAGCAGGGCACGACATGTATACACTACTGCCCGGGGCGGGGTTACGTATGTTTAGTATAAAAGGCATTCTGGACGATTAGGGGGGTGCTCCTATATATCGTTATTGTGGGGCGGGATAATGAAGGATGTTAGAACTGGCCTGGCCCGCCTAAATGGTCGCGCTTGCGTTCTTGACGCCAGATACTCGCTCTGGTCAAAGGCCTGTCCACGGGCAGCGCGAAGGCGCGTACTGGCAGTTGACGATCCCCGACTAGCTTCTTACTAGTAGCTGCATCTGTCGTTAAGGTTGTTTCTATTTCTTTTGGGAATAAGGATTTTACTGTAGTTTTCCCTAACTGGATATTCGTCGCAAGGCCAAGCTCAGTGGCAGTATCGCGTAAACCCCTAATCCATTCAGCATCACCGTCAAACCTAGTGCGAATCTTATCACAGTGATTTCCAATCACACAACTTGCGCAGATGCCGTCCTTCCCTAGTGCTGTAAATGTAACGGGCTCATCAGGGGCTAAATCCTTAAAATTTTGAAAAAAAGTAGCCAAGCCAGTAAGGGCGGCTTCATTCTCGGCTGGGGTTGTGCCGTATACATCTTCGCGATAGCCGGGTTTTATAATTTTCGATAGAAGACCTCCGGCAGCGGTTTTAAGGCTTTGCGCTACTTCTTCCGGGCTGTAGCCAAGATATTCTACCTTCCAAAGCTGAAGGGCATGATGTGCTCGTACATTAAAAGAAGAAGAAAAGTCGGACATAGTGTTATTATAACACATATATTGTATAAATCATAGTACTTATGCCTTTATCTTTCCGCGTTCCATGTACAAAAAAAGACTCCCCAAGAGAAGTCTTTTAATATAATCATTTTGGGGCGAGTGATGAGGTTTGAACTCACGGCCTTCTGTGCCACAAACAGACGCTCTAACCAGCTGAGCTACACCCGCCATAAAAATACCAGTAAATTATAGCAGAAAACAGAGGCGATTTCTAGAAATATGAGGATTTGTTGAAACCTAGGGCGTAGCCGTAGCGACGACCACTGCCGGGGCAACGACTGTTACGGGTATGGTTATATTTTGGCAGATGCCGCGGGTGCCGTCCTCAACGTGCCAGGCGAGCTGTGTTACGGTGCCCGGAGTAGCGGTACTTAGGGCACGCACGGTAAACGAAGCGCTAGAGCCGGTAATGGTGCCCGGAGTATACGGTACGACCATAGCAACCGGCGCATTCAGGTTAGTGCTGGTGCCATCACTCCATATCATTGGCTCAAGCGGTGTCCATATGACACTACTGCCGTCGCTGGTACTTACTTGTTGTATGGTGCTAGTGCCGCCTGCGACGATACTCAGGGATGTACCGCCCAGTAGGCTAAACGTAGTGAGCAGTGTGTTGACAGTACAAGTAGGGTTCGGCGTTGGCCCGGTAGCAACTGGTGGCGGCGTAGGAGTAGGTGTCGGAGTCGGAGCGGGCGTTGGAGTGGGTGAAGGGTCTGGCGTAGGAGTAGGTGCCGGCGTGGGGTCGGGCGTGGTTGTTGGTGGCTGGGTGTTGGTGTTTTGTGACGAGCCTACTACGGTCACAGGGGGTGTGCTCGTAGTGTTTGCGGGTTGCTGTATGAGGGCTAAAATAACATTCGGTTTCCACTGGCGGTTAGGGGCAACCGCTTGGTCCTGCATAGGCGAGTCGGATTGTGCTGTTGAGCTGACTGGTTCGACTATGGCTGTAGTAGCGCCAGCTACTCGTGGCCCTCTGGTGCTCACTGGTTTTTGGGCGATGCCTACACCTGGGGATTGCTTAGGAAGACCTTGGGCATGTGGCTGCCACTGGAAACTTGCTATGGCAAGCGCTCCGGTAAGTAACCAAGCAAATGCGCCAAAAATATACATGCGATGCCGCACAACTAGCTTTGCAGCTGCACGAGACGAAATACCAACCCTCCATACCATATACAAGTCCCCCTCACTCTTAGACAAGGGGAATAGTACCACTCGTATTCTAGGTTGTCCAGTTTTTTGTCATAACCACAAATGTCTATGGTAAAGCTATGTGGTATGAGGTATATGTGTTGTTGTAACTACTATGGATGTACGAAAAACTGCTATTCGTACGATGCAATATCTTTGAGTGCGTCTGCGGTCTCGATGAGTTCCGGACATGCTTTTTCGGAGTATACGTAGAGCATTTTGCCATTACCCAGGTCGGTTGTTTGTTGCAACACGTGCTGTTTGTCGTTACTGTCTAAAGGTTTGTAGATTGCAGTAATGCCACGTTGGCAGGCCTGCAGCTTAGGTATACGTTCAAAAAGTTGCGTCGTGTTGTTCGCGTTATATAGTCGTGAAGCGTAGCGTTCAAATACGCCGCGGCTGCTCACATCTAGCTCTGGACCATTGGGGCCATTTGCGTCGTATTCGTAGGTAAGATCGGTCAGTTCGGGGTTATTGGGCACGTATAATTTTGCTTGCGGGAAGTACACGTCCCCGGTTTTTGCCTCTATGACAGCATCTGTTTTAGTACCGGCTGCAGCGCGGATAATAAGGTCGCGCGTTACGCTTGTTGCTGCCAGGTCACTGTTTTGCCTGTACTGCGCTGTGCACAGCACGAGCATAAAAGTGCCGGTTATAAGCAGAATGCCACCCACAAGCACGGCACACGTAACAGCTTGGCTCGAAAGTAAGTTCGGTTTTTTCATGGATCCCCCCAGTTGTTACCACAAACTATACGGGCTGGCCGAAAAAATTACAATAAGCACTTTACTGTACATCTACTAAGTGACGCGGGATAGATGGCTCCTTTCGCCAGGTCTCAAATGCGCCTCCGCTACTGTTTTTAAATGTCGCAAAATGTTGTAGCTGTGCCCCGGTGTTCGCTTGATGACGCTTATGAGCAGTATGTCGAGCTTTTCTGGCCTTACGGTTGGATAGTGCGGTATATTAGGCTTATGATTCGACGCTTGCTCTTTATGGCCGTCCTGCTAGGGTTGGGGCTGGCAGCGCCAGTGTATATCCATACGGATACGGTCGCCGCCGAAGGGGTCACTACCGTTAAACTAGATACAAGTCTAAACCCCAATGCCCGGGTAGTCAGTAGCCCTGTGGGCGTAGACTGTCCAGGTGATTGCGACGAGAGTTTCGCGCCAGGTACGGCCGTAACAATGACGGCGGCACCGGTTGACGGTTTTAGCCTGTATAAGTGGACGGTAAGCGGCACCGGCCTGGATGGTTGTTCCGAAAGTACAGACACCACCGATAAGTGTAGCTTTACGGTGCCGAGTGACGGCTCCGCAACGGTTAAGGCAACGTGGCGCTACAACAAAACACAGCTGAAGGTTAGCACTATAGGCGAAGGCGCGGGTACGGTCACTGGCGGCTACATGATTATTTGCGGCACGGGGGGCAATCAGTGTAGCTACGAATATCCATTAGTTAGTAGCGATAGTAACCTGTCGTTTACCGCCGCCCCCGATGCCGGGTCGGTATTTGCCGGGTGGGATACGACTGGTACTGTCTGTTTTGATAGTTCGGGTTCTAAGCCGGCAGTAAACACCAGTGCTACTTGTAGCTTTGTGTTGCCTGCAACAAAAAAGACCACAACACTTGTAGCACGGTTCGAAAAAGCACCGCCGCAGGCCGCTGCGGCACCGGCTGGGAGCCCTAAGCTAACATCGCTGGTAGTAGACGGCGATGCAGTGTCGCTTACTAAAGATGTAAAGATCCCGTACAAGCAATCGTTTACCATCGCCGGTACGGCAGCCCCGAAAGCTCAGCTCAATGTGTATGTCTATTCGGACCCCAAGAAATATAGCGTTACTGCCGACGATCAGGGCGAATGGAGCTATGAGATCCCCGGCTTAGCGGCAGGTAGCCACCACATAGAGATTGCAACGGTAGATGCAGCTACTAAAAGGGAAGCAGCGCATATTACGTTATTGTCCTTTACGGTCGATCCCGCCACCACTAAAAAGGTTACTGTTGCAACAACGTCCAATAAAAAGGACGCCAGCTTCCCATGGCTGTTTGTAGTTATTATCGTACTGCTTGTTGGCGGTGCGGCTGCGTTTGTGTGGTACATGCGCCGCAAAAAGAAGAACACGCCTACCCCGCCCCGCACTATGGGCCCGCCCATTGGCCAGCAACCACCAGATAGTTCCGGGACGCCTACCATATGACCAGCCGGACGTTTGCTACTCATGAAGTGCCTCGCTCCCCGGAGCTGGAGCTGATTGAAACAGCATTTAAAATATTGCTACCCCACGCGGTTTATAACGTAAGGGTACCGCATAACACACCCTTGCGCTGGACTGAGAGCAGGATGGAGAATGAGCATCTGCCATCCTTATTAGGCTTACGGGTGCGCAGAAACCCGGACGATGGCGCAAAGCCAGGCTACGGTATATACAGGGGTGTTACGTTCTGCAGAAGTTTACCCCTACACAAGGGTCCTAATACAAATGTGTGGGATTGCAGCATTCAGGAGCCTGTTAGGGACGATTCAAACGCAACGTATCATGCCACGACTCTTGGCATAGGCGACGATGGTAAGGCTACACTAGACCGAACGTGGTATTTTGTCGACCCGCACGATACCAATCCAGATGATCCAGGTAAAAAAGTGCAAGAGCAGCGGTATGGTGATGCATCTGCCAAAGAATATCAAGAATATTGGGGTTATATGCGCGATGGGCTTCTGAATGTTATACAGACAGCACCAACTGCTCAGGAGCTTTTTCTAGCAGAGAAAAATATTGACCCCGTGCCAATGAGGTTTGCTGCTCTCGGCTCAATCACCAGTAAGGCAGTACTGGTTTACCTATAGCCTTAGTCTGCACCGATTACATTCGTATAGCGCGTGCGGTGATAGGGAAGTGATCCGACAGTGGCGGCCCACTTCTGTTTGGACTCCGACGGTGGATTTTGAAGTCCTCGAACGATATTCCCGGGCTGCCTAGAATGTGATCAAGTTGGAACGCCATGCGCCCGCTGCCTATAGTGGGTTGGCGCTTCCGGTCTGCGTCGTGGAATCCGGCCTCGGTAAGTACCTGTAACGATGCGCCGCCTGCCATTCGGCACACCCGTATGACCTTGCCGGCAAGCCGCTGCACCCGCTTCGATTCATCATAGTAGTCACGCACCTCAATGCCGCTAATAAACCTGCCCATTAGCCGCGGCATGCGACCTTTCGGGTCCTTGGCGTGCATGTCGTTGAAATCGCCAAGTGCAATTGTTGCGCGCGAATCGAACTCGGTACGTGGCCGTATTGCTTGAACTAAAACGTTTGCGGCCTGTACGCGTTCTGCTGGGTAACGATCATCCAGGTGTACGCCAAACACATCTACGTCCAGGTCGGGAATCAAGAGCCGCAGCGCATTGCGCTTGCCAAGCAGGTACGGATCCTGGGGCTCGGCAAATGTTGCGGCAACCCCCTTGCGTGCCCATATGGACAAGTAGTGCGCATCACGTTCGTCCGCTAGCGGCGTGTAGTTCGTTACGTTACCCACGTAGCCCTCGTTGGCCATAAGTGCGGCTACTTCTGCTAACCGTTCTTTCTCGAGAGCCTCACTCTGTACGCCGCGGCGGGCCGTTTCGGGCAACGCAATTACGTCGGCACCCATTCGTTTGACGACTTCAAAGGCGCCTTTCATTCGTTCTTGGCTTAATGTTTCATCGCCAAATGCATTCAAAGCATTCCAGGTACCAACAGTTATTTCAGACATAAACTAAACAATATCATATTTATAAAATTTGGTACCCCGGGTTGGGCTTGAACCAACGACCTGAAGCTTAGAAGTCTCCTGCTCTATCCAGCTGAGCTACCGGGGCGTGACACTGTGGTGCGGGTGGGGGTAGTCGAAACCCCATCGCAAGTTTGGAAAACTTGAGTATTAGCCGTTATACGACACCCGCGTAACCCCGTTATTATACTAAATAAGAGCGGCCACTTGAAGACCGCTCTTATTTATTTTATTGGTTTTTATTTTAGTACTGCAGCCAACGAACGTCGTCGAAGTAGGCTTGGATGCCAGAGTTACCAACAACGATAACTTGCAGGCTTGCCTTGGCAACGCTAGCAGACGTAGGCTTGTAGTCAAACGATACATCGCCGGTGCTGATGGTGCGGACGCCAGTTTTGTATTGGCCGCTAATCCAGGTACCGTTTACGTCGTACTCGTCGATGTAGAAGCCGATTTCGCCGCTGGTAAGTTGGGTAATGTTCAGCCAGCTGGTTAGGTTGTAGGTCTTGGTAGAATCTACAGCTACTTGTGGCGAGAACAGGTGACGGTTTTGGGTGCTCGAGATGATCTTAATGGCATCTACCGGGCTGTTTGGGCCACCGTGGTTGCCTGTGTCGGCGGTAATGTTGGTGGCGTCGTTGGTAGTCCAACCGTCGCCCAGGCCGTTGCTAAAGCTGCCGTTAGCTACCAGGTTAGTGCCGGTAGGTGTAGGAGTTGGCGTGGGGGTTGGGGTAGGTGTAGGAGTTGGGGTCGTGCCACCAGGAGCCAAGAATTGCACGTTGTCTAGGTAACCGGTAATACCGGAGTTGCCAGTTAAGATAACTTGCAGGCCAGCCTTGGTTACGTTAACCGAAGTTGGGGTGTAGTTAAACGTTACATTTTCGGTGCCAGCAGTACGCTTTGCGTAGATGTATTGGCCGCTAACCCAGCTGCCGGTGCTGTTGTATTCGTCGATGTAGAAGGCTGTTTCGCCGCTACCAATGGACAGTACATTCAGGTAGGCGTTAACCGTGTAGGTGTTAAGGCTGCTTACGGTTACTTGTGGTGCAAACAACGATGCATTTGCAGTGCCAGAAACAAGCTTAATGGCGTTCTGGGCAGTTGCGGTGCTGGTTGGGTCGCCCTTGCTGGTTGCGTCGGCGGCAAATGCGCTGGCGTTGTTGGTAGTCCAGCCGTCTGCTACACCGTTGTCGAACTGGCTGTTAGTCAGCTGATTGTTAGTGGCAGTTGGTGGCGGCGTGCTGGTGCCGTTAAGCGAGAAGAACTGTACGTTGTCGACGTAAGCAGTAATGCCCGAGTTAGCAGTGGTGTAAATTTGCAAACTAGCTTGCTTTACATTGGCGTTGCTTGGCTTGTAGCTGAAGTTAACTTCGCGGGTAACGGGGGCAACAATTGCCTGGACCCATTGGCCGCTGAGCCAGTTGCCGGCAGCATCGTACTCGTCAACATAGTAGCCGAGCTCGCCAGCGGTGCGGGCAGTTAGTTGCAAGTAGCTCTTGTACATGTACGTTTGAGCACTGTCTACAGCCACCTTAGGCGAGAACAAGTGTGCATTTGCCGTAGCAGGAGTAAAGGCAACTGAGTTGGTAGCGCTCGGCATGCTGCCGTGGTTACCGGCGTCGGCCTTAACTGCCGTAGGTTGGCTTGTGGTCCAGCCGCCGCCAAGGCCACTGTCGAAGCCGCTGTTAGGCATGAGGTTGTTGTCGCTGGTAACAAGGCCGTTGCTAATGTTGGTCGACTTAAGCTGGCCGGCATCTTGCTTGGTTTTTACGTAGGCAGCAATTTGGTCCAGCATTGCTGTGGAATACTGGTAATCCTGAGGGTCGCTGCTGGGGGTAGGGCGAATTTCGTGGAAGGTAAGTACCAACCACAGGTTGTTAGCAATGGCATCGTCAATACGTGCTTGTACCTGGGCAACGGTTACGCCAGCCTGGACTTGCATGTCGTTTAGCAGGTAGTCATTGTACGACCATACGTTGTTGTCGAGGTCGTGGAAACCGCGGTGCGAGGTGTAGTACTTGGCAATTTCGGATACAACGTGGGGATTGTAATCGCCGTAAGGTGTTGCGAATGCAGTCGGGTTAAAGCCTTGTGCAACGAGGGCAGACTTGCTGCCGCCAATTTCGCTGGTAAGCTGTGCATCTGTTAGGTTGTCGGTAGCTAACTGGGGGTGGGTAACACTGTGGCCGCCAATTTCCCAGCCGTAGGTGTCGCGTAGTTGCTTGACTTGTGCCCAGCTCATGTAGGGTACGCTACCGTCAGCAGCACACGTGTTAGGAGTGGTTGTCATGCCGACACAACCAGTAATAACGTAGTCGGTACCGGTTAGGCCATGTGCGGCCAGGGTGGGCGCAGCTTGCGTAATGGCGCTTTGCAGGCCATCGTCGAATGTGAACGACACTTTAGCGGCCGGGGCCGGGTTGTTAACAGCTGCCATTGCTGGGGCAACCATAGCCAACGGACTTACTAATACTGGCAGCGCCATAACGGCTACCTGCAGGGACTTTTTAATGCGATTCAATACGCGCATGCCTACTCCTTTGCTCTTTAAAACACCTTATGCAATACAAACTTACAGGGGTTTTCCCAATAACAACGAATTCTATCACAAATATTCAAATAAAGCTATAGTATTTTATACGTTATTGACGCATAAGCACTAAATGTATTGTGCTTATGCTTTAGACTGGAGGAGCAGATATGGAAGAAAATAGCCCCGCTGATGCGGCAGATGAAACACGAATAGAACCAAGTGCTGAGAATCGCCGCCGCTTAATAGCCTGCGGAGCTATTGTTGCTCTCGGTTTAAGCGTGGGAACTGGCTGGTGGCTTGCCGGTGATGGAAATGGCCAGACGGGCGTGTCTAGCGCCGCGTCATCGGGTGCAGGCAACCCAGAGGCGTCACAGGAGTTCGGCAGTCACGTGACGCGATCGGCGAGCCCAAGACTGCATGTAACGAGTCGCGTAAGCCTAGCACCTGCAATCTCTGGCTTACCCTCCATTTCTCTCACACCCGCACCGTCCATATTACCGTCAACAGCGGGCGGTCCGTCATCTTCGCCTATTAAAGAACGGCAGTTTGCCGGCGACCCTACGGTAACGGGCGATAATCCGCAGGACTGGCACAACGGCGTACTGCTCGTTATAACGCCGCCAACAGGAGCAGGCTATAAAGATACGCGTATTGGCTACCACGATACCGATGATCCGACCATCCATTGGAGCCAGCCAATTACCGGCACGCAACTCATCAACCCCGCCTTCATGCGCACGGGTCACGACCCCTATTACGTCGATGTGAAGAACGAGTGCGAAGCCGAATCGAATGCATGCAAGGCAGCCCCGGTAGTCGGTTTTACGCTAATGACAGATACGGTAGCCTTGGTGACGCGTAAGGCGTTCGAGCCTGTTATTCCGTAGTCTTACAGTGAGGGTGTGGTCAGCTTTTGGCGGATTGCTTGCACGGCTGGCGTAGGCTGCATGTTGGCGTCCCACAAGAAGTCCTCGCCCTGCTGAATGCTGCCGTCGTCGTCCTTAAACCAGTCGTAACGGTCGGATACACCCCAGCTGGTGAACGAAACGCAATTAGGGCTGGCGAAACAGGCGGCAAAGACCTGGGCGTATTGGTCGGCCTGTACTGCCTGGCCGTCCTCGCTGTATACGTCCATTTCGGAGACGCGCGCTTTGAGGCCAAGCGCGGCAAGCTGATCGAAGTGTTTTTTCAGTACAGCAGCATTTATTTTGTCTTCAGGCGCATAGACATGCGATTGGAAGCCGACGCCGGTAATGGGCACACCCTGTGCCTGTAACTCTTTGACGAGCGCTAGCATGGCGTCCCAGCGGTCGCCGTCTTCTTCTAGACCGTATTCGTTGATAAACAGTTGTGCGTTCGGGTCGGCGGCATGAGCGGCAGTGAATGCTTTGGCTATATAGCTTTTGCCCATTGCCTTGTACCAGATGTTGGGGCGGAGCTGATCCCATTCATCGTCGTCGAACGGTTCGTTGACGACATCCCAGCTGAGAACTTTGCCTTTGTAGTGGCCCACGACATTTTTAATGTGGTCGAGCATAACTGACTCTAGCTGCGAGGCGGGCAGGGCGCGTACCCACGCCGGATTGGCCTCGCCGAACACCAGCGTGTGGGCGTGTACTTTCAGGCCATTCTTTTGTGCCAGGGCCACCAGTGCATCGGCCTCGTGGTAGTCATAAACACCAGGGGCGGGATGGACAAATTGCCATTTCAGGGCGTTTTCGGTGGTAATGCCGCCAAAGTTGCCGCCAAACAACGTGCTTGCATAGGCGTCATCGGCGACTGCCGGCCCGAGCGCTGCTGCAGCACCAACAATAAAGTCGGGGCGGCGAGCGGCAGCCAATGTTTGCAGGCCGTCTGCGGCTTTAGCCTTTGCGGTTAGCCCCACTGCGCTATTGACAACCGTCACCTTACCACCAGCCAAAGGATCTGCCTTTAGCCCGGCGAGCGTCCAGCTGCCGTTCTCGCTGGTTAAACCAAACCATACGTTGCCAGCACGGAATGTGCCCTGTTCGCTTATCTGACCAACCATAGTACTGTTAAGTGCTATAACCAGTTGGCCATCGCGGCGCTCTATGCGCAGCTCGTTTGTATCTGCTTGTGGCGAGACGGTAAATGTTTGACTTTGGCTTGGCTGGCTGCCATTGGCTCGCCATCGCTCTACCGTTAGCGTGCTACCCGTTAGGGTAAAACGTACACTAGCAGGCTCAATGCGAAATTCGTCGGCAATCGTGGGCACGTTGGCGTACAGTTGCAGACCAGCCTTAGCGGCGCCGAGGTTTGACAAACGTGCGGTAATCATAAAGTTACCGCTTACCGAAAGCCGAGTACCGTATAAGTTTAGGGGCGGATTAACCTGCCCGCCTGAACCGTCTTGGTTGACGATTTTAAAATCGCGCGTGCCAACTTGCACGCCGGTCGCCATAGTCGCCGTACCCGGCATGTAGTTCCAGCCGCTGGCCAATAAGTCGCTGAGTGCGGCTGTTGGTGTAGAATGAACAACTTCCATAGTTTTTCCTTGTGGTTTTGGGCGATCTGTCTGGGTGGCCAGCAGTACTGCACCCCCGGTAAATGCAACCAACAAAGCGCCTACGCTGGCGGAATACAACCGCTTGCGCCTCAGCACCGTCGATTTAATAGTACGACCCAATTTATACATCTGTTGCACCTCCTTATACTACCTCATGCCCTGTTACCCGAATGGCCTTACATTGTAGCAGGGCAAACAACACAATAAAAGCTCGTGCTTAACAAAAATGTAGTAAAAACGCTTGCTGGCTCATGCTATAAGGTGGTAGTATTTTTGCTGAACAAATAGTGATCTTTACTGTTGTTTTGGGTGTTCAGAATAGTACGTGTTTGTAGCCACAGGAGGACTTAGATCAGATGGAGCTGGGGGCGGTAAAAATGGTTGGTTTTGTTCAGGGAAGCCTGAGCGACTTAATCATTTTTTTGGCTTCAATAAGCGTGGCTGTCTGGTTGTTGGTGTTGGTGTCAATTGTGTTGCGCTTTGGTGCTAGCGTGCGGTATCGTCGGCGTGCAAAACGTCGCACCATGAGGGAGGCTCACGAACTATGATTAACGACATACTGTTCTGGATGTTTGCTATAACGAGTACGCTCTACGCGATACACCTTGGGCTATATTTGGTTGGCGCTAACTTTTACGATATATGGCAATACCGGCGTCGTGCTCGGTACCAGCAGTTGCAAGAGGAGGGGCAGTTGCAGTGGCGGCCACTCGTAAGCGTTGTTATATCGGCCCACAACGAAGAAATGGTGCTAGCCCGCTGCCTAGATTCAATTCGTGGCAGCACTTATAAAAATGTCCAGGTGGTGCTTATGGACGACGCCTCCGCCGATAACACACTTGCTATTGCACGGCGCTACCAGCGCAAGTACCGCAACATGAACATTACGGTAGCGCATATGAGTAAAAATAGCGGCAAGGGTGGTGCGCTGAACCGTGCGCTCACCGAATTCGCCAAAGGCGAGTTGGTCATGACCTTAGACGCCGATTCTATATTGTCCAAAACGGCCATTGAGCGCGCGGTAGGGTATTTTATAGACCCAACTATTGTAGGCGTTGCCGCCAATGTACGCATTATCGAGGAGCCAAGCGTGTTGGGGGTGCTACAGACCCTAGAGCACATGATTGGGTACCGCTCCAAGAAGTTTTATTCTATTGCAAATTGCGAATTTGTTATTGGCGGCGTGGCCTCGACATACCGCATGGATGTCCTGCGCGCCGTTAATTTTTACGATACCGACACCTTCACCGAAGATATCGGCCTGAGTATCAAAATTGTCAGCCAGGGCAACCGCAACGCACGGCTCGTGTATGGCGCTGACATTGTTGCGACTACCGAAGGTGTAACGCGCTTTAAGGCCTTGTTTAGGCAGCGTTTCCGCTGGAAATATGGCAGCTTGCAGAACCTCGTTAAGTACCGCCGGCTCATTCTGAACCCAAGCGCTCGCTACAGCCGATCGTTAACACTGTACCGCATGCCCATGGCAGTCTTGAGCGAAATTGTCATTATGTGCCTGCCGTTTATTTTGGGGTATGTCATTTACGTTAGTATTACGTCGCTTGATCCGCGGTTGCTCGTTGGTGCGTACTTTACTATTACCGCGTACACCATGATGACGCTGTGGTTCGATGAACATACGAGTTTCTGGAACCGGATTCGCCTAAGTTTGTATGCTCCCATTATGTATTTCATCTTCTATATCATGGACATGGTGCAGGTAGTCGCAGTGGTGCGGTGCGCTATCAAAATTAGAAGCCTGGTTACCCAAAAGAACGAGGGTAGTACCTGGGTGTCGCCCCAGCGTGTTGGCCGTGAAGTAACCCCCACCTTATAACCATAAGGTAATTAGATATACTATTTACATTTTGTCAAAAATGTGTATAATGATGTTTTGTAATTGAGAGCCCCTTTGGTGGAAGGTGTTTTCAAGGGCACCATCACAAAATAACGGGAGGAATTCCGAATGTATCAGGCTATTTTAGGTACTGCTGTGACTGTACCAGCCGCTGTAGTACTACCTAAGACAGGCGACAACACCCTGCTAGCTGTTACTGCTGTAGTTTCGATTTTGGTAGGTCTTGCTATCATCGTTACCAGCGTAGCTCGCATGGTTGCAAAGCGCGCCCACAAGGCTTAAGGCTACCTTTTGGTGGTCAAAAGTTAGTTTTCGGAAACTACTATGAAGCGCATGCGTATTGGGGTTGTGTCGATTGGCCTGTGTCTCATCATTGGTGGGGCACTGGCAGGCATTACCCCATTTACGCAGTATTGGCGAAGTAAGCACGTGCCACACGTGACGACTTCGCCTTTTTTGGGTACTGCTGCCGCTGCACCGGCCCCGCAGAAGCTTATTACTGGTAAGCCGGTACGCATTATCATTCCTTCGCTGAACATTGATTTACCGGTCATAGACGGGTACTACAACGCCCAGCGTCAGCAATGGACGCTCACCAGCGACAAAGCGCAATACGCCACTATGACGTCACCCGCTAATAACGCCGGCGGCAACACCTTTATTTATGGACACAACAGGAAAGGCGTCTTTAATACGCTCAATCAAATTAAGGTTGGCGATACGGTCACCCTTACAACCGATAACGGCCACACATTTACCTATAGTTTCCGTGGCGCGCTCGAAACCATACCAACCGACGACAGCCTGTTCCACTACCAAGGCAAGCCTATATTAACCGTGCAGACTTGTTCGGGCGTGTGGTATCAGAACCGTCAATTATTTACATTCGATTTGGAGCACGCCGAATGAGTATCGTAGAACAGCTATTATTGTATGTATTTGTTGTAACCGGGCTCATTAACACGATCCACTTGGGTCTATACATTGCCGGTGCAAACGTCTACGACATTCGTCAGTATCGCCGCTTGCGCAACCTTAAAAAGCGCTTAGGGCACAAACTGCCCGAAGTAGCGGTGGTTATACCCGCCCATAACGAGGCCTTGGTCATTCGCCGCTGTCTAGATTCGGTTCGCCGCACAAAGTACCCGCGCCTTACGGTCTACATACACAACGACAATAGTACTGACGAAACCGCTGCCATTGTACGCGCCTACCAAAAGGAGTTTCCTAAGTTTCACCTTCGGATTGTTAACCGCCGCAAACGTGCCGGTAAAGCAGGTGGCGTAAACTACTGCATTCAGAAGTATGTTACCAGCGAGCTGGTGATGACACTGGACGCAGACTGCGCGCTACACCCCAAAGCCATCCATAACGCCGTCCGCTACTTTAAGGACGAGCACGTTGTTGGCGTTGCAGCAAACGTACGCATTTTGGACAAATGGAGTGTGCTTGGTGTATTGCAACAGTTCGAGCACATGATTGGTTACCGCTCCAAGAAGTTCTTTACGGTTACCAACTGCGAGTTTATTGTGGGTGGTGTTGCCAGCACCTACCGCCGGGATATCCTGGAAAAAGTCGGCTACTATGGCACTGACACCCTTACCGAAGACATTGGCCTGAGCATGAAGGTCGTTGCCTTGGGTAACCGTAACCACCGTGTTGTATACGCTGCCGATGTTGTGGCTATGGCCGAGGGCGTACACAGCTTTGTGGCCTTGCTGCAGCAGCGTTTCCGCTGGAAGATGGGCAGCTTGCAAAACTTGCTACTGCACCGCAACCTTATTGGCAACCGCAGCCGTGCATATAGCCGTGCGCTTACGTGGTACCGTATGCCCATGGCCATTGTGAGCGAGCTTATTTTGCTGGTGCAGCCGCTTGTATTGGGCTATATCTTTTACCTAAGCATTGTCTATAATACGATTGGTTTTTTCTTTGGCGCGTACTTAACGATTACCCTGTACGTCTTGGCTACTATTTGGCCAGACGAACACATGACGACCCGCGATAAGCTGGCTAAAAGCTTGTACGCACCCTTTTTGTACTTTGCGTTCTACATTATGGATACGGTGCAGATTGTTGCCATTATTCGTTGCTTGATCAACCCCAAGGCGCTGACATTGAAGAATGTTGCCAAAGATGCCTCCTGGACATCGCCGGCCCGCATCGGCCAAGAAGTCAAGTTTTCGTAATCTTTATTGTTTATTGCCCCTGTATTTTAAGCGTATAGCATAATTGTGGGCAGTTGGTCGTACCGCTTAGGGGGGTAATAGTGAACGGCCGCTTCGTTTCTAGGCCGACAACCCATGTGCTAACGCCTTCGTAGTTTTGGGTTTGTTGGGCCGCCTGGACGTTGTCCATGTTGGGGTTGGTAATGGTTTGCGGCCCATCGCCTCCGCCGAACTCGTACCACCAGCTGCCAATATTTACCTCTATAAAGGCATTGCCGGCTACGCGTACAGTATGGTCGGATGGGTTTTGCTTGATGGGCTTGTCTACATAGTGTGCGTGTATGCCGGGCAGGTCGGCAGTGATGCGTTGCCCACTAAAACGGAAGGTTACTTGCTCGTAGCATTCACCGCCGGTAGTATAGGGTGCCATATCGATTGCCGTACCCACTAGGTAGCGCGAAAGTTGCACGACATCGGCACCGGTGCGTAGCGACGACTCGAACCCGGCGCCCTGCAGCCGGCACGCCGGACTTGGGGCGTGTGAAGCCGCATGTGCTGTGGGTATGGCGGTACTTGCGGTTGTTTCGGGGGTGGTGTTTGCTTTGTGGTTACTGCAGCCTGCAACTAAGAGTATTGCTGCTAATGCAGCAGCGCGAGTATGCGCTGTGTGTAGGCTGGCGTCTTGTTCGCCTCTAGCCTCGGTTTCGACTGACATACGTGGCCTCCTTATATAGTTCAGCTACGCTTGTTATACCGTAGGCTATGTAGACGTGCAGTGATAAATATTGTGTTTCTGGTTTACAGCTCGCGGAAGGTTTGAATGTGGGCGCCGAGCGAATTGAGGCGGTCGGCAAGGTCTTCGTAGCCGCGGTTGATGGTGTATATGTTACGTAGGGTAGATACGCCATCGGCGCCAAGCATGCCAATAAGGAGCAGACTGGCAGGGCGCAGCGCTGGCGGGCAGACAACATCGGCCCGGTTGAACTTAGTGGGGCCTTGTATGTACAGGCGGTGGGGGTCGGCCAGCTCGACAGACATGCCCACTTTGGTCATTTCGGTGTAGTAGATGGCCCGGTTTTCGTACATCCAGTCGTGGATGAGCGTACGGCCATGAAGAACAGCGCCAATGGGCACAAAGTACGGCAGGTTGTCGGCGTTAAGGCCGGGGTAGGGGCGGGAGTAAATTTTGTCCGGTAGCGCCTGGAGTGTGCCGTTATGCTTGTGGACGGTAAGGTCTACGAGGTCGGTGTAGCCGTTGGCAGCTTTGTAGCGATTGGTAAGGTCGTACCGGAGCCCCATTTTCTTGAGCTTTAACAGCTCTAGGGACATAAATTCGATGGGTACGCGCTTGATGGTAATGCTGGAATTGGTAGCGATTGCCGCAGAAGTAAAGAACATAGCCTCAATGGGGTCTTCGACCGGTGCGTAGGTTATATTCTTTTTTATGACCGCGCCGCTGCCCTCAATCTTGAGGGTTGTTGTGCCAGTGCCGCTGATTTTAACCCCTAGCTTACGCAGAAAGAGGCATACATCCTGAATAGCATAATTAGCACTGGCAAGCTGGATAATCGTTTCGCCGCTGGTGCGCGCTGCTGCAGAAAGTGCATTTTCGGTGACGGTGTCGCCGGATTCGTAGAGGGTGATACGGCCAGCCGGGCGTTTGTGTACGTTAATCCGGTAGTGTCCTTGCTTGGCTATGATGCTGACGCCGAACTCCTCGAGAGCGTACAAATGAGGTGCGACACTGCGGGTACCGAGCTTGCAGCCACCGGCATACGGAATTTTGAATTCTTTGAACTCATGCATGAGGGGGCCAATCATCATGAGGACCGAACGGGTTTTGCGCGCAGCTTCGGCATTGAGTTTTTCGAGTGTCAGGTGCGCTGGCCGCCGGATCTCGAGGCTGTTGTCGGCGCCCCATTTAACTTTGACGCCAATGCTCTGTAGCACCTCGATGATACGATTAACCTCTTCGATCCGGGGAAACGACGTAAAGCGGGTAACACCGTGATTAAGGAGCGAGGCACACAGCAGGCCAACGGCCGCGTTTTTGCTGGTTTTAAGGGTTATTTCGCCCGAAAGCTCGTAACCGCCCTCTATGCGTAGGTTAACCGCCTGGCCACCAAGGCTAATGAGCTGTTTATTTAAGACGTCGCTAATTCGACCTAGCGTTTCGAGCGATAGATTTTGTTTGCCGTGTTCCATACGGTTGACGGCCGACTGGCTAGTGCTTAACCGTTTGGCAAACTCAGCCTGGGTAAGGCCGCGTTCTTGTCTAATTTGCGCAATTAATGTACCGATTTTTTCGTTGGTTGCTGATTCCATAACATCAAGATCATATCATATATGATATACCAAGCGCAACGTAGGAAGCATTCTATTTTACGGGAAGAGGTAACGGTTATTGTTTGTAGTGTAGCACGCGCGAGCCCTGGTACAATACCTCTATGATCTAGCTACTTATACACATGCTGTGCCGGACGTAAGTACTTTTTATAATGGGAGAACATATGCAAGATAAGGAAATTGATGCGTTAATTGCCGCCGAGGTTCGGCGCCAGAGCGACGGGTTGGAGATGATACCCTCGGAAAACCACACCTCCGGCGAGGTTTTGAAAGCGTTGGGGTCACGCCTGACGGATAAATATTCCGAAGGCTACCCCGGCAAGCGATATTACGGTGGCTGTGAATTTGTTGATAAGGTAGAGAACCTGGCGTGCGACCGCGCCAAAAAGCTGTTTGGCGTAAGCCACGCCAATGTGCAGTCGTACTCTGGCAGCCCAGCAAACTTGGCTGTCTATTTTGCGCTGGTTGACCCGGGCGACACGATAATGGGTATGGCTCTGTATTTTGGTGGCCATATGACCCACGGGCTTAAGGTGAATTTTTCGGGTAAGTGGTTTAACAGCGTGCAGTACCAAACGGGGCGCGATGGGTACTTGGACTACGACGCGATGGCGGCGCAAGTTACCGAACACAAACCAAAGCTTATTTTTGTGGGCGCCACTGCCTACCCGCGTATATTTGACTGGCAAAAATTGCGGCAGATTGCCGACCTAGCCGGCGCCTACCTGGTAGCCGACATTTCGCATATCGCAGGATTAATCGTAGGCGGTGCGCATCCATCCCCGGCTGGTATTGCTGACGTTATTACGACCACCACGCATAAAACGTTGCGTGGGCCGCGTGGCGCGATGATTTTGTGCAATGGTAACCCTTCTAATCCGCTGAAGGCAGTCGAGCGGTCCAAAGAAAACCTACCAACGCTTATTGACCGCGCTATCATACCGGGCCTACAAGGCGGGCCGCATAACCATCAAACTGCAGCTATTGCGGTTGCCTTGCATGAGGCTGCCCAGCCTGCATTTACAGATTACGCCCAGCAAATTGTACGTAACGCCAAAGTGCTTGCAGACGAATTACTAAAAAAGGGGTACGAGCTGGTAACTGGCGGGACCGACAACCACTTGCTGCTCGTTGACCTAACGAATAAAGGGCTAAAAGGTAAGGAAGCGGAAGATGCCTTGGGTAAAGCCGGCATTACGGTTAACAAAAACACCGTGCCGTTTGATACCCGCCCGCCATTTGACCCAAGCGGTATACGCTTGGGTACGCCAGCGCTTACGACGCGTGGCCTTAAAGAAACCGAAATGGTACAGGTTGCCGCCTGGATAGACGAAGCCATTCAGGCGCATGGGAGTGACACTAAGCTGATTGCCATACACAAAGCCATTACGGACTTTACGAAGGCGTATCCGCTGCCCGGGTAGGCCTGGCTTATAGCCTGCGGAGCCCGGATAGAACGTTCTCTAGCATCTCGTTGTAGCTGTCTATCTCGCCGATGTCGTCGGAGTCTGCGACGGGGCCGGAGTCTGCCGTTTCTTGTATGATGACCATCGCTTTTATGTATTCATCCCTTGCCGAAGCGTCGGTTTCTGCTGCCTGCAGTTCGGCGAAAATGCCGTCAACAATGCTGCCACCCGCGCCAGTATAGACTTCTACTGCTTGGGCGATTTCGGAATCTTGCCCTGGTATACGCCTAGGGCTTTCTAGGGCTGGTTGTTCTGCTTTGGCCGTCAGCGCCAGATTTGCTTGCCTTGGCGTAAAGGCGTCCCAGGCGGGACGAGTGACAGCGGGCTTTACCTCGGCTAGTACTTGTGCAGGCAGTGTAGGTAATTCCGGAGTGGCAGCAGCAGGATGCCGCGAGTGTCTAAATACAAGTTCGTTGCCCCGGATTCTAGTGTCAGTAGTTTCGCTTGCAGCGGGTCTGTCTACTACAGGAAGGGGTCTCGTGTTTTCGCGCATAGCTCCCCGAAGTCCGTTGGTTGCTATCTGCCTTTGTAAGGCTGTCTTCCATTGCCAACGTTCCACCGATGTCTCTTGTGGGGCGTCCAACGCTTTCGCCACGCTAGAATTCCGCCCATAAGGCAGCTCTGGTGGGGGTGTTTGCGCGAGCTTTTGTGCTCGTTCGGCTGGCGTGTCGATGATTAGTGGCTGACTCTTGTTGATTTCTTTATTAAGCTCTCTGACCGCACTAGCGGATAACAGAGGTATCTTAATGGTGGCTTCGCTGTTATGCGAAGCGCCTGTGTTGTAATGTTGTCTTGTTGAATCCGGGCCGAAGAAGCCGCCCATATGCTCGTTGCCGTATGCATGTTTTGCCACCGTTATGTTCCTAACTAATTAAGTAACATATTATACATGCGCTCGCGGCAGCTGCAAATGAAAAATCGTAAAGAATTATGGTAATAGTTCGGGTTCTTGCATAAGCGTAATGGTAAACGTAGCTTGTACTTTATCTACAATTTTTTGTTTAAAGGTTAGGAGTTGTGCGGTTGTTTCGGCGTGCTCGTTTACGAGTACTAACGCTTGGTTTTGCCAGGTCGCCATACCGGTTTCGGTATCGTGTACGCCCTTTAGCCCGGCTTGCTCTACCAGCCAGGCGGCCGGAATTTTAACGCTGCCATCTGGTTGTGGCCAGTGGGGAATGTTACCGCCGTTATCTGCTTGTAATTGCGCAAGGGTACCTTCGTCTATGATGGGGTTTGCAAAGAAGGAGCCGGTGTTGGGTATGGTTGCTGGGTCTGGTAGCTTTGCCTGTCGGATGGCAATAACGGCATCGCGCAAGGCTTGTGGTGTGGGTTCTGCTATGCCGTTTTGTTCAAAGTACGCCTGCACCTCGCCGTAAAATGGCGGCACAGGATTCGCATGCATTAAATGCAGGGTAAGGCCGGTAATTAAAAACCGGCCACGGTCGCCGCTTTTAAAGCGGCTGTTTCGGTAGCTAAAGGCGCAGTCCATGGCGGGAATGGTCATCATTTGTTTGGTGTGTAAGTCGAATACCTCTACGCTTACCAATGTTTGGGCAATTTCTTGGCCGTAGGCCCCGACATTTTGGATAGGGGTGGCGCCCGCGGTGCCAGGTATAAGGCTGAGGGCTTCAATGCCGGTCATACCCTTTTGCACGGTGCGCGCGACGACGCTGTCCCAGTTTTCGCCAGCCCCAACGGTAACGTAGTAGTTTTCTTCGTCTTCCTGCTGTTCCTCGAATCGCATGATTTTATTGACCATAATGAGGCCACTAAAACCTTCGTCGCGCCAGATAATATTGCTGCCCCCGCCTATCATAAGCACGGGCAGTTTGGCTTGCTCGGCCCAGGCGACGGCTTGTTTTAGTTCGTTGCGGTCGTGAATATCTACGAGGTACGCAGCGTTGCCGCCAAGACGCATAGTGGAATAATCTTTCAGTGATACGTTCTGTCGTATGTCTAGTTGGGTATCCATGCGCCTAGTATACCGTAAACATACTGTCATTCCGGCCCCCGAGCCGGAATCCAAAGCAGTACGAGCCCATGGAGGGGTAAAGCGTGCGTTGTAAGATCCTATACTTGCCTCTATAACAGATTGACGATAATATAAAGATCATGAGTGATAAGCAAGAAATGCCGTTTCGGACTTTGGGCGAGAAGTTAAAAACCATTCGCCAGAAGCTGCACGAGAGTGTAGCCGAGGTATCGGGCGCTGTAGAAATTGACGAGCAGCAGCTGCTAAAAATTGAACAAGGCCACGAACGTCCTACCGAGGACATCCTGCTACTTTTAATTAATCACTTCGGTATGCAGGACGATGACGCAGCGAACTTATGGCAGCTTGCCGGCTACGACCAGCCCGGACAAGACGCCGAGCAAGTGTTGCACGGCGATAACCAAAACCGCGCCATGCTGATGATTATGGCCGTAGACCCACGCATTATATACACCGATGGCGCCCAAGTAACCGCTAATAACGCGGGCGTGGTGATTAGTTTTGCACAAAATGCGAGCACGCCGCAATCCCTAATAACCGCCCGCGTCGGTATGAGCCGCGATCAGGCATATGCCCTCTTGCGTACGCTGAGCCAAACGCTTGAGGCTTCCAAGCCAAAACAATTACCTGGCCCCAGCAAAACAGAAGACCACGCTAACTAGTACACTGGCTTTCGTGCAACACTTTTGCTAATCTGTTAGGGTTGCAACCAATGAGCGGTGACAACACGCGCCCGTAGCTTAGCTGGATAAAGCGTAGGTTTCCGGTACCTAAGATCGGGGGTTCAAGTCCCTCCGGGCGTACCATATTTCCCTGATCATCATTTTTTAGTTTGAATAGTTCGTTTAACTTCGGTGGTTCCACTGAATTTTTATTTGCAGAAAGTATTTCGGCGTAGTTTGGCGCACCATTGAAAAGCAGGCCGAAAAAGTTAGCTTTTTGAATCGGGTCAATCTGTTTTACGAGCAAATCTTCCAGGTGTTCCAGAAAGTATTTTAGGTATTGTTTGATTACCGCAAAATTGAGCGGTTTTTCGGTGCTGCGAATGTCGCGCTCCTCATTTAGCTTCTTGATTTCTTCTTCTGTGTGCATGATGCCCTCCTCCAAGGATTTAA
This sequence comes from Saccharimonadales bacterium (SeqCode), assembly GCA_035480575.1. GTDB lineage: Bacteria > Patescibacteriota > Saccharimonadia > Saccharimonadales > UBA4665 > PMNU01. Next base: position 2,548 of record DATIHR010000014.1, on the reverse strand, counting down.
TTACAATCTCTGAACTGACGAGCTTGATTTTATCGACCAAGGCTTTCGCCTTTGCTCGCAGTTCGGCAATGTGCGCTTCGATGCGCTGTTCTTCGTCTATGGTTGATTGGTTGCGCTGCGCCCATACGGTCTCGATAGCTGTCAGAAGCTCGTTTATCTGTGCTTGGTCATAGGTAATGCGGTGCACAAAATCGGTAAGGGTTGCCTCAAAGTCCTTTTTAGGCACGCGAAAGTAATGGCCACGCTTGTTGCAGTGATATGCCGGGTAGCGTTTACCCATTTTGCCACGCGTAGAGCTGCCAAACAGCGGCTTTTCACACTCCGGACACATCACGATCTTGCGGTAGGAGAACTCGGCATTGCGAGTGCCTTTAACGCCAGTGGGATGATCCTGGCGCTCATATAGAAAAACTGCACCATCTTTCTCGCCGATTGTCAGCTTGCCTTTATTTGCAGCATTGAACAACTCATAGCTTACCAAGCCAGCAAACTGCGCTTTTACTGGCTTATTGTCTGTCCACTTCTCGCATATAACGCCTGCATAAATGGGATTTTGGATATACCGCCAGAATGTTTTTATATCGAGCTGCCTGCCGCCGCGCCTGCCTATAACCTGTGTGCGGTCTTTCATACTCCTAAGCGTCTGCACTCGTGACTTATAGCCCAGCTGATTGACTTGCTCAACAATCTGATTGTCATCGAGTGTGCCCCGGGCGCGAAGTTCAAACATTTTGGCTATAATAGTGGCCTCATCAGGGTGTGGTTTAAGCACACAACGTTTGCCGTTCATTGTTTCCATCTTGGAACTGTCAAAGCCATATGGCGCTTGGCGCATCCAAAACCCCATGCGTGTATAGCGAACCTCCGCGCCAATCATGCGGCTCATAATATCGCGCATTTCGTCGTTAGCGCGTTCAGCCTCTAGAAGCTCCGCTTTCTTGGTCGGCGAATAAACGCTCCACTTATACTCAACTCCTAAATGGTCAAGCGTATTCACTTTTTGCGTACTGATTACGCCGTAAATATCCACTAAGGTCGTGTCGCATGCTTCAAGCTGACGTTTGAGCATGTCGTACGAGAACGAGCCGCCGCGTGTAAAACGGTCGATTGATTTGACGATAAAGAGCTGTACGTCGTTGTTTGGGTCTTTGCAGTAGTTAATGGCTTGCTGCATTGGTTGTAGCTCTTTGGAGGCCGACTCAAGAAAGATAAAGAATTCTTTAATGGTAATGCCGCGAGCGGCAGCGAAGCGTTCAATCTGCTCCTTCTGAGCCTCGGGCGAGTCGCCGTTAAAACCTTGTTTAGCGGTCGAAACGCGGATGGCAGCAACGGCATTTTGGCTAGGCATCACCATCCCTTTGGAGTTGCTTGAAGACGGTTTGTTTGCCCTGCAAGTCTTCATAGATTTTGTCTACAATGAGGTTCGCAAGTACGGCTATTCGCTCACAAGCAGGCAAGGTCGCATAGTCAGGAAGTGCTGACGAATTCTTGTTTTTCGAGCCTTTCGTTCTTGCCATGTTGCCTCGTTAGTATTACAATTCGTAATACTTATTACTATAACAAACTGTAATAGGTAGGGCAATAGAAAATAGATATTTCGGTGTTGAACTCTTCTAAACTTTTTACCTCTGTTACTTCTCTTTTTTATTCTCCCTCCCTATTATATATACATATAAGGCGATATTATTTTCTTGAAGGCTAAGAACACATAAGACTTAAGCATGGACAAACCAGTATCAAAACATAGACAGACAGTAACCAAAGGACAGTTAGAAGTATTAAACTTACTATTTAATTTTAGATATGGAACAAACGATTTATTTGCAGCATACTTTGGTAAGAAGGATAGATCATTCGTACATAAGCGTATGGCTATTTTATTAGAACGAGGATTAGTCAGTAGACGATTTGATAGTAGTTATCGGCTACACGGCAAGCCAGGTGTTTACTATTTGACTGCCGAAGGCGCTCGGCAGCTACAGGAAGCGCGTGATGTCGAACTTAATGTAAAGTCGATCTATAAGGACAAAGACCTGTCTGAGCAGTTTGTAGGGTACTCTCTGGAGCTATTAACAATCTACATACAGCTTCGGCGGCACTATGGCGATACCCTGGGCTTCTTTACTAGAGCCATACTCAATCACGAAGATTATGAGTATTTTCCGCAGCCTTTGCCGAACGCATATATGACGCTTAAAGTCGGCGGCAACGAAAAGCACTTTTTCTTAGAAACACTACACGACGACCAGCCTTGGTTTGTGGCTGTTCGTAAAATCCTGCAACACATTAAATACGCCGAGGATGGTGACTGGAATGAAACCGAGTTGAACCAACCGGCAATATTGCTAGTGTGTGAATCCGAACGTCTGGCAAAGCGTGTGCAAAAGCGTATCCCCAAAGCTCTTGCTGATTCATACGATGAGGACACCATTGAGTTTGCAGTAACAGCCAAAAGCGAGTTACTTGGTGAAAAGACTGCTATTTGGCGTACGGAAGTAGATGGTGGCCAGCTTAGGCTGGAAGAGCTTGATGAGTGGACAAGTGAGTA
>DATIHR010000013.1:0-54328 GCA_035480575.1 Saccharimonadales bacterium (SeqCode) | reverse complement strand
AAGGTCAATGCCTAGATTGGAGGTCACAATGGAACCGGAATTAACGACAAGTCCAGTATCCCATCCAGTACCTATAGTTAGACCTACCGATGTAACAGTAGCCCCCGGGTCGGTCAGGTTACCAATTTTAATGCCATTGACTGTGTCGGTGCCGGCGGAGTTCGTTGGGCTAAAACCATCAATTTCCAGGCCATTGTAGGTTAAGGCGTCAGTAGCGCCACCGGCGTAGGATGGCGTAACGTGGATTGCATCACCAGAGGCGTTGGATGTGCCAAACGTTACCTGTATGCCGTCTACGCCTGTAGTTGCGGACGCCTGTCCGGAATTGCTGACTACTAGTTGATCTGTGGTTGGGGCGGCAGTAGCGACCACTTGTGTGTTGGTGCCGGCTGCTTGGTTAATAGTAAAGTTCTGGCCGGCAGTTGGTGCGAACGTAATGGCGCCTGTGTTGCTGTAGGTAGCAAACGCAGTCGTGTTGTCGCGGATGGCAAAGTCGCCGGTAGTGGTAAGGTCGAATGTTAGGCCACCGGCATTGTCGATTTCCATGTTCAGGTTTGTGTTGGTAATGCTTTGGGCGTAAATTGAGTCGAAGTCGAGGGCGTCGCCAATGGCGTCGGCAGCGCAAGCCCATACGTCACTGGCTTCGTTCCATTTAAGGATTTGTGTGTCGCTACAGCCTTGCAACATGGCTACGCCAGAGGCTAGTACCTCAAGGCCAGAGCCTGACGACGTGTTAGATGATAGTCCATCTGCAGATGCAGCGGCCTGTATGGTTAGGGCGTTTGCCGATACAGTAATGCCGTTGCCAGTGAAGTCATTTACGGTATCACCGTTTAACAGGATGTTGTTGCTACCCAGGTTAATACCGTTTTGGATGTTGGCGGCAGATACATCAATAGCGTCGGTTACGCCATTGTTAAAGCCGCTGGATAGTACCAGAATGCCGTCGGCCATAGCAAGGTCGGTGTCGGCGTTGTCGATAACCGCGCCGGCGTCAAAGCCATTGCTGTTAGCCGAGTTAGCCTGCTGCACGAATATACCCTGCGCAGTACCGGCAGTCGTGGACGGTGTACCGATAATGCTCAGGACATTAACCGTGCCTGCAAGGTCATGGGTAACGGCAATGTTCTCGGTGCCGGCTAGGGTGAAGTCAACATCGGTATTAAACGTAACCAAGCCGTCGTGCGTGGTTGCGCCTAGTACCGATAGCGTACCGTCGAAGAACGCATTGCCGTTTACGCCCAGTTGGTCGTCTACATACAGGTCGTTGCCAGAGAACGTAAAGCCGGCGTAGCTGATGTTTTCGGTCGTGTTGCCGTCTATGCCGACTGACAAGTTGTCGTTAATAAGTACGAATGCACCGCCCGAAGATAATGTCGCCCCCGATGAGGCGTTGGAATCGAGGTCGATGGTAAAGGTTTCGTTGTTGGTGCCACCGGTGCCGGTGAAGGTTACGTTGTCGTCGGTGTTGTTGTCGATCTGCTCGGCGTTTTGTAGCTCGATGTCAGTAACGATGCCAGTCGCGTTAAAGTCAATGCCCTTGGTAATACCTGTGGCAAAGTTGCCGCTGTTGGTAATTTCGATGGCGGTTGCTAAGGCAAGGTCGGCATCTGCGTTGTCGACGACGATACCGCTATCCAACCCATTCGTGTTTGCTGAGTTAGCTTGTTGGATAAACAAGCCGCGGGTCGTGCCCGCTGAAGCAGATGGCGTACCGACGAGGCCGAGCATGTTAACCGTACCGGCAAGGTCACTAGTAACGTCTAGGTTTTCGGTGCCCTGTAAGTTCCAGGTGTGGTCGGCGGTCCAGGTAAAGGCGAAGTCTTGGTTGACGCGTACTGCATCGCTGTTAAGTTGCAGGCCGTTGCCGGTAGTAATATCGAGTGCGTCGCCGTTGGCGGCCAGACCATTGCCTGCCAAGGCCGATTCAGAAATGTCGAACGTTATTGTTTCGGGGTTGTCGGCGCCGGTGATCGTTAGGTTCGATCCTGTAACGAGCAATTGTACCGTGTCGGTCGCGGTGTCGGCGGTTGGATCGGTGCCAGAGGGAGTGTCGAGGATGGTAAAGCTGTTGCTGCTGGCGCCACCCGCAGCAGCACAAGTGCCGCCCGTAACGATGCCGCCGTTTACTACCTGGTTCTGCAAGAACTGGCCGCCGCTACAGGTTGTGCTCGCGCCGGCACTGCCGGCAACTTTGTAGCCGCCATCGACATCGATGCTTGCCGTACCTGCGCCTGTATTTTTAACATTCAACACAGTGCTACCAGAATCAACGAGGTCGATCGATGTCGTTCCCGATGCTGTGCGAGATAGCGTGCTGGCGCCCAGGACAATCGTGCCTGAACCCGAGTTAAGTGTTAGGTTACGAGTACCCCCAACGGAACTAATCGTAACAGCGGCTTCGTTCGCTGCCGGGCCAGTAACTTGGATGATGCTCGTTGCGTTAGCAGTCTGGACGTTAAAGATGTCGGCCGTAGGCGATCCGGTGCTGGTTTGCTTAACGGTTAGGCCGGTTATGTTGATGGTGGGCTGCAGCACGTTCGCACCGGTCCAGGTCTGGCCTTGTGCGAGCTGGCCAAACGCGGCCGAGTCCAGGCCGTCCAGTAGATCACTGTTAAACGCTTGGGCGGCTGCACCCAAACGAATACGTGGCGTCATTTCGGAGTCGCTGCCAACTTTAACGCCCAAGTACAGCGCGCTAGCGTTGAAGTCGACGCTGCCAGGTAGCGTGGTGCTGCTGCCGAGCATAACGTGGAACAAACCGCTGGACACGCTGACCGACCCCTGAGTTTCCTCCCACTTACAGCTGTTGGCGCTACAGGTGTTAGCGGCATCGTTGGTGGCGTGGTCGTAAATTCTAAAGCGGATGCTGTAGGTGCCGTCGGTAACATTGGTGCCATCGGGGTTTGTAAGCTTGCCCTGGAAACTAATTTGCGGGTTGATAGATGCCGATGCAGGGGCGGCTTGTAAGAGGCCGGCAAACAATAGCCCAAAAACCAAAATAAGGGCCGCTTGTCGTAACCGCCTCATTACACGTTCCTCCCCACCAAAGCCGTATGTTTCGGCGGCGGGCGTCTTCTAAGCCTGCGATATTGCACTGCCGGGAGTACGTGCTGCACGACGTAGTATATCGCAGCGCCAACTAGGGCAACTGCGACAATGTGCCACCACGCGATATACACAAAAGTAGCCGATACGGTCTGTGCACCGAGGTCCCCGCCAAGACCGTATCGAACGTGCACACGGTACGGGCCTGGTAGAGTTGCGCGCTGCAAACGCGTTATGTGCGTGCTCATATCAACAGAGGCACTTGGGCTTAATGCTCGTGATGCAGTGTTCAGGGTGCCCTGCCCTACAACAGCGCCGTTTGGTGCGGTAATGGTGATTACGCCGCGCGGTATAGCGATCATGTTGCCGGTGTTTTTGAGCGTGGTGTGTACTGTGTTGGGGATGGCTAGGCCCAAGATCCCCTGCTCTATGTTGGTTAGTCCGAGGCTAGTTATGGCGCCGTCTTCCTTGACTAAGATGAGCGGTAATCGTAACTCTGGAAGTACACCGACATTGGTGCCCGAGACTGCAGTTTGCGAAATAACAACCTCTGCCTGTTGGCTGCCAGGTGCAAGCTTAGAAGAAGCCGATAAAACGATAGTCTGCGTTAGTGTTTGGCCAGCGCCAAGTGTTGCGTCGGGTGTCGTTACTGCAAGAGCCGATACAGCCTGCTTGTCGCGGTCGGTAGCGTTTTGGTCGGTGTCAAAGCTAAAGTGCAGCACGACAGGAACATCGTAGTTGTTCGTAACAGTCAGGGTGCTTTTTTGCTCGGCTTCGTTTTTAGCAAGCGATAAGGTTGCTGTGGCAGGTGTTACGGTCAAACCAGCAATAGCCGCGACCGGTTGGCCGTGGGTAATAAAAACCCCTCCCATTAGGGCTGCGAGGAGTACAAGTAATTTCCGGTATTTTTTATTTATGTACCGCATATCGCCGTACCTTTTTGGTCCCTAATGCGATTAGCCGGCCCCAGCCGAATAACCCCATAAGGAGCACAATAATTAGTATAAGCGAAATTACGATTATACGCCAGGGTAAAACCCAAAAACTAACACTGGTAATAACAGGTATATCGCGTTGTCCGTCATTGTAAACAAGTACGGTCTTAGCTACGTAGCGTCCAAGCCGAAAATCGTTGGCGTTTTTCCAGTCCCATACAAGGTGCGTGTCGCCATTTGCGCCGCCCTCTTTTGCCTTGTACGACGGAAAGCCAGCTTGCCACTTGACGGTAATGTCACGCGAGTTACCGGGTAAAATATAATTGCCCTCGGGATTTATAGAGAGTGTACTGATGGGTTCGGCATCACCTGCCGAACGCTGGATGAACACGTTACCCGATGGTTGGTCTATGACATTACCAGTATTTTTAATGGTTAAGGTGAACGTTGCTGGCAAGAACTCGTAAGTACCGCGCGACGACTTAAAACTTTCGACGGTGAGCTCGCGTTTAGCCCCAGGCCTATCGATGTTGATTAGGTTAAATATGGCGACCGTACCCTTCAGGCTGGCGCCTGAATTGGTGTTTGTTATAACCTCGTCGTTTGCGCGACCAAGCGTTATGGCCGCGGCATAGCTAAAACCAACGTTGGTGGGCGTGTCGTAGGTAATTTCCAGGTTCTTGCTCTCGCCCGCTTTCAGTGACAGCTCTCGCTGATTGAATGTTACCCACTCCGCCATGTTAACTGGCGGTTTGTAGTCGAGCTGTACCTTTTGGCTATGCTGATTTATTGTAAAGCCGCTCAGTCGTGGCTTTAGGACTTCGCTGTGATTGCTCAGGTTTCGGACGCCGACAGTGGCCTTTTTGACCACGCCAGGCTTAAGGGTAACCGACAATGTAGCCGGCGTAACTTGTATGTCGAACTCTTGGTCAGCCTGCTGGGCATGCACCGGCATCGCTGATGCCAGCGGAAGCCATATGCTTGCAAGCACTGCAAAACTAATACCAACTGTCCGTAACCACCCTCTATGGTCGGATTGTGTCACTCGTGTCTCTCTTTATTTTTACGGAATAATGGTGACGTTCTGTCTTAGAACATCGCTGCGCCAACTACGGTGATAGTATCAGCATAGTCAGCAGCTGCAGGAGTGGTGCCGGCAATCGCGGCATTGTTTTTTAGGGTCAGTACAGCATTGTTCGCTGTACCGTTCGAACTGGCAATGGTGCGGAGTGTGGTATCAAGGCCACCGCCGTGGTTCGATGTTGTGCCGTCAAATGCTGCGTCCAGGGTAATTGTGCCCGTACCGCCCGTCTGCGACGATGTAACGCCCATGTTGTAACCCTCGGTTCCTGAGCTTAGCGTGCTGTTGGTGCCGGGTGTCGTAGAAGCAATTGTTTTGACAGTAGACGGCGATGTTAGGCCTGTGTTTGCATCTTTAGCCCATGCCATCCAGCCACCTGCTGCGTTGCTGTTAATGGTAATGGTGCGTGGTGTTGGACTGCTAGTAACTGAGCCAACAGACAGTGCGCCAAGAGCATCTGAGTTGCCGCTCAGTGCAAAGCTGAATGATTGTGCCACTGACGCAGTTACAGCAATCTGGTCGTCGCTGATGCTTACTGTGCTGTATGTCGACGAGTCAATAGTTGCCGGTGCGCTGGTGCGTGTCGTAACCGTGCCCGTGTTGTTGCTGGTCGCACTGGATTTTATCTGTACAGCCGCAGTGTTGTCCCAGTTGAAACAATACAATGTGCCTACGACTAAATCAGTTGATGGAAAGGTAACCGTCTGAGACGTTACGTTAGTGGCGGTGTTAATACCTAGCCATGCAGTAGCGCCGGTTGGCCATGCCAGGTTCGTCGTTGTTACTGTAAAGTTACCCGCGGTGCCGAGGGTATAGCCAGTTGGAAATACAACCTGCACGCTTGCTTCGGTTGAAGCAGTTGTCGGCTTAGCGCAGACAGTGCCAGTTGTTGGCTGAGATATCTTTAATCGGTCAAAGCGAACCATTGTAGAAGACAGTTCGGCCGCGCTTGCGCTCCGTCCTGCAACGACAAAAGCAACGGCCGAAAAAGCCATTACTGCAGATAGCGAGTAGAGCCCCGCCCTCTTCAGTTGTGAGGTTATGGTTAACGATCGGCGCATTGTGAGGTTCCCCTTTCGATTGTTAGGTAATGCTTATCCTTACCGGCAAGTATGCAGATAACGTGCTGTAATTGCAAGTCCTGAATGCTAGAACAACAACGAAATTGACAAGGTCAATGTATCGCTAAAATCGGTCGACGATGGTATTGATATATCTGTTTTTGCCTTAAGTCCGAGTGTTGCCGAGCCGCTGGTAACAGCTGTGGAAAACGTTGCTAGTTGTTGAAATGACGTCGTTAGCCCGCCCACCGAGTTGCTACTGCCATCGAAGGGGCTGGTAGCGAGCATGGGCCCGCCGCTGCTCTGCGAAGTGCTTGTAACTTGGGCGCCATAGCCGGTACTCGCACTGGTAAGGTTGGCGGTGGCCGAGCTGAGTGTAAACGATTTGGTCGAACTCCGTATCCCGGTGTTAGCGTCTTTAATGAGGACTGCGCCGCCATGTACAGCGTTAGTTGTAACGTTAGTGGTAACACTTTCGGTACCGGATACGACGTTTCCTGGCGTAAGGTTACTAATATTGACGGTAAACGGCGGCGTTGAGGTCGCCGAGGTAGAGACGGCGAATGTTACACTGGGCGCAACCGTGCTTGCACTAGCGGTCGGGCCAAAGCCGCTGCCGGTTGCGTCGCCTTGCAGCGCTGCAACTTTAACCGTATAGGTTGTGCTTGAAGTGAGGCCGAGTACGAAAAACCCACTACTGCCGCCCCACGCAGCGTAGCTCTGGTAGTTGCTTATACTAAGGCCAGTGCCGATGGTTTGATCGGGCTGTACGTACTTTGTGGTCGTAAAACCGTCGTCGCTAATAGCGATAAGGTATTTATAATCGGTTGGAAATCCAGTGGTATTTAAAGTCAGCTTCAGCTGCGTGTAACTATTACCGATGTTACTGAACGTTGGCGCAGGCGGCACGCTAGCGGTCATTGATGCCTTAACGCCGGCGGGTAGTTTGTAGTTGGTACTACTTAACGTGTCGCCCGGCGCACCGACGGCCGACCGCAAGCCATAGCTAGTGCTGCTGCTTGCTCCGCCGCCATTGACGACGTCGTAAGCCTGCAAGGTGTAATTACTGCTACTTGGTACTGACGCAAACAGCAGTGAAAGCAGAATCCCCTTGAACATATATCATCAGTTTACCATAAGAGTAACAAGCTGCTAATGGGCGGTGTCGACAATGCGGTATAGTGTGCCGCTTGGCAGGTCTGCGGTGTATAGTTCACCAGCGCTATCCTCGCCAAATGTACTGATTTTATAGGCAGTGTCCTGCGCCAGTGTCGTCTGCCACGTACTTTTTGCTTTCTTGGCGTAGTATAGTTCACCTGTACAGAAATCTGCGTATATGTATGCGCCCTTTAATGCTTTTTGGCTTGAGCCGCGGTATACGTTGCCGCCGGTAATCGAACACCGGCCGCCAGTGTGGTCGTAGGTTAGCACTGGCATAACAAACGATGATGCAGATGGACAGTCTGTCGTGTTATATGCATGCGCCCCTTCATAGCAGCGCCAGCCATAGTTTTCGCCGCCTTTACTAATGCGCGATTGGACGTCGATTTCCTCTATGGTCCCCTGCCCGACATCGGCAATGTAGAGGTCGCCTGTTTTGCGATCAAAGCTTATGCGCCAGGGATTGCGCAGCCCGAGCGCCCAGATTTCTGGTTTTACGTTCGCCTGCCCGACGAATGGGTTGGTGGCCGGTACTTTGTAGGGCGTGCCAGTATGGACATCAACGCGTAATAACTTACCGAGCCAGCTGTTTTTATTCTGCGCGTAATTTTCGGGGTCGCCTGCGCTACCACCGTCGCCGAAAGCTATGTACAAGTAACCGTCCGGGCCAAAGCGTACAGCGCCGCCATTGTGGTTCTGATAAGGTTGCTTTTGCGTAAGCAGGATTTTCTCGCTGCTAGTATCTATCGTGCCCGTCTGTTTGTTAGTTGTAAATCGTGACACAACGGTGTTCATGGTTTGGTCAATATAATCGACATATATATAGCCATTTTTGGCAAAGCTAGGGTCGAACGCCATGCCGAGCAAACCCATTTCGCCACCAGCCTTAACCTTGTTAGTAATGTCCATGAACGGTTGAGTGGCAACGGCCCCCTTTGCGTCGATAGTACGAATGGTGCCGGCTTGCTCGACTACAAACAAGCGGTTGTCTTTTGCGCTGGCAGGCAGCGAGGTGATATCGACAGGCGCGTGCAATCCACTTGCGAACAATGTCAGGCCTAGCCGCGGCGAGTTGTAGGTTACTGGTACGGGTTCGCGAGTACTGACGAGTGTTGTGGTACGCGGCCCGCTAAACACGGCCAGCCACAGCAGTATGCCGGCAATGGCTAGTAGTTCAAACAGAACGATGTATGCAAGGACTTTGTTCTTGGTAACGCTCCGTTTTGCCATACCTTTACTGTACATTTTTGCGTTCGCCGGCGCTACTATGAATGATTCGCTAACTGTGTGCTTAATACATTTATCGTTTGTTTCGAAAGTGTTACCCGTACATTGGTGCCGGCGGGTACTTCCTCGGCCTCGCCGTCAAACTGCGCCAGGGTATCCTGTTGAATATTAAATTCGGCAGTTGTTTTCAAAAAGTTGGGTACCGATGCCTTACGAGTGGACTCTAAAAATTCAATTGGCGTGGCCAGCAGGCTTTTGTTCTCGAGAGTGTAGTCAAAAAAAGCTTTCTGGTCGAGCCGTATGGGTACTACGCCGGTTTTAGCAAACCGTGCGCCGTTAATGATAGTGCGTTCGTAGACTATTTTTTGCTGGCCTGCCTCCGTAACGGCAAACGATGGTGCTTTCATAAATTCGCGTACACTTGCGGCAAGCTCAAAGAGCAGCCGGCTGGCTGGCATTTTCCGCAATGGATGATTACGATGCTCTGCCTCGGCAATTTTTTTAGAGGCATAGGCAGTGCCGCCAAAACTGGTATAACAAATAGCCATGTGGGTTTTTGTGCTGCCATTCTTGTACTGCAGTCTGCACTCAAGTGGCTGTATGGGCACCACGCCTGCACGAGCAAAGAGTTGTTTGAGCGATATCGATGTTGAACCGTTCAGCATTGTTGCTAGGTCGTTTGCATTGCCGCCCCACAGTGGCAAAATGGGTGTTAGCCTTGCATTGGGCACGAGGTCTGGATGGGTCATTAAGGTTTCGGCGAGCATGCTAACGGTGCCATCGCCGCCGCCAATACATAACAAGGTTCGTGGTCCGAGCCGTGCTTCCTCACCTATAAGTAATTGCTGGTTCGCTTCGCGACCATCCATAGAAGTGTACAAAACGTCGACGGTATGGTCTGGAAACAGTGCCTGCAACTCCCCCACCCTAGCCCATGATCGCTTTGCCCCCGTTCCAGCCGGGTTTAGAAAGACAATAAAGTGGTCAAAGCTAATCATTGAATTCATTTTATGTCTCCCCACTATAGCGAAAAGCCACCTGGCGAGTGCCAGATGTTAGTTCTTGTAAGGAAGCGTAACCGTGGTTACGGTGACGAGCAAAACTGACATCTGGTGTCGTCAGGTGGCTTTGCAGCTGTGGGGAGATATAAAATGAGTTCATTGTACTACCCATATAGTACAATATGCGTGATGACGCAGGTGTTTGAAGTGTTTCGCCTTGCAGTGCGCGGACTCGTGCGCCAGTTTGCTCGCCGGCTGAACCGGCTGACTCGTGGCAAGCTGCACCCCGACGTAGTGACGCTTATCGGGGTAGTTATGCATATACCGATAGCGTTTTTAATTGCGGTTAATGGCAACAATATTGTAGCGGCTGTGCTTCTTATTATCTTCGGACTGTTCGATACGCTTGACGGCGAAATTGCCCGGTTGCAGGGGCGCGGTAGCCCGCGTGGTATGCTTTTAGACGCGTCGACGGACCGTATGAAGGAAGCGCTTTTATATACTGGCGCGGCCTATGCCTTTGCCCTAAGCGATCATCCGGCCACGGCGGCCACGGCGGTAGCGGCGTGTGGTGCATCTATTTGTGTTAGCTATGTAAAGGCCAAGGGCGAGGCGGCCGTTGCCTCGTCGAAAAAAGAATTGACCCATCACGAGCTCAATCTTTTGTTTAAGGACGGCCTCTTAACGTTCGAACTGCGCATGGTGGTGCTCATTGCTGGGCTGCTGCTGAACCAGCTGGTTATAGCAGTCGTCTTTATAGCTATTTTGGCTACGTATACCGCAATACAACGGCTTTACACTATAAGTAGGGCGCTCTGAACCATGTATAAGGTGGATTTACATACTCATTCGGTCGCCTCGCCCGATGGGTCACTTTCGTTGCAACACTATACGCAAATGCTCGCCACGAAGCGGCTCGACTACATTGCCATCACCGACCACAATACGATTACTTTTGCGTTAGAGGTGCGTAAAGCGTTGGGTAACGTTATCATTGTAGGCGAGGAAATTACGACAACCGAAGGCGACATTATAGGCTTGTTTTTGCACGAACCAATACCCGCCGGTCTTGCTCTTGCCGAGGCCATTACGCGCATTAAAGCACAGCACGGCTTAGTGTATGTGCCCCACCCTTTTGAAACGGTACGCAAGGGAGTCCGCGCCACGGCACTCGATAGTGTTGTGGGGCAGATAGATATTGTTGAGGTTCGTAACGGTCGTGCAGTGTTCCAAAATTATAGCCAAGCAGCTAGTAACTGGGCTGCATCACACAGCCTGCCTGGTGCAGCCAGTAGCGATAGCCATGGGTGGCATGGTTGGGGCAAGACGTATAGCCTTATTGATCGCCCGCCAACTGCGGATACGTTGCCAGCATCGTTACAAGCTGCCCGACTGATACGTCGTGCGCCAGGCCCACTTGGCTTGCTGTATCCTAAATATAATCGTCTGCGAAAGGTGTTTACCCATGGTGCATGACATACTCTTTGGTTTTTGGTTTTTTCTGCCGGCTGCTCTTGCCAACATGGCGCCCATATTTGCCGCCAAAATGCCGTGGCTTAAACGATATAGTGCTCCCATGGATTTTGGCCGTTCTTTTCGGGGTAAGCGTATTTTGGGTAACCACAAAACCTGGCGTGGTCTTATGAGCGGCATTGTCGTGGCAACTATTATTTTTGGCGCCCAAAAATGGGCAGCCACACACTTTGGTTGGGCTGCGTGGCTGACCGACCAGGTCGATTATTCGGAACTGTCGGTACTGTTAATGGGGCTATTGTTTGCTATCGGCGCGCTAGGTGGCGATGCGGTTAAAAGTTTTTTTAAACGCCAGCGTGGTACGCCCCCCGGACAAAAATGGTTTCCCTGGGATCAGCTGGATAGCATTATTGGTACTGCCGTAGTCATCGCTCCCTTTGTGTCGTTATCGTTTTGGCAGTACGTGTTGTTCGTAGTGCTGTGGTTTTCGCTACACTTGGCTTCAACCTATTCCGGCTGGTTGTTGGGGCTTAAAGACAGTCCAGTGTAGTTCGCATTTCATTCTTTTTTAATTGACAAATGTGCAAGCTTTGAATTTAATGCGGATTATGCACATATTACAAACTGTCTCCAGGCGTTCCAGAAAAGTTCTTATCATTACCGTAAGCTTCCTGATCGTCTCGGCGATAGGTGCCATGCAGGTGCTGCCTGCAACGGTTGCGGCGGCAACCCCTACCTACGTGCAGTCCCGAGCCAAAGAAATAAACTCGGGCATAACAAACAGTTTGGCATTCCAAAATGCAAACACCACGGGCGACCTACTGGTCGTCCATTTATTATGGAGTAATACTAGTGCGGTCACTCTTGCCGACAGTCGAGGTAACGCCTACATAGCCGCAACAGCACGCACAACGTGGTCAACCAGCTGGAGTGCCCAGACGTTTTACGCCAAGAACGTTGCTGCTGGCGCTAATACGGTCACTGCGACATTTGCCACGTCTATATCTTCATTCGCCATCATGCAGCTGCACGAATACTCTGGCATAGATAAAACCAATCCGCTAGCAGGCTCGTCCGCTGGCGTGGGGTCGGGTACTACTATGAACAGCGGCACCGTTACCACCGCCAGTACTAATAGTTTGCTGTTTGCCGGCGGCGGCTCTTTGGGTAACATGGGCACTATTCCATCGGGTTGGACACAGCGGCAAAATTCTTCTGGTAACAAGAGCATGGATCGTACGGTTACTGCTGCTGGCAACTATTCGGTTAGTTCGCCACATTCGGGCGGCGCCTGGACGTTTCAACTGAGCGTGTTCCGTGCTGATCCTGGTACCGACACTACAGCGCCATCTGCCCCCGGCACCCCGACTGCTACGGCAGCTTCTAGCTCGCAAATCAATGTAGCCTGGACGGCTGCCACAGATAATGTTGGCGTAACCGGCCATCAGGTAGAACGCTGTATGGGCGCAAGCTGCACAACGTTTGCGTTGGTAGCGACGGTAGCGACGCCAAGTTATGGCGATACAAGCCTTGCCCCGGCGACCCTATACCGCTACCGCGTTCGCGCCACCGACGCCGCTGGCAACACGAGTGCCTATTCAGCGATCGCGCAAGCAACGACACAAGGCCTCCCAGATACGGCCGCACCAAGCATACCGTCAGGCCTTTCCGGCACGGGTACGTCAATCTCGCAGATTAGCCTGGGTTGGACCGCGAGTACCGACAACGTAGGAGTAGCCGGCTACAGGGTATATCGTAATGGCGCACAAGTAGCTACCATTGGAACGGCTGCATACCAGGATACTGGATTGGCACTCAATACTGCATACACGTATGCGGTTAGTGCGTTCGACGCCGCTGGCAACGAGTCAGCCCAGTCTACCAGCGTTATCGTGAGCACCTTATCCGATACCACCCCGCCCTCCGTACCGGCTAACTTGACTGCACAGGTTGTGTCGTCGACGCAAATTAACCTAAACTGGACCGCCAGCAGCGATAATGTGGGTGTCACACAATACAACGTCTATCGTGATGGTGTATTCGTTAACTCTTCTACGGTTATGCCTATGCAAGACGCTGGCCTCACACCCGGAACGACGTATACATACACGGTGAGTGCACGTGATGCCGCCGGTAACGAATCCGTACAGTCGTCGCCAGTTACCGCCAGTACCCCCACGCCAGATACGGTACCGCCGACGGCAAGCATGACAGCACCAGGCCTGGGCTCAACTGTTGTCGGCACTGTAACTGTTTCGGCAAATGCTACCGACAACGTGGCAGTGGCAGACGTAGACTTTTTACTCGATGGTGTGAGCATTGGCGTCGATACGACCGCTCCGTACTCTGTGCAATGGAATACCACAACGACATCGAATGGTCCGCACACACTTAGTGCCCGCGCCCGCGACACTGCCGGTAACTTTGGTGTTACGAGTGGCGTCGTTACCGTCCAGGTTTCGAACCCTACAGTACCCCCGCTGCCCGATGGCCTGGTAGCCGCCTATAACTTCAATGAAAGCACCGGTGGCACGTCTGCAGACGTGACCGGTAACGGCAATACTGCTACGCTCGCAAACGGTGCGCTTTGGGCTGCCGGCAAGAACGGTTCTGGCCTTAAGCTCGATGGTGTCAACGATTATATAGAGGTAGCTAATTCGCCCAGCATCAATTTTTCGGGCACCGCAATGACGTTCTCGGCCTGGGTGTACCCCATGGCTGGCGGTGGCGACCAGGTGTTGTTTGCTAAGGGGTATAACGGCACTATGGTATCGCCATTCTATCAGTACGCCGTCGAACTGCGCGGCGGTGGTATTGCTCCTACGCTACTTATTGGTACGACTGGCGGTGTAAAAGAAGCTGCTATGGGCAGCAGTATGCCGGTTGGCCAGTGGAGCCACTTTGCGGTCGTGTTCGACGGCACCCGTGCCTCGTTCTATCTAAACGGTAACCTTATGAGTACGCCCGCGCTAGCTGCGACCATGGAGCAGCGTAATACACCCCTCCGCTTTGGTGCCGATGCCCAGCCGGGCCAGTTTATGAATGGCAGTGTCGACGATATCCGTCTGTATAACCGCACGCTTACCCAGACCGAAGTGCAGAACGATATGAATAAACCATTAGTAGCACCGAGCACCGATCCTACAGGTCCGACGGTAACTATAAGTTCGCCTGCTGCGAACGCAGTTGTCAGCAACATCATAACCGTTAGTGCAAATGCCGCTGACGATACTGGCGTGGCAGGTGTTCAGTTTTACGTAGATGGCTTTAGTGTTGGCCCCGAAGATACGACCGCCCCTTACGGCGCAGTGTGGGACACTCGTGCGTTTACAAATGGTGCCCATACACTAACGGCCCGCGCCCGGGATGTGTCGGGCAACGTCACGACTGCGTCGCCAGTTGCAGTTAATGTTGCGAATAGCGATTACTTCCAAAATGAAATTCTAGCTACCGGGCTCAATTTACCGACCGCCATGAAGTTCTTGCCGGACGGCCGCATGATAGTGGCGGAGTTGCAAGGTAAAATAAAAGTATTTGCCCCACCGTATACAACGGCGAGCCCTACTCTGTTTGGCCAGGTTACAACAGCTACGGCTGGCGTGCAGGAAGGTATATTCGACCTTGCGCTCGACCCTAACTTTAGTGCTAACCATTACTACTACGTCTTTTACACTGCACACACGGTAGATGGCGATTACGACCGCTTGGCTCGCCTAACTGCAAACGCTACACTCGATGGCACGGTAGCCGGCAGCGAAACCGTATTATACCAAGACCCGCAGTCGCCTGGCAGCGATGAGCACCATGGCGGTGCCATTACCTTTAGTAACGACGGTAAAATCATGGTTACTACTGGCGAACACTTTAACGGCGCTAACGCTCAAAATCTTGCAAGCCCCCGTGGCAAAGTACTGCGTATTAACATGGATGGCACGGTGCCTACCGACAACCCGTTTTATGATGGCACTGGCCCGAATTACGACGCTATTTGGTCGCTCGGGCTGCGTAACCCGTACCGCGCATACTTTGACGCTCCCACCAACCGCATGTTTATTGGCGACGTAGGTGGCAACGACTACAACACTGCCTACGAAGAAGTAAACGTAGCGGCACGTGGCGCTAACTTTGGCTGGCCTAACTGCGAAAACGGCAACTGCGGCAACCCTGCGTATACTGCTCCGCTGTATGCGTATGCGCATAACGGTCGTGATGCAGCGGTTACTGGTGGCTTTGTATACCATGGTTCCCAGTTCCCTGCTGGCATGCAGGGTAACTACTTCTTTGCCGATTACGCCCAGAACTGGATTCGCCGTATTAGCTTTAATGCCGATGGATCTGTTAATGGCGTGTTTAACTTCGAGCCCATAAATGGCCAGGTCGATGGCCCGTACGGCGACATCGTGTACCTAACCGAAGGTCCGGACGGCGCCCTGTACTATCTTGACTTGGGCTATTCAGACAACACCGGTACATTTGGCGTCAGTAAAATCCGCCGTATTCGCTACTTGCAGTCTAATCAAGCGCCCATAGCCCAGGTGGCTGCTACGCCTGCTACCGGCCCGCTACCGCTGCAAGTTGCATTTTCGAGCGCCGGGTCGAATGACCCCGAAGGTCAACCCGTTACATACCTATGGGATTTTGGTGACGGCACGACTTCTACCGAGGCCAACCCTTCGCACGCCTATACAGTCGCCGGGTTATACACGGTGCGTCTAACAGTAAGTGACGGCATTAACTCGACCTTTGCAACGCCAATCACCATCCAGGCGGGTAGTGCGCCGGTTGCTACTATTGCCGGCCCGGTAGACGGTGCGACGTTTAGGGCTGGCGATGTTATTAGCTACAACGGTGATGCAACCGACGCTGAAGATGGCACATTACCTGCTAGCGCCTTTATGTGGACTATAGACTTCTTACACGAAGGCCATGTGCATCCTGGCCAAACAGTAACCGGCGCCAAAAATGGCACCTTTACGATCCCTACAGCCGGCCATGACTTTAGCGGCAATACACGGTATCGTATTACCTTAACGGTTACTGACTCTAACGGTTTAACGAGCACCAAGGTAGTGACTATTTGGCCTGAGAAGGTCAACCTAACCTTTAACACGGTACCCGCCGGCCTAACACTCTACCTTGATGGTATTGCCAAGACAGCGCCGTTTACGTACGACACCTTAATTGGCTTTACGCATACCATAGAAGCGCGCAACCAGAATGCTGGCGGATTTGCCTATACCTTCGCGAATTGGTCAGATGCAGCTGCCCAGACGCACAGCCTTACTGTGCCTGCTGCCGCCCAAACCTATACCGCTACCTATACCAGCAAGCCGTTGACTACCGGTCCGTCCGGCGCATGGGGCTTTAACGAAACGAGTGGTACCACGAGTGCCGATGCCTCTGGAAACAACAATATAGCCACCTTGCTGAATGGTTTAGCATTCGCTGCCGGTAAAAATGGCAATGGCCTGCTCTTTGACGGCGTGAATGATTACCTGAATATAGCCAATGCCGCACCACTCGATATTGCCGGCACTGCCTTTAGTATGTCGGCGTGGTTGAAGCCGGCGGGTGGCGGCGCCGACCAAGTGCTTATAAGTAAAGGCTGGAACACGGCCATGACATCGCCGTATTACCAGTATGGTCTCGAGCTACAATCCGGTGGGCTGCAGCCGGTATTCCAGATTGGCACGGCTAGCGGCGTGCAAGCGGTTGGTATGGGCTCGAACCTGACGGTTAATCAGTGGAGCCACCTTGCTATTGTCTTTAATGGCACGAGCGCCCAGTTCTACGTGAATGGCGTACTAACCAGCACCAAAACAATGAACGCCACGCTCACCGCGCGCGGCAATGCGCTACACCTTGGCGCCGATGCCCAGCCAGGCCAGTATTATAAGGGCGCTTTAGACGATATGCGTGTGTACAACCGCACTCTCACACAAGTTGAGGTCCAGTCCGACATGAATACCGGACTGTAGCTTCGGGGTATCGATACGATTACCTGTAGAGTGCGCATTGCGCCAATGCCTGCTCTGCCAGTTGGTTTATATATTCCAAATCAATGCTTTTTACTACGCGCCGATGCGTTCCAAAGTGAGTCTTCCGGTATTCCCGGGGCAGCGCATACATGCTCGGGCGCGAAGCGCCTAGGCGCGTTACCAAACTCCAATTCGTGTGCTTAAGGCCGAAGGGCATGTCGATATCTTCTTTACGCAGTGGCGACGGCTCATTGCTGGTTTCTACATGCAGCGTCGTCCCTGCTGGAAAGACGTAATCCAGTTGCCCCAGCCGTCTGGGTTGCAGCAGGAGGCCGTTGGCATTGCCTTTTACTTTGCGTAGGGCGACAATAACGCTCCCTTCGGTGAAAATTTCTACGCCGGGCTTCTCAATGTTATTTGCAATTTTATAGAATATACTAGACCATTTATTGTCGGCGTCCCGGCAGGTAGCCTCTGCCACTACAGGCGATATATTTTCGTATAATTTTGGTTGTATGCGGGGTCGCAAAGCGGCATTCGCAATATCCGCTAACAGACGCATGACAGGATCGGGAGGTAACTGCTCCAGAACAATCGGTTTGTTGGCAATTGGCTCGTCGGTTGTTTCTGCTATCCAGGTTGCATCCTCAATAGCTATTACGAGCGGCGACATGTATGTATCGTAAGACTGTCTAGCCCTGACGGGACGGCGGATCGCACCTTCAACTTTATCATGCAGGTGTAGCTGCTGTGCCTTGCAAGCATCTAAAAATTGTCGGCTTGAAACGTGCATACGACGTCCTCTATGTGCGTAAGTAGCATTATTGCTGCTGTATGTATGGCAGAGCCACGTAGCAAATAATTGTAAGGATGTCTAAGCTTGGGTTTTTTTGCCGGTTATGTTGACCATCCACCGGACACCGAATTTGTCAGCGAGCATGCCGAAGGTGTCGCCCCATTGCGCTGCCTCCAGTGGCATAATCACCTGGCCGCCCTCGGACAGTTCATTAAAATAACCGCTTAACGTTTCGCTGTCGTCACCACTGAGTGACATACTTATGGCGCTACCAGGCTTGTACTCCATGCGGTTTGGCGTATCGGCTGCCATGAACATTAGGCCGTTGTCGATTTCCAGTACAGAGTGCATTACTTTATTGTCCTCAGTGGGATCGTCAGAGGCATGGTATTCCTTAAAGGTGCTTATTGTCAGCTTGCCGTCAAAAACGGTTTTATAGAATTCCATTGCCTCACGGGTGTTATCTTTAAAACTAAGATACGGGTTTAATCTAACTTGCATGGGGGTTCCTCCTAACGTCATGTGATAGTTCTATTATGACACGTTGCCGCTAGGCTTTGTTGCGATTGCGGGCGGCGCAAAACAGTCGATAGTACCAGACCGTCGCATACGTCGCTAGTACGACTGATACGCCTAGTACTGCATACGATACGAGTCCAAGCGTCGAAGTATGCGACCAGCCCAGTGCGGCAAGCAGGCCGAACGTTAAGAGCGCCAGCCACTCCCCGACGGTTGCAATTTTACCAATTGGTAACGGGTGCAGCCCGTAGCGACGATGCCGTCCAATGAGGCCAATGAGGCCGCTTATTATATTGCGAATACCTACAAGCGCCGCCGCTGGCCACCATATAAAGCCGGCGGCCGCATAGACGACAAGCGTGGCGAGTGCGCCAATTTTATCGCACGTGGCGTCTACACCTTCGCCTACTGGGCTTTTGGTGTGTGTATTGTGGGCTATGACGCCATCGGCAAGGTCGCACAGGCGGCCGACCGCTATCAGCAAAAGGCTCAGCCAGTAGTGATCAAACCAAATAGCAAACAGGCCAGCCAGTACCAGGATAACACCGAGTACACTGACGATGTTGCCGGGCGTTACCACACCATGGGTACGTGCCGCCATCCTTTGCCACACTGTTCGCTTCTTAATTGGCACACTAGCCCATTCGGGCGCGGCTGCTGCCAAGTGCCAATCTATATGCATGGCTTAATCATAACACTTTACTACACCTGGGACTTCCAACGCCTAGCGCGATTCGCTATAATGGCCAAGTTATGGCTAAAAAAAGCTACGAAACTGTTACAGACACCCTAACAGACGTACTCGGTATGTTTGCTCTCGTTTTCTCTGGGGCGGTAGTAGTAGATGCACTGACCGACGGTACAATCTCTGATCTTATTTAATTAATCTGCAATCTGCATATTTAGCGTCTATTTCACTACAACCAGTCGTATTGCGCGGCCGCAAAATGCGGGCGTATACTAAGCATTAGCAATGTGTGTGCTGGTGTCTTTAAGGCCCCTTCCTACATACAGGCTTATACGAGTTTTTGGGTACATTTTTACCCTGCATTCAAGCAACGTGCTCCTCTGGCCAAAGATAGCGTATGGAAACGGTTACTAAACTATCTGCCACGATCACTTACTATTAAATCCGTTCACTGACGTACTAATCCTCACGCCAGATTCTCTTATTAACTTTTAAAAATCATAGGAGCTTGACCTTATGAACACTCGCATTACTATCGGCAAAGAAGTTATGGTACCGGAGCTGTACTTTAAGAACGACGGGCAACTAAACAGCTACCCTCGCCGCATGGAATTTAATGGCCATGAATACACATTTATGGATGGCTTACGGTACTTGGTGCACAAGGGTAAACAATTCGTGCAGGTATTTGACATGACTGACGGCCGCCATGATTACCGCCTAAAGTTCGACAGCGCCGAACACAGCTGGACGCTTGTTGATATGTCGCTCTAGGCGTTTTCTCGGCCTATTCTTTAAAAAGCCCCGAACTTTCGGGGCTTTCTCATAGACGTAAGCACATGAATCGTGGTAAGAACAAACCATGAGCACAAATAACCAAGACATATCCCAGCCCCAGCTAGTCGCGCACCGTTGGGCGGAAGGTGCGATCGTATACCAAATCTATCCGCGCAGCTTTAAAGATAGTAATGGCGATGGTATTGGCGACCTTCCCGGCATTATCGACGGGCTCGATCATGTGCAACAGTTGGGCGTCAACGCTATTTGGCTGTCGCCATTTTATCCTTCGCCTATGGCTGACTTTGGCTACGATATTAGTGATTACTGTAACGTTGACCCCGTGTTCGGTACGCTCGATGATTTTAAACGGCTGCTTGCAGAAGCGGCAAAACGTAACATACGGATTATGGTTGACCTCGTGCCCAACCATACATCAGACGAGCATGCATGGTTTTTAGAATCGAAACAGTCCAGGGATAACCCAAAGGCAGATTGGTATGTATGGAAAGATCCAAATCCCGAATCCGAGCCAGGTCGTCCCTTACCGCCCAATAACTGGCGCGACCAACTGGCGGGCGACGTAGCCTGGGAATGGAACGAAGCCCGTGGCCAGTTTTACCTGCATAGTTTTGACGTACGGCAACCCGACTTAAATTGGAGCAACCCCGATGTGCGTGATGCAATAAAGCACGTCATGCGCTTCTGGTTGGACTTGGGCGTGGATGGGTTCCGTGTGGACGCTGTGTACTGGATGGCAAAAGACCCGCTGTTTCGGGATGACGACCGCAACCCGCATTACCTAGAAGGTTCGGACAAACGCGCTAATGCCCTTATTCGTAATAACAGCTCGGGCTGGCCACCGGTATATGCGTACTTAAATGAAATGGCCAGAGTGCTGAAAGAGAAGAAATATCAAGACAAAAGCCGTTTTATGGTAACCGAGGCCTACCCCCGGCGGCATAATTTAATTGCGTCCTACATGGCATTTTATGAGGGCATAGACCCCGAGGTGGCTGCGCCGTTTAATTTTGAAGGGTTGGAGCTTGGATGGCGCGCCAGTAGTTGGACGCGTTTTTTGCGCGCGTTTCATTTGGCACTTGAGCAACACAGCCCGCTATGCGTATCCAGCTACGCATTTGGCAACCATGATAAAAAACGGTTAGTAAGCCGTATTGGTCTCCCTGCCGCTCGTAGCGCAGCGGTTATGGAATTCACGTTGCCAGGTATGGTGTTTGTATATAATGGCGAAGAAATTGGCATGCGCAATGTAGACATCCCGCCGGAACTCGTACACGACCCAGAGGCACGACATAACCCGCGGCAAGGCCGCGACCCGGTACGCACGCCTTTGCAGTGGTCGCCGGGCAAGCACGCGGGATTTACCGATGGCCCTACGACATGGTTGCCTATTGCGGCCGATTACAAGAAGTACAACATTAAGACCGAGCACAATGATCCACAATCATTTTTATCGTTGTACCAGCAACTCGCCAAGCTTCGGAACGGATCAGAGGCGTTACGCTATGGACGTATCCAGGTGCTAGAAGTAGGCCACGAAGATGTCGTGGGGTATGTACGTAGCTATAAAAATGAGCACTGGGTAGTGCTCATTAATTTTTCGGATAAGCCAGTTATATGTGTGCCGGGGGTCAAGCTAACGAAGTTTGTCATCTCGAGCGAGCCGAAGACCAAGCTCGCGAGTAATCCCGAAGGCAAGGTCCAGTTGCTCGCGCATGAGTGCGCCCTGTTTTTGCAGTAGTGTTTGGTGGTTGCGTTCGGTCGTACGCATAACGGCGAGTAGTTTATCTACGGAAGCAGTAACGGTAAATTTGTTGCTGGCATACAATCGCTCGGCAGTGGTAAGCGGGCCGAGGGCGGCTGCCCTAACAATGCCACGAGCCAGTGCCTGTGGGTCGTCTGGGCGTATAAGCAACAAGCCCCCACAATCTGTTTCGGGCAGTCCACCCGAGTTAGATGCAATGACACGGCACCCTGCATGCTGGGCCTCAACCGATACAATACCGAAGTTTTCCTTCCAAAATATGTCGCTCGACGGCATGACGACGATGTCGTGCTCAGCCATAAGTTCAGCCATTGCCTTAGGGGTCCGACGCGCGGGCACTAAGTTGACCCACGGGTGCGCCTCTAGCAATTTACATATGATCGGCCCGCAATTGGTGTTGGCTGCCGCTCTGGTAACCGTTAGGGTGTAGGGCAAATCTTGCATTTCGCCTAAATGCAGCGCGGCCAGTAACGTAAAGATGCCCTTATCAGGCATAAGCCGACCGGCAAACAAAATGCGTGTTTTACCTGTAGTGTTGTCTGGGCGTTTCACGCGACTAAAAGGTCGCTCCGCGAAGGGATAAACGATTGGTATTTTATTTGGCCGAACGCCAAGCTTAGGGGCCCACAGTTTGGCGGCAAACTTACTGGGCGCAACCGCATGGGTTAGGTTCATTTTGCTGACGTCAAACGTTTCTAAATTACCCTCCGAAGAACGCGGCGGGCAGTGCAATATGGTGTACGACGGATGCTTTGTTGGAACACCTAACGGCTTCGTGATCCCTACGAGTGTGTCTTCTAGCTCACTTAATTGTTCGTGGGATTTCAGGGACGTGAACGTAATATCCGGAAAGTCCTCGCGGCCGTCATCTTCCCCTAATCCTATGGTTATAAGTCGTGTGGGTATGCCCCGGCGCATAAGCTCGCGAATATGTCCCGCTGTATAATTTTCCGACCCTCCCCTGCCCGCCCAAAACGGACGCTTTGAGAACCAAACGAACGATATCATGCAAAATCTCCTGACTAACAACTTTATCGTAGCTCAGTAACTATAGATATTGCTGTTAGATAACTCGCACCTTCCATAAGCGTTTCGGATCCTAAGGGGGGTAGATAGCTTGTGCTTATTTCTAGCTGTGCTACGATTGAACGAGGATAACCTTAAAATAAAAACTATGCCAAAAACAAAAAAAGTTACAAAAAAAGTACCTAAAACTCGTGCGAAGAGCACCGCAGCACAGTCAGCCGTCATTTCTAGGGGCGAGCCTGCACGTGGCTGGTTGAAGCCAATCATGTATATAGCGACCTTTGTCCTTGTGGGCCTGGGTACTTTGGTCTTTGTTTCGGCAGCCACCACTACATATAGTTTTTGGGGAAATAACGTTCCTAAAACCATTACAAACAATAACAGCCGGAGTGTAGAACTTGGGCTACGGTTTAAATCTGGCGTAGCCGGCTATGTCACCGGCGTTCGTTTTTATAAGGGTGCTCAGAATACCGGAACGCACACGGGCAGCCTGTGGTCCAGCGATGGCCGCCAACTCGCAACCACTACATTTACTAAAGAAACTGCCAGCGGTTGGCAAACTGCCCAATTTGCAAAGCCGGTTAGTATTGCGGCGAATGTGACGTATGTTATTTCGTATCACGCCCCCAAAGGCATGTATTCATCTGACAGCGGCTACTTTGCCAAGGGCGCGTATGTGAAGCAGAAGCTAACCGCCCCGAAAGATAACGGCGTGTACATTTTTAGCACCGCAAAAAGCGTGTTTCCTAAGAGCGTTTACGGCAATACCAATTACTGGGTGGATGTAGTATTCAGTACTAAATTGGTTAGCGCGCCGGCCGCACCGGCTGCGCCAAGTAACGTCGTAGCGAACTTACAGGGTACTACTAGTGTTTCCCTTAGCTGGAAAGCTAGCACCAGCGCCAACCCTATTGCGAATTACCAAGTATACCGGAGCGGTACTAAGGTCGCGACCATAACAACCACCAGCTACACCGATACCGGCTTGACCGCAGGCAAAAGTTATGACTACACCGTAACGGCTACCGATACCAAGGGCGCTACGTCTGCCGCTTCTGCAAAAGTATCTATTACTATTCCCGCAGCATCCGGCGGTTCTACGGGCGGCGGCGGTAGCTCTAACCCTGGCAGCGGTGCCACAACTTTGTTCGACGCCAGCAAAAAAGAAATTGCTATGCAGTTAGTATCAAGTGCCGAGAACTCAACGCTTAACTGGAAAGCCCAATACGGCTACATCGAGGATATCAAAGATGGCCGGGGTTATACCGGCGGCATCATTGGCTTCTGTTCGGGCTGCAGCGACATGGCCAAGGTGGTTGGTGTATATAACACCCTCAAACCTGGCAACGTCTTATCTAAGTACTACAACACACTCGTTTCGCTAGGTAATGCGGAAAGTGCCTCGCACACCGGCCTTGACCCCAACTTTACGAAAGATTGGAAAACTGCCGCCACCGACCCACTGTTCCAGCAAGCGCAAAATAGCGAGCGTGACCGCGTGTACTTTAACCCCAGTGTCAACCAGGCTATCACCGATGGCCTGCACCCGCTCGGCCAGTTTATATACTACGATGCTATGGTTATGCACGGCCCTGGCAGCGACCCGGTTAGTTTCGGCGGCATCCGAGCAGCTGCCCTCAAAAAGGCCAAGACGCCAGCCCAGGGCGGCAACGAAACAACCTACCTGAACGCCTTTCTTGACGCGCGCAAAGCCGCAATGCTCACCGAGGAAGCCCA
Source organism: Saccharimonadales bacterium (SeqCode) (assembly GCA_035480575.1). Classification (GTDB taxonomy): domain Bacteria; phylum Patescibacteriota; class Saccharimonadia; order Saccharimonadales; family UBA4665; genus PMNU01. The sequence continues at coordinate 30,034 of DATIHR010000013.1, read as the reverse complement.
CTCCGACACCGACCGTGTCGACACCGAACAACGCGTATTCCTAAAGGCCGGCAATCTTAACTTGAATATACCGCTCAACTGGACCGTATACGGCGACAGCTACTCTATCGCCAAAGCGCCGTAGCTATAGCGGGTCGTCTGCACCCAGGCGCATGCGCTCGGCAAACAACCGCAGGAACACTACCACGCCATGCGAAAATAGCATAACCATGAGGGCTAATGTACCTAAGTGCAAAAGCGTTGTGCCGGCGCCCAGGTGGCCCAATACTGCCTTTGGGGCCAAAGCACTCAGTTGCCCTAGTAGTGTCGGCAGGGCAATAACAAGCAGCGGAATAAAAAAGAGCAGTACGCCGGCGCGCCATAATGCGGATATAAAGAAAGATCGCATCGTAGGCCGGCGAATAATACCCTCGGCTGTTTGCTGAATATCGTGGTTAGCGCTGCGTAAGTTACGGAGCAACATAACGATGTATTCAATGACAAAATAGGTTGTTAGTCCAGCCAGTCCCCAGGTAACAAGAAAGAGTATTTTATTCAGCGTTATATTAGTAAAAATAGACAGGAGCGGACGAACCACATGGTTCGTGTACTCTACGCCCCACTGGCCCTCAAAAAGATCAGGTAAGGCCGTGCCCAACGATACGCTAACCACAACCAGATAGGCTAGAACAGCGCCCACGCCAACAAGCATACATAGAAGCGCGCTTATGGGCGACGGTAATAACGTCCGGCCAAAACGGTACGCAAACCTAGAATACGCATGATTTTGCACTATGTCTGTAGTATAGCAATATCAGTTGGCTTATTTCTGCACAGAGTCGCTGGTTGTCGCTGCCGCTTTATCGATTGCTTTGCTCGCCTTGTCTTGCTGTTCCTGCATGGTTTCTTGTGCCTTACGTCGCGCATTTGTAGCGGCATCTTTTAGCTGGCGGCGCGTCTCTTGCCCGCTTTTCGGTGCAAAAAGTAATGCGGCCAATGCCCCTGCGCTTATGCCTGCCAAAAATGCTACGCCCGCCGGGCTAGCTTTGCTGTTCGTCATCGTGCTTGCCATATCTAACCTCCGTCTTTAAGTTGCACATTTTTATGCTACGTTAAAACGCAAGGTGTTAGCAGTAAGAAAAGATACGAAAACAGTAAAACGTTACAGGCTTTTGTTGTTTGTAAGCGCTTGTAGTACAACCGCGTATAGTCCAAGTGCAACGCCTGCAACGACCCATGCATAATAGTGGGGCGAATTGTTAAGCCCAATCATGTATTGGTAAAAATATGCCAATAAGTACGCTGTTGTTGTGTATATGGCCACGCCCACTACGCTCAGTAATAGAGCGTTGAATAATCGCGCTTCGTAGGCCCTGTGTTTTATTGCTATGTATGCCATTACAAAAAAGGCGACCGGCAAAACGATCCGGTTAGCCCAGTAGCCAAAGAGTGCCTCGGTGCTTACATATGTATAGGGCTCCGAAATAAATTCCGTGGCAACTTGCACGACGTCTGCCAAGAACGCCGTTAGTACGGCAACGATAAAAACGCGTTGCAGTATTGGACTGACCGCGATGCTTGATGGTTTGGAGTTTGTTGTTGTCTTCATACTGCTTATGGTAGCACTTTTGTTAGCTACTGTATAACGGGCCAGGTGCTTTTACTGGGCTTGTCGCCTAGGTGTTATCGCTCGCCATTTCCGGCGTGGTCGACTAACATATTGAGCTCTTTTAAAAGCGCTACAAGTGTTGATTCTGATATAGCCGAAATAGCATGGAGCGACCGCAGCGATCCCTCTAGATTGTTTGCCAGCTGTTGTACGGTGCTGCGGTTAACATGGACGTCGTGGTATTCGGCTGCAAATGCCAGGGCGTTTTTACGCAGGTCGGTAATAACATCGGTTTCAGTGCTACGCGAGCCTGCGATTGCGGCCTGTGCCCCGCCCATTCCTGCATAACCAGCGTTTAACGACATAACATGTTCCAAAAAAGGAGCCAGAGTTTTGCTTTGCATCCTGGTGTAACTATACCATTACAGTGTTGCGAGTAGTTTGCTTACGCGCTGCGCGACAGATTTGTGACGGCTTTCAGCGTAGGGCGCAATAAGCGTTGCGAGCTGTTTTTTAGGTAGAGCTCCCCTGTTTGTAAAATCCGCCAACACCTGTATCATGACGTCGGTGAGTACCCATTCATCAATTGTATGCAGGTTGTAGGTCAGTAACTGCACGGCACGTTCGGTTTGTTGCGCGGTCAGCGGCAGCTCTGCGAGCATTTGTGCTAAGTGCACCTGTACCGATGGCTGGCGTACACGCGGTACGTCACGCAACAGCCGTTCGGTAAACGGTTCTAGTAATTTCGGGTTCTCGTGGCAGACTTTCTCGAGTGCGTCGCCCGCGCGCATGCGGACAGTTTCGTCGCTTACGAATACGCAGTCAAATAATGGCGCTACTGGTATACTCCCGTTCAGTACTTGCGCTGTTACGTCGTTTGCACGGCCCAGCGATCGCGGATCGCCGCCACTTAGCAGCGCTGTAAGATCTGTGGCGGTATATGTACCCATATGCATAGCATAGCAAAACAAGTAATAATTTTTACAAACCGATAAAAGTGCCTATGTTTTACTAAATAAGCTACGTAAGACAAAAGACTTGGTATGCTCAGCAACATTTCACTGCACGCGCTGTATTACTTTTTGTGTGCACAGTTAGGCCGGTATTATTATCATGCGTAAGATCCTGGTCGTTGAGGACGACTATTTGTTGCGCGATGTCTATAGCATGATTTTATCCACCGAGCATCACATCGACACAGCTGTAAACGGCCAGGACGCCCTGGAAAAGTGCACGAATACTCGGTACGATCTCATCCTACTCGACCTTATGATGCCGGTCGTAGACGGTATCGGCTTCTTACGGCATTTTAGTAAAGATGGCGAACTGCCAGCAAAAGTTATTGTTTTAAGCAATTTAACTTCGGGTACGGAGCTTACCCAGGCCTTGCGGCTGGGTGCGTACAAAAATATTCTTAAGTCCGATCTTTCGCCTCGCCAGTTGCTTGCCACCGTGCGCAACGAGCTTGAGGTGGTATAAAGTGACGTGTGTATAACTAACGCTTGACAAGTTGTTTATGCTTTGATACGGTAGATTTAAGTAAGAGTAAATCCAAAAGAAATACACTTACAAAAAATTGTGCAAACCAAAAGAATGCACGCTATCCTTCTAGCTAGAGGAATAAAAATACCGGATTGATCACCCGGTATTTTTATATATATCAGTATTTCACTGAGTCTTTGTGCGCCCTCTACCGTGCCGCAGTATCTTCATACATTAGTACATAGGGCGTTTTTTGTTCGATGTTGGCAGAGTCTACCCACTGTCCGCCGGCTACTGCGCCTAAGAAACGCAGTCGAGGTCTAGGATCTGAACCTCTCTCCGCAAAACCAGCAGCAGCTGTGAGCCCTGCTTCGTGTAAACGATTGCGCACATCGGCAAGCGATGGGGCATCGGTGAGATGCCTGCCTGCCTTGAAAGGTACGAGTACATCAACGTGCCGTACATCTTCTCCTGGTTCCGGAACAGGATGCACTAGTATGCGTTCGTCGCCTATTGCTTGTTGTATTTGCTGGTAACCTTCTGGTGTCATAATTAGCCTTTCCGTTCATTTCCTATCGTTATAGGACCTACGGCTACCGGAGACAATACTTCGCCCGATACTGGCAAGTTGAGGTCGACTATTGCGCCCGATGGCGTACGCGCCATGGCCCGGTATGTGCCCGTACTGTTATTAACAAACAGTAATGTGTCCCCGTCGCTCTTGGGTAACGGCGGCGCCCACGAACTGTCGTCGGAATCGCCTGGTATGTTCACGAGTGTCTGCGGTTTGTCGAATCGAGTGATATCCATTTGTTTAATGATGTCGTGGCCCGTAGGATTAGTTTCGTCGCGCGATGTGTACGCTATAACGGTTGGCTCTTCGGGCTTTGGCGATGCATACCAATCCGGATAATCATTATTGGTCAGTTCTTTGGGCAGATCGTTCGGCTTGGTCGTGTCGACTATGGCTAGCTCGGCGGTGGCAAAGAGTTGCCGCTTGTTCATAGTGCCATCGTCGCCGTGGCTGGTTGTTACTACCAGTAAGTTGTCCGTTACGGCGACTGGTTTCCATTCTTCGGTGGCGGTTGCTTTTTTGGTTAGGTTTTGTGGTTTACCCGTACCGTTCCAGGGCACGCTGAGTATGTCGCCGTGGCCGTTTGCGCTTGTTTTGTAATAAATACGTTTGCCGTCCAGGCTCCAGGTAGGGTCGTCGTTGTTAGCGTCGCTGCTGGTAAGCTGGACGAGGCCGCCCAAGTTGGCAAGCGGGAGCCGGTATATCTGGTACTTGCCGCTCGTGTTGCTGGTAAAGGTTACTTCTATGCCATTAGGTGTAGGCGATACTTGTGGGTTCAGTTCGTCAGTTGGTTGTGTACCGGGGGGTGTATAGGTTAGGTTTAAAGCTGCGTTGGTAGCCAAATCTATCATAAATATATCGTGGGCATTGGGTTGCCCGGCAGCTACCAAAATTTTGCCTGCAGATTTTGCTGCATCCCGTATACCAAACGATTGGTCTGAGCCCTTGGCAGTTGGACCTACGGCTACAATTGGTGGTGTTTCGGCTGGCGATTGCGGCCGCTCGGCAGAACAGGCGCCAAGGGCAATAACCGTAGTGAATGCTAGTGCTGTTCTTAGCGTATTGGGATTATGCATGAAGCAAAGCTTACTCTAAGTTTGCACCCCAGGCAAATTAGAAGTGAATAAACACGAGGTCGCCAACGGCTATGCGTGCTTCGGAGTATCGCCCGTCCCAGCCAGCGTTGTACTGGCTAATGTATATAGTGCCGTCGCCGTACACTGCCTCGACATACATAACGTGCCCGTACGCGCCACGGTTACTGACGGCTATATCGCCCACACGCGGACTGCCGTCTACCGGTATACCGGCGCTCCGTGCGTTATCATCCCATTGGTTGGCGTTGCCTACCCCGCCCCAGTACGGCATAAACCGGCCGCTTTTCCATACCTTCCAGGCTGTGTAACTGACGCATTGGCGTTCGTACATGCCCCATGGGTCTGGAATGCTGTTAGGCCATGGTGCACCTGACCATGGGTAGCCAGTGGCGTCTGGCACATCCATACGCGCGCCAGCGCCCATAAAGCGGGCGTTGTCTAGTACCTGCTGGCGGCGTAACTGGGAAATCTGTGAGTTATTAGTGGCAATTTGTTGGTTGTAGGCAGCCTGCTGGTCTTGGTTCATGCTGAGCAAGCGTTGCTGCTCGGCACGTTGGCCGTCTAGCTGGCTTTGCATGGCTTGTTGGTCGGCCAGTAGTTTTTCTAATGTTGCCTTTTGTGCTTCTAGCTCTGCCTTAAGGGCATTAATTTTGTGCACCGTATCGGTTATTTTTTCGCTAACGGCGGTGCGATATTCTTCTTTATCTACAAAGTCGCTCAGGTTGTGGCTGGATGCCAGCATTTCTAGGGTGCTAGTGTCGCCGTCTTGGTATATGGCCTTAATGTCTTGGCCTAATAATGTTTGCTGTGCTTGCAGTTTAGCCTCGGCGTCGGCAATGGCTGCATTCGTTTGGTCGCGCTTGGTTTGGTTCTGCTGAATCTGCGTTTCTAGCGCGGCAATCTGAATTTGGTACTTTAAGACTACATCGGCCAGTGACTTTTCCTGGTCTTGCAGTGCGGCGGCATTAGCCGCCGCCTGTGCGTTCTGCGCACGCAGCGCATTCATTTGGTCGTCGTAGTGGTCGGCAATGGCCGAGTGCACAGGCGCAAATAATAAGGCGCCAATAATGATGAGTACCGGCAAAGCTGCCAATTTTTTCAAGACATATCCCCCTTACGCCCGGCTCGCTTAATGTAAAATGTGACAAATCTAACTATCCGGGACGTCGTTATATTCTACATCACTGGTTGGGTATTGCTAGCCACCGCACGCCCGAGCTATCTGTTGAGCAAACCTATCCTGTTGTAAATTTAGTTTTTTGGTGCGACATTTACCCTGCATCGGGCCTATATGTAGCCCGCAACCCTATCGCCAGCTCGCTCAATACGCGCAAAGCTGGCACTGCACCCTGGGTGTCGGCGCCGCTTAATTGTTCTGCAACTTGTGCTGCCAAGGACTGTATCGCCTCTGTGTTGCCCGCTAGCCTGCCTAGATCCTGCGCCATACGTGTAAGCGGTTCGGTCTCAAGCGTTGAGAGTCTGTTGATAAGCAAGTTCCGTAGACCGGTTAACCCGCTCCAACCACCGGTTTTTAGGATAGATTCGCGACTTTCACTGCCTAAGACATCGGCTGCGGCATCTATGAATGCTTGGTTCGATATATCGCCTTGTGATTCATCGCCAATACGCCCGGCAAAGGCGGCTACAATGATCCTCGTTAACGGGTTAAGGTCATGCCATTGCCAGTCCTGATGTGCAGCATCAAGCCGTTCAGTCATATGTAACGTAGAGTAGCATACCTATTCAAACTTTTAGTACGGGCATGTTTTGGTGACGGTCCGCAGTTGCAAGGTTTGGTTATCTAGAATGAAAGCATGATGTTGCCAGTATTCCCTGCTGTCTGTGGACTCGTTGGCGCTGCCCGGGCGGGGCGGCGTAATGCGGCCAATCCGAATGTCCGTCAGTTCGTACATGTCGCCGTTTTGTATAAGGGTAACCGTTACGAAAGGCGTGGAAAGGGGTTTACCGTTTTTAACGAAGCGCGTGTATACCGTATCCTTTAGCAGACATGCATAAAAAATAGTGTCGGTGTCCGCTGTTGCGACGATAAAACTATACCCTACCACGCGCCCCATATCGTGTTCGATGTTGAGTTCGGCGCCTTTGGCTGTTATATGCCCCAGCATTTCTTTGGCAAGTGTTAGGAGTTGTGGCTGCTGCGCAATATGCTTTGCAGCTCGCGAGCTAATAAGGTCAACGTACACTGTTATGCCGTTGCGCGTTTGTCCGACGTGATGCTTCATAGCCCTCTCCTATCATAACTATACGCTGCGTGTGGATGTGCTCCTACCATGGCGGGCTGTTTGTGGCGCAGGTCGTCCAGTGTAGATTCTAGGAATAAACGGGCGACGTCAACAACCGGCCCACTGCTGGGCGCATGAAACCACTTAAATCCGGGTTTGGTGTTAACTTCAAGGATGTATGCGCGCCCCGTTGCGTCGATCAAAAAATCAACCGCAGCAAACGTAAGGTTGAGTATATCTGCAATGCGGAGCGATGCACTAATAAGGGCCGGGTCCCATTCGTTTTTAGGGTACGAAATGCGCTGCAAAGGCCGATCTTCCTCGACAGAAGTACCGTATTCGCTGCGGTGTACGCCAATGATCTCGCCTTTAAGCACGAGATAACGTAATTCTTGGCCGGCAATGTATTGCTCGAGTATGTACTCGTCTATAGCAAGAGCCTCAAGCTGCAAATGGCTCGTGACAATGTGGATGTCACGCGATCCAGCGCCGGATACTGGCTTGGCGATTATCGTCCCGTATTGTTCTAGGAAGCCTGCGGCTTCGGTCTGCGTATGCGGCAGCATGAACGGTATATTCGGCATATCGTGACGCTCTAAAATTCGTCGCGTTACGTATTTATTTTTAGCCAGTTGGGCGCTCGCAGCCGAGTTAAGCCGGCTTCTGGAATTCACATATCGTTCCTGTCCGTCCACGGTTATGGCGAATGTGCCCAATGGTGTTACCCACGAGGGTGCCAGACCCATTTGCTGGGCAGTTTTAAATAACAGATCGGCCGTGCCGAGCTTTTGGTCGGAAGCCATAGCTGCAAATGCCTAGCGGCGTTGAAAGCCGCCGCGGAATCCGCCGCCGCCGTTTTGTGGCCGGTCTTCGCGCGGCTTAGCTACGCTGACTGCAATAGTACGGCCCTCGAACTCTTGGCCGTCAAGCGCGTTGATAGCTGCTTGGGCTGCAGTCTGATCTTCCATTTCTACGAAGCCAAAACCTTTGGATTGGTTCGTGCCACGATCTACAATAACCTGTGCACTAATCACTTTACCGTACTGGGCAAAGAGCGCCTGCAAGCTGTCGTTAGTAGTGTCAAATGACAATTTGCCTACAAATAATTTAGTAGCCATTGATATAAAGCCTTTCTATAAGCTGATATTATGCGAGACAGGGTCTTCGCTATAGCCGAGAATAGAATGGCTTGCTAATGCGCACGATATAAAAGGTATAGATTAGAATAACTTGCTACACATATAGTATCACGTTTTGTTGTAAAACACACACAAACACTCTCGTGTAGCGTTCGAGTCCAGCGTTAGAACGCGCCGAATAACACGCCAGCCTTCAAAATGCTGACCACCCTTTTATCGTCGCTTTTGCTGAACAACATAACAAGTGCGCTCAGGCCAAGCGCTACAAGCGCCGCCACTACGGCATAGACAAAACTTGCCAGGTAACCGCCGTAAGCCAATACAAATGACGAACCAAGTAAAATAAGCGCCACCCTGTATTTTAGTTTCATGACATGCATCATGCCATATGTTTTTAATTTAGTAAATAGTAGGTTTTAAAACGTATACTCCAACAATGGTCTGCTACTTACGACGCTAGCTGCCGTAGCGATGCGAGTGCGGCAAACAGTTCGTCTATGCTTATGTGGGCATGGTTCAGACCATCGCCGGCATAGTAGCTATCGTTCGGGCTGGTTCCTTGTACGCTTGGTAGTGCTGCCCACTCTTTGGCTAAGTTGGCGGCAAATTCCTCGCGGCTTATTTTGTTTTGTACAAACGCCTGGGCGCCGCGCCGTTCCAGTAAGGCAATGGCCATTTTGTCTTGGAGCTGTTCACTAAACGGCGTGCTCGGGTCTATGCGTAGCTGCTGTACCAGCCCGGCAAGCGTTGGGCGGATTATCTGGTATTTGCCCACGGCATTGCTTGAGTTGCCCTGGCGTACAAAATTATCTTGCCAGGCGAGCACCTCGCCAACGGGCATGGTAGTAAACAACAAGCTGGTATTGCCGGCGTTGCCGTAGTAGGCGTTATAGTTGCCATTGCTCTCGCCTTTGGCGATTGTGTTCAGTAGCGGCGTGTAGGCGGTGGGGTTAATGTAAAACGGCATAATATGTCTGTAACCTATGCTTCCAATAATTGCTACTAGGGCAATAGTAATTGGCAATGCTGGCTTTATCTTTTTGATAAATTTCTTAAGTGATCGTATCTTCCCTAGCCGCAGCATAAGCATGTATTATACCAACCCATACAGTTTGTGGTTAGTTGACGTATCTGTAGAAGTAAGATATGATATATTTTTTGGAGCGATCGACTAGATGAAACGACTTATCGGCAATACACTCGCACTTAGCATGGCTTTAGCCTGCGATGCCGCTTCGGCCCCGGCCGAAACGCGCCCAACGCAACCCGAATACGTGCAGTTCGATGGCGGCGCACTCGGTGGCGCGGCAGTACGCCATGCCGATGTTTTGCTGCAACAGCCATCATTGACATCCATGTATATCGACGGCGGCACCCGGCTCCCCCGCCCAACCGAAGACCCAAGTGGCAACGTCACCGAAGTGATCATTTTCCCGGCGCAATAGGCGGCTTGCTCCCGTGGGGGCCGTTATGTCGTCATCGGTCGAGGTAGTAAACCGCTTAGCCACTCGGCAGCCATGGCCATGCGAGGGCTGCGTTTCCATGTGCCGCCTTCTGTAATAATCTGCAGTTGGCCTATGCGGTTGAGTGTTTCTTGTTTTTGTTGCCGGTAGTGGTACGTACGGCCAATGACAAGCGGCGTAGGTTGGCGGTATAACTGGTGTGTTATTGGCCGGCAGCCAGGTTCCCAGTATGCAAGACCAAAATCGTACAGCTCGTGTTCATGAGTCTTTGTATTCGTGGCGACAATGCCGCCACGCAGCAATGCGCTGTAGCTGGCGTGCGGGCTGTGCAAGCGTAGATTACGGACGCCTCGTAGGTTCTCGGGGTTAGGCCGTTCTGGCAATGGACAGTGCACGCTGTTCTCTGATGGTTGCGGTGCGCGATGGAACACAAGCCGTTCCTCGTGCATAAGAACGAAAGTACCTAATACATGGTCGCGAGCGTTAAAAAGTGCACCAGGCAGCAAGGTGCGTAACGGATAGGTATTGCTCATTTCATCCAGGCCGGCTCGTCGAACGAGTTTGTCGGCACGAAGGCCATATACCTTATCGCTCTGTGGCCGTGCATCCGTATCGCCGTATGTGTGGCCGTCCCAATACGCAGGTTCAAGGTATGGTCGAATGTCAGTGGGACGGTGGTCGGTCATGCGGTATAACGTACCCTCTAAGCTATTCGGCGGCAAGCAAGACGCCGTTTTTAGACACCGAGGGTTCGGTGCACATATTGCGGTTCCAGCAGCATGGGCGGCGTTCGCCGGACGTAAGTTTGGAGATTCCTACTTTTATACGCCGCTCGCGTGTTTCTGCACGGCCAGTAGCGCGTATCCAACGTATCCATTCCCAACGAGCCATAGGCGTAATGTCCGCCCACAGGGCCGGCGCTTTCGGGTCGGCCATAACGGCAGCCTTCCAGTCCGCCGGTACTTCGGGTTCTGGCCACTCCTTTGTTGGTTCAATCTCGAGCGTTACGGTATCGCCCGCTTTGGCATGAGCGCCGTCTAGTAGGGCTTTATCCATTTTGAGCCAGTGGCTCCAGTTGCCGTCTGGTTCTAAGGGCGCCTTAAAACGAAAGCCATTTACAGTGCCCTGCACCATTGTTTGGCCGCGCGACGGCAGCTGGGCGCTTGCGTCTTTGGGCAAGCGCAGGATTGTCCAATCGTTAATTTTATAGAGCTTGGTTTTGCAATGAATTGCCAGCATACATCAATAGTAACAAATCACAAGTGCGTGGTTGATCAAAATAATATTTCCCTATAATAACTCATCAATGTAAACTATTTGGGTGAGTTTGGTGTGGAATGCTGAAGAGGCGTAGCTCAATTATTGCTACGGCCTCGCTGCTGGCCATCTTAACTGCTGGTCTGATTCTTCGTATTCTCAATTTTTCCAAGTATATTCTTTATCCGGACGGCTACGTCAATTTAATTCTAGGCGAAAGAATTCTTGCGCTGAAGACTACGGTTATAAGTTTAGGCTCTTATGGCGATCAATTCCCTGTATTTTACCATTGGACGAGACCGTTAACGCCTTTTGTGCTAGGAGGTATATCCGGTCTTTTTTCTGTTGATTCATTACAAGCATCTCGCATTGTAAATATTGCGGCTTATGTGGTGGCGGCCGGTCTAGTGTTTGTGCTCGGTAGGTGGTTGTTTGTTTCGAATAGATACGCATCAATAGCAGCATTGGCGTTCTCAGTATCTGCAACAGAAGCTATCTGGGCTGGCTTCCCGCTAACAGAGCCGCTTGCTGCGGTGTGCGTTTTGCTCGTTATGACCACAATGATCAAACTAGATCCCACTAAGCACAGTTCGCAAATGATATTAGGATTCGCCCTTGGTTCAGCCGTGCTTTGTAGGTACGAGTATGCCCTGCTCATCGTACCTGTTGCTGTTTATATGGCACTTACTTATGGGAAAAAGGCGGCCACCAGCGCCCTTGTCCGAGCGTATTCAGTGGCGAGCGTCTTCGTAGTCGTTTGTTTACTTATAGTGGTACGACCATATATATATGACACCTTGCAGCTTGGTGGTGCTTTGGTATGTTTGTTTGGCATAGCCCTTTTTGCCATAAACATCAAACTGCCCAGCCGTATGTGGTCTAGGGTACTATGTGGCGGTATTACGATTCTGTACATTGTTTTATCCTCTGGACTGCGCAGTTTCATTCTTGCTGAGTTGCCGCTAGTGATTGTCGCCACAGTGGGGGTCTTTAAATGGGGTCAACTAAGTAAGCGTCCGGTAGTGCCATTTACAATGATTAGCTTTTTGCTCTTTGGCTGTGTGTTTGTAGTGTTCAGCAGTACAAACATGCGTTACTGGACACTTTTCGTACCAATGCTAGCACTCTTGGCACCTGCCGGAGTAGTAGGCATTGTGGAGTATTGTAAAAGAAGGATTGTATATGTACCTATTATTGCCCTGCTGCTTATCGTGCAGCTTATACTTTGTGGCGATGGTATAAGGTATTGGTCGGATGGCGTTTATAGGCAAATGGCGTATGAACAGATTGCAGCAAAAAGACTGCGGCCCTATATTGGCGATAATGCTATCCTCATCACTGCAGAGCCCGAACCTTACTATTATGAGACAAGAAGCTCATTGCTCTACGCATCAAACGAAAAGCAATACGTCTCAGCCGAGCATTTAAAAAGTCTTTCTGATAAGGAGGTTGTAATTGTTCAGGATGCAGGCATGCACGTTCTGTATCCCAGTTTTTCCGAATGGCTTACGGTTAATCTGTCCAAATATAAAGTTGGGACATTTGAAGTTGATCAGCCCTTTCTATATGACAGTGCCCTATATCGGCAATACCACAGGGTGGTCATTTATAAGATTCCTGCAGATGATTTAGCCGCGCGTTTAAGCAGATAGGCACATATGAAGCGTTTATATTTACTATGCAAGCAGAATAATAAAATCTTATTACTATTCGCAGCTATTGTTCTTCTGGTGTTGTTCGTTAATCTTGCGCTACCAAAGGTGCCGGTAACACCAGAAGAAAATATACGGGAGTTTTACCTTACAAGAATTGAAAAGTATGGCATGAGCGGCCTTCTCTATAATGAGCCGGCTAATAGCATTAATGATACGGAATTAGTTAAACCGCGTAATACGGTCGTCGGAGTCGGTGGCCGTATTGCTCCATCTGATTTTCTAGGCATCTACACATATCTCTATCCTTTGATTCTTCCATTTCTATTGTTAAAAAACACCGCAATTGCATTTAGTCTTTTCTTCTTATTGGGGCTAATTGGTATCTTCTGCTTGACGCTGCAAGTTTTTAATAAAACGACTGCCTTTGTAGCTACCGGGCTAACGGCAACCTTTCCTGCCTTTTTGTACTGGCAAGGTAGGATAATGACCGATATACCGAGCCTGGCTTTTATTGTTTTGGGTATGAGCTTTTACATTTTAGCGATAAGGCGGCGAGAGCGTGCGTATACCCTTTTTGGCAAAAAATGGACGGGCTATCCTATGAAAGTTTTGCTTACCAGCGCTGCGCTTATGGCAGTAGGTGTAAGCGTCAAGTATACGAATGCGATTTTAGTGGTAATGTTCTTGCTGTTCTTTTTGCCCTATAAAGATATATTTACCAAACGATCGGCATTTTTTGCACACGTCGCTATGTTGCTAGTGGTAGTCGTGTTATTCCTGCCCATTCTTTACCTTAACATGCGTTTGTATGGTGGGCTTTTGACGACAGGTCAGGCGCTCTACTCAGGACAAGACGCCATACTTAGAACTGCAGATGTAAGCGTAGCTGATGGTTTCAGGAAGTACTTTATTAATTTTTTCGGCATAACATCAGTATTGGCGATTTTTGCTGTTGTATATAAATTAAAAAATAAGGACTGGCTGCGTCTTAAATTTAGCGGTTTTGCCGTGGCATATTCGACAATTATATTTTTGTACTTTTCAAGAGCTGCGGATGTCTACGGAGCAAGTGCGAAAGATGTTTTACTTAGCTATTCCCAGGTTCGTTATTTTATGCCGATTTTTGCACTGCTCATTGTAATGAGCAGCTATTTCTTTTGGTATGCCAAACAGAAGCGTATGGTCGGTACTATGACAGTGCTTGCACTATGCCTGGTATTCGTAGTTAATACAATGAATTATAAAGGTGTCGGCATTAATGCTGTATATGCCGAGGGCCTGCAGCTTGAAGATCAAAGAATTTTTATACTGAACAATACTCCAAAAAACGCGTATGTTTTTACTTCCCTGAGCGATAAAATAATATTTCCCGATAGAAAAGTCGTAACGTATTACAACGCAGGGAAAGATACGTTGCCTGTAAGGGTAGACAATACGGCAGGCTTGGCAGAGAAACTATACGTAGATCACGCTCCTATTTATTTTATGTGGGAAACGGTAAGCCCAAGCGTCGCAAGCGAACGAGGGTATGGAAAATTTTCGGATTATAGTAGAGCGTTTCTAGCAAAGGGTTTGCATTTGAGGTACATTGGTCAAGATCTGTATAAAGTAGAGGCAGTAAATGGGTCGTAAGCACAAGGCTCCCAGCTCCGGTAAGGCCGTGCTAGTAAAAGCTTTTGTAGGGTGTCTTGCCGTGCTGCTTGTAACGTATGTGGTATTTATGAATACCGTACCGTTCGACAGAATATTTATTGCGAAAATGAACGATGGTAACGGAGCGCTGCGATTTGATCCGCCAGATCGTTTCCGCTATGGCGATAACGGTACTGTTACAACCGATCAAGAGCGACTGTATTTTTTGACAAAGCAATCGTCAGCTTACGATCGTGCGGATGTTACGTTCAAGTTTAAGCCTGGCAATCCGAGCGACCGAATTAGTATCGGCTATGATAAAGATCAGGATTGGACCTTTAATTCAAAAGATGTTTACGTTCCATTCCTTGAAGAACTAAAAGGTAGCCAGATTGGTATGTCAGGATTGACGTTATATGGCGGCACGACGTCGGGCGGCGATACGGTAAATAACATTCTAAAAGCAGCACGCTCAAAAGATATCGTAACGGGGGTTTTGGGAGAAGCTGGCAATACGCAAGAGTATACCGATTCACTCCCCGGATACGCCCCCGCTTCTAAGGGCACCGATATTACTGTGCCGTTAAGGGGTGACGTTACTTTCTATACCTATCTATCAAAAGAATTTTTTAACCTTAAAATTATTAAACATGATCTGAACTGGTATTCAGATCCAGACCCACTGACGATAAATGTGTACAAAGGCGACGACATCGTTTACTCCAGTCAAATACCCGATGATGGTGATGTTGATGCCGATAGAGCCGTCGGCCAAGAGCAGAATTTAAATATAAGCAATCCGGATAGTGGTTACCCGGAGGCTGGGGTTTATAAGGTCCAGTTAAAAGCGAGTAGCGATGTCATAATCGATAGAATATCAACCAATCTACATAATGTTGTATTTGGTGGCCCGTTGTATATCGCAAATAGCAATTTATATGGAGAGTCGATAACGAATGTACCCCCACTCTACTTCCAGGGGAAGTATTTTATGGCCAAAGTGCAGCACAAGAAAGCGTTCCAGAGTATCAAAATTGGCGAGAAGCAACTGCGTATAAGTGAGCTTAATAAGCCATATATAACGCATGCTCTCGATCAAACGAAGCCAACTGCTGTGACTGCGGGCAAAGGCGATATTATTGTAAATGGTTCGGGTGTGTTTGCTTTTTCAAAGGATCAAATCTTTAGGCCATTTAAGTACGATATTTTTAATCTTGACGATACAGCGGAGGGGAATCTTGTCGACCAAATAATTTCTGACTATCGACCGGCTCGCAAACAGGATGACGGTTGGTACGAAGCTAGCATGGTATTCGATATAAGTGATGCATATTATCAGGATGGCCTATTACGATGGCAGATAGTGACTGGGCATGCTAATGCGACAGACAGAAGTTCGTTGCAGATTGCAGATATGCAAGTCGTCTATAAAAAAGATGGATGGCTGCGAAAATGAATGGATGGGTTAAGCTGGTAGCGCGAGAAGTATTTAAAACGAGCTTGGTGCTTTATATAGTTTTCCTTGGGATTGACAGCGTGTATGTGGGCTATGTCAGCACGGTCTTTAACAGTGGTATATTGCTGATAACAATGGGGCTGAGCGGCCTGCTTATCCTTTTAGGCGATTAAGCCTTGTGCCGAGTTTGGTGACGATGAAAGTGCCAGTGAGGATGCGTTAGCTTGCCGTACCACGGTTTGTGTTTTTTATTGCCGTGCCAATCATCGGTGGGTCTAACCGTTCTTCCAGGAGGACCTGAATGCCTATGGTTTTTGTCCCCGTGGCCCCATCCCGGAACGTTATGGTGATGACTATCTGCGGAGGCCACGTTGCCCGTAATGACTAGGCTAAGGCCGGTAAAGATAAGTGTAAGTGCAATAAGTGTGATTTTTTTCATAACCAATGTTGAATGTACCATTCTTTCATAGGTGACGGCAAGTGTAATTTATTCTTTGTTGGTATTTATCTTGTAATGGCTACTATTTTAATTTAGTTAAAAATATGGTAGTATATACTTCTTATAGCTAAAGTGTGGATAGGTGATGTATGGCAAGTACCGAAATTGGAGTGTCGTATACGAAAGATGGTGAGTGGATTGGCCTGGTGGCTACGCCCAAACGTGGCGGCGACCTTATTACCATGGTGTCTGCAGGCGACGATAGTGTCATGACCAGCCCGAACGATCCGCAGGCCGCGATTGGCCCCTACGTATTTAGCAAAGCGGATGGCTGGACACGCACTATTAGTCCCGCTGGCCGGTTCCGCATATCCGCACCCAAAGAAGACCAACTGAGCGACTGGAGATTGCAATTAGATGGGCTGCCACGTATGTATGACCGTCTAAAGCTTGACGCGGTAGCTGGCCTTTTTGGCACTGCAGTGGCAGAACAAGTTGAATGGTATCACGAAGCGTTTGGCTCGCACCCCGAGAGCGTTGGCGACCTTGTAATGACGGCCGGGAACCGCAAACCGGTGAGTATCGAGGAGATGGTGGGTGCGCTGCGGTACCGTAGCCTTACTACCATCCAAGATGTTAACCACGAGACGCGTGAGGCACGGGCAGATTTATTGAGCCAGGCCACCCATGAAGGCGGCCGTCTTGTTGTCGCCCGTTCGGTCTTGATTGCGGATGCGCCCCAGGGCGGGTATTACATATAGTCCGCAAGGCTTTGATAAGCTGGATGCTGAAAGTGCGGCTTTGGATCCATACCAAGCAAGCGGCATACTCGGTTGGTAGCGCGCCGGCGAGCAATGGCTATACGTAGGCCAGCTAACGGCAGACGTTCGTTAATAATTTTTTCGTAGGCGCATTTGCCGTCTACAACGCCAGAGATCTTGCCGCGGTTTTGGTTTGCTTGTATAAAATCGCTTGGCTCCCCTGTCCATTTAATACGAGCGGATTCGTAGTCTACATACGCCGTTATTTCTGAGCCGGCAAAAATCGCGACACCATCCGTATCGTATGCTGCGGGCACGAACGCATAGACATCGCGCCACCTGTTATTGCTGATGCTTGCATGGTGGCCGCCATCTACTACGAACTCTCGGGATAAGTCGGGCATATCATTATATTAAGCTAGAGATAGTGTCGGTGCACCAAGCTACTACAGAGTTACGGGCTGGAACCGGTGAAATTTATAGAATACGTAGGTGTCTTGGCCACCGATACATTGTTTGGTTACTGTAGTAGATTGCATGTTCCACTCGGCCGGATCCAGTGTGGTTTTAAACGTATCTAGCTCGGCTTTCTGTTCGGGCAAGGCGTCGCAGTAGTACACGCCATTGTGCCGTAGGCTGGGCAGAATATTGGCGACAATGCGTGCGGGTTCGCTATTGTGCATGAGCACCTGGCTTGAATAAGCTACGTCAAAGCGGTGGGGCTCAAGGGGCATAGTGGCCAAGTTGCCAATGCGTAACGATATGTAGCCATTGCGCGAACGGTTTCGTTCGTGGCACCCGGCATTGAGCCGGCTGCGTAGGTCGCTCAGGCTTATACCAACGGCTTCTATGGCTTCGTCGGCGATCTTTGCCCGGAAACGTATTTGCTCCTTTAGGCTGATCAGGCTATGGCCTGTGCCGCAACCTGCATCTAACAGGCTAACTTGGCCGTGCAGGCGTGCCCGCTCGATGGCGGCACGAATGACTCCGCCAAAATTAAGGTGCATGTAACCCGTATTAACGCTGCCGATATGGCGATTTATCTCGTAGTCGTCGTACGGTATGTCGGTATGCGAGTCGGGTGTTATAGGATAGGTCACGGGTATATCCTACCATATGTGTTTTTGTCAATTGTTTGCTATGTGGCAAGGTTTAGAGGTTAGTATAGAACAGGTTGGTGACCACGTTAACTGGGTTGGGCCATGGCAAGATGCCTGGGGTGGTTGCGTAACTGTTCGCATTTTTATAGGTAAAAATAACTTTTGGTGCGGTGCGGCATAACGGTGAACCCGCTGGCGCCACAACACGCACGCCAAACCGCACTTCGCTGGGGCCAATAGCCATTTTGAGCGCAAACTTGCCGCTGTCGTTTGCTTTAAGCATACGGCTTTTGTTTGTGTTCCAAGCGCTGGCGGGTGCGCGTGGCGCCTTGAAACTAGCCTCGACGCCATACGCACTAGGCGGCAAAGTGCCATGTGCGACAATGCCGGTTGTAGCGAACTCTGCCCGCGTTTGTATTGTCAGGTTGGTTTGACGGTTAATATACGTTTCGCTCGCCGCTACTGGCGAGACGCAGGCGCCAGCCAGCCGTTCGTAGGTAGGGTTTTGTATCCAGCCTGTGGCTTCAATCGCCCCTGCAAGCAAGACGGCTGTTGTTGCAACAGTGATACCCGGGTGTCGCTTGATGGCCTCGAGTGGCTTCATCACCAAACTATAGCATGGCTTGGCCGCCTACGATGCTTCGGCACGAGCCGCGAGCAACGTGATCGTTTCAGGGGCGAACTCCCAAAAGTCTTCCAGCACTGACTCTTTGGCATACGCGTGGTCTATAGTGGCTACGGTTGCGTGGGGCTCGAAGTCGCCCCAATAAGCAGTGATTCCATTTCGCCTATCTAGGTCGAGCGTTATGAAATCCCGCTGTTCCACTAGTTCGGGCGCATCTAAGATGTAGGCGATGCCCAGGTATCTTCCCTGCCCCATAAAGTCTATATTCGACACCTCAGCCGTAAAGCGGTAATTGCCGTATGGCATTTTGGGGAGTACGGATTGGTTGAGCTCGGTGGCAACGTCCTGAGCGGCTAAGGCGCCTAGCCTGGCTTGCGACTTCTCTGCGGCGCGTTGGTATTGCCCGCGTTCCAATAGTGTAACGCCCATTTCGCCCATCTTGCGCCATTTTATGCCAAGATGCCCTAGCCGATCGACAGCTGGTATGTGCTCACGTAGCATGGCTTGTTCGGCGTTTATAACGGGACGCCGTATGCTTACCAAGGGCATATAATTGTACTCATGAGAATCTGCGCTGTAACAGATCTTCTATGGTCTGTACGGCGGATTCCAGGGCTATGCCTTGGCTCTGTTCTGGTATGTTGTGTTCCTGGGATTGAGTAATGTGGGGCACGCGCGGAGTGGCTTGTTGGTCGATAGTAAAGGCATGCGTGCCGTGCACTGCTTGCACTACGCCTGTGCCATCCAGAAACAGGTTGATGTAGTCGGTGGTATGGCTAGTTTTGCTGGCCTCGACTACCCGTTTGGTTACTAGCAACCCAATTGCCTTTGCGGTTCGTGGCCGCGAATGGTCCAGGTGGGTACCTTCTATTGCAACAACTTCGGCGCTGGTGTTGGGTGCTCCATGCGCCTCCGTAAGGTCTACCTGTATGCCATGCTGCCTAATGGTATTGAACGCGGTATTAAACCGCTCGGAAATATTCATCGTTGTACAGTACCATATTTATGCGCGTTTGAGTAGGTACTGATAGGTGCCGTTTACCTCTTACGATTTGCCACTAAGATATTTACTGGCAATGCTGAGTGCAAACGAAGGCAAAATAATGAATACGTTTATAAAAAGTAGTCGTATAAGGACTTCGCTTATATGCGAGTCTGGCTTGTCGGGGCCTGAAGCGGTTAAGACAAGTAATATCCCTACGATACCGAAGGCGACAGAAGCACAAATAAATATTCGAGTGGCTATCTTTTGCATATATTTAGTGTAGCAGAATTACCAGCGCGGTGCGTCCCCATCCGTTACTTGGACGGCGATACTGCCAAGCTCAATAATTTATAGATACAATTTGTCTTCAACAACGACTTCCTGCGCGAAGGCTGCAGATAAATATTCTGTCATACGACTTTACTCTTTTGGTAGGTGGATTTTTTGTAATAGCTATGGAGCGAGTAGCTGCCGAATACGATCAGCCATATAGTTTGTGGATAGGCTGTTATGCGTTCCATGCCCCCGGCCCCGAGGCCCAAGTAGGTATGAGTAATAAATAATACGAGTGCGCTTAGCGCAACAAAACCGGAAATAATCGTGTAGTAACGCAGTGTGCGTGGTATGTCGAGCGCAGATCCGAATAGTACCAAAGCCAGATTACCAATTATAAACGGCAGTGCCGCGCCAATTACATGGAGGGTGCCGATAGTATTCTCCGGGAACAGCCCTACGAGCATAGTACCCAGGCCGGCCAAACACATACAGCCAAACGCCGCTACGCCCATGGCATTCTTACTGTATTGGCGGTATAGCAGTACTGAACCAAGGCTCATAGAAAGCCCAAGCGCCACAAACGATGCATTCATCCAGCCATGCAATGGCGAGCACACAAAGCCACCATGGTATGGCCCGCACACCGTATTACCCAAGTCGCTTATTGTGTTGTGTAGCACGCTATATGTTTTTTGCCAGGCTAAGGCTACGAGCAATTGAATAACGAAATACTGGACGCTGGATATCCAGAAAATCGAACCGAGTAACACATAGAATACTTGCGAGCCTTCTGCAGGTTTAAGTACTGCTTGCATATGCTCAGTCTATAGCGCTAGTACTTCACCGCCAATATTTTTGGCAAAGTAGCTGTCGTGTGTGATGTATATGATGGCGCCGCTATAGTTGTTAAGCGCGTTTTCCAGTTCCTCAATACTTGGTAGGTCCAGGTGGTTCGTCGGCTCGTCTAAAATGAGCAAGTTAGGCGAACCCACGAGCAAGCGAATAAGCTGCAGGCGTGCCTTTTGCCCGCCACTTAAGTTACGTACAATTACGTTTCTGTCGGCGGCAGGGTTAAACAGGTAGTTCGCCATATCTTGTTTTATTTGTTCTTCGGTTACGCTTAGGTCTTTGGCGTTGTAGATTGCCTCTATTGCGTCGCGTAGCGTCATGTCCAAAAGTTCTGTGCCAATTTCTTGGTCGTACATGCTAATGGCCAGGCTGCGGTCGCAGTCAATAATCCCTTTGCCAATAAGTGTTTCGGGTCGTTTGCCCTGCCAAGTTTGGGTAATTGCTTGTACCAGGGTGGTTTTGCCTACGCCGTTGCGGCCAACAATGTGCAGCCGCTCGCCGCCACTTAATTGGAACGAAACGTTCTGTAGCAGCGGCTTGTTGTCGTAGCCAAGGCTAAGGTTATCTACGGTTAGCAGTGTGTTAGTAGCCTCGGCGATGCTTGTTTCGTGCAGCCGGATATTTTTAGCTTTAAATTTCTGGTAGTTTTCGGTTGTCTTGGGCTTGAGCATCTTGGCGGATTCGCGGTCAATCCAGAAACTGGGTTTTTGGTGGTTTTCTAAAATTGCATCTAGCTCACGCTCGTAGCGCTCGTACAGCGTTACCCAGCGCGGGCCGCCAGTTGCGGCGCGGGCTTTGGCAAACGCAATCTGCTCTTTTAGGTTGGCAATGCGTTTTTCGCTGGTGCCAAATTCGTTAATGGCGTTGCTGGTGGTAACGGCGTTTTGCGCCAGATATTTGTCGTAATTACCCGGGTAGCTGAAGATTTTTTGGTCTTTTAGTTCTAAAATGCGGTCGACGTTTTTAAGCACATCGCGGTCGTGCGAAATAACCAGCACCGAACTTTTGACGGTTTTGAGCCATTCAATAAAAGCTTCTTTTGCCAGGTAGTCCATGTGGTTGGTCGGTTCGTCTAGTAGCACAATTTGCGGTGCGGCTAGCTGGATGGCGATCAGCTCTACTAGCCGTTTTTGGCCGCCGCTTAAGCTGGAAAATGGCTGCTGTAGTAATGCTTTGTTTAGCTGGTAGGCATCAAAAAATTTTTCCAGGGAGTTTTCTACTTCGTAGTAGCCGCGTTCCGAGAATTTTTCCAGAGCTTCGGTGTAGATGTTGATTTTTTTGAGGTCGTTGCCCATGTGCTCCGGGTACGTTTGCAGGATTGTTTCCAACCGGGCAAAATCCGGCAGCTTGCGGGATACGAATTCGATGGTGGTGCCTTCGGCATTGTGGTGTTCCTGGCTGGTGGCCATGAGCGCTTCGTGCTTGGAACGCGTTACCTCGCCGCTAAAGTCGGTGTCGCGCCCGGTAATAATATTGAACAGCGTGGTTTTGCCGGTGCCGTTGCGGCCTAAAAAGCCCACCTTTTCGTTTTCAGAAACCCACAGTTTAACGTCGGATAACAGCGGCTTCGCGCCGATAATTTTTTCGGAAATAGTTACTTGTAACACGCCTAAGGATACCACGGGGAGCCGTTATTGGCCTCACCCCTTATGCGCGATCTAGAATTGTTTTTATTACTGTTTGCATAAACAATGATGCAGATATGGGATCTAGTTTTTCTGGGGGAGACTCTGGCCGAATGTTAGACTGCACGAGCTCTCCTCCTTTTTCCAAGAAGTATGTAGAGAAAGAAAAGTTACCAAATCGATCTTTTGCAAGAACTTGCCTGGCCAGCCTGCCATCGACCTGGCCCATAGCCTCGATACGCCGCGATGTGTTTGACGACATAGAACCCACCGCAGTGTATACACCACTTGCCTTTAGCTCGTCGTGGGTTAGTGGGCCATTCCCGCTAAAAAACGTGTCGTGCAGTTGTTCGGTAATTTGATATGGGCTTAGTGTCTCGGACATAGTCTGGGCTATTCGCCCCAAAGCTCATGCCTTGGATCGGCGTCCTTAAACAGTCTGAATTCTGCCGCCCAGGCCTCAATGCGCGCACTGCCGGGCATCATTTCGTCGCGGTGGAAGTCAATGCCGTGCCGAATTACATGAGGCATCGTGGCACCGAGGGGCTCACGCAAGGGGTCTGGCATTTGTCCGGCCAGTCGAGCTGTCTGTTCGTCTACATCCTCCGGGGTCGTTTTGCCGGTTGCGCTTAAGACCATGCCAGTAGCGACGCCTGTACCTAACACGTCTTCTAGTGCTGCATTACCTACGTCGTCATTTTCGAGTCCTAGACCAATGCCGTCCATGAATACTCTTGCAGCCTTGCGGGCAATGAAGTCGCGATAACGCAGTCCAGTGACGCCCGCAGTAGTAATCATATCGGCTAGTTCACGTATACCATCTGTGTTTCCAGATTCATGGTTTGTCATAAAGTAGATTATACAATAAGAATGGTATTTGTTCAATTTTGGCTTCGAGGACTTGTTAGCGGAATCTATGTAGCCATCAATCTAGCTCTATTTTTGACCGAACCTTGCGAGGTAGTGCCAAACCCTTTTGAGGTCCTGTTGGTCGTACTTGCCAGACTCGGCCGCGATGCCAATAATATGGGGAGTCAGAATTCCATTTTGGGCAATCTCTCGCCCGATTTTTATATACTCAGTGCCACGATATTCAGGATATTTCTCCATTTCTGAGATTGAAAGCACGAAGCCGTCGTGCCATTCAACATTACAATCTAGCTGGCTGGCTAGCTGTTCTACCCTCGTTCCTTTGTAGCTCGGGTCAAGTACTAGTGCCTCGACATCTTGCGCAAGACGCAGCTCGCCGTGTATTTGAGCTTCAATGTAGTCGTCAAGCAAATCCTTGTTATCGGCTAAAGCCAGCTCGATGAGCAACATATGATGAGATGTTCCGAATGCTTTGGGTTCAAAAGCGCTATCCGGGTAACAAAACGTCGCTTTGTCGAGGGTGTCCTCTGTAAGCCTCAGGTGGGCCGAGCCGAAACGAGGGGAGCCCCCATATCGGTTCCTCCTGTAATTAAGTGCCCCGTATTTTGGTCGCTCATTTGGTGCTGCATTATCGTACGCAGTACCGAATATACGACTCTCCCAGCGCCACCTATCGCCGCCTGGGTGTGCAGTCAACCCTCCGTTGCTGGTGCGTGTTTCAAACTGTGACTTGTAGACTCCCGTTTCGGCCATTGAATCGAGTATATGTAGGCTTTCTCGGGCGCGGTCGGGATGAAAGTTTAACGTTATCCTTAGCGATCGGTCAATAGCGGGGCCTTCCGCGAGCCCGTCTACATGATCTATTGCCAGTTGTTGTGATCTTGTTAGTTGCATAGCATTGTCTGAGGGTAATCATACTACAGTATTGAGGGACTGGATGCGCTTCGCTTGCACGGCGTTCGTTTATCGGTGCAAGCGGTTGTGGTTTGGGGACTGGATAGCGGACTTCATCCTTTTCCGGACAAGCTTTCTCGAAGCAAGCTTCTGCGAGAGCTTGCCCTCCACCGAACCAGCGACTACTCCCGGCCTGCGGCCGTGCTGTCGCTGATCCAAATTCAGCCTCGGAGCCAAATAAAAAGAGTAAACGCTTCGCGCCTACTCTTTTTATTTGGCTCCGGGGACTGGATTCGAACCAGCGACCTAGTGGTTACACTTGATCCACTACTTTCGTAATGGCGTGGACTATATCATTGCCGTAGCGATCCGCAAGATCGCAGTAGGCACAAGGCGCTTCCCCTTGATGCTCGCAACATCAAGAGTACTTCCGTAAGGAATAGTCTCTGAACCTTCCCGAACGCACGTTCGGGCTTGGCTGCGGATTGTCATGCCCTGTTAGGAGTTTAGAGTCCCCGCAATTCACCTTGTTTGCACTAAGCAGTTTCCCGCATAGGCTGCCATTGACAGCCACCCGCTCTACCGCTGAGCTACCCCGGATTAATAGCGCATTCGCTTGACGCGAATGAGCGCTAAATTGGTTAGAAGGTGCGTCGCATACTAACCCACCGAGGGCCGCGCGAATGAGCTGATTATATCTGAACTGTTGTATCTAAGCAACGCGCTTTTCCAGGCGTACGATACGGTGTTCGTGATCGTCTAGCTTTTTTGCCATTTCTTCATTACCTGTATCCAGAGCGTCGGCTACGTATGTCGACAGGTCATCAATTTTTTTCTCAAGCTTTTCCTCGACATTGTCGATCTTTGAGTCGAGCTTAGCTATGTCGCTGCGGAGCTCACCAATTATGCTATCGCGCATTCCGGAAGTGTGCTGTGAAACGGTAGAGGCAATGAACTGCTTTAAGTCGGTAATTGTATCTTCGTCCATGGTATGTCCATTTTGCGCCGGGCTGCCCGAAAACACAACCGCTTCCTATTTATTACCTACGGTGTTTTAGCTCGGCATTAATACGCCGGGTTTCGTCGCGCTTTTTAAGGGTTTCGCGCTTGTCGTACTGCTTTTTACCCTTGCCAATGGCTATGCGTAGTTTTATATAGCGGCCTTGGGTTAAAAGTTCGAGCGGTACGATGGTCCTTCCCTGTTGTTTGGCGTCTATGAGTGCGGTAATTTCGCGGTGTTTGGCCAGCAGTTTACGGGCGCGGGTTTGGTCGGTTTCGGTAATGGGTATGCCGTTGGTGCCATTAATGGCGGCGTTAATTAATAACAGCTCGTTATCTTTGACGGTTACATACGATCCACGCAGCTGACCGTGGCCTAAGCGGAGCGACTTTGTCTCGGCGCCGGTTAGTGCAATGCCTACGACCAAGCTGTCGCCAAGCTCGTAATCGAAACGGGCGCGGCGGTTCACGATGTGTTTGGTGGTGGCTTGCTTCTTTTTGGCCATTGAACTCATTTCAGAACCCCCCTTCTGTAGCGAAAAGCTTGCCAGTGAGTGCCGGTTGTTCGTTTTTGCGAGGAAGCGTAACCATAGTTACGGTGACGAGCAAAACGGACGACTGGTGCCGCTGGCAAGGTTTGTAGCAGGAGGGAGTTCTGAAATGAGTTCATAACAACAGTATACCGAAAGTGTCGCGGGTAGCCAGATTAACTGTCTGGCGTAAGCGCCTGTCGCACGGCCTGCCAAATACTCGGGTCGTTATGGTGTACTGAACGCCAATACCACCATTCCCCGCCCCACAGGTCAATTGGATAGGCGCGTACTCGTTTGGCCAGCGCGATGTTGCGGGCAATATGCTCGGGGCTCATGGATTTGTTTTGTTCGCGAATAGGCATTTCCCATATGGCTTTGGGACCCCATGGTTCTAACTGTAGTTCGTGAATAAACACGGGCCGGCGTTTTATGATGCCTATGAGTCGCTTGCGTAGCCGGTGTAGTGCGGGCGTATGGAATGCGCGGCTGTAACCGTGTTTGCCGAATACGAGGCGGTAGTACGAAAAGCCGACGATATTTGGTAAGGGCTTGCGTATCGGGATACCCCACGACGTACTGGTGGTCATAATAATCGGACGGGTTGGGTCAAGTCGGCTTACGAGATTGTACTCATCGCGTAAGCGCCCCCGGTCTACCTCGGCACGCGTGCCAAAAGCTTTTAGGAGTGCCTCGTTTTCTAGCTGGTAGCTTACGATTGCCGGATTGTCTTTATAACGATCGACAACAGTTTGGATATAGCGCAATAGTGCTTCGCTGCGCTCTTTTTTGGGAAGTTCCCAGGCCCAGCCGGGCCAGTGGTTTTCGGGCCAGCGCGGTTGGCGCGCCCCGAGGCACAGAGTTATAGCGCCTTTGGCTTCCGCGATCTTTTGGATTTGCCAATCTAGTTCGCGAAAGTCATAGGTGCCCGGCGCTTTTTCGTGCTCGTCCCAGTAGCTCATGAGTCGGAAGCGCCGGAATTCTGCCGTACTAATTAGCCAGTCAAGGGTCGCTTTGGGGTCGAGGCCAAAATTACGGCACTGTTTTATCGAAAAGCTAACGCCAAAACGGCTGGGATTGATGGCCATGCCACCATTATAATGCTGCTAATTTGCGAAGTGAGCGTTTAATACGCCGCAAACCAGATTTGTTGTAGCCTTTGTTCTTGTGTATGTATGCCTCCAGAATATCCATGTCTCTTGGCATTTCGTATTGTATGGGTAAGTGCGGCTTGCGCATGACGATTCCCTCCTTTTACGTTTGTACGTGTCCGGTACCGGGACATTCTCAGCATATTCCCGCAGGCTTAAAACAAGCTTAAGGGTTCTCGCATAGCTATTCAGCTTGTTCTCAAACAAAGCGGGTACTATGGGGCTGCCGGTAATAACGCCGGTGGTAACAACAATGTAAAAAGGAGTAACAATGCATATAAAAAAGCCATTACTTATTGCAGGAGTAGCAACCACCTTAGGGATTGCTGGAATATCGAGTTTGGGCATTGCCACGGCGGCCACGAACAGCTCTAGCAGCGATAGCCTGGTGCAAAAAATAGCCACTAAGTTTGGGCTAAAGGAATCTGACGTCCAGGCGGTATTCGACCAAAATAAGGCTGCCCACGATGCAGAACGCCAGCAAGCAATGTCTGACCGACTGCAAGCAGCGGTAGACGCCGGCAAAATTACGGCAGCACAGAAAACGCTTATAGAAAATAAACAAAAAGACTTGCAAACAGCGCGACAAGCCGAAATGAAAGACCTGCAAGCATGGGCTGACCAACAAGGCATAGATGTGCAGTATGTCATGATGCATGGCCGACCAGGCGATGATGGCAGTAACCAGTTGCAAAGCTTGGTAGACAGTGGCAAGATTACGGCAGCCCAAAAATCGGCTATCGAGGCCAAGCAGCAAGAGTTGCAGCAAAAGCGCGAAAGCGACCGCACTAGCCTAGAGCAATGGGCTAAGGACAACGCTATTGATACACAGTATCTTATGAGGTTCGGCGGCCACCCGGGCGGCATGGGCATGGGCGCCCCCGAAGGCCGTTTCTAGACTAAACAGACATTTGTATATAGAAAGAGCTACCTTTGCCGGGTAGCTCTTTCTTGCTAGCCCTCATTCCATGTCGCTTTCGGATACCTTCCTCCTAAGTGACCGCTCACGCATACAACCATACCGTATCCAAACCTTAATACTGCATGGCCAATCTACTGCCGGGAATACTCGTATGCAGACATTGCACACTCCGCCTGCAAGGAACGAAGGTATATTAATTAGATTCTGTTTCGGTCTTTTTACCTATTTTCCGGCTCCGCTACGGCTAGAGTCACCTGGACGGGTAGCATACCGAGCGCTCAGCTAAGTGGTAGGGCGATCACCCATTCTGTTCACTGTCGTCAGCCACTCACGCAATCCGCAGCCGTAGTTCGAAACCCCAGGCCGGACCCGATTGCTGGAACGGTATGTAGCCGGAGTAGAGCAAAAAGTATGCCCCGGAATATTCCCAAAGAAAAAAGGGAGGGGCCGACTGGAGCAAAGCGGAAGGAGTTCTTTTTGCGCCGGCTACATACCGTGGAGGCAGTCGAGTCTGGAATGATGTTTCGAGAGCTTTTTGGTTACTTTTTGTCGGTACAAAAAGTAACATTAGAACCACTGACGAAAACAGAAGAAAGAGTGATGAAAGAAACAGAAAGAGTATATTGAGGAAACTAACGAATAATACCAGCCGTGCGCGTCAGCACATATCCAACCATTGCCAGCCCCACAAGCGCAACATCCAAAAACGGATGCTTGTGCACGAACGCTTCGCCTTTAACAAGCACGCGGTGCCATAGCAGCCCATGTCGCAAGAAGAATATAGCGATGCTAATGGTGGCAATGGCCGAAACAGCGAACATACTCCAGGATGCCTCGTTACTTGCTAGTAACTGTACGCGCGCAACTTTTCGGGCTGCTACCGGCGCGGGCGCCGATGTTGCAGGCGCGGGTATGGCTGTCGTGGTATTTGGTTCGGCAGCAGGGGTTGGCGTAGGTGTCGGGGTGGGTTGGGGTGTGGGCTCGGCCGCTACCGGGGATGGTTCGGGGACAGGCGCTGGTACAGGGGCCGGCGCGGGCGCTTTGGCTACGGGTGCATTTGCTGGTGGGGCGGTTGCGCCTGCAACGGTGCTGCCATACATGGCGACAACAATGGTCTCAGGGCCGGTACCTTGGTAATTGGGTGAGTTGGCAATGCCAAACCCAACATCGACAAAGCTATTGTTCAAAATATTAGCCCGGTGGCCAGGGCTGTTCATCCAGGCGACAACAGTCGTATTGCTGTTGTCAAAACCATAGGCTAAGTTTTCGCCTGCAGTTACATAACTGTAGCCGGCGTTAGAAAAGAATACCCAGGGTGGATTACCATCGGGTGTGTAGTGCGACCAATAATCGCGCGCAACCATGTCATTTGCTTTGGCTTGCGCTGCGGCATTGAGCGTACTATTTAGTGCTAAGGCACCGATGCTATTGGCTGCCCGCTCGTTGTTGGTGTACTGCAATAAGCCGTTAATGCTGGTATCGGTGGCATAGCCAAGCACGTTGGTTTGCACGACGCCCCAAAGGTTACTGAACAGAAGGCCAATGCCAACAATAGCCACGAGCGGCAGGTACGGCCAATATGTTTTTAGGTATCGTTCGTCCTGGGGGTGGTGGCGGCCTTTGCGGACGCGTTGTTCTGCTTGCGAGGACCCTTTTTTACGTTTTGTTTTAGCTGCCAGTGCCATTGTAGCTACAGTGTAGCATAGTCGGGTATGCCTCGCCGGAGCAGTTGGAACAGGGGCTATTCGTAATTAGGGTACGTAATTAGGGTACGTGGGCGGAGATACGGGCTTTACTGTGCGTAACGGGAAGGGGCACTTTGCTGTTTTGAATGGCAGGTTGCCACTGTGAATGTCTTCCGCAAGGTCATTGCCTGTTTCGACTATTGCATAATTGGACAGGTCTCCGCTTTGGTCTAACAGCCCGACGACTACTTGCGGATTATTCTTGTTAACTGGTTGGTCCGGGTACAAACATAGCCATATAAAATTTTGATTTGATCGTATGGGCTGTACGCCGGCTAGTGTTTCTATGTCTTTGGTAGCGACACAGTAGTTAAGATTTTGGACGAGCATAGGCGTGAGGGTAGGATAGCTACGCGGGTCGCTATTGCCTTCGTCTTTTTCGCCGCCCTCGTGTGTAGTTGTTTTGGGGAGTGGCTTGAGTCCGCTCAGGTCGGAGGGATATACGTATTCATTATCAATCCCTTGCAGTGGCCCGCAATCAGTTGGTGGGTCTATCGGTTCTGATGTTTCGAAGGTGTAGGATGGCGCTGGCTGTAGTCCATTGTCTGGGTTGTTCGCGAGATTCTCTGGGCCATTGCAAGCGGCTAGGCCTAGTGTTGTTGCTAAAAGCAGTGCTGTTGCCTTGCGGCTTGTTTGTTCGCCAAATGCGGGCATGGGCGCACGATTCATAAAATATA
>DATIHR010000012.1:0-39733 GCA_035480575.1 Saccharimonadales bacterium (SeqCode) | reverse complement strand
CGGCACAAAAAGTAATATTAGAACCCCTGACGGAGTCAGAAGAAGGGGTGATGAAGGAAAAAGCATCAGTTCTGCAAGCGTAAATATATATAAGGACTTTTTTCTTTTTTACTGGATTCCGGCTCAGGGGCCGGAATGACGGAGTTGGATCCCGGATCTAGTCCGGAATGACGGAACGCTACTAATCCAGTAAAATAACAGTAATGCCCAGAAAAATTCAAATTATTACATTGTTCCCGGACATGTTCACCGGAGTCTTCGGTGCCAGCATGCTATGGAAAGCCCAAGACCGCGGCATCGTAACATTTAGCTACATAAATTTGCGGGACTTTGGCCTAGGCCCGCGTAAGCAAGTAGACGACACTCCGTACGGTGGTGGCGATGGTATGCTCCTGAAACCCGAACCATTAGTTGCGGCCATAGAACAAGCCAAGCAGAACGATCCGAACAGCCTAGTCATTTTGCCAACGCCGCGCGGCACGCTGTATAAACAATCGGACGCCAAAGAACTTGCAGCGTCCGACTTAGGCTTGATATTTGTCTGTCCCCGCTACGAAGGCTACGACGAGCGCGTCATCGAATGGATTGACCGTACATACTGTATTGGTACCTACGTACTTACAGGCGGCGAGCTGCCGGCCATGGTTATGGCGGACAGTATTGTGCGTTTATTGCCTGGCGTACTGGGCGGCGAAACGAGTGCCGATATTGAATCGTTCCAAGACGACGACAAAACGATAGAATTCCCACAATACACGCGCCCCGAGGAATTTGAAGGCCGCAAGGTGCCAGATGTACTGTTAAGCGGTAATCATGCTGCTATAGCTGCGTGGCGGCAAGAGCATTCGGGCTAAGTATTAACCCCCGTTTTTTCTAGCGTTAGCTCGCGTTCTCAGCTTCGAGGAGTTTGTGGCCTAATCTTTTTGCTAGGCTGTCTAATTGTACGGGTCGATGTTCTTGGATAGTGCTGCCACGTTCGGCTGCGAGAGCCATGCGCAACGTGTAGTCGCAGAAGCTACGCGGATAGAGTATAAGGTCGGAGCGTGGCGCAATAGTAAGAACGCCAGGAGTACTAGGGGTGCTATCCTGTTTAGTATTGAGCCGGATCGGTACGTCTGCATATGGGGGGACGACTGACATGGCCAAGAGGTCCGCACGCTTTATTGCGGGCGAGCTATGTCGCTGCCGGATGGTAGGGGCATGCGTAATGTGGGAGGGCGGCTGCAAGCGCTGCAACAAAAGATCGGTCAGCGTCTCGTTTGTTATACCGCTTAAAACAAGCGTTTTTTCTCTATCGGCACGCTGCCTCCTGTTTAACAATAGGGCCCCTAGAGTAACAATGTTAGCCTTGGTTTGTTGTTGCAAGGCTTGCATAGACTGTTCATCTACTACTTCGTTGCTGCGAAGGCGAGCTATCAGCTGCATATTTGGTAGGTATGCTTGGGCTTGCAAGAGCCGGAGCCAGAACCCCCAGGCACGTGCGGCTATTGTTTTGTCTGGGATCTGTGTATGGAGGTTGGCAAGATCGGGTGCAGTAGTAGTCCAGAGCGTTTCAGCTTTCGTTAGTGCGTTCAGCCTTAGTTCTGACGGTTCGTTGACGTGCTGCATGCCAGGCTTGGCTGCGTACACGCCTCGTTCGGCGTACGCCCAGCCAGCAGCATAACGCACGACAGGATGCTCATGCTCGGCCATTGCTGTTGCTACGCTGTTATAGTGTTTGGGGTCTCTCGCATGGTCGTTGCTCAACCCCATGTACGCTACGAAGGCAGCGTCCGTAAAGCCGAACTGCTTCTCCATAAATGTAGCTGGGCGCGTATATTTTGGCATGATGCTATAGCATAGCAGATCTTACGGCGTGTTGTATATTGCTGTAGTTTAGCTAACGCTCGTTAGTCGTTTGCCTAGCGCAAGCGCCAGTGCGTCTACGTGGGTACGCTCCTCTGGTCTGACTGCTGGACTGTCTTCAGGGGCTGTAGCTATTTTTAGCGTACGCCAAATAGATTTGTTCGGGGGGATGAAAAGATCTTTTGCAGGTGAAATATACATATACAGCCGAGTATCAGGCTGATGGCCTACGCCACCTATTCGTATAAGCTTATTCTGTTGAGAGGGGACGACTGATTTGGCGAATAGGTGGGTGCGACGTGACACGGGCAGGCAATTGTTTTGTCGTACTGAGGCCGCCATAATAATATGGCTCGCTCGCAGGGCACGGTGCAGTAGCAGGCCGCTTAAGACTTCGTCTCCTGCGCCATACCTGACGACGATTTCATGCCTGTGTTGTGGCAACGCTACATGCTGTAAGATTAATGTACCTAAGTCGGTTAGGGCGCTGTCGGTACGTTGATGTGCGGGTATTATGGATTCGTGTGATAGCTGCTCGCCCCCACGAGCCCGAGCAATAAGCTGCATATTTGGCACATACGCCCGAGCCTGTTGGGCCCGCAGCCGAATGCCCCATATATTTGCGGCCAGCTTTTCGTTGGAGCTTTGTTGCTGCAAGTCTGCTAAATATGGCTCGGTAGTAGCCCAGAGCACATTGGCTTTATGCAGCGCATCCAGTCTTATGTCCGGTGGTTTGCTTTCGCCTGTACTGACATCACTTCTATGCAGCCCTTCCTCTGCATACGCCCAACCGGCGGCATACCGCACAATGGGGTGCTCATGCTTGGCCATGGCACTTGCCATTCGTGTCAGTTCTGCCGGAGCCGTCTGCGATATGGTGCCAAGATTCATATACCTTTGAAAGGCTGCATCCGTGAAACCAAATTGTTGCTCGAGCGATGCCCCGGGGCTTATCCTAGTCTCTGACATAGTGGTAGTAGCATAGCAACAATATGACGTGCTCGTATAGACTGCCCGTGGCTTTTAGTGTTTTATATGCCAAGCCCGTTAACGGGGCGTGGTAAGCTAAAAAGGTAGTAGGAGGGAGTTAACGTATGAAATTATCGTTTATTAGGCCGGTGTATGCGCACTGCGATTTGCCGTGCGGTGTGTACGACCCAATGCAAGCACGCATAGAGGCGCAAAGCGTGCACGAAATACAAAAAAAGTATGCTAATTTGGAGCATGAAGAAGACAAATGGCGGGCGATTTTTATTAAAGAGCAGCGGGCCGACTTGGTAAAACACCATTTATGGGTGCTATGGACTGATTACTTTAAACCCGAGCATGTAGCGCAACATTCGGACTTGCATGAGAAGTTTTGGCACGCTACCAAACAGGCTGGTAATTGTAAAAAGTCGGTCGACCCTGCAGAGGGGCAAAAATTATTGGACATGATTGATGAAATTGCCAGCATTTTTGCGGAGACTAAAAAAGCTTAGGCTGTTTAGTATTCGCCGCGTAGTTGGTGCGAGCATGGTGCCAACACTCCGGCCAGGCGCGATTATTGTTGCCGTGCCACCGCATCGGCTGCGGCATGGCGACATCGTTATTGTTGTGCACGAGGGGCTCGAAAAAATAAAGCGCGTCGCCGATATACAGGACGACAGCGTGTTTGTTGTGGGTGACAACCCAACGGCTAGCACAGACAGTCGCCAATTTGGCTGGCTGCCCCTTGAGGCTGTTGTCGCTAAGGCGATACATTTTTAGTCGTCGTTTGAAGGCCGCTCTTGCTTGGCGTTTGCCAAGTTAGCGCCCAGGAATTGGTAGGCGCCCGGGCTCAAACGTTCGTCGTGTGCTTTGTAGCCATGATGTCGGAGATATGTCAGGGCCCGCTGCAAGGCTGATTTATCTAAATTGTATTCGCGCATGACGTACTCGAGCGGGATGCCTGTTAGCTGTTGTCTAATGGCAAGCAGCATACTTTTGCTATACATAGGCTCATTGTTTGCATTTTTGGGAATTTCTACTTGGCCTGGGTCAACGGCTGCTACTGCGGCTTCGACTACCTCCACAGCAATATCCAAGCGTGCGGCAATCTGGCGGGCGGTTAAAGTGTCGGTCCTGCTAATAAGCGGCGCAGTGGTTACGGCGGGTTGCCAGCTGCCAGGTATTTCCGGACGGTGACTTGCGCCTTGAACTGGTTTTTCTTTGGGTAGGCCAATTTTTGATTCGCCGGCTTGGCGAGCGCCGTCATGCGAGAAAAAGGCTGTTGTGCCACCAGCCATTGGACTCTTGAGGGGAGTGGTAGCGGCGGAAGCAGGGCTCTCTAGTTTGAATGGTTCTTCGCGTCTCCAGCTTCTTGGCCGCCATGTTGACTGTTTTTCGGCTACGGTTTTTTCTTGCTGGGAAGTGCCTGCTGCTTTGGCAGGTGGAGTTGGTAGTGGCGTTGCTGTTTGGGGCCGCACTACGACCTCTGCCGGCCGTGCTTTCGCTACTATGGGTTGGTCGTCGTTATACCGCTTTGCCCGTAACGCCTGACGCGCTTTACGTATGGTTGCACCGTCCATAAAAAATCGTTTGGCCTTGCCGAATGTATGGAGCGTTACGCGGTTGCGGATGACATTACGTACTTCATCAATCTCTACTTTTTCCAGTCTGGCGAAGTCAGCAGGCGTTAAGTATTCGGGCGGTACCACTAGATCCGGTACTGGTGCTTCTTGTATTATTGGTTCTTCGATTGGTTCTCTGCGGATAGGCGTTGGCATACTTTGGGCTTTCGGCGGACCGTAAGCGCTGTATGGGCGTTCGCCGAAAGGCACAGCATTATGTTGTCTAGCATCGAGGGGTGTAATTGGATCGGGCGAGTGCTTTCGGCCACCACTCCTTCCACGTAGCACGTGGGCGATGGCTTCGGGTGGGTAATGCCCCATGGGCTTGCCAACGCCGCTAGGGGGCATGGTCGGCTCTGGGCTTTGCCACGGCGTACCTTCTAAACGGTTTGTAACAGCCGTGTGCGTAATGCCTGCTGCCGTAGCGAGCGCCTCGAGTGATACAGAGCCTTTGCGGGCGCGTAAGGCGTTCCGCATGGCAAACATGGTTTCGCCATCAAGGAACGGCTCAG
Source organism: Saccharimonadales bacterium (SeqCode) (assembly GCA_035480575.1). GTDB lineage: Bacteria > Patescibacteriota > Saccharimonadia > Saccharimonadales > UBA4665 > PMNU01. The sequence goes on along the minus strand of DATIHR010000012.1, from coordinate 34,785 downwards.
CCTGATTTGCGTCGGCAGGAGTAAGTGTAATAATGTCGGGATTATGTCTAAGGTGTCGCTTAATAAGGGTGAGTGGTATGCCTGATACATGGGCAAATTCTGAGGTTGCGAGGTATTCCGTTGGTATGATGCTTAATTGTTCGGGCGCGTCATATACCACGGGCTCTACTCCGCCCGGCCACTCGGGCGATGCATAGCGAATGCCTTGGCCGGCCAGTAATGTAGGAGAGGGGCAGTATAACTCCCGTACGGCGGTTTTCGTCAGCTTATGTACGCGTGCGGGTATGTCTTTTTCGGCAAGTAACAGCCGAAGATCTATGGCGCTCAGGCCTAGCTCGGCTGCAACATCCGGCAAGGGTTCCCACCCGAGGGGTTGTGGGCCGATTATGGCCTCTACCTTGGAATCGTACATGGCCTCGGGCGGGTAGTAGTTAAGGAATGAAACTCCTTGTCTGATTTTGGTAGGGGTTGTATAGCCGAGCTTTAACAATCGGTTTCGGACAACACTGATTGCCACGCCTTCTGCCGTAGCCTCGGTCGTTAGGTCAATCCACCCTTCCGGCGGCACGGTTGGTGCTAACTTGCTGTTGACGTATTCCACGGCTTCAGGGGGGAAGAATGTGCGCGCAAGGCCGCCTACGCCTTCGGGCGGTTTTCTGCGGTCCATATCCTGCCATTCAGTGCCAGCTAGATATTTGGCAATAACCGTGTCGGCTGCGTTCACGGCGCGCTTAAAACCCTGCATGTCTACCCAGCTGGCCGGAGCTTGTTCATGTGGCTTCACATGCTGTCGAAGCGTATACATAGTGGCACCGTCTAGGTATATAACAGTGTGGTCACTTGTGTACGCGGCTATACTATGTGCAGGCAGTTTCAGTCTTTTAATCGTTCTTTCGACTTGTTTGTATTCTAAGCCGTACAACTTGGCAAACTCGTTTATTGTCAGGTAACCATCAGGAATAATGGTGCGAAAGTGCTGTATCATGCGTTCACCAAGAGAGCTTGGCACGTGGTGTGCAACGCTGGGTGAGCTGTCTCCCGTGCCGGTCGTTCGTAGCCATGCGACAAGCTTGACGTGGTCGTGAAATTCGATGTAGTTCCGGACAAAGTCTGTTGATACCTCGCCTCGCTCTGCAATATCGAGCAGCGTTATCCAGTCCGGCGTAGCGGTCATTGCTTGTAGGTGTTTTTCGAATAGCTGTGCGTCGCCGACGGACATATAGTAAGCCCATCGCGATCGTGGCTCGGGCCGCCTGGGGATCGGGGCTATGTTAAGCTCTTTGAGTATCCCTGCGAATGTTTCAGCGTCGAGTCGGTGCGTCGCACGCAAGTTCGACAAACGAACCTCATTTGTAGTAGCGACGGGGAGGGTGGCCTGTACGTAATCAAGTATGCGGTCGACATCGTTCGCACCATAATATGCCACTGGTTGATTCATGCGATTAAGATACGGCACCGCAATAATACCTAGCTTGTCAATCGCGCGTCGGAGTATAGGCGTTCCAAGATCAAGCGTTTTTTGTACACCGCCGAACGACAACACTTCCGTAGGTGCGTCTACATCAGCCAAAGATAATAAGCCTTCGCGGATGGCGGTTACTTGCGGCTTATATGTCTCGCGGATATCTAGTACTTGATCTGCAGTCAACTCTGGTGCGGCGTGTCGGGATAATTGAAACCGTTTCCGTGCCTCGGCCAGTAGGCCAAGTCCGGCAATATAGAGCGGCGCACGCGCCTGTAGATCGTGCTGCGGCAGTTGCGCTATGTCGGTACGAGCTGCGTCCTCTAGGGTTGCTTGCGAAAAAAAACGAAGCCCAACAATTCGTTCGATTTGATCTAAATACTGTGCCCCCTGCACAGATTCCGAAAGAGACATTGTTAGTATTATAAAATGTCAGTCGCCATAAGCCTAACCTTGGCGTATGTGTGCCGGCAAGCCACTTGATCGGCTATACTACACATATAAACAAGGACAACACGTATGGCGCCCGTTGGATCTTCAAAAACTAAATTGACCGTATCGTTCGCACTTGATTATCGCATTATTAGTGTGGTGCTGTTGCTGCTTATTATAGCCATGTTATTTTTATGGCGGCCATGGGCTGGCGCCGGGGCAACCGCGCGCACGGTAGACGTTACCGGAGACGCCACTATAAGCGCCAAACCCGACGAATTCTCGTTTTACCCAACGTACGAAGTTAAGAATGATGATAAAAAAGCGGCCCTCGCCGAGCTCAGTGCCAAAAGTGACGAAATACTGGCCAAACTAAAACAACTCGGGGTGCCCGACAATAAAATTAAAACCAGCACATCCGGTTACGATTACCCAGTGTATTATGACAGCGAGAAAGGCACGCCCACTTACACTTTACAACTAACTGTCACTGTCGACTCGAACGATGTGGCCCAAAAGGTACAGGATTATTTGGTTACCACGGCACCGACTGGGGATGTATCGCCCCAGGCCACTTTTAGCGAAGCGACACGCAAGAAACTTGAGGCTCTAGCGCGTGATGCTGCCACTAAAGACGCTCGCGCCAAGGCCAACCAAATGGCCCGCAACCTTGGGTTTAAGGTGGGGCGTGTTAAGGCGGTACAAGACGGCAGCGGCTTTGGCAATCCAATTCCTATGGTGAGCCGGGGGTCATCGACGATGATGGCAGAAGACAATAAAACGTCCCTGGATGTTCGCCCCGGCGAAAACGACTTGAGCTACACAGTAAGCGTTACCTACTACATACGCTAGCCGCCATCGGCGAGCTAGAGCGCCGCATCCTCCTTTTTACGAAAGCTGCAAGCTCCAGCGGACGGACGACTCTTTATTGGTGAATTCGTCATGTTCATATTTCCAGTCGCGAGCAATGCGGCTTGACAGTGGGCCAAGCTCCGGGAACTGGGCTGATTTACGGTTTAAGAATGTGTGAATGCGGTTGTCCAGCTCTTTCTCGGGTAAACGGTGCATCGTGTCCTCCTTCCATTGTCATTACTGTTTTTATACTATGATTTTCTTATGTTATGGCCCCTTTTGTGCTGCCAAAGCGGTGAGGCTCTTTTATCATATAGGCTACGGCCGTAAGTGACAGTAAACTACCCCACGAACAGAGTGTGAGAATTCGTACACCCGTATAGTTATGTCCTGGTGCTACAATGAGCCATAGGCAAGGCCTCAGAAAGTGGAGTATTTATTCTATGACCCCCGACATCATTGCTGCATTACAGTCCAATACTACGAAGCGATTATTCAAAAAGCATTCCATTCTGTTGTACCAAGGCGAAGCGCCACGTACGGCCTATGTACTGACGAGTGGCATCGTAAAAGTCTACAGCATCAATACGGCTGGTGAAGAACAGATTGCAACCTTCCAGGTAGAGGGCGATGTATTCCCATCGCCATGGATATTTGGCAAGTCTAACTCGACGTTGTACTACTACGAGGCGCTGACTGACTGTGAGGTATTAGTAGTATCACGCGACGAAATACGCCGGGCTATCTCGAGTAGCCCGAAGCTACTGGAACGCACACTAGACTACTTTGTAACAAACTACACAGGCTTACTTATGCGCGTGACAGCGCTTGAACAATCTCGCGCCCGCGAAAAAATAATGTTCACCTTGTACTACCTATTATTCCGCTACGGACAAGAAATACGGCCAGGCATGTATACCATTAATGTTGCTCTTACCCACGGGGTCATTGCCAGCTTGGTAGGCTTAACGCGCGAAACCACGACAACCGAACTCAGCAAACTGAAAGCGCAACAAGTTGTTAATTACAGTGCGCATACCTATACCGTCAACAAGCCAAAATTAGAGCGTCTGCTTGGCGAAGACAGCTTTACTGACCTGATAATATAGCCGAATGTGCCTGAGAGTGTCTTGGCAACATGTATATAAAGTAGTATAAGATGCACATGTATCCTGATGTTATCCGGTTCGGTATTGAGGTGCGTACGCGCGAGGCCGACAGACTGCCGGCCGTATTGGCGGCGGCAGGGCTGTGGCACCGGATGGTTCCCCTGGCAACTATTCCAGAAAGTGTTGCGCCCGAGCCGCTAGAGCCCGCCCCTGAACCCAAGCCCGCCCTCCCGCTTAATCCGGCCCGTGTGACTGTTTTATCCGAGCCGCCTGGCCTAGCGGTGATTTCGCACGCTGATATGATTACATTTGCCCATCAATTGGGGCGAGGTCGTGGTTTGGGTACGCGTGTCTATAACACCCTTGCTAGGCCCATGCCAGGTTCGGACGGTCGCCGCTATGTGTACTATGACCAGGATAGGCCGGTAGGTATTAAAGCGCTTGCAGCTGCACGTCTGCTACTGCACTTGGAGTCACGGCCCCACGATTTCTTACGCCCTGGTTCTTTTAAACGCCCTGGCCCTAAAACAGTCGATTTTTTTAGGTTGTATGTTGCAAGTCTTTATGCCGCTCCAGCCACAAGCCGGTTACGCGGGAGTAGTAGAGTTGACGTGGGTGAAACCACGCATCGGTATATGTAAATGGCAGAGTATGAGCTAACTACCCTTGGTATCGAGGTTCGTACGGCAGACGTGCCGCAGGTTGTTGCGGCGTTGTCACAATTGGGATTAGCTCGATTAGGCGTAACGTATCCCACGGCCTATCCACGAGGGGAGCGCGTCGTCGAAACGACAAGGCCAGTGCCTGCCGGACTAAACCCGGAGCGCGTTACTATGGTGGGTGAGCTAGATAGTTTTGCTGTCATAACGGAGCACGACCTACGGAAGTTCCAGGCAGAGCGCTATCCAGGCACGAAAGGGTTGGCGCGACGCCTTATGACCGCAATGAGCACATATTCAGAGCATGAGGATTCGCCACTGCGTCAATACACTCATCGTGATGAGCGTACAGGAGAACTGGTGGGTATACATGCGTTAAGCGCTGCAGACCTGCTCCTCCGTTTACGAGATGGTCTATCGTATGGAACTGGCAAAAATATTAGGCAGCTGGGCGATTTAACAGTACGTATGTTTGACGATTTTTGTGAGGATCTGTATATATAGATCGCGATTTTGCAGTACCGGCGTTTACTCGGCAGCAGCGCGGGCGTCTTGGTCGGAGGCAAGGGTGTTCTCGACGACTTGGAGTAGTTCTTTCGGCGATGCCCAAGCCTTAAGGATATAGCGTTCGGCGCCTAGCCGATAGGCTTCGTCAATTTCTTTTTGCATGTCGTAATTGCTAAATACAATAACTTTTACTTCCGGATGCTCATCGAGCAAGTTGTAGTGCTCCAAAAACTCAATACCGTCCATGCGAGGCATACGGAGGTCGAGTAATATAAGTGTCGGCGGGTTGTCGGCGGCAACCTTTAGCGCCTCTTGGCCGTCGTAGGCGGCATATACTTCGTATCCACTCTTACGAAGTATCATTTGGTACGCGTCGCTTAGGGAACGCTCATCTTCAACAATTAAAATCACGGGCTGCTTTTTAGCTGCGTTCATGTGTACCCCTAGAGTAGTTCATTTGTAACCTATTATAGCCTATCTCGCGGCTATTGCGAGTAACAGTTAAAAATCTCATAGTTCTGGCGACTCGCGCGGTAATATGATCGTGAAAATAGAACCCTTGCCTGGCGTTGATTTGACCGTAATCGTGCCGCCATGTTGTTCGACTAAGCTTTTTGCTAGGTATAGCCCAATGCCAGTACCGCCGACCTCTTGGGTCATTTCATTCGATATACGCGTGAATTGTTTAAACAAATTAGCCTGATCGCCCGACGCTATGCCAATACCGTTGTCGCTAACGCGTATGAATACGTTGCGCCAGTTTTTATATAACTTAACGTCAATCTGGCCGCCAGGATGTGTGTATTTAATGGCGTTAGACAGCAAGTTTTCTATGGCCATTCGTAGCATGTGATTGTCTATGTTCAGGACAATCGGGCGCTTAGGCAATCCTACAGTGACTTCGTGCTGGGCCGCTGTAATGTCGTTTTCTTGTTCATTGACGATGTCTCGTACAAGCTCGTTGAGGTTGGTCAGCTGTCGAGCTAACACAATGCGGCCAGAACTAATCTTTGCGAGGTGTAATATTTCGTTAATAACTTGCAACTGCCTATCGTTTGACGCGTAGGCTTTTTCTAGCAAACGTCTTTGTTCGCCATCGATCTCGCCGGCAAAACCTTGGAGTACCATGCCGACGTATTGCTTTACTCCTGTTGCTGGGGTGCGTAATTGATGCGACGCTAGTGATAACAGCTCGTCTTTGGCTAATTCCACTGCATGCTCTTTTTGTGCAGCGAGCTCGCGTGAGCGTGAGCGCAGCAGTAGCAGCACGATAGTGGCAATAAGCGAGGCAATAAAAATGCCGCCCAACAACACTGATGGTGGCCGGCGTAGCTGCACTTGGCTGACCAGACCCGTGCGGTCAAACGCGTACTCAATGCGCCAGGTTTTACCGTACAGGTGCAACTGCCGCGTAAGCTTTAATGTATCCTTGTGTTTGGCTATGGCGTTAAACGCTTCGGATGTGTACATGGGTTGGTCGGCTGTTTGATCGGTGGTGGTTATACGGAAGCCCGAGCTTTTATTGGTAATACGCGCAGCGATGGGGTCAAAAAATACCTTAGTACGAAAGGCGGCAAATACAAACCCCCGCAATGCTGCCTGTCGCTCCGTCACCGAAGTTAAGGGCATCCCAGGTGTATAGTAAGGCGCAAACATAGTAAAACCGTCGGGTGGTAGTGAATCGCGGGCCTGAACTTCCAGTCGGCCGGTTATAGTAATGGCGCCAGTATCCCGCGCCTGGTCCATAGCGGCACGCCGTATCGGATTACTATACATGTCATATCCAAATGTAGCGGGCGCTTGCGCTGCGATGCGCTCGACATACAGTACTGGCGCGTAGTCGGGGCGTGGTGGATTGCCCACATCGACCGCGAAATTGGTTATACCTTGATTGTGTGCATAGGCGGTCAGATCGGGCAGGGCAGCTTGGGTTGCGGCCTCTGCATAGCCGAATGCCTGCACGTTGCCATAATCTTCCGCGAGGTCGTACGCTTGTAAATAGGCCGACCAGTCGTTATGCGTTACCTCGGTTGAGCCGCGGAATAGACCAACGCCACCTTTTAATACCTCTGCATATGACACCATGTCACTTTTGATAGCATTTTCGGTACGGTTGGCTGCGGTATGTTCGGCGTCGGCAATATCGTTATGCAGCGAGTTACGAGCGGACTGCCAACTAAAGAAAGTAGCGACAAGTATTGCCACGAAAATAACCACCGGAGGAAAATACAGTGACTTATAAAGTGCCGAAATATGTGGATGAAAATATCGCAATTTCATTACCCTTCTATGATACGCTCGTATGATGCACGGGGCGATAATATAGAATCAGATGAGTACGTATTTCGGCAATATAAAATTACGCTCTGAAGTGCCCACGGCAATAGTGACATCTGTAAATGTTGCGCGCGTGTTAAACGAGGGCGCGCGTCAAATACATAACCCGCCCAGCAAAGAGAAACCTATTGGGGTAATGTGGGATGGCTTTTTGTCTGCTGTTGTACGGCACGAGCCTCTTGTGGACGCCATCCAACAGTATGCCGATGGCCAGACGATTCTGACACCGAGTAAACCAGAGGCTGGTCTGCCGGTGTCTGAAATAAATAATAAAGTACGCGTGGCGTTAGCGTACGATGCGCGGTCGTACAATGAGAAACCGCTACATTCGCTGAATAAGCATGACTGGCTTGGGGTTATAGGCGATATTGCACATGATGATACGCGATTTGCAAATTTTTTGACGATTCTCAATTATTTGCACATACCGACAACGGTGCAAGATCGTTATGGAGCATTCGAAGTTGTACGACAGCTTTGGGGTGATCCGACAGGCAAGGGTATAGACTGGTGGGAAGGTGGTTCAAGTGTGCAGCTGGGCGCCAAAGCAACGCAGCTAAAACAGTATTATCCCTTTTTAGCGTCCCGCGTGGTGCGACCGGTTGGCGGCGAGCGCAAGACGGGTAGGGTAAAAACAGAGATCGACAGGGCAGCCAACAAGGGATATAAAAATATTTTAGGCCGTACAGCCATTGGTGGTGATATTATCGGTACCGATATATGGCGCCCAGACGATAGATGGCTGCGGCAGCTAGCCATTGCCGCACTCCGCCCGAGCGAACTGGCAGACGACTGTTTTATGGAACGATTTACGGGTATTCTTGAGGCTGACGTGCCAAATATTGGGTACATAGGGGGTGACATTACCGACGAAGCTATGATGCGCTCAATAAGAGCAGAGCTTGGCGGGCGAACCAAGCAGCTCGGATTTTTGGGCACCGTACTCAACCAGGTAGGGCAAGAGAAAGTAATGCAGACAATTGATAACGCCCTCGGAATGCTACACGACGACGGTGTTCTCTTTATTTTGGAATTCGGGAATGCCGACCCGAACGACCCGACCAAGTTTCAGCTGGCAAGCGAATGGAGCGAGTGGACGTACAGGCTGTGTGCAGTACACAATAAAGACCCCCAGCGACGGATACAACCACTCCTATGTTTTAAGAATAGTCGTATGACGCACGTTATGGTAGAGGATGGTTTGCTAGATACGGGCGGGGGCTATAGACCTATGCGTGACTATCTTGTAGATGCTGCTTAGCCCCGTAGGGCTTGTACGACTAGATCGCAGTAATGCTGCATGAAGTGTTTGTGTGGTTCATGAATATTGTCGACTGGCTGATAGTAACTGAAAATGAGCGCACCGCCACTTCGCGCACCTGTTAGTGGGTAAACGTAGCTACACTCAATACCAGCACCTGCCTGGTTAAAGTGTGCGGCTTGTACACTCATGGCTGGCGCAAACAAATACTGCCAGTCGTCTGTCTGGCGGGGCTTATTGGCGGCAATGGTTTCAGCAATGATATTACCGGCATGTCCTACGGGGATCTTAATAGTGTGGAATGGTTTCTCGGACATTTTAACCGCTCCCTCTGCTTGTGGGGTTTTCGAGAGCGCAATGCGATCAATAGTGCCGGCCTTTTTATTGACAAGCAAGAGCACGACAATGCCTAAGTCGTATCTTGTTGCTTGTACTATGTCATGAAATGGCGCATTGACAATCGCTTGGAATAAAGCTTTGTCGTTTTTCGGTATCTGCAGTAAAGTCTTGAGACTACGCAGGTACGTGACCTCGGTTTGTGGTTCCGCATGAGACATACCCTAGAGTATAACACTGTCTTGTCTGGGTGCCTCTGTCTGCTTGCCTGGACACTGTGACACTGCCATACTTAAGCGGTAATGGACCATGCTATTTTTTATCAGCTTAGCTTTGTGCTGGCACTGACGACAGTCGTTGCATTGGCTGGGCGCCTTATGCGGCAGCCGCCAATTATTAGCTATATTATTACCGGATTTTTAGTAGGGCCTACAGTGTTTGGTTTGGTAGATGACCGCAACGCGTTTGAGACATTCAGTCAAATTGGCGTTACGCTCCTATTGTTTATGGTGGGGTTAGGGCTGAATGTAGGCGTTATTAAAAGTACCGGTAAGCCAGTGCTGTTTACGTTTTTAGTTATTGCTGTTGGCCTGGGAACACTTGGCTACGGCCTATCTGCGTTCCTCGGGTTTAGCGACGGCGAGCGCTGGCTTATGGCCATTGCGCTGTTGTTTAGTAGCACCATTATTGTGGTAAAGGCTTTAAGCGACCGCAAGGGACTATCGCGCCTGTATGGCCAGCTGGCGCTGGGCGTGCTGTTACTAGAAGATATTGTTGCAACAATTGCGTTATTATTTGTGTCTGCTACGGCTGGCAGTTCTACGACTGCCAATGATTTTATAGTGCTACTCATTAAGGGCGGTGCCTTGGCGGCTGCGCTGACAATTGCAGGTGCGTTCGTGATGCCACGTTTAACGAAAACGTTTGCAACCAGCCAGGAGCTGCTGTATTTGTTTGCCATAGCCTGGGCGTTTGGGGTGGCCAGCGCGTTTTGGTGGGCTGGGTTTTCTATAGAAATCGGGGCACTCTTTGCCGGCGTTGCGTTGGCGCACTTGCCGTATGCGCAACAAGTCGCCACGCGCTTGCGCCCCTTACGTGATTTTTTTATCGTACTGTTTTTCATCGGTCTGGGGCTGCGTTTAGGGATCGATGGCGTGCGCGCGGCTATTGTGCCGGCGCTTATTTTTGCCGCAGTTGTTATGACAGTAAAGCCCCTACTGACCTTGGCCGCACTTGGCGTGATGGGCTATACGAAACAGACTAGTTTTAAGTCTGCTATATATTTGTCGCAAATAAGTGAGTTCTCGATCATTATGGTTGCGCTCGCTAACGGGCTGGGTTTGGCGTCCAACCAGGTTGTTGCTGTTATTACCCTAACAATGTTGATAACCAACGTACTATCGACCTACCTTGTTAGTTATGACGAGAAACTCTACCGAAAACTCGAACACCTGCTGTCGCTCTTTGAGCGCCCGGATGTAAAAGAAGAAGTGCATGCCCTGGGCGCCTACCCTTTGGTTTTGCTGGGCTACCATAAGGGCGGCCACGAATTTATACGGTCGTTTCGTAAAATGAAAAAGCCTTACGTAGCCTTAGATTACGACCCGGAGGTTATTGAAGAGCTTGAGCATCAACATATTAATCATATTTATGGCGATGCGACAGACTTAGAACTATTGGACGAAATTGGCGTGCACAAATCGGAACTCGTAATAAGCACCATTGCAGATAACACCACCAACAAGCTGATAGTCGGCTATATTATGCACCATAATCCCGATGCAATTTTTATTTGCCATGCCGACAGTTACGACACCGCCGAGGCGCTGTATAAGAAAGGTGCGGCGTATGTTATTGTGCCGCATTACATTGGCAGTGAGCAGATCAATAGCTTTATTCGCAAAAACGGCAGCAATAAACAGGCATTTGCGCAGTACCGTAGGCATCATTTGACCGCCATTGGCGAAGCAGTTGAATAATTATTAGATTATTGTATAGGTAATTGCGCTATGGTATAGTGCAGTGCAATGTCAGAAGAAACTCCTCACATGCCAGGGTTCGAAGTATACCGCGCAATGCCGGGTATTGACGAAAAGATGGTGGAAGCATTTCAGAAGGCTGCAGGGCCGGAAGGCCGGGAAGTACAGTGGGTGCAGCCTAATACGCACCGATACACCTTAGTAAGCGCACAGGAGATTGATTGGGCGTTGCGTGCGGCTGGCGGGCGGTGGAGTGACGAAAACGTCACTGCGCTTGGGGATGCGGTACTGCGAACGTTGCCGGGTACGGCTGACTATGATCTCCGCGTATCTAGAAACCAGTTCTGGAACCTAAAACCAGGCCTCACTAGTTCGTTATCGCACTATAGTTTGGGGGTAGCGGCGGCTAATCCTGATTTGGTTGCCGAGCGTACACATGTATTGACTACTGTAGAGCACTACGCAGGACTGCCGCCAAGTTACCTTGACTGGCTAGGAAACAAGATTATGGGCGTGATTGCCTACGCACAAAATCCAAATGCCTTACGGGCGGTCCAGCAAGCAATCAAAAAAGAAGTACCAACGTGGCTTAACGTTGGCCCAGCCAATGTCGACAATGTAGCGTTTATTGGTTCAAGTATTATTGCGGATCAGCAAAGTACGCACGCAGGACCTTATCGTCTGGTGGCATAACGTCCAGTTTGTGCCACGAATCGGCGGTGACCCATTCGGCGTGGTCATGCTCGTCGCTTAGTCGTACGATGTCTGTATTGGCCGTGCAAACCATGAACAGCGCAACAATTTGATGTGGCACGTCTTTAATGACCGGGTGCCATTCGCCTACGTAGAGCGGTTTACCAATCTGGACTGTTAGGCCAGTCTCTTCGAGCACTTCCCGGGCCAGCCCATATAGACGCTTCCTGCTTAAAGGTCCGTCCTTTTATTAAAAGGACGGACCTTTAAATTATTAGGTAATATGCCGGGGTTTTGGCATACTGGTATGTATGAAAGTGCCTAAAGGTGTAGGTGCGCGTGCTAGTAAACGACTCAAGAAACTGTGGCGACGGTACGGCAAGTACGCGCCCATTGCAGTGATTGTGTTGGGGTTGCTCATTGCGGCCGCCATTATTTTTATGCCGTCGCTGGGCGCTAAGGACACGGCCATTAAACCGGTGCGTTCCTTAAGCGAGCTTGCATCGTGCAAGCCAGAGACGAAGTTTCAATGCTATTCGACATATTTTCAGGCTGAAACAAAATCGGCTAACCCTAAAACTGCATTGGCCGAAATGCAACAGCTGTACGACCAGGGCGACGAATATGTGGTGAGCCAGTGTCATCAGCTGGCTCACCAAGTTGGCCACGCCGGCTACGACAAGTATGGCTCGCTGGGCAAGGCATTCGAAAATGGCGATAACTTTTGTTGGTCTGGTTACTACCATGGCATTACCGAACAGGCAGTCGGCAAAATGGGCCGGGACGAGATTAAAAAACAGGCGAATAACATATGTAAAGATTTAGCCAAACACAAACGCTATTCGTTTGATCACTATAACTGTGTGCACGGCCTGGGCCACGGCTTTATGGCGGTAGATAACTACAATCTGTTTACTGCGCTTAAGACATGCGACCTTTTGAAAGACAGCTGGGAGCGCAGCTCGTGCTATGGCGGCGTATTTATGGAAAACGTTATGGTAGATGTACGCCAGGACGGCAAAAGCGATTACCTCAAGCCTGATCAGCCCATGTACCCGTGCACCGCTGTTGCCGAATCGTACAAATATCAGTGCTACCTAATGCAAACGTCATATGCTCTAAAACAAAATAGCTATAATTTTGCGGATGGCTTCCGTTTATGCCGCGACGTGGCCGACCCAGCCTATACGACCATTTGCTACCAGAGCTTGGGGCGTGATGCGTCGGGTAGCACCGTAAGCGACATCGCGAAAACAAAAGAACATTGCGACCAGGCATTAGATTATTCTGGACTGGAGAACTGCATGCTGGGCGCGGTGCGCGATTTTATATCGTATTACCATAGCGACGCAAAGGCCAAACAGTTTTGCGCCGTCTTTGAGCCGACAATTACCGGCCGCTGTCTGGACGAAGTAACATCGTACTACGCCACGTTTAAATAAGGACCATTTGATATGGAAGAGACGGAGCATCAGAAGGCCAAAGTGCCGGCTAAAAGGAATAAGGGCCTGCTCATAAGCATTGTTGTCGCAGTGCTCGTTGTCGCTGGTGCATTTATATTGAAGAGTGTGTTAGCTGCGCGCGCGCAGCATAACGGTAAAGGTACTTTTACCATAGCGCAATTGTCGGCCTACGACGGCAAAAATGGCCATGCGTGTTATGTGGCCGTAGACGGTACGGTATACAAAATAGATCAAGGTCGTTTGTGGCAAAACGGTGAACACACAAGTTCTGAAGGCAAGGCCAGCTGCGGTCGCGATTTAAGCCAGGCGATCAAGCAATCGCCCCATGGCAAATCCAAGCTGTCTACCCTAGAAGTCGTCGGCACGCTTAAATAATCGTAGATTCGTAGAACCGTTAGGCCTGAAGCGGTAGAATGTGCACGATTTACATACGATAGGGCCGGCGGCGCGTCCTAGCTCATTCGCCATCGGACATGTCTATAGTTTGTGTATGCTTCGTTTTGCATGCATCAGGTAACCAATACTGGCTCCGAACGCAGCACATATGCTTAAGTATGCAAGTACGCCTGGCTTAAGTGCGATGGTAAAAATAGTAGAACTGTCGGCCTGTATGGAACTAGTAAAGGTGGCGAGTTTCAGCGGCCCGAGCGTCAGATTGTGCGTACTTGCAGCATGGTGGCCCATTACTTTTGCTACTGTTAACGCTAATAACAGTGACCATATAGCAATGCCGACTAGTATGCCTATACGTATGTATCGCGTTAGGTAGGCCTGCAGGTTGGGTTTGCTATGCATGGGATTGCCTCCAGAAGAATGGGTTACGTTTATATTCAATGGCAAAAATGATTACCAGGAGCACGGCGATTACGATCCCATCGGTGATATTGCGCCAGGCGAGGGGTAGGTGCTGCAAGCTACTAAGTTGTGGCGCGGCAAATAGTATGGCCAGCACGATAATGCCGGCTGTAAACTGGCTGCTTATGTCTCTGCCTTCGGGTACGAGTATGCTGCCGGCAGAAGCACCAGCGCATATGCCTATGGAAAGTTGCAGGCACGTATGTAATCCGGTGGCAAGCGACCAATGATATGGCAGTGTTGTCAGTGTAAAGATAATGGGCGATATGGCAAGCATACACCCCAAAAAGGCGTGCAAGAGATAGATGCCCACAAAGTTGAGTGACCCTCGTAAGGCTGTAATCTCTGCCGGCCAGACCCGCCGTGCGCGGGCGCGTATGTCGGTTGCGAATGACGCGGCTAGCAAGGCGCCAATAAGGCTAATAGCGGCTGGTTCGGTTGCGCCCTGGCGTCGTGCGCCGATACTTACAAACAAGCTAATGGCCAGGCAGCCCACAAAACTGATGCGGCTGCTTGGACTGCGGAGCAGTTTTGCCAAAAACCATACGGCCGGGGGTAATGCCCGGTGATTGTGTGTTTGGGACTGCACCGTAGTCAACGTAGTAGTCAGTCGTTTAACGGTGCGTAGAGCAAGGGCTATAAGTAGTGCAAATACGCTCGCGAGTGCTGCAGCGTACCAGCCGCGCGTATGTAACGGCAAGCTGGCATTGCCTATACGTGTGAGCATTGCGTATTCCAGCCACAGGTTGCAAGGAATCCAGGCTAGCAGGAGTGGACTATAGTTGCGTGGCACGCTCTGGACGAGCGCTAGAGCCGTAGCGCATCCGGCAATGAAAGCCGCAATTATGAGTGGCACAGCGAGCCCAAGTTGCGTGAGTGCGACAGCCAAAGGCCAGGCGACAAGCAGGGTGCTTAACAACACAAGTATCAAGCTCGGCAACATGTACAGTGCCCATCGTGTTCGTGCAGTAAGGGGCCAGATGAGCAGTAATCGAATAAAACGTTCGTGCATATCTACACGCATAATCCCCATGGCGATAACCAGCGAGCAGACGGCCGCTGCCTGGACCACTACACTAGCGGGGCATGCAAGCAACCAGGCGTGCGGAACAGGGCTGAGCGGTAGCTTCTGTAGGCCATGGCCGACCAGTAGGCTCATCGTAGCGGCAGCGATGCCGAACATGCTTAGTCGTGCTATGGCAGCATGGAACGGCCGTTTGCTCCCGCTACCAAAACTGTGGGCAATGGCAACGGTGTATATGCTACGCATGGGTTGTTTGTACCAGGCTTAGGAACAATTGTTCGATACTCGTATGCCGCGCTAGCAGGCGTTTTGTTGTGTCATGCACGGCGACCCGGCCGTCTATAAGCAGGAGTACCGATTTCGCCACCCGTTGTGCCCACCACAAATCGTGCGTGGCCGCAATTATGCAGGCGCCCCGTTTTGCTTCGGCTTGCAGCAAAGATTCGGCAGCGATTACCGCCAATGGGTCCAGGCCATTCCGTAGCTCATCAATAATAATGACAGCAGGTCGGTGCATTAATCCGGCTATCAGCTGCACCTTCTTTTTGTCGCCGTGGCTTAAATACTGCAATTGCTGTTTAAAGGTTGTAAAGCGTAGCGTGTCGGCAAGTGTATGTGCGCGCTGCAAACAACCGGTAACGCCGACCTCAGCGTATATTTTATCGAGCAGCGCAAAATATTCCTGCGCGGTTAGTTCTTTAATGAGCCATTCCTCGTCGTCCGGAATGTACCCGAGCGCTGCTTTCGTTACCCGTAGGTTAGCCGTTATTAGCTGCCCCTGTAACGAAACAGTGCCAACGTCGGGCTGTAGCAATCCGACCAGACAATGCAGCAACGTAGATTTACCACTGCCGTTTGGCCCGGCAATGCAGGTTATGGAGCCGGCTGCAAACTGAAGATTTGGCACCGTTAGGGTAAACGCGTCACTGCGCCGTACTGAAAGCTGGCGCGCCGAAAGCACTGCGTGTCTCATGTGCCGCCATGGTAGGCAAGCCTCCCCAAACTGTCAACCGCCGAAAGCTTTTTTAAAGGACGGACCTTTAATTTTAAAGGTCCGTCCTTTAAAAAGGTAGAGTAATGTGTTTGTTGGGGGGAAGTTTGGCGTTGGCAATAGCGACTAATTTTTGAAGGCTTCCGAGGCCAAGGCCGGGGATGAGTCCTTTGTGTTTTTTATGCTGATAGTCAACCAGCGCAGATAAAAGTCTGGCGAGGCCTTGGGTGTCGACGGCTACATCTTGAACGAGACCCCCTGCCGGGCTAAGAGCAAAATCGATCCTACTTAAGAGTGCGCGTTCGCCTTCGGTAAGGTAGCGAAAACGACTCGCCGTTTGTCTTTTTATAATACTAGTAGGGGCTGGGGGTGGTGTGTCGCCCTTTGCTCGTGCAATCATAATGCCGGCGTTCCAAAGCCCCATGGCAAGCATATGCGCCATTGCGTCGGCTCGAGGGTTATCGGTAGTATGCATATAATCGCGTAGGTCGGTGTAGGTAACGCGCTTGGCGTCGTGTGTCAATTCGGCCGGTGCAATACGGTCAATCTGCATACCTGTAGCTGCTAGATCGCCTAGCAATGCCGCCGTTTTTTCCGGCCCTAATACCTCGAGTGGTTTACGCAGAACGAAGTCACCAGCTAGCGGGCCGGTCCAAGGTGTAGATTTTTCAGCCATGGTGCATATTAGAATACAATGAATCGGCTTGGTACACAAAAACGGGCGCCCGTTTTAACGGGCGCCCTGTTTTTTGCTTCAGCCAGGTGTTTTTACCTGAAGAAGTTGATAATAACAGTAATGATATTATCGTGTGAATTTGATGCATCCACATTGATGGTAGCGTTGAGCGTATTGCTCCCGCCGTAGCCACCGCCACCGCCGCCACCGTGTCCACCGCCATGGCCGCCGCCATGACCTCCGTGGTGATGTGCCCAATCCTTAACACATTGGCCGTAGTTGGCGAAGCCAGCCTGGGCGCATTGTTGTTTGGAAGGCTTATCGTTTGGCGCTGCCATAACTAAGCCACCGGCGGACAAAATAGCTGCCGCCGCTAAACCGGCGAAGCCAATAATTATTTTGTTTTGTGTCCGTCGCTTGGGGCTGGACGATGTTTGGGACTTAATGAATGTAGACATTGTCCTCTCCTCTTGAGATTACTATTTACGCTTTATTATTTTTGATGCTGTATACGCGACCTCCTTCTTTTTTTATCTCGCGAGTTAGGGATATAACCCCAACTGATAAAAGCAAAAATGTGTAGGTCGCAAAATTACCCGCTGGGGTAAAATTGCCTCGTACAACCAGGAAAATGACGGTGGCGACAATAGCAATAAGAGCGAGGGTAAAAGTGGTGCGACTTGGAATGCGCCGGACGAAAGCGAATACGCCGTACCCTACGACGGCCAGCTGTCCGAGTACGTCTGACTGTAATATCATTGGCCCTGCTAGAAGTAAGAGCGTTGCAAGCAATATCTGTAACCAATAGGGCATTTTCCGAGGTGGGCGTGCTGCTGTCTGACGATATACGCGTTTTGGCGCTGGACGCGGGGCGACAGCAGAGCGAGCGGGCGAAGCGGTGCGTACGGCGGGTGTTGCAGCGATTAGGCTGGGTTTATATGCAGGACGATGCCTGACTATTATGTCGTTCATGTGTGCCTCCAGGCGGTATTTTTATACAGTGTAAGGGTAGGGTAAACGGCTTGTTTTTGCAGCGTGGGCACGGTTGTCAGATAGTCGTAGTCATCATAGTCGTAGTCATTGGTAAGCACGACGTAGGCGACGTTTTGCCGGTTGAGCTCGCGCGCAAGGGCAGCTGTATTTTGCCGACCTTTCGGGACTACGAGCTTGCCAAGTGCTTTCTGCGCGCTGCTGGCAGCGTAACTAGCGGCGCCGTCAAGTTCAGGGTCGTTGCTTACAATAACGTTTTTGCCAAAGAAATCTGGCGCTGGGTTTGCAATAATGCGGTCTGCGAATGCAAAGGTCATGTATTGGTGCCAGGGCAAAAAGAGTACGTGTCCTTTCGTTGTCGCGGTGCTTTGGGCTAGTTGTTGGCGCAACATGAACCAATCAGATGGGTATTGGCGCGGCGTGAGCTGTCCGTTAAAACCCCACAGCATAGCGCGGGTATATGACAACGGCAAAACGAGCAGTACTATCATGGCCGGCGCATGCCACATTTGGTGCTTACTACGCAGCTGCTCCAAAAAAGCCTGACAACCAAACGCTAGGAATACGCCATACGCCAGGGCCACTAACATAACCAGCTTGTGTGGTTCGCGTAGTCCAGCACCAAGCGGTAAAGCAGTCAGTAAACCACTAAGCGCACCCGCCGCAATCACGATTGCAGTTGCGCTCGTTACACCAAGCCATAGTACGAGCGCGCGCCGCGTACGCCATAAACGATGGGCGCCTGCGATTGCTAGTGCGATAAATATGAGCGAACTAAGGCCCCACAACACGGTACGGTCTTGGGGCAATGCATAGAGGCCGCGGTCTTCAAGCCAAAAACCTTGTAATCGTAGGCTATGGAACATCCGTGCGGGCACGGTAGTACCGGTAGTCATAAATGCTTGCGTGTCGGCACTCGTAAAACCGCCAATGGCTGCTGCTGTTTTACCTTTGCCTGCCAAGAGTGGCAATAGCCAATAACTGCTAAGCACGACAAATGTGCCAAGGATAACCAGCCCATAGCGTACCAGTGCGCCTCGTTTTTCCGTGTGCCGCCACCAGCCTATTGCACCGCCTACACCGCCCAATATGGCTACTGCTGCCAAAGTATGGATAGATACAATGCCAATAATGGTAATCAGAACGCCAAGCCAACACGCCTGCCGCAGGTTTGGCCGCACGGCGAACACCAGTGCCGATTGTGTCAGCCACGGTAGCAAGGCATAACCTAAAAGCACAGCATATTGACCTGCCATAAAGCGCGAATAGGTAAACGGATTGATGGCAAAAAATATACTGGCTATATATATACTGGCCGAGAGGTTTTGCTCGCGGGCAATAGAGCGAACAAGCCGGTGCATACCAATGCTTGCAAGCAGCAGAATGCTCAGTAGTAATAGCTTTTGGATAATGCTGCTCGGAATCAAAAAATTGAGTACATGCAAACCGGCGTGGAATAGGTAACTACTAGTAACCGCAGACGGCATGGGCAGCCATGGAGTAAATACCATGTCGAGCGTGAGGATATAGCCAGGTCGTAGCATTGGCAGCAATACCAGCAGCGCCACTACATAGTATGGTGCGAACGGCCGCAATGTTTTGATCATTTTCGCCGCCTTTCTACGTTTCTGCGTAGCCCATAACCAATAATTACGATTGATCCTGCGGCTGTGGCTAGGCTAATGAGCGCGCCGACATAAAACCAGTGCTGCGGTGTGAACTCCATAACAAATGACATGTCGTACGTTCCGTCGGCGCGATGAGTGCAGGCATTCGTTCCGCCGCAGAGCTTTTGCGGGTCGATATGCCAGCCGTTCATAGCGTTATTAAGCCGTACATGGTCGCCAACTGCTGGCGCAAGTGCGAGTAGGCCTTTAGGCCCTGAAGGCGCATCGCTGCTACGGCTTAGTCTCCAGAGCGGGTTGTAGCTTTCCTTTGTCGTTAGATAAAACGGATCCTGCGCACCGCTAACTGACACCATGGTTTTGGTGGGGTTTATTTTTGCAAACCGAATAGTAGGGGCGGCGGCTGTGTTTTGTTTACCGCTGACAATAAAAAAGCGGCTTACAATGGGCGGGATGTGCGTCAGCGAAAAATTATCATAGCGTGCTTTGCCAGTCGCGCCTGTCGCTTTGTTAGGGTACGCATAGACCGTAAACCGGAGCTGCCGTGCACCCTTAGGCACGTTAACAATGGTCGTGTATTGAGTCCATTGTCCTTTGGTGTCAGGCAGGCGCTCGCTTACCGATGTATGTCCTGCGTCATCAAAACTGGCGTTATAGCCTGCGTACCGCCCCTTGTTGGCTTGGTAGTCAAAATGGAGTATGTACTGTCCGCCTGGTGTAACGGTAATATCGGGCGGGCTGGTGCATGCAATATGCACCCCCGCGACTAATTCCAGCGACTGCTTGCCATTTGTTTTGGTATTTTTGTTCAGTGACATAGAAAGATTAGCCTTGTTGTCGTAATTGTTGCAGTCGCCAACTTTCTGCTGCCACAGGCCGTTTTCCAACGAGCCATTGATGATGGTATTTGCGTATGTGTACGAAGGGTCGCGGAACGTAACGGCAAATGGCGCGTCTGACTGTGCCGTTATGGGTATCGGCTGGTTTGCGGTTATGGGCATTGCACCAGGTGTTGGCGCCGACGAAAATTGGATGGTATGCTGCTTGGTTGTCATATACACGGTAGGCCCTTCGCCCACGACGATTTGTTGGGAATTGCTTGCAATGGGGCGCACCGCGTTGCGCACCTCGCCATTTTGTATGTTGCTGGGTGCAAGGTTATCGAACATATCGGTAAGGCCAGTTGTTGGTAAGTTGTTTGCGTCGCCCGTTATAAAGGTGAAGGGTTCGTTTAAGGAACGCGCAGACAACGCGTACTTACCGCCTACTTGGGTTGCGGTTTGCAGCGTAAATACTTGCGTGACAGCCCCCACGTAAGACGTCGGTTTTGTATTGCGATACAGCTGGTAGGCGTTGCCGGCGAATGTATCGGCCACCTTAAAGGCGTACTGGTCGGTTAACAGTTTCGGTTCGAGTGTGCCCCGACAACCCATAACAAAATCGTATTGGCCAAGGTTTACGCTGTCGACCAGCCCGGCTGGTTGGTGCTTTACCTGCACGGTTTTAGAGATTAACACTTCGTTGAGCTCGGTTGCCTCTTCGGGGTGATCGATGGCCCGGCCGGTACATTCGCCCGAATCTACAAACAGCATATTTTTGTATGCCATATCGGTATTCAGCAGTGCTGCAAATGTTGTTACGGTGCGCGGTTTTAGTAACCGCTGGTAAATCTGTAAGCATAAATAGGCGTTCATAAGTACCAACGTCGCCAAAAATGCCACATACAAGCCCTTCACATGCCAGCCGCCACGTACATATTTCAGGGCAGTAGCAAGTGCCATACACAATACAATGGGCAAATAGAGTTGCCACTTTAGCGGAGACCGAAACATCCATCCGCCCGGTAAGTCTATTAAGAACTTAATGAGCAGATCCGCTCGTAGGTAGCTGGCAGTTGCGAGCACTACCAGTACCAGAAAGACCCCGAGCGCTAGCACGAACCGTTGCCGGTCATCAGGTTTAGCGCGGCGTTCAACACGTATGTATAAGCTAAACAGCAGTACGTAAAACCCAAATACGCCCAAAAAGTAGAATGGCCACGTCAGTTGTCCGAAAAACTCGTAATCTTTTAATACGCCTTTTGACAGAGACAAACCGGTAATAAGATCGCCCGTGTTGGCCACATCTACCAGGCTGTGATAATCCACGGTGGTTGTAGTGGCGGTATCGGACAAGGCGGTTTTGTCCAGCGTACCCATACTTACGAGTGGTAGTATGCAGTATGCGTTCAGGCAGAGTGTAACTATTGCTAGCCCTGCTAGCTTGAGCCAGTTGTCTTGCAGGAACGGCTTATTGCGCCGTGCCAAGTAGACGGCATATACGCCAACAACCAACAAGTTGACCGAAAATGTAAAAGGATGCAGCAGCGAAATGTTCAGTGCCAGCACACACAGCAGTACATAGGATAGTCGCTTATTGGCCACGGCTAGCTTGAGTGCAGTCAAGGCTATCGGCAACATCGACACCGCCAGTACCAGGCCTATTTTGGAAATATTACCCAGGAAAATGGGGTTGAGGGCAAACAACAGTGATGCTAGCACCCCCGTTCCGGGGCGTGTAACGTCAAGAAATTTTCGCGCAAACCATAAAAAAGCCAAGAACGCGATAGCCAGGCAGGTTAGAACGTAAAAATAGCCGAACACTACATTATTACTTATCGCGAACACTACGATATCTAGCAGTCTGCCGGGTAACCGCAAAATGCCGTCCGGATTTACGGCGCCGCGTTCGTACGACCAAATATAGACGTGTTGCACTAAGTACACGGGAAAGTAGAGCGGTAGTAAATAGTCACCGTGGGAAATAAAACGCATCGCTAGGTCGAAACTCCATATACTCCGTCAATAAATGTTTGTACGTCCAGCAAACGCAGTGACTGCACTGCAATTGGTGGCCTTTGTGGTGCTATGTGTTTCAGCAGCCCCTGCACTTTGTTGTCGTAGGCTAGTGGCAAATAGGGCACACCGGTAAGATGAGCGCTTAGTATGCCATGGAACTGGGGGCCAATGTAGGTAAGTTTGGTATGGTAGGCACGAAAGAATAAAAACAACGCCAGCGGGTTAAAACAAAAATCAATGGTACGCACATTGCTGTAGCGCTGCTGCCACGACTGCAACAAATGGTAGCCTTCTGGGTCTACACCCCGTGGCTCCATTAAGGCAACAATAATGGGTTTGTCGCTGTTTTTTGCAATGCATTCCTCTACTAGGGCCGCGAGGCGGTCGCCCGTACTGCCCCGGAAACGCCGCAGTGTAATAAACAAAGTTTTTTGGTGTACAGGCAGGCGTTTTTGCAGCTTCGTTAGGTCTGCTGTGTAAGCGTTAAGGTCCAATGCATGGATGTACCATGCCATGTCGACGTCGCGGGTCGTATGCGGCTGGAGGCGTTTAAAGTTTTGGTAGGTTTCTTCATCGCGGGCAATAATTGCCGTTGCTGCTTTGGCGGCCAGCCAGGCGCTGATTCTGCCGATTATTGGCGCCGAATGGTAATAGCCAACGCCCAACAGGTATATTTTTTTGCCTAGCAAGAAACGGGCAGCGAACAGCATGAAGCTCATAAGCAAAATGTTTAGGTTGGCATCCATGCCCCATAGCCCGCCCCCGCCAATGACAATATTCTTTTTGGCTGCGATTGCTTTAAAAAGTTGTAATTTACTACGCATAGCAACACGCGGATATCCGAAATCGTGGTGAAAGTCGTGGTACGATTCGGGCGTTTGGTAGGCAATGCTGATATTGCTGGCGCCGCGCTGTTTGAGCAAGCCTGCCAATGTTTCCATAAGCAACTCATCGCCATAGTTACCGCCGCCGTAAAACCCTAGCAGCAGACTATCATCGAGCCGTTCTTTGTCGAGCAGGGCTGGTAGTTGCCCGTATTTCATACTCGTTCCCGTTTGCTTTTTGGGAATAAATATCCAATGCCCCCAAACCCAAACTCGCAGGTTTTCATAAACAGCATGCCTATGCCAAGCAGGGGGTTCGCAAGTAGTTTTTTAGGCCGCGACAAAAACAATCGGTAGCGGGAAACAACGCCAATGCCACCACCAAGCAAGCGGCCGGTATCTTTGTGCTTGCTTAGGTACGCCCGTGCAATGCGGGCATAGTAGAATTTTTTGCGCAGTGAATACAGTAGCTTTAGGTGTCCTTCGTTATGGCGAATAACACTGCAGACGCGCTCAATGTTGCCGAGTTTGCGGACCCGCGCCGAAAGATCCCAATCCTCGCCGCTTATAAGTGACTCGTCGTAGCCGCCAACTGTGTCGAAGGTTTTTTTAGTAAAAAAGCGAGCGGCTTCAATGGCGTCATTGCCATGGTAGTACGAGCGCTCTAAATGTTTGCAGGCCGCCCAAAACCCTTGCCCGAATGATTCCTCGGGAATAATTATGCCCTTCGTGTCGTGATGGTAATACATGGTATCGACACAGTCTTGAATGACGTGCGGCGTAAGCTCCATGTCGGAATCGATCATGGCTATAAATTCGCCCTGTGCCTTGCTGGCGCCAAAATTGCGTTGGGCACACCGTTCGGGGCCGCAGCTAAATACATTTTGCGTGTAAAATCGTGCAATGTCGCGAGTACCGTCGGTAGAATCGCGGTCAACCACAATAAGCTCAATGGGTTCGTAGGTCTGGTTCACAATAGACGACAGGCAAGTGTCTAATGTTTTGCGATTATTGCGTGTGGCGACGACTACCGTTACTAGTGGTTTACTCATGCGTTTGCCTCCTTTAGGACGCGTTTTAAATCTTTATAGCTTTGATCGAACGTAATGCGTTTGCTCCACTCCCAGCCGTCATACTGCAGCGTACGGTACGCGTTTGGATTTCCAAGCAGCGTTACAATGCCTGCGGCGAGTGCCTTCGGTGTGGTGCGGGTAATAATGCCAGTCTGGCTATCGATGACGCTGTCGCGCAGGCCGTCTACGTCGTAGACGACTGCCGGTGTACCCTGGCTGGCAGCTTCGGTTACAATCAGGCCCCAGCCTTCTTTTACGGATGTGACCGTTATAATGTGGGACCGACGCATAAGGTCTATTTTTTGCTGTTCGGTAACGCGCCCAAGACAGGTAATATCGGCGTGGTATGGGCTTTTGGCTATATAATCCAGCACGGTACGGCCGTAGTCGCCTGACACGTCGCCGGCAATCTTAAGTTGCAAATCGGGCACTTGTTGTTTTGCGACTTCGAAGGCTTTGACTTGGTCTAATGTGCGCTTCATGGCCCGCACTGCCCCGAAGCTGAGCATGGTGGGGCGGCTCCATTTTGCGGCGTTTTTCAGGTCGGTTAGGGGTGTTACGCATATGCCTTCAGAAATAATATATGCCTTTGTTGTATCCCAGCCGAATTTAGCCAGATCGCGTTTTGTACTTTCCGAAACAGTTACTAGTTGTGCCTTGGAGCGGCCAAGCAACCAGGTAGCAAGCGGCTCCATTATGTAATAGCCCAGGAAGCTTACGGGCGGTTTAGTCTCGTAGTGCCAAATTTCGCGGGCTAGTTGATGGTAGAGAGCAATGCCTTTTGCCTTGCCTAAGAACAGGAGGCTGAAGTATGGTGCGGTGTTCACTGTTTCAATAACGACATCAAACGTGCCTCGCAAGTGGCGCAGGTAATACAGCAGTGCCAAAAGCGGATGCGTATAACGGTTGCCGCCAATACGTATAACGTGCACGCCATTAGGTAATGTTTCGGTCGTTTGCGATCCAGGATGTTTTGCCGTTAGGAGTGTTACCGTATGGCTCTCTGCTGCCTGGCGGGTCGTAAGCTCTTGCAGCACTACCTCGGCGCCACCGCGTTTAGGATGGCTGAAATCTTTCCAAGCAAGCCACAGTATGTTCACCTCAGGCCCTCACTCGTTCGCGCAGCACCATGGCGGGTACGCTCTCGGCAATCTCTTTATCGTGACGGCGCACAACGTATAATGGCCGGTTGTTTACCTCTGCGTGAATATTAGCAATGTATAACGACATGAGCCCCAGGCAGGCAAGCACCACGCCTACTAGTACCACCAGCAGTATAGCTAGCATGGCTGTACCGCGGATTTGCCAGCCAAGCGGGTCGTTTAGTACGTATCGCTCCACATACATAATGATGCCCGTGGGCGTGGCAGTCAGTAATATGAAAATGCCCAGATAGCCGGCAAGTTTCAGCGGGACGAGGCTGTAGTTTGTAAACGCCTGCACCGCCAGGGTCATGAGCTTGCGGTAGGTGTACGATGCACTGCCGCTGGCCCGTTCCTGCGCCTCGAAGTTTACGTAGGCGCGGCGAAACCCCAGCCAGTCGATCAGCCCGCGGGTAATGCGGTTACGCTCGGTCATGCGTGCAAACACGTCCATAACTTTGCGGTCAACGAGGCGAAAATCGGTAGCGTGTGGTGTAATTTGGGTGTGGGCAATTTTTTGTAGTATTTGGTAAAACAACGAGCTTGCCATACGTTTAATACGTGTTTCGCTTTTGCTTGTGCGACGTACGCCTACTACCACATCGGCACCTTGTTCCCAGGCGGCAATAAAATCACCAATGCGTTCGGGCGGATGCTGTAAATCGGCATCAATCATAATGGCCGCTTCGCCGCTTGCCGCATGCAAACCAGCGCTAATGGCCGCTTCTTTGCCAAAATTACGGGCAAATTCTATAACCCGCACTCGCTTGTCTTCACGCGCGAGCCGTTCCATAGCGAGTAGTGAACAGTCGGCGCTGCCATCGTCGATAAAAATAAACTCAAATGTATTGGGCAGGTAGTCGGTATTTTCTACCAGCTTTTTATAGAGCGGCCGTACATTAGCGTCTTCGTTATGCACTGGCACGATAATAGAGATAAGCGAAGCGTTTGTGTTTGCTTCATCCTTATTTTTTGACATTACACACTCCTTACGCGCATGGCGCCTATCCATATGCCAAATATAACCAGCATAGATAGGCTCCCAATTAGTAAATTGTTAACAACGGCGCCTAATGTGGCATGCCGCATAAGAACCAAGACATAGGTAATGGTTGCTCCTACCAGTAGTAGGGGCGTAATTGCGAATCGCCTGAGCGCCAAATAATAAGAAACGATGACATTGAGCAAAGAAATCACGAATATAGTAATGCTCAATCGGGGTAGTAGACTGGCGGCACCAATATAGCTTTTCCCCATTAATGTGCTTACAACGAGGTCTGGCTGTACGACGCACACTATTGTTATGGGCAGCGCTACTGCCACAAGCATGACGACTGACTTAATGCCCAGGGCGCGGTTTACACCAGGCTTTGCATCGAGCCGCACCATCGACATCAGCACCATTGCGATCGATGCCGTAGCAAAGAAAATAGTACGTGCAACCGTTGCTACTCCCGCGTAGAGACCGGCCGTGTGCGGGTCGAAGTAGTGTTTCACTACTACGATATCAATGCTGTATTGCAGCGTAATTATCAGCGAGCCAATCAGCACGAGCATGCCATAACGAAGTTCCGGCAGAATAACCGGCAGTTTAGGTAAGCGTATAATGCTGCCGCTACTTGCACGGCTAAGTCCGGCTTTTGTTGCCCAATACGCAATCAAACCAAAGGCAACAAGTTGTGCTGCGGCCAAACCGCCAATGGCGCCTTTTGTACCAAACCCAAGCAGCACGAACAAAACAGCAAACAGTAACTTGCCGCCTGCGCTTATAAGATTGCCAGCCGAAACAAGCCCAAATTGTTGCCGCCC
This sequence comes from Saccharimonadales bacterium (SeqCode), assembly GCA_035480575.1. Taxonomy (GTDB): domain Bacteria; phylum Patescibacteriota; class Saccharimonadia; order Saccharimonadales; family UBA4665; genus PMNU01. The sequence goes on along the minus strand of DATIHR010000012.1, from coordinate 7,849 downwards.
ACGTAGGAAGGCGCTCCTGAATGTAAATGGTACGCTAACGACCATAGAAGCCATAAGTAGTACGAACGGCCATTCAGAATGAAAATGCAAAAAGTGTGCCAGCTGGCCGGCAAACACAACGGCAACCACTGCAAGTACGACGCTTATAAGTAGCGCGAGTTGTTCGAATTCGCGTACCACCATATCGCGTTGCTCTGTGGAACGATAGTTCGCAACAATATTGACCGTTACAAGCCCTAAAACTGACAGAAAAATAGTACTCTGCACAAACAACGATATGAGCGTTTGCACCTCGCCGAACGAGATCGTGTCGAGCAAACGGCCCATTACCGGGTAGTACACATAATTCAGCGCGCCAACAGCAACAGCTCCAAAAAAGAATATGCCATTATGCCGAATAAAATTGCTGCTGCGCGCGTAACTAAATATAGACACGCGGGCATCCCCCAATTAACACATAGTCAATAAATACAAGTAGTCCTTGTCTAAAACTGCGCTAGCCCATAAATCGAATTTTGTTTTATACAGCACTGAGTATCTGTATGGGAAGCATACGCTTCAAAAATAAATAATGGTTTGCCTGTGTGACTGCGTCGTGCAGCCTGAATGGCGACGGTCAGGGTCAGCGCGTTTTTTTTGGTCGACAATGTTTTGTTGTACACCCTCCTTCTGGCGTGTCATGGCACAATCTGTACATGGCAGTCGCCTAACTGCTAATGTTACCACCAATAATAGCATAGGCCCCTACGAGCGTATATGTGGAATAGTTCACACCTTTTTTCTAAAAAGACTGGTTCACGAGCTGCTGTTTGGTTCTGTACAGATACAGCGACGAGCCATTTGATAGCAATTCTAGCCCGGCGTCATCTAATTGTTGTTTATAGCGAGCGTAATCTTCGGTTTTAAGCAGCACAATATAGTCGTAGCCGTGTGCACGTACGTCGGTTAGTGCATTGGGCGACGTACGGAGCGACAATACGCTGCGGTCGAAGCTGGATAATCCATGCGCAGCGTCCAGTGCGGCAATACCATTATTTTGTCGCGTGTCGGCTGCTGCGGCAAAGTATGTAGCCGCTGGGTTGGCGACTAGTGCATTTCCGGCAAAGGGCAGGTGTATATAGCCATTCCAAGGCAGTATAAGCACTCGCTTGGGCTGATGATAATAAAAAGTACTGTTTACGGCTTGCCAGTCGGCAGGGTAGCGGTGGGGCGTAACCGTATAGTGCAACGCGCCAATAGCGACCAACATGCATAGCATGTATGCGCCTACAAACGCAGGCACCAAGTACGTTATGTGTTTGCGACTTGCGCGTACATCCCATGCCTGCTGCAGGGCATATGGTGCAGCAAGTGCATATATAAAAGCAATAAGCCCAACTATTTTTTGCGTGTCGCGCAGGCCATTAAAGCCGGGCACGACGGCCCTGTATATATCAACAATCCAACGGCCTAAGCTACTGCCGTATCCAACAGCCAGCAGTACCGCACCAATGAATACCCATGCGGCGTAGGTGGCGCGTGAGGGATGCCGTCTGTGTAAGGCGAGGAGCGTACGGTACGTCAGCGCCAGCAGCCCAGCACAGACCACAAACCACAGCGGCGTTAGTGCCGATGGAATGTCGCTAAGCGGGTTATACCAAAATCCGCGCAAACTGAGCACGCTACCCCATGCACCAAGTAGTTCTGCCGGCCGGGTGGCAAAGGCCGTAAAGTCATGGCTGTCTATAACTCCGGTTACGCCGCCGTAATGGATACTAAGGAAAAGCAGCCAGCATATGCCAACTGCCGGCAGTACAACGTATAGCCAAGGCGCCACCACTGCATCGCGCTGAACGTGTATGGCCAGTGTGCTTGCGCCGCGCCGCTTGCCATGCCCGCGCGCCAGTAAGTACAGCACGGCTGGTACCGAAAACAAGGTAACAATATACCACCAGTGCATACTAATGACCGGGTATATAGCCCACGCTGCCAAGACGCGCAGTACATTATGCCGGCTCGGTGCGGTAAAGGCATCGTACATAAACCATGCAAAAATCGGCAGGCAGGCGTAACCAGCCAACACCATCCATTGGCCCGCGGCCAAACGATCTATTGCATATGGATTGAGCATATATATAAGGCCCGCCAGCACTGCAAAAAAGCCTTGCGCGGCGCTTAGCTTTTTTTGCAGTGCGTACATCCCTACGCCGCATAGGGTAAGCAGGCTTAGGAGTAGCAGCTTTTGTAACAGACCAGCCGGAATAACGTAATTAAGAAGCCGCAGCACGCACAATAAGGGCAGGCTGGCGGTAATGCCATGATGTGCATACGATGACACATTGAGTTGTTCGGGCCACGACATGTCGTGCAAAAATAATTGGCCCGGGCCAAAAGCGGGCCACAACATTGCGATGCCAACGCCTGCGTATAATGCAATTGCCGCCCGTACATTGTTTGCCGCTTGCATCCAGGTACCGTGCTGCGGATGGCGACTGGAGGCGTGCGGCGTGCTGCTCATAGTTGCACAAGCTTGCGGTGTTTTTTAGGCTTGATGACGCCGTCCATTATGTGGCCGCCCTCTGGCGTGCGTACTGGTTGGCCCTTATGGAGCAGTGGGTGCGGTGCCAGTTGTGGCTTATATACTTTGCTGTGCGTGGCCAATCCCTGCTGGTTTACTCGTGCGCCACTGGCGCCCTTCGGTACCCGGCGCATGTCGTGCATGCTTGGGCGTGCTGTCGTATGCGGCGGGCTAGCAGCGGACATAGCCGGCACCGCAATGTCCGCGAGGCCGCCACTGGTTTGCGGTGACTGGTCCGTCGATGTCTGTTCTGGCGTGGCAGGAGGGTCAATCACTGGAGATGGGTGTTTTTTGCGATCAAACTGCTCCCGCATCAGCAATACAATGCCGATAATCAGGCAGTACACGGCGACTATGGCCAACTGTTCGCGCAAGTTACTTTGCAAATCATTAGTGTCCGGTACCATTATGGATACGATAATAATCGCTATAAAACAGGCACTGGCAATGCCGAATGGTATGCGTGAACTGAGCGCCCATATAATGGCCGCGGCAATAAAACCGGTGCACATTGCAATGGATAGCGAGATACCGCTATATGCCATAGCAGTGGCAATCCCGGCGCCCACAAGAGCACCTACCGGATATCGCCACACCTTCCACCGCAAAACTCGTGCTGTTTTAGCGCGCATCGTACTACCATAATACAAAATCCTAACGGTTAACAGTAGCCTTTGCAGGCAGTAACTGAGAACTATTTAACTGTTACCTCTTGTAGGCATGCTCCATAATAAAATGCATGCAAATAACAAGTAGTGCAATACAAGCTAGCGGCCAGGTGCTTCCCGACTATACCTGTGACGGTGAAAACGTCAGTCCGCCACTAACGTTCTCGGAAATACCCGAGGGCACTAAAAGCCTGGTGCTTATTCTAGAAGATCCGGATGCGCCCAACGGATTGTTTACGCATTGGCTGCTGTACGATATGTCACCTGCAACGCTGCAACTTATGCAGGACCAGCCGCCGCTTACCGGTAAGTCTGGTACAAACGATTTTGGCAAGCAGGGGTATGGCGGACCCTGCCCGCCTACCGGCTCGCATCGTTACTATTTTCGTTTGTACGCGCTCGACGCAGTGCTTGACCTACCAGCAGGTGCAGGACGTAGTACGTTAGCGAGTGCCATGGCTGGCCACGAAATCGCAACGGCCGAGCTTATGGGCGCGTATGCGCGCACTGCCACAAAGTAAAGCGGCCCTCGCGGCGAACACCTTAGGATTTGACATATAAAAAAACTTAAGTAGCATTAAAGTTTGTGTAACTTCACAAAATGTGAGGTGGAGGGACACCGGACGCCCGCTCCGTGCGGGTGTGTTGTTTTATTAGTAAATTTAAGGAGGGTACACATATGCGTATAGCCGCTTTTTTGGCCGGCTTACTTGCATGTGCCGCAATATTAGCGTCGGGCAACTCTGTTGCGCATGCCGAAACAATCGGTTTGCTGGCGCTAAATACAAATCAAAAAACAGAAACAACTACGGGGGAAGTGTTTGAACCAACAACAGCTATACTCGCGTCTATAAAAAGCGAGCAAGAGCTGCCGGCATCCAAAACGGTGCCCGAAGTCGTGCATGTAGTCACCCCAGGCGATACACTTACATCGGTAGCAACGGCCTACCAAATAACCTGGAACAGGTTGTTTAATAAAAACACGCAGATTGCGCAGCCGGATGTTATTGCCGTCGGCGACAAGCTGGTAATACCGCGTGCCGACGAGGTATTACCCGATCGGGCAGTGCCCGAACCGCAACCCGCAGCCGCCCAGTCTGCAACGGTGCGTGTAGCAGCGGCAACCGTCGTGGCCCGCGGGCCGAGCACCGGCAACCTATACACGCCGGGCTACTGTACTTGGTACGTCAAAAACATGCGCCCGGATTTGCCCAACAACCTTGGCAATGCCGACACTTGGGTTTCGCGCGCCGCCGCCCAAGGCATTCCAACCGGCGCCGAACCGCGCGTTGGCGCTGTAGGCCAACGCAACATGCATGTAGTGTACGTGGAACAGGTAAATGGCGACGGTACCATACTGATCAGCGAAATGAATTATCAGTCGTTATATAGCATTACGCGCCGTGCCGTGCCTGCCAATACATTTATGTATATTTATTAGTTAGCTTTGACTATTCCAGGCGCTTCGTTGGGCGGGGTACGTATCATCTTCTGTGGTTGCCTGCATGAGGGGCGTCTATTACCTCGCCATTGGCAAAGTAATACGAAAGCTATATACCTTATTAAGGTAAACTAAGCAATTATAATTTTAACAGCTGTAAGCGTTTTGCCTATGCAAAAATTAACCTCATTATTTAATAAAGGAGTTGTGATGAAAAATACTGTATCGGGTGCTCATGGTGAATCGGGTGCTTCTGGCCGCAAAAAAGCTACACAGCGCAAGCGTATCGGCGCGTAGCAATCCCTTGGTTACATCTAACCGGCAGCTAAGCTGCCGGTTTTTTTATGTGTTTGCTGTTTTTCATATATTTGCTCAAGCCAAAGTGTATTACCTGCATAGCTTACAGAGGCCGGGGCATTACCGCTAAATTTGTACTGTACAGTTTCTGATTGGTTGAATACGCTTCCGGGCGTAACGATACGTAGCGTGGACGCATCTAGCTGTACCAATTCTTCCTGGAAAGCAAATGGTTGCCAATCGTCTGGATCGATAGCGACAATAAGGTTTTTTGTGGCCACGATCTCTACGGCTGCAATTGGGCTGAGTAGTCGCGCGGAGAGCCGTTCGGTAGCCGCCGGAGCAGGCTGCAAAGCATGTTGGCTAAAGAAGTCGATAGCCGCTAGTATGCCGAGCGCAATATGTGAGCTTGGTGCATCCCGGCTATTTGCCATAACTGCTACGGCTATATCGGACTGGGGGTCAATATATGTGGCTGTTACATGACCAGCGATATGGCCGCTATGGCCTACAATTCGCCGACCGCCGACCGATATAACTTCTATACCGAGGCCAAATTCCATACCGGCATCATAGCCGTCGGTTTGCATCCATTGGGTGCGCATCATTTCTTTTTTAGAAGCTGTGCTTAAAAGCGTGTTGCTTTTGTCGCATAAAGCCGTGACAAAGCGACACATATCGACGCATGTGCTGTGCACGCCGGCTGCTGACGCAAATGCCCGCGTTGCCTGCCTTGGACCTAAGGGGCTGCGTTGGCCACCATACGGTATGCTGTAACCGGCAGACACATGCACTGCCATATCGTCACCATAGTCAGCGAGTGTATGTGTTAGGCCGAGCGCTTTAATAATATGTTTAGTGATGTAGTCGGTGTATGACTGATCGCTTACAGCCTCGATTACATCGCCCAAAAGTGCGTACGCAGCGTTGGAGTACTTTAGCTGGGTATTTGGCTCGGCGACAATTGGGGTGTGTAGAAGCGCCCGGCGCAAGTTCGCGCGGTTAGGGAAGGGTTGTTGTAATATCCAAAAAGCGGCTTCCGGCAAATCGCGAGTAAACCCAGCGCTGTGCGTTAAAAGCTGTCTCGTCGTGATCTCTTGGACTGCTTTGTGCGGATGTTTGGTTAACCAGGGTATATACTTGCGTACCGGCACATCCAGTGCGAGGCTGCCTTTTTCGCAGAGCTGCAGCAGGGCAACTGCCGTCATCATTTTCGATTGCGATGCTACGCCGAATAAGGCGTTGTTATCTAGGGTTTTTGGTGTCTCAATATTGGCCAGCCCATGCTGAGCAGCAAACACGATGTCTTGTTTATATGAGACGGCAATAGATAGCCCTGGTAGCGTTGTCTGCCTAAACCGGTAGGCGAGCCATGATTCTAAAAAAGCCACAATGCGCTGTCGAGTATATGCATGCATTGTATGATTGTACTATTTGGTCGCCAGAAACAGTGCTACAGAGCAGGCGGATTGTGCTTACGCGCAATGTTCGCCAGCGCATGTTCGCGCATAGCAATGTAGCGTTCTGGCGTTGTGCCGCCGCCGCGCATGTGGCAAGCAGCGTAGACGCCACCGCCTGGGCCGAAGTTTGTCTCGCCATAACGCGTGCCAATAGAGTCAATACCAAGCACCAGGTGGGTCTGCGGCCCTACAGTAGAGCCAATAAGCTGCGCCATTTTCAAGGGTGCTGTTGGGGGTTGGATGAACGCAGGGTCAATCTCGTGTGCCTCAAGTATGGCAACCTCTTCCTTGTTTGGCGGCTTAGGGTCGGTGCCCATAAGCGCAATAATGGCGCCGCCGCAGGCCGAATTGGAACGAACGTCACGGGCTCCTAGATAATACTTACTTGTTGGATTTTCGAGAGCGTTTTTTATATACCGTACGCGGCTTTCGGATGGGCTGTCCGAAAACCTGTCCATGGTAACAACACGCCGTGGCTCTGTTTTCTTATGGCGGGAGTAATGAACGCCTGCTGCGAGCACGGCGCCGGTGGCATCAGCAACCGTACGGAAGGAGGTGTAGTGCTCACTCGGCGTTTCGACAAATTCTCGTAGTTCAAAATCGCATAGGTCGATACGTTGGCCGGCATGTGCAGCAAAAGACAAGAAACGTTCAAGCTGGTCATCGGCTTCTAAAAGATACTTTATATGGCCGTTGTCGAGCGGCGTATACGCCAGCATCATCGGCGTACCGGCTGCTAGTTGCATAGAGGCAGCTTCAAGGCTTGTGTCAGTAAGCTCGGCTACGTTCTGCCGCCATATATCTGGAAGTTGGTCGCGAATGCCACCTATAAGACGTTGCGTCGCTGCATGCGCAGCAGGGTATGCCCTGACTTGCCAATACACAGCGGCACCAGTCGGATGCGGCTCGCCCTCGTCGACCTCTACTATAGTCGCGCCTAGGCTGCGTGCCAGCTCCATGGTGTGCCGTTCGGCGGTATCAAAATGCTCTATACGCGGTCTCGTGCTCGAGTCCGGAGCGTATTGCGGTAGCAGGTCTATCTGTTGCAGTGTATCCGGGCTGTGTAATAGATGAACGCCAGCCAGGGGCCCAATTTCGATCATACATTTTAGAGTACCATCATAATCGAATAAGCATAACTACTAACACTTGACATTAAGCAACTTGATAGTATGAACAACTTTCGTTACACCCTGTTATCTGCTATACTCACTCCGATATCAATACGAACCCCCTTAACAATTTATAATCAATGTTTAGACATTGGGGATTGGCCAAGTGGTAAGGCAACGGGTTCTGGTCCCGTGATCGGGGGTTCGAATCCCTCATCCCCAGCCACAAGGGACTTAGAGTCCCATTTACGAATTCTTCCTCTGTTAATTTGCTATTTATAGTTTGTTCGAAAATAAATCGCGCAAAATGGCTC
>DATIHR010000011.1:0-42437 GCA_035480575.1 Saccharimonadales bacterium (SeqCode) | reverse complement strand
AAAGTAACCAAAAAAGCTCTCGGTACGCATCACCAACTCGACTGCTTCCACTAACTCATTCCGGCGCGACAAGAACTCCTTCCACTGCGTTCCAGTCGGCCCCTCCCTTATATATTGAGATTATTCCGGGGCACGCTTATCGCTTGATTCCGGAATGAGCTAGCTCCAGCAATCGGGTTGGTGCTGAGTACCGAACGTGGGGAGTGGGCTTGGGGTGGTGGGGCTAGGTGGGGGGTTGTGAGTGGCGGAGATATGGTACTATACTGCTAGAGCTAATTTTTCAGACAGGATCAAAAGACATACATCTATGAGTAAAGTGGCGCATTATTTGCAAGAACACTTAGTGGGCGAGGTGATGACCTCTCAGGATGCAAGGCGCTATTTCTCTACAGACGGCAGTATTTTAACAGTGCCGCCGGCCGTGGTTGTGTACCCTAGGGGCGAGAGCGATGTGCGCAAAACGGCGCGGTTTACGTGGCAGCTTGCGGAACGCGGCAGGGTTATCCCTATGACCGCACGTGGTGCTGGTACCGACCAAAGCGGGGGAGCTTTGGGCGCGGGCATTATTTTGGCGTTCCCGGCACATATGCACCGTATTCTAGAACTAGACGATAAAAGTGGCGTGGTGGTTGCCGAGCCTGGTACGAACTACGGCAAGTTGCAGCAGGTGTTGCATACACATGACCGATTCTTACCGCCGTATCCTGCCAGCCTGGAATATTCCACCATAGGCGGGGCCGTGGGCAACAACGCTAGCGGCGAGAAGAGCGTTAAATACGGCAGTACTCGCGATTTTGTCAAAAGTTTGCGCGTGGTGTTGGCAAACGGCGAGGTCATTGCAACCGGCCGGCAAAATAAGCGCGACCTTAACAAAAAACTGGGCCTAGCTACTTTCGAGGGCGAGATTTATAGGGCGTTAGATGCCTTGTTCGAGGAAAACCACGAGCTTATCGAACGCTTGCGTCCAGCTGTCACCAAAAACTCTGCAGGCTACTGCTTGCTGGATGTAAAACGCCGCGATGGTTCCATTGACCTGACCCCCTTATTCGTGGGCGCACAAGGCACGCTCGGTATTGTTACCGAAGTTACTTTGGCGACAGAGCCATTTAACCCCTCAACTTCGTTAATTGTGGCCTATTTTGACGATATTGAGCGCGCCCAGGCAGCAGTACTAGAGTTACGTCAACTGTCCGAGATGCCCAGCGCTATCGAAATGGTCGACGACCAACTCCTTAATTTAGTAGATAAGCTTAACCCGAACCAGCTGAAAGACGTTATAGAAAAACCGTTCCCTAAAATTGTACTGCTTGTCGAATTCGATAACCCCAGCGAGCGAGTCCAGAAAAAAGCCGCTCGGAAGGGCCGAAAAATATTAGAGCACTACGCCTCCGGTATTATTACCGAAACCGAACCAGAGCAGCAGGAACGACTATGGAAGATACGCCATGCTTCGGCAGCAGTGGCAGCCCATGGCGAAGGTAATGCCAAGGCGTTGCCTGTTATAGAAGACGGTATTGTGCCTCCGGAGCGTTTCCGCGAATACCTCGACGCCGTGTACCAATTGTTTGGCCGCTACCAGTTGCAAGCGGCAGTATGGGGCCATGCCGGCGATGCTAATTTGCACATGCAGCCGTTTTTGGACCTCGGCCAGGTTGGCGACCGGCAAAAGGTATTCCGGTTGCTCGATGAGTACTACAACTTAGTTATTAGCCTAGGCGGCAGCACCAGTGGTGAACATGGCGATGGTCGCCTGCGTGCACCCTACCTCGCAAAATTATACGGCGCCGAGGCCTATGCGTTGTTCCAGAAAGTCAAACAAGTGTTCGACCCTTACGGTACGCTAAACCCGGGCGTTAAAATGAACGTAACACTCGACAGTATTAAGCCGCTCCTGCGGGGTAGTTACACGCTCGACCACCTGTACGACCACATGCCGAGGTCTTGAGCAATGGCCATGGCATCGATTTTGTTTTGCGGCCTAGGTGTCCTGGGCGCTATGTTACTGCTGTTTGGCTTTTACCGGGTCAGCAGTGGCAAGTGGACAAACAAGTCATTTTTGTACGAGCTCGATAACGTGTGCGGCGCACTCCTTCTACTGGCATACCAGGTGCGTTACGGTGCGTATGTCAGCGCGGTACTGAACGCCGTGTGGGCGGGCATTGCATTTATTGGTATCGTGCGGCTGTTTAGTCGGTATCGGTTATACAATCGCCCTAAAACCGTCACGCGTACCACTGCGCGTTCACGTAAGAAATAAGTACAGTGGCTTTAAGGCTTTTTTAGCGAAGGTGCGGTGCGGCCCTGCTGCGGCAGTAGACGGAAGCTCTAACACGAATGTAGAGCCTTGGTCGACAACCGAACTCTCCAAGAATAAACGGCCATGCATGCCAGCGGTAAGCAGCCGGGATATGTACAGACCCAAGCCGGTGCTTTGGGTGTTATCACGCGTTAGGATATTGTTGCTTGCCTGTTGGAACTTACGGAACAGCAAGTGCTGTGATGCGACGGGTATGCCAATGCCGGTGTCGGTAACTTTAATGTGGATATTAGTGCCTGCCGGCACGAGGCTAATAATGACGCTGCCTTTAGCTGTCGATTTTATGGCGTTGCCAATAAGGTTTATGAGTACCTGGCGTATACGGTCGGCATCGGCTCTCACCCAAGGGTCGGGACCGTCAACTGGGGCTAACTCTAGGCGGAGCTCTTTGTGCGAGCTCGTAACATCGTATTCGCGCAAAATTTGCCGTACAAGATCGGCAATGTTGAGCGGTTTATTATCGAACACGAACTTGCCCATTTCCAGGCGGGACATGTCTAAAAAGTCATTAACAATAGCAATTAGGCGTAGGCTGGCGGTGTGAATGTCGTCGACCATGGTATGCATGTCGGTGTTTTTGAGTTGCTTTGGGTAATACTGTAATAGTAAATCGGTATTGCCGCGGATGGCGGTGAGCGGTGTGCGCAGTTCGTGCGAGGCAATAGAGAAAAACTCATCCCGGGATCGTTCTACCGATTTTGCCTCGGTCACATCTTCGACAATCAATACAGTGCCAAGTGTGGCCTTTGTTGCGTGGGCATCCGTACCGGCCATAACGGGCATGAAGAAAAAGCGGAAAAAACGCGGGCCAAAGGTAATGTTGCGTTCTATGGAGCGGTTTTTGGTTTGAGTGGTATGTATACAATCAAGCAAATCAATTGCGGTAGCAAAGTTGTGTGCTATTTCTTTGAGTGCAGCTTTAGATTCGGCTGGATCGGTTGGTATGGGGTGATGCAGTAGTTTACCGAGGAGGCTGTTGGCAAACACAATTTCGCCCTCGTGGTTAATAACCGCAAACCCAAACGGCAGGCTGCGGACCGAGGCGGCCAACCGGGCTTCTGCCTCGCGGAGCTGGCGGGTGCGTTGCACTACTTGGCGTTCGACACTCGCTTTTTCGGCCTCAATGGCGGCTTCGGCTTGTTTGAGGCGTGTAATGTCGGTAAAGGAAATCAAGCGGTTAATAAGCTCTTTGCCGGCATATACATCTACGGCATTCAGGCTGACGGCGAGCGGCTGTTTATCGCGTGTTGCAAGGGTCGCCTCTTGGCCGGTCAGCGATGTATTGGGCCCTAGTTTTGCCAAAACGTCGGTCTGGAACTGCTCGTAATCAGACGTATTTGGGAATAGTTTCTTGGCGGATGCGCCAGCCAGTTGCCCGGGTTTGTAGGCGAGCATTGCAGCGCCGCTGGCGTTGGCGTATTGGATGGTGTTAGTGTGGTCAAGCACTACAAGACCGCCCGGCATAATCTGCATAATATTACCGCTTAGGTTGTTAAGGCTAAATACATGCAAACCGTACTTGGTAATGGCATAGGTAAGCATAATGGCGGTAATAACAGTAGTAAACGGCGAGGTCGGAAAGCCGGGAACGTGGAACACGAGCGGGACCATTCCCTCCAGAATCGTCCCGGGGATGACTAAAATAGCAAGGGCTGCTATAACAATACGAATCTCGGTACGCTTATTGGGGTCTTCTACTTTGCGCAGATAGCGTGCCATGATGATCGTTGGCGTCAGGTAGCCTGCCAGCAGTAAGAATCCAAATAGTGACGATTGCGAGCCAGCAGCAATGATATGGTTATTAAGCTGCAACGTTGCCTTCGAAAAATCATGACCAAAAAGAGGTCGGTATTCCAAAATATATAGAGCGTGCCAATGCCTATTGCGGCAAGGAACAGGCGCATCCAGAGCTTGTCGAGCAGTTGTTGCCGGTTAATAAAATGCAGCGTAAAGACAATGAGCACCGGGATCATCAGCGCATTGGCAAGCGTAAACGGCACGAGCAGCTGCTCGAAAGTGTGGGCATTTTGGGAGCAGCGAATAAGCCCGTGGCTAATGTTGTAGGTGGCGCTTAAAATAAAGAACGTACGCAGCCACGTAATGCTGCTAGACCGCGTACCATAACGCGACAAATATACTGCCAAGCCAAGTACAATGAGGCCATTAAAAATATAGAAGGGTGCCGGAGAGTGAACGTAGCATCCAAGCATTACTTTATAATCGTAAAGTAGGTGTGCTTAAAATGCTAATACTTACTGCCCGCGCGGTACAGTTTATATTAAGCCTCCGGCGCGCCTGGAGGATGTAGCAGCGTCCACTTACTAACGCCGACATCGGCACGGGTAGTACTGAGTGCCGGGCCAGTGCCTGTCTGGCGGACGTGTTTGGCTGATGTCCAACTACCACCGCGGATTACCATTGTATTGCGCGTTGGGTAGTACGAGGCACCCAGACTGTAGCGCGCTATCTCGTGTAGCCGTTCGTAGACTTCCGTGTAGCCTGGTCCTTCGTTGGCGGCGGTTATGGCCGCCAGCAACGCAATCTTGCCCTCTCGGGTCATAATAAATTCAACTAAATCTACGGCCTGCTGGTGGCCTAGCCGGAACCATTGCCCCTCTGTCATATAAGCCAATGCGGTATGTGCTGCTGTTAGGTCTTCGGCCGATACTTGTTGTTTACGCATACGTTCTGCTACTCCTGCTGGAGCGTCAAGCGGGAGTACCTGAATGTTGTCGTTGTGTTCGTCTTGAGGCATAGTACTGTACTCTACCGAGATGTCATCTGCCAATCTGCAATAATGATCAGCCAAAACGGTGCGTTTGGTAACGCCCATACGGTTAGTAGCCCTGTTGACTAGTGCGTCTAACCGCTTGCGGATGGGTCCCGAAGTATTGCCAAAGATCTGTTGGTCTTTTTTAGCGTATAGTACGCGTTCGGAATAGGGCATTGCACCCCAAACGAGAGGAGCGAGTTTCTTGAAGGAAATGAACATATCGTCATCTATGCCTGCTTTAGGAACGGCGGCAATGGCGCGCGCAAGCAGTATGGCGTCGGGGTTGTCGAACGGGATGGCGAATTTTTTGTCGTCTACGGTAACGATTGCGTGGTCGTATGTCGTTAGGTCGAGCTTGCCAAAGTTGAGCTGGGCGATTTTTTCTTCGCGTTCAATGTCTTCCGGATTGCGTGGTATCTCCTCTGGTAGCGCGCGCCGTTCGGCTACGCTGAACGAGCCAAGCGACAACGCAATGGGCGTCTGTTCGGTACCTATGTAGTTAAACGCGTCGCGCGGCAGCACTGCAGCTAGGGCAGTGCAGGCAGCGGCTAGGGAAGCTGGCTGCTCATGTAGGTCGGGGTGGATAAGGACATCCTGTGCGGCTACGTGCACAGGCGCGTCGGACCTGTCGAATGCCAGGCTAATGCCTGCTAGCCGGCCTGCAATATCGTCGGTGGTAGCAGGGTCGAGCTCGCCGGGCGCACCCACGGGTTGCCCTGCTGCATCGGTTACTTCTACGCGGCCAATTTCGGGTACGAACGTTACTGTGTAATTCTGCATGCCGTAATTTTCGGGTATAGGTTGGCGATTCATAAGGCCACACTATACAACGTCTCAATACCTACGACAATAATGAAGCCTTATGACGATCAGGCTGGCTATATCCATGGGTCGGGGTCGCAGCTGTACCGCCGGATGCTCCCAACGAAATATAAATAAGCATAACGGCCAGCAGAATTAAAAACAATAAGCGGTGAAGGCGTGGTATGCTACATTGGTTATGTTTTTAAGGGGGGTTCTATGAAAAGGCAACGAGTATATACAGGAATTGCACTCATGGCTGCTTTACTGTGCGGTTTAATCGGGCCGGTTTCGGTTTCGGCAGCTCCTGCGCGGCAGTGTGTGCAGGTTGCGCGTTCGGTAACTGTTTCGCCAACTAATCCAACGTCGTACCAAGTAGCGGGATGGCTATGCTGGCAGGGGACGCTATCCAACAAAACAGTACAGTTTTTAGAACACGGCTTAAGCTACGACCACAATTATTGGGATTGGCCATTGCAACCGCAGAAATTTTCGTATGTTGATGCGGCAACCAAGGCAGGATATGCGACGTTTACCATAGACCGTTTGGGCGCCGGCCTGAGCGACCACCCGGCAGACCCGAGCGTGCTAACTACAGAATCTGAAGCTTTTGTAGCACACCAATTAATCCAGCAGCTGCGCAGCGGGGCAATTGGCGGTACGGCGTTTACCAAGGTTATATCGGTAGGCCATTCGTACGGCTCGCAGGTAGCAGCCTACGAGGCGGCAACGTATAACGATGTCGACGGCGTTATTTTGACCGGCTCGCTGCATGACCTTACACCCGAGACATTCACGGTTATTGCGCCAACGTTCTACCCGGCATTCCTAGACGCCAAGTTTGCCAGTGCTGGGTTGGCCCCTGGATATTTAACGACAATGCCAGGCACGCGGGGTACGGATTTTTATAACGCAAAATTTGCCGACCCGGATGTGATTGCGCTAGACGAGACGCTCAAACAAACAGGGACAGCTAGCGAAATAGCAACCATTACCGATGGTAGTGCAGTAACGGGCGCTATCCATGTGCCTGTGCTGCTAACTTTGGGCCAGGAAGACCTGTTTTTCTGTAACAATACGCCAAGCTTCTCGTGCGCCGATAGTACGACAGTCCTTGCGAGGGAAAGCAGCCATTTTGCACCGCAGGCATGCCTAGAAGCATATGTACAGCCACGATCCGGCCACGACACTACACTGCACCAGTCGGCAAACCTTGGCTACAAAGCAACGCTAGATTGGGCAAACCGGCGCATCGGTAGCGATGGTGTGGCGCCCCGCCAGCTATGCGCGCAGTAGCGATCCCAATACGTTAGAGCACGCTCACGATGGGGTCAAAAGCGCCGTCGGGGGTTTTAACCCCAGTACGAGGCGTTCGTCGGAGCTAATGCTGGGCCGTGCCGTGTAGTATGGGGTGTTGTTGCTAACTGGCATCTGATATGTGTACGTATCGGCGCCGACTTCCTGTGCAATCCGAACTACGTTTTTTCCTATGGCCTTGAAGCCTCGATCGCCCTGAATATTGCCGAAATCGGGCACGACCTGTCCATCGACCCAGGAGGCGCAGAGGCCCTCGTGCGTCAGCCACCATGGTGGTCCGTTCTCAATAAGGGGCTTCAGTATTTTTGCCTCTTGCAATAGCTGGACAGTTGTAAGGTGTCCGGCCGTTGTCTGGCGAACGAGTAGCTCCAGGCGGTCCACCAGGGGATCTCCTTCGTATGGCGGTGCTCCTAATACGGCTCCAACTGCGGTGGCAAGCTCGCGGCTTACGCTTGCGATAAGTTCGCCTTGTGCATGCCGCGCGACGACATGGTGTAACAACGGCTCGACATCTACGCTGGCTTCTGCGCCATTCGCCGCCGCGGCCAACGTGCCAAGCGTTGCCGCTAGTAAGGTTTGATTGAGTCTTTTTACTTCGCGCTTGCGGCCTACAAAGAACAGGCCAAAGTGTTCGTTATCTGGATGGGCTTCTAGAATGGGCATAGCGAATCACTATACTGTAAATATAATTTAATTACTACTCGGTGCCAGGCGTTTCGGGCAGCACGCCGTGCTCATTTTGGCTAGCTACTAGCGAATTTTGCGACCACAAAGCCGCTCGCATACTTAGTATTGCCATTGGGCTGCGGCGTGAACATGCGATGACCCGTCGCCTTAAGACCGTTACTGTGTTTGCCGTAAAGGTAGGTCGCCGTCGGGAAATCTATAGAAAATAAAAGACCCTAATAAATAAGGGTCTAACTATCTATTGGTGCGCCAATGCGACCTTAGGTGGAACGCCATTTGTGACAGCATTCTGTTGATGCACCAGAAGCTACTCGACAGACCATCTACTTAACTCGTTAACGATTTTAGTCTCAAAGTCGACCATGTTTCATCAAGAGCGATTTGGCGGACAGGGTCAAGGCCGTTTTCGTTAGCTATTGCCCGGATGATGTCGCGGTTTATATCAGTATCCAGCAGCTTGGCCTTAGGGTATGCAACCCAGGTGAGTTTATTATTTTCGGCTGCAGTCTTGAGCACATTGAGGTTTCGGTGCAACTCCGCTTTGTTAACAGTAAACACAATTACTGCGTCGGCATTACTTGCCTTGACTTGCGGCGCAGCTATTGGAAGCTGTGGGTAATCACCGATCAAGGCTATTGTTTGGCCGTCTTTCAACTGTAATTTTTTATCTAACATAGTCATATGTTAGCATGGGCAATTGCTAGGGGTCAGAAAATGGCCTGTCTCCAAAAACAAAACCCGGTCAAAAGGACCGGATCTTACTTTGGTGCGCGAGAGAGGACTTGAACCTCCACGCCCTTGCGGGCACCAGCACCTCAAGCTGGCCTGGCTACCAATTACAGCACTCGCGCGTCAGGGGTTATTTTACCATACAAACGTTTGGTAACGAAGTACACGCAATTGCAATACTTAGCATATTTTTACTTTACTTTATGTCAGAATTTCGCTTGATATTTTGACGAACGGTCGATACTATAGGCTGAATATGCTGACGCCGCTGTCACCTGAAGAGCGCCTGCTGCCGGTAGGAAGACCTGAACCGTCGTTAGAGGGATTAGTGGTTGTTACTAATGGTCCACTGCCCGAAATGTTGAATGAACTCAAACCCCCAGCAATGCTGGGGTTGTTTATAGGTGTGAGTGCGCTTCATCGTTTAGTAGAGACTGACCGGGTGGCTGCGGTACGGCAAATGCATCGTCTGTCGGCGGCGGCTACAGGAGGTATCATACGCGAAATTGGTATTGTACGGTGTCCTATAGAGTCTACAGGCTTGGGGGTATCATTTTATGGGACCTTTGATGGCACGGGATATCCCGACGGCGTGCATAGATATAGCGAGAAAAATCGTATGTTTATGCACCAAAGCAGTAGTGAAACGCAGGCTCGGCTGACGCGTTCACTGGGAGAAATAACCACCTCCGCTTTGCGCGGCTATTTTGCCGCTCAATTTTTAGCTAATGCAGGCAGGTTTATAGAAAATGGCGTATGGGCGCAGTATGCGGAGGGCTTTGTGCCGCGACCGCTTGAGCCTATTACATCTAAGAGGCGACCGTTACGGCTGTTGCCTTCAGGGTGTATTTCTACTATAATACGGAAGTTATGGCGGCCTGCCGCCTAAAATAGTGCGGGCGCTTAGCTCAGTTGGCTAGAGCATCTCGTTTACACCGAGAGGGTCGGGGGTTCGAGTCCCTCAGCGCCCACCAAGAAAAAAGACTTACCGTAGGTAGGTCTTTTTTCTTGGCTGAGTGCCGGGACTCGCACCCACGACCCGAAGGGGAGTGGGGCAGCATATGCCGGTGGCATATGCTGTTCTCCTAGCTTGGCCGAGCGGTAGGCTTTAGCCGTGAGCGAGCAATATGCCCGAAAGGGCTAGGTCAATAGCGAGTCCCTCAGCGCCATTTATCACAAGAAGCTTGCTTCGAGCACGCCGCAGTGAAGGAGCGAAACGAAGTGGAGCGAGTCCCTCAGCGCCCACCTTAACTCTCGGTCGAAAGTCGCGTATCGGTTTTCCGGGCCAACTCCTGCAACCATCGCTGATGCCTATCGAGCTGGTGGTTTGTCGCTAATCGTTCTTGTTCGTCAATTTCCCGTTGTTTTAGGTCTGCGTCAACCAAATTATATACACGATTGATGTCGGTCTTTAGGCGTGTTTCGACTGCATCAATATCTGCCTTAATTGTTTGCATATAGGTAAAAAGTTTTGAAAACTGATCGTTACTCATAATGGTATTGTTTCGAAGCCTCGCCGAAATTGCAACAACGGATACTTATGTATCTGTGCCGAGATACTCGTTCACAATACGCTCATACTCCGGCGACCACTCCCCATACACTGCTAGTAAACCGCCAGGGCGGAGCAAATCAAGCCCGGCGCGCAGCTGGGCATCGGTAAGTGGAACACTAACATAGACAGTTGAGCATGCTATATGTCGAGCCAAAAGGTCGTGTGGTGTAATGCATAGGACATCCGGGTCCGGGAAATCCATGGCTGACTTAGTAGTGAATCGTGCGGTAGTAAGACGCTGTAATGCGTGTGTCAGCCCCAATCGTTTGTGACGATCTAGCGTGCGGGCTCGTTCGCGTTCAATGTCGGTCTGCAGTCGTGCCAGGCGTTTGCGCAGGACAGATAAAAACACCGGTGGATTGTCGGCTACAATAACAACGGTGCCGACTACTAATCGTCGCGGCAAGTGCTGGCTAAGGTCGTAGCTGAGCGTATCGCCCTTTTTTAGTGGTCGTACATCTACATACAGTCGGGTTGACGTGGCTACTTTCATATTGTCTGCCCGCCTACGTTTTCGCTGGCAGCGTACTGCTCTATGTCGAATGCGGCCCAGTCGATTGTCCAGCGTACGTGTTCGGTGATGTGCTTATTGCACGCGAATGCCTGGCTGCCGTCAGCATAAAGCGATCCGGCTGTCGTGTCGGATAGCGGTACGAGTAGTTTGCAAATAATGCAATGCACCATAAGAACTCCCCTTGTATGTCAAAAGACTTGTAGAGTATATAATCGTCACATTAAAAAGCTCTTAACTTTACTAAGGTAATACAAAAAACACAACATAATGTACTTTCTGTATAAGAGGTCAAGCCGCTCTTGCTTTTGGACACTAGGTGCGCCATAGTAGACTGAACTTGCAACGGAGGGGGCTACATGACCGAAAAGCGAACGACGTTAGGCGTTGATACGAGCAGTATGAGGGAAAGGCCCGGCAGAATGGCATCCCTTTGCGCAGAAGAAGAGCAAGCTGCGTCACGTATAGTTGTCGCTTCTGGCCGTTTTGTGCCGGCCGTATGGCAAACGCCTGCGTATGGAGCGGCGGTCGTGGAACATCTGCGAAAGTTGCACGGGGCAATGGGTGGCGAGCCGCCACTTACGGAAGATGGATCACAACAAAGCTTGGCGCTCCGTCAAGCGCGCGGAGCTCGCCTGCGCGAGCGTCTTGCTGCCGGCGAGTGCGCATTCGTAGCTTGTATTGGCAGGGCGGCGTTCAGTGAAACGTTAACGGAGCTGCTGCCCAATCCTCGCGACCGCTATACGCAGCTTCATACTATATTGCGGCGCGCCCAAGAGCCGGGTAATACCTTGTTCCTATATGACACACAGTTGCACGATACGTCTGTCATAGTCGAGCACTGGATGCCGGGCGACCACAAGCCACAGCGATGGGTTGAAACTACAATAGGCGATCGCATATTCGGGCCAGATAATGAAGGTGTATGTGCGGGAATTGCCAGCTGGATTATCCAGGCGGGTGCCGAAGGCAATCAGTATGTGTTGACACATGAAGCATCAGTGGACTATATGCATCAGCAGGTGGCTGCGGCAAGACGCGAGCTTGGGGTTGATTAATCCTGCAAAATAGGCCAATAAATGGCCGTATTACTGTGCAGCCATCTGGTGTAAGTGTTGTATACTTATAGGTACTACTATAAGGAGTACCCATTTACATATTATGACTTTGATTATTATCGGCATTATTGTTGTCGTTATTGTGTTTGTTTTGGTCGGCATGTACAACGCGCTGGTACGTTTGAACCAGCAAGTAGAAGAAGCCTGGAGCGATATCAAGGTACAACTAAAACGCCGCCTTGACCTTATTCCGAACCTTGTGAACACCGTTAAGGGTTATGCAAAGCACGAACGAGAAGTATTCGAGAAAGTTACCGAAGCCCGCGCAAACACGCTGAATGCGCAAGGCGTTAAAGATACTGCCAAGGCCGAGAACCAGTTTGAACAAGCCCTAAAAAGCCTGTTTGCCGTTGCCGAGAACTACCCGCAACTGCGCGCAACCGAGAACTTCCAGCAACTGCAAGCCGAACTAACCGACACCGAGGACAAAATTATGGCTGCCCGCCGTTTTTACAATGGCACCGTGCGCGACTTTAACACTAAGCGCAAAACGTTTCCTACAAACATCTTCGCCGGCATACTGCACTTTGCAGAAGACAAGGAATACTTTGAACTGGATGAATCCGAAACCGTTGCCGCAAACAAAGCAGTAGACGTTGACTTTAACGAGAAATAATCTGGGGTAGTATAAGGGGCAGAGTGCGTGCAGGAGCAGGCACGTATTAAAGGCAAATAGTATGTATTCAGAAATCACAGCGAATAAACGAAAAACATGGCTTATTATTGCCTTGTTCGCGTTTATTATTGGCGCATTGGGTTGGATTCTTGGCAATATATATGGCAGTCCATCGTTCTTTACCTTGGCGCTTGTTGCAGGGGGTGCCTATGCGTTGATCCAATATTTTGCCGCAGCTAAATTGGCTGTAGCCCTTAACGGCGCCCACGAGGTAACGAAGCGTGAGGAGCCACGTTTGTACCGTACTGTCGAGAATTTGAGTATTACGACCGGCCTGCCCATGCCAAAGGTATATGTTATAGAAGACCCAGCGCCCAATGCCTTTGCGACCGGCCGCGACCCAAAGCATGCCCTTGTTGCGGCAAGCCGCGGGCTGCTGGATATTATGAACGATGACGAACTCGAGGCAGTCATGGCGCACGAACTGGGGCATGTAAAAAATTACGATATTAGGGTGTCTATGATTGTGTTTGGGCTCGTCAGCGCTATTGGGCTGATCGCTGACATTATTATGCATTCGTTTTGGTGGGGCGGTGATGACGACCGTTCACCAAACCCGATTTTTATAGTGCTCGGCATTGCGGCTGCCATACTCGCGCCAGTGGTAGCAACGCTTGTGCAGCTTGCGGTATCACGCCAGCGCGAATATTTGGCAGATAGCACCGGCGCTCTTACGACGCGCTACCCAGAGGGCCTGGCCAGTGCGCTCGAAAAAATACGTGACCACGGTTCGGTAATGCGCAAGCAAACTACCGCGACCGCCCATTTGTTTTTTGCGAATCCGCTAAAGAGCGGCGGCTTGGCCCGACTGCTTAGTACCCATCCGCCTATCGAGGATCGTATAGCCCGGCTACGCAAAATGAACACCCACGCCTAGCCCTAACACTCACACCGCACCAGCTCCGGTCGAAGCAAGTTCGCCCTACACTGGCGCTCTTGGCACCCAGCACGTCTTTGCGCTCTGGTGCTCACTCTCCGTACTTTAGTACGGCTCCCTCCGCTCCTCACACAAAGACGTGCTGGGC
This sequence comes from Saccharimonadales bacterium (SeqCode), assembly GCA_035480575.1. GTDB lineage: Bacteria > Patescibacteriota > Saccharimonadia > Saccharimonadales > UBA4665 > PMNU01. The sequence goes on along the minus strand of DATIHR010000011.1, from coordinate 28,928 downwards.
ACTCAAGTGTGAGTGTTAGGCTTCCTGTGGTGATTATCGTGCTAAACTATGGAAGTTATGGCAAAGCCGCCCACGCGTAAGAAAAATTCTACTAAAAAAGCTGCAAAAAAAATGGCGCCGACACCGCTCAAGCAGCATACCTCGTTTCAACTAGAACGTGGTGTCGTGCGTGATGATGTGGCTAAGCTACCCGGCCCGTTCGCACTTATAAAACAGGCGCTTGTTGTGCTATGGCGGCACTACAGGTTGTTTCTGGGCATTGTTCTCGTTTTTGCATTGCTTGAGGTGGCGCTAGCCGGTGCGCTAATCGGCTACGACAAGCTTGTACAAACTAAGGCAACGGTTGCAACCCAGGGTGGCGATACGCTATCGCGCATAGGCGATAGCCTGACCTTGTTCGTATATATGTTTGGACTGACAAGCCAGGGTGGCAATGGGGCTGGCGGTATATATCAGGTAGTGTTGCTTATTATTGGCAGTCTTGCGGTTATTTGGGCACTCAGGCAGGCATATGGCAGCGGTACCGAGCGCATTGTGCTGCGCGATGCATTCTACAGGAGTATGTATCCACTTGTGCCGTACGTTTTGGTGTCGGCTGTTATTGTGCTGGAGCTCCTGCCCATGGCGCTTGGTGTTGGTTTGTACTGGGCTATTACCGCCAATGGGCTTGCCACTTCGTTGCCAGAGCATTTGTTGTGGGCGCCCTTGTCGCTGATGCTTACGGTGTTGTCCTTATATATGATTGCATCCACAGTATTCGGGCTCTATATTGCTACCTTACCGGATATGGAGCCAATGCGTGCGCTGCGTTCGGCACGCGATTTAGTTCGTGCCCGCAGGTTTGCAGTGGTGTGGCGGATGTTACTTATGCCGTTCGGGCTGTTTGTAGTTGCTGCACTGCTTGTCGTACCGTGCCTGCTGTTTATCACGCCTGCTGCTCCGTGGGTATTCTTTTTGGTTGTAATATTTTTGTTTCCTGTTGCGCACAGTTACATGTACGCTCTGTATAGATCATTACTTTAAACACGTTTCACTAGTAATATATGCCATCGACAAACCATACCTCTAAAAAAGCAGCGCTTGCACGCATTGCAAAACTGCGCGAGCAAATTAACGACTATCGTTACCATTACCACGTGCTTGATGAATCTATCATGAGTGAGGCCGCTGCCGATAGCCTAAAACACGAACTATCTGAACTCGAGGCCGCCTACCCGGACCTTATTACCCCTGATAGTCCTACACAACGAGTAGCCGGCGAGCCGTTACCGGGTTTTACGCAGGTGCGCCATACGGCGCGCATGCTCAGCCTTAACGATGTGTTTAGCCGCGAAGAGCTCGAGGCATGGGCGGAGCGCATTAAAAAACTGGCGCCCGAAGCTACCCCAGAATATTTTGTAGACGTTAAAATGGACGGGCTGGCAGTAGCCCTGTGGTACCAAGACGGCGTATTTGAACGGGCGGTTACTCGCGGCGATGGGTTTGTTGGCGAGGACGTTACTATGAACGTTCGCACTATGGAAAGTGTGCCGACGCACTTGCGCCAGGCAGGCGGGCAATATGCCGCCTTGTTACGCGGTCGTACCGAAATCCGCGGCGAGATTATTATATATAAGCAAGATTTTGCCGCCCTTAACGAGCGCCGCAAAAAAGAGGGGCTGCCGCTGTATGCTAACCCGCGCAACCTCGCTGCTGGTAGTATCCGGCAGCTTGACCCTAAACTCGCCGCCGAACGGCCGCTCAGGTTTCGGGGCTGGGATGTATTACGCGATGACCTTACTGAAGTGCCGACAAATACGTACGCCTACCAGGCCATACGTGCCCTAGGCCTGGCCGCCACCGCCGAGCCGGGCTTGTTTACCACTATCGACGACCTCATGCGGTTTGCGGACAAATGGGAGCAAGAACGTGCGAGCCTGAAATTCAATATTGATGGGCTAGTCATTAAGGTGAACGACCGCGCCGTGGCAGCGCAGCTTGGCGTAGTAGGCAAAGCGCCGCGGGGTGCGGTAGCCTACAAATATGCAGCCGAAGAGGCAACGACAGTCGTCCGCGATATAGTCCTGAGCATTGGCCGAACGGGTGCCGCGACGCCAGTAGCAGTATTCGACCCTGTCGTGGTAGCCGGCACGACCGTCCAACACGCCAGCTTGCACAATGCCGACGAAATCGCCCGCAAGGACATACGCATTGGCGACACGGTGGTTATTTTTAAAGCAGGCGATATTATCCCGCAGGTACTAAAAGTGCTGCCTAAACTACGCCCCAAAGCCTCGCAGGCATTTAACATGGAGGCGGAACTAGCCCGCCAGTATCCCGAACTAGCATTTGAACGGCCAGAGGGCGAGGCCGTGTACCGTGTGCAGGGTGCAACCGGCCCACTGCTGCTAAAACGCGCCGTTATTCATTACGCTAGTAAGTCGGCAATGGATATCGATACCCTTGGCGAAAAAAACGTTATTGCACTTGTAGACGCTGAACTCGTGCAAGACATGGCAGATATATATGCGCTTACCAAAGAGCAAGTGCTCGGGTTGGACCGGTTTGCCGAGGTATCTGCAAGCAATCTTATTGCTGCCATTGCCGCCGCCAAAAAACCGGAGCTGCCGCGCTTTATATATGGCCTTGGTATCCGACATGTTGGGCAGCAGACCGCCATAGACCTAGCCGAACATTTTGGCTCCATAGACAAACTGACTCATGCTACGCTAGACGAGTTACTACAGGTGGAAGGCATTGGCGAGACTGTCGCCGAAGCTATACTTGCCTGGTTTGCTGACTCTGACAACGAGAAGTTACTACAGAAATTTGAAGATTTGGGTGTGAAGCCGCACTACGAAAGTAAGGCCCGTGGCCCGCTGCACGGCAAAAGCTTTGTAGTAACCGGCACGCTCGAGCACCTGGGGCGCGACGAGGCGGCCGACAAAATTAGGGCATTAGGCGGCACGTTCCAAACATCGGTTGGCAAGGACACGTCGTACTTAGTTGTTGGCAAAAATGTGGGCGCTAGCAAGCTGCAAAAAGCCGAAAAGCTTGGTACTACACAAATAGATGAACAAAAGCTAATCGATCTACTAGGCTAACCACGTATGGTAGAGCAGGGTGGGGGGCTGCTAGAACAGCCCGAGCGCGCTACCGTAGAGCACTTTAAGCTCGCCGCAATCGCAATAGCGGGCAAGGAGCGGCTTGGGGTAAGGGGCTGGAATGCGCTGACACGCAATTTTGTCAGGGCACTCCTAACCGGCGATCGGCCGTTGGTACAGTTTGCGGAATATCCCGCGCCAGAAGATATGCGCTATGGCGTAGAGGATCAGGTAACTGGCCTAGACGTTCGCACACTAGCGGCGCTCGTCGATGATATTAAACCGACTATAGCAGGTAAAACGGAGCGTGCTGCGAAGGATATACTGAAGTACTCCATGCCCAACTATGCCGGCTTGGACGTACTCCATGTTTGGGAGAGAGTAGTGCAAGATTTACTGCCCAACGACGAAACTACAATGTAGAATAAAGCATATGCTCCACACGCTCGACGACGCTCTGAAAGATTATTTTGCCAAATGGGAAACGCTCGTTGCTGCACGCAAAGATCAGGATTTTTTTGAAGAGCTTGCGCCTACTGCTGTTGGCTGGAAGGTAAGTGACCGCAACGAGCACGATCGGTTGGTGGCAGAACTGCGCGACAAGTGCGATTTAGTGACGGGCCGCTACATGAACGAGCGCTGGATTACTAAGCTGCACCTGACGAAAACGAGCTTACATGGCGGTGTTACGGTTATTAAAATTATGGAACGCCGGCCTGGGTCGAATGACCCAACCGGCTTGGACCATGTTGATTTTTACAGCCCGGCCGTAGCCGAGGCCGATATTGTTTTGAAACGCGAGCCAGCGCTAGAATGGCAGCACGAAACAAATGGCGCCAGCTGGATATCTGTACGTTTTGCGGGTACCGAGGCCAAGTTGCGTACCGATACCGTGCTTGACTCATACGTTCGGGATCTACGCGAAGCACGAAATAATATACTGCGTAGCGTACTATAGCGAATGGCAACTGAATATCCTCCTGATTATTTAGTAGTTTCGCGCCGTGGGCTAGACGGCGAGGGATTATTGGCTTTGGGGCAATCTGCTAGTAAAAAGGGCTACGCGGTGCATTACGCAATCAGGGATGATACTACTGACGGAGCGCTTCCGCTACCTAGCGAGTTCGTACCCCCGCCCGTGTATGCCACGCTTGTCGATTTTAGGCGTATAGGGCGCGAGCATGGCAAAGGCGACCCCGAAAGCAGCAAAGCGTGGAGCCTATTACGCAAGGATTTTATTTGGGCACACCACGTAGGCGGGGTAGCGCTTGTAAAATTTAACACGCATCCGCCCATAGATGAGCAGTGGGGCCCTCGTGCTGAGGTCGGCGATTTAGACGTGTACTCACTGGAGCGGCTGGTGCAAAGAGTTATGAAAGAAGTTAAGGGTAAGGGGGCATCGACAGTTAACCATAAATTAAGCGGCCTACTACCACCCAGCATTGGCATAAAAACGGTAGAATTTTGGAAAGCTGTAACAGAAGATATGTTACCCCCTCAACCCACGCAAGAATCGTAGGCTCCCCGCGTGCGCTATACTAACGGCATGCAGCTTACTTTTATTACTGGTAACCAACACAAAGCCGATTTTTTGGCCAAGTGGCTGGGCTACCCAATTACACACCACAAACTAGACCTAGACGAATTACAGTCGCTAGACCTACATGAAATTGTTGAACACAAGGTTCGCCAGGCATACGACATCCTCAAAAAGCCAGTGCTTGTAGAAGATGCGTCACTGACATTTCTTGCCATGGGCGGGCTGCCTGGCCCGTTCGTAAAATGGTTTATTCAGGAGATAGGCTACGACGGCCTTCGCAAACTAGCACACTCGCTGCCCAGCCAAGATGCGCGGGGCGATGTGTGCTACGGCTACTACGACGGCAAAACGCTCCGTACATTTGACGGTGTTATGCACGGGCGTATTGCCAACGAGCCCAAAGGCACCGGCGGTTTTGGGTTTGACCCTATATTCGTCAACAAGGGGTACGACATTACCCGTGCCGAAATGAGCGAGGACGAATATGCCAAGACGTCCTACCGCACCGACGCCATGGGAAAGTTGAAAGATTTTTTAGCCACTACAAACCCGTCATCCCGGACCCAATCGAATAAATAGAAGAGTCCTTCTATATTTACGCTGTAGGAATGATATTGATTGGATTCCGGCCTTCGCCGGAATGACATCTACGGAGTATACTGCTAGTTAGGTAAGAGTTACAAAAACGCTATGATCAAATACTTTTTTAAAAGCCTGCGCAGCACGCAGGTGCAAGAACTAGACGATTACAAACCAGGCTGTTGGGTATATGTAGAGGCGCCGAGCCAAAAAGAAATAGACCTGCTAGTACAGCGTTTTAACCTTACGGAAGGCCACTTGCAAGACGCCCTGGACGAAGACGAAATGCCCCGCCTAGAAAAAGAAGGCGAGCAAAGCTACATATTTGTGCGCTTTGCCTACAAAACCGACGAAGGCGACATGGGCACGACGCCACTGTTGTTTGTGTTTAGCGGCGAGCTCGTTGTTACCATTGCACAGGTGCGCATTCCGGCCCTTGGTGGCTTTATGAGCGGTAAGATTTCGTTTGCGACTACCCAGCGCGCCAAGCTTATTTTGCTTATTTTGCAGCAAATATCCGAGCAGTACGACAGCTTTATTTCTCGCACCAGCAAGCAGATTAAACTTATCCGTTCGCGCCTAAGGGGCCACGAAATATCGAACCAAGATTTCATTGACTTTGTGATTATAGAGGACGAACTAAACGAGTTCTTAAGCAGCCTAATGCCCACCAATGCCACACTCCGCCGCCTGCTACTAGGCCGTTACATGCCGTTATTTGCCGAGGACCAAGACATTGTCGAGGACTTGCTGTTGAATAACGAACAAAGCATCGAAGCCTGTAACAGCAACATGCAAAGCATTATCCACATCCGCGAAGCGTACACCAGCATTAGTAGCAACAACCTAAACCGTACCATTAAAATCCTAACGATTGTGACCGTGTTAATCATGCTGCCAAGCATGTTCTACGGCTTGTATGGCATGAATATTAACTTGCCCTTGCAGCACGAGCCGTGGGCGTTTGTTGTCCTTAATCTTTTCGTGGTACTCGTGAACATACTGGTTGTCGCCATTGCCCGCAAAAAACGCATTTTTTAACGACGTTATCTTTTAACCCTTCGTCATTCCGGCCCCCGAGCCGGAATCTAGGTTAAGAATAGTTACTCTTTTTCCACCCACCTACCAACTCTGGCGAGCTTATGCTTTAATGTGCCCATGAAACTTTCAGATTTGCAAAAGGAGCGCATCAGACATTTACGCGCGCAAGGCGCTACCTTTAGTGAGATTCGGAATGATTTGGGCCTTGTGCTTGCCAATAGCTCGTTATCGTATATCTGTAAAGATGTGGAAATGCCCGAAGGTCATATGCAGCGAATTAAAGAACTGAACGCGCGCCACTTGCAGATTGCCAGGGGTAAAGCGGTTGTACGCAATAAAGAAATCTACGCAACGATGTTGGCTGGCATCGAGACAGCAAATATAAATATTTTTGAGGAAGGCAATATAAGTACGCTCAAGGCAGCTCTAGCCATGCTTTATTTAGGCGAAGGTTCAAAGTGGAGAAGTTATCGAGGACTTTCTCTCGGCAGTTCAAGCCCTGAGATTATCGGTATATACATTGGACTGCTTGAAAGGTGCTATGCAATTCAAATCGAATCACTTCGTGCACGCGTTCAGTGTAGGGCGGATCAGGATCCATGTGTACTAGAGGCGTACTGGTCAATCGTTACAGGTATCCCAAAGGAGCATTTTTACAAAACGTACGTGGATCGACGGACTGCTGGTAAACCAACGAAAAGAAGTGACTATAGAGGCGTTTGTGTTATAATGTGCTCCGGTACGCACGTGCAGCAAGAGTTGGCTATAATAGCTAAGCTGCTTTTTAAACATTTGGGGCATTAGCTCAGTTGGCTAGAGCGCTACACTGGCAGTGTAGAGGTCAGGAGTTCGAGTCTCCTATGCTCCACCAGTATGATTTGAAAGTCTACAGATACAACTGTAGATTTTTTTAGTACCAAAAGTTTGGTTATCGCAAACTCATACATACTTACACTTACGGCCAAATTTTGTCGGTGTGTTGTTTAATCGGTAATTCGTCAGCCATCATCTTAAGGTTTAAGAACTCTTCCTTTACAACAAATTGCGACTTAAACTTACTTTCAGGTGCGAAGTCATGCCCAGAAAGAGCTCCCTGATAGTACAGCATCAATGTCATGTAGTTATTAGGATGAAGTCCTAGCGTCATGGCTACAGGCTCATCACTAAACTTAACCAGTTCTACGCCCAGCTCTTCTCGAATTTCCCGCTTGGCGGCTTGTTCTATGGTTTCGCCATTATCAAGCCCGCCGCCCGGTATTTCCCATGATCCATCAGTTGTATCCTGAACGACGAGTAGTCGATCGTGACCATCCTTGATAATTACCTTGATTGAGACGCGGTAGAAAGCGTCAGGGATTTCCCATTCTCTGCCTTCTCTTGTAAATTTTCTGGATTCTATCATTCTAACTACTCCTTATGCCTTCCTGTGCGCGTGAACGAATTGTCATTACGATACGAATGTGCTACAATCTAAGCATTAAGACGAAGAGAGTTCCGAACGGTTAATTGCCTAAGGAGCTCTTTTCTTATCTGCTCTGCGGGCAACCTTTTTCTTGACATCTTAACCGCATTATAGCATTGCCTCCTCGGGCAAGGCCGACTCGTCCAAGAGCTCACACAGCTCGAATATCATCCACGGGATCATCGTCAAAAGTTATCTTAATGTCCTACAAAGCCCGAGAAACAAATCTCGGGTTTTTATTTTGTTAATTGGCTATCTGCTATGATGGAGAAAACCGTGCCGTCGATTGCAACTAAAAATGTAACAAAGCTATACATACTGACCGCGCTAACAAATTTGTGGTTTGTTACGGGCAGTTGGCTTTATTTTTACCGTTTGTATATGTCCGATCGTCAGATTGGTATTTTAGACGGGCTTGTGTTTGGTGTCGGGTTGATCGCCGAAATACCCTCGGGCGCTTTAGCTGATATGTTGGGGCGCAAGCGCCAATTGCAGCTTGGTTTGCTGCTTATGAGTGCAGGCTGGTTAGTGCAGGGTTTCGCCCAGGCCTATTGGTACATACTAGTAGGCATGGTTATGTTTACAGTCGGTATGGCACTTGTTTCGGGCTCGGATGACGCGCTTGTTTACGACAGTCTTGATGCCGAGGGCAAATCGGGTCTTTGGGATGCAGTGATTGCACGTAAGTTTCAGATCATGCACGCAGTGACGATCGCCAGTGTTTTAATTGGTGGCCTGTTGTATGTGGTGCAATTTCGTCTGCCTTTTATCCTGGCTGGTGTCGGCACGTTCTTAGCGCTGATAATCGCCTCTACGTTCAAGGAAGTGCATACAAAGACAAAAGACTTGAGTGTCACAGGCTATGTTCGCCAAAATATCGACGGCATGCACTACCTTTTTCGACGTCATATGTGGCTATATACCTTTATGGCGTTGGTGGTACTGGGCATTGGCTACGCTTTTGACCTGGGAGTCATTAAGCCATTGATACTTGATATGTTTGGCTATAAGGCTAATGCTCAAGCTGTCATTAATGCGGTAGCTGGCGTCATTGCTATTGTAGCGTTAACACAATTGAGCGCATTGCGTCGGTTTTTTGGTGAGAAGAAGGGTCTCGTGCTACTTGCATTATGCATGGGCGCTGGCTTTTTGCTGGCATCCTTTCCAATCGGCAAGATAGGGTTGATTGCCTTTCTGTTGATATTTATTGTCAATAGCTTAGTCGAGCCATGGCTCAATGATGCTATTCAGCACGAAGTGCCGTCGTCCCATCGGGCCACGGCTTTATCTACGCTTTCTCTATTGCAGAAGCTACCGTACGTTATACTTGCCCCGCTCGCCGGTGCTTTTTCGACATCTGGAAAATTGTCTATGTATTTTTTGGGTATTGCACTCTGTATTTTTGCGGCAGTTGCCGCGATGCTGATTTTTGGAATACTGAGCAATTATAAAAAGCGTAGCCCTGTTTGATTATTTAGAACGTATGAAGCGCACTTTTAACTACAAGGGTGTCGCGTAGTCGGTGTAAAATGTGCGTACTAGGGCTTCGTATGCAAGAAGGTCTGGTTCTAATGGTTGGCTGTGTATTTCGTGGCCCTGAAATATGTGGCTTTGGTAGTTCATGACGTTTATAGTTTGCACGGTTTCGTTGCCGTCTTTGGCAGTTTGCCGTATCGACCAAAAGCTTGCTTTGGGGTCGTGCGTGTCTACGCCGCCTAGATACCGTTGGGCGTACCCCGCACATATGGGCGGGGCTTGTTTGAGTATTTTACTGCAGGCCGCGAACCCGATGGTACGTACGGCTACGCCCTCCTTGGCTGCACCGGCGGATTCTTCTAGAATGGCGTCTAGATCTTTTTGGTCGTAGTGCTCGCCGTCGTAGCTAGGTTGTCCAAGTTCTGGCACGACACGCAGCCGCTCTATCCTTGTGCCATTTTCCCGTATAATTTGCCCCATGGTTATTTGAAACGGCATGTATTTTTTTATTGCGGCATCACCACCGCCGTGGCGTAGCGCCGCATGTGGCTCCCGGTCGGGTGGGTAGACACCCGCGAACCCCATAAAATGGAACGCGGTTTGGTCCGCACGCAGCGGCTTCAATAGTGTGTTGGTAAATTCGATAGGGCTTAGATTGGGCATGGGAAGATATAATACCATGATAGAATAATTGGTAGAAATTGGATTTGGAGTGGGCATGACTAACACAAACGATAGTTTTGTTGGCAAATGGCGTTGTCAGTACACCTACCCGAGCCTGGCGCATAATGGCCACGATTCGGGCGAGTTTGAACTGCAAGCCTACAAACGCGGCAGCCAGCTGCTCTTTGAAAGCGTGCCAAACGACGAAGGGTCAAGTTTGTTGGTTCGTATGTCGGTAGATGGCAGGGTTGCTTCGGGCAATTGGGAGGAACATACCTCGCCGACCGGCAGCTATAACGGGACTATGTTTACTGGTACGTTTCAGTTGCAGGTAGATGCAGCTAACCAGCGCATGGCGGGCAAGTGGGCGGGCGTTCAGCACGATAAAGACCTAAAGCAGGCCAGTGTGCACACCGGCACGGTTAGCCTGGATAAAATAGATTAAGTTCTAGGGCTGGTTATGTAACCAGTGCGTTAGGGCGACGACGGGCTCTAAGTTACCCTCTACGACCATGTCGTAGCCAGCCCGGAAACTCTGCTGTAAGTAGTCTACCGGGTTATCTTCGTCCTCCTTTAAAACATCGCACACGCGAATACGCAGGACGGTGTCATCGCCGTCTGCCATGTTGGCATCCTCTAGCGTGTCGCCAATAAGTACAGTATAGGGCCGTTCAGCGCGTAAGCTTGCGAGCCTGCGGTTGGCTTTTTCGCGCTTGTTTAAGGTGTGCACCATGCTGCCGCGTTGCCAGCCAATAACTCTGCCGTCGGCGGCAGTCACAAGCTTGATAGACAGAATAATAGTGGGCGAAATGCGGTGTTCATCGGCGATGATTTCTATAACATCACTGACCCCGGCCGATAATATGACCGTTGGGATATCGTACGTTTGACAGGCTGTAAATAGGGTGCGGGCGCCATCGCGCAAGGCTATGGTGCGCGCAGCTGCCTCTAGCTGTTTAATGTTTGTGCCATGCGTGCCGTGCAGTTTTAACTCGGACGACGACCACGCGAGCGTATCCTTTACCGACAGTAAGCCGCCAGCTTCCATAGCCAGGTACTTGCTGCGGATAGCGGCGCTTTGCTTTTTACCGGCCTCGGGCAGTAGCCCGTGCAGTATATGCCAGGTGGTAACATCGCTGCCGGTGTATTTGCTGGTTGTAAGCGTGCGGTCAAAGTCGAACAAATAGTATATTTTTTGAGGTCCGGCCGCAACCATTGCGCGCAGTTTGCGCGCAATGTGGGTGGGGTTACTAATGATGAACCCTTCTGGCTTAGTGGGGTCAAATGGTGCTACTGGCATAGGTGTTTAATAGGTTTTAGTCTACGACTGATTGCATCTACGAGTAAAGACCCGTACAGAGGTAGAATCCAAGTAAAGTGAAAATTGTAATACCTATGGTTAGGACGTTACTGATACAATAATGATACAGAAGGAGCAATGATCATGGCGAACGATTATGATTTTTCGGGGGTGTGGCGTAGCAGTTATATATATGCGGATAAGAGCGATAGCTTGCCGCTTACTGAACATTACGTAACCTTGTACCGGAAGGGTAATCAGCTGATTGCCGAAAGTATCCCGAACACCGAAGGTTCATACATGATGGCGCGGTTTACGCTGGATGGCCGTATTGCTACCGGCAGCTACCAAAGCCAAAATTCGCCCCGTAGCTCGGCCAAGGGTGCGCTGTATTATGGTGCCGCCCAGCTTATATTAGACGACGATGGCAAGGCACTGCGCGGCAAGGGCGTGGGTTTTGGCAAAGATTTGGAAATAAAAGTTACCAATTGGGAACTGGTACACATTGGCCACAAAGTGCCTGGTAGTATTGCGAAAAAATAGTTTTTGTAGTTATATAAGTATCTTATGATACAAAGAGAGCTTACGGGCAATGCCGCGCCCGTACATGGTGCTATATTCCCAGGGCTAGCCATTGCTAGCGATGGTTACCGACGAACACTTATGGCACGGACGCGCCACGGAGCTGTGGTGGACGCCAGGGCTAGGGTCGGCTCGTATATCGACTATCCGGGCATTAAAGTATACCAGCTGTACGAAGCGGAAGCTGCCGATGCAGAAGCAGCGGGCTTGTATGGACAACGCATACTACTGTCTATGGCAGGTAACGGGTTGGCGGTGGTAACTTCGCGCCTAGGCTACCGTGTGGGCGGGCAAGTGACTATCCCTCGGGACAATTTGGTTGAGTCTGCACAATACGATATGCATGACTATTCGGCAAACGTTGGCAATATTAGTTTAACGGCTGTACACAACGGCCGCCTTATGAAAGCGGGTGGCGACCCCTTCCAAGAACTGCAGCAGCACGATGCCGATGCCGCGTTTCGCGCACTAGCAGAATCGGTTACCACGTATTAGTAAAACGATACGTTTTGCTTTATGATAAACCCGTTAACCTGGGGCATTAGCTCAGTTGGCTAGAGCGCGTGCATCGCACGCACGAGGTCGGCGGTTCGAATCCGCCATGCTCCACCACCAAGCAAACGACGCTTCACCTTGTTAGAACTACGTTGTTTTGTCGTGCGGCCTTGTATACCATGACTATATAAGCATAAGGATATCGCGCCATGACGTCATCGCTTCCTGAATCATTTATATATAGTCCGCAAGCTGAAGAACTCAGGGTACGGTTACTTACGGATGCTCTTGATGGCCGTTTTAGTGATGCAGATAGATATTTTGAGGAGGGTGTCCGTCAAATAGATCCTGGCCGGCTTGATGCACGCCAGCACGCACAGCATGGCGAATTGGCGGTTGCATACGGACTGGCCTCGACACGCTATGCGCTTGCTGTGCATGATGTAAATGAAGCGTACGGGATTTTGGACGGGGCCCATGAAGATTTATTGGACATATCGGAGCAAGTGCATCGGTATATAGTTGGCAAGGATGGTGTGCCGTATGTAGATGGCGTACCGGCTATGGATGCGCTGCGCGTTATGTATCGGGTGGCGGGCAGAATAGCGGTAGCGCATGGGGCGATAGAAGCGGCCGTTGACGTTAACGATGGGCAGCCAATCTCTAGTAGGCTGTCGTCTATTACTGCCGCACATTTGCTTTTAGAACATACGGGCGATAGCGGGCGAGAAGATCGAGCAATGAATGCCGAGTTTGGACACGAGCTAGCGACGCTGGGCGGCAACCCGACTGAGGCGCTACTGTGGCGGACATTTATGCCCTTCGACAAACCTGTAAGCGTCAGTCCCGAAGCAAAGCTTTTGAAGCAGATTGTCAACGACCTGCGCGACCATGCGAGTGCGCGCAGCGAGCAGTAGAGGACAAAACCGAAGATCATTCGGCAGACGGCCACCCCAAGAGATTGTTTTTAGTTAACATGTTAAGTGTCATGTATACTGGCTAGGATGAAGGCAGTATGGAACGGCACGGTTATTGCCGAGGCGCCGAAGGGCGATCTCATTTTTATAGAGCGCAATTGGTATTTTCCGCCATCGTCAGTTAACTGGCAGTACTTGCGGGCAAGTCAAACGCCCTACACATGCTACTGGAAGGGTACGTGCCAATATTACGATGTCGGCGAGGGCGGCAGCTGGAGCAACGATAGCGCGTGGGCATACCCCGACCTCAAGGCAAGCGCTATTGAGCGTGTTGGTAAAGACTTTAGTAACTACGTTGCTTTTTGGCGCGACACGACAATTACCGAGTAGTAATACGTTTAGATTTGTCGGTCACGTACAGTTTGATACCATGGGTATTTAAACGAGGGTACGTATGCCAGCATCACTGCCAGAGGCATTTTTATACAGTCGGCAACTAGAGGGTTGCCGTGACGAGATTATTGATCAAGCCGTGACCGGCTGTTACCATAAGCTACCGTATGTTTTTCGTGAGGGCATGCAAGCAAGGCGACGTAACGAGCATGATGTTCGCCAAGTTATGCATGTCGGCGAGCTGACTATCGCCTATGGGCTGGCTACCGTAAAACGTGCTTTGCACAACCCGGGCGCCGCGGACGCTGTTGGTCTGATTAAGGCGGCCGACACTGTACTTGATGATGTAGCGGAAGATCTATCCCCTTACCTTTTAGGGGATGAGCAGCCTTACGTAGAAGGCGTCCAGCCGACGGTGGCGCGTCGTGCTACCTATAAGGTTATGGGCAGGTTGGCAATGGTGCGCGGAGCCGCAGGCCTGGCCAGGGATGTCGTTAATGACAAGAAAGCGGGCATTCCTTGGGCTCCCGATAAATATACCGCTATTGGCGCCGCTCACGAGTTGCTGAAACATACTGGCAGTATGGGGAGTGGCGACCGGGCGATGGTTACACGTTTAGGCCGTACGGCAGGCCTGCTGATGCAGCACAAGCAAGAGGCGGCAATGTGGCGCGTGCGTCAAGGTTTTACCCGAATGCCACAAAGCAAAGAGGGAGTTCTGTTTGATCAGGTCCGTAAGCAGCTGTTTGTCCGTTGGTTTCTTGAGGAGCCGGCCGAATAAACAATCAGGAGCCTGTAAAGGCTCCTGATTGGCTACCAAAGCTGGTCGTGCGCAAGGTACAGCAGTTTGCCGTCTACCGCCCGTGCAAGCAGGTTATGATGCGGTCTCGGGTTGCTTGCGCTTGCCGCCGCCGCGGCTGGCGCGGCCGCCGCGTGCTGCAATTTCGCGCTGTCTTTTAGGGTCCATTGCAGCAAAGCCGCGGCGTGATTTTCCTGATGTTGCCATAGTATATACCTCCTCCTTTAACTAATAACATTCTTAGCCTACTGCCATAGGCTTGGATAAAGCTGTAAGAAATGCCATAAAAACCACGGCTGCTCTACAGCCGGGGATGCGATATACTTATACTTATGGTTTCTGAAGCGGCCGTTACCGCTAAGCATCTATCTGTTACTCGCGGTACTACGAAAGCACTCATTGACGTTTCGTTTACGGTTGATCGTGGAACGTTAACGGGCGTTATTGGCCCGAGTGGTGCCGGCAAGACGACGCTTATTCGTACTATTGTGGGGGCGCAAATTATTACCGGCGGACAGCTCGTGGTGCTAGGCGCGCCTGCCGGTAGCAAAATATTGCGTAGTCAAATAGGGTATGTAACGCAAAGCCCGGCAGTGTACGAAGACCTTACGACTCGCCAAAACGTCGCCTACTTTGCATCCATGTTAGGTTTGCCTCGTGCCGAAGCCGATAAAGTTATAGAAACGGTCGATCTGCGCGCGCAGGCTAACCAGTTAGTCGGGTCGTTATCGGGCGGGCAAAAGGCGCGTGTTAGCCTAGCGGTTGCTTTATTGGGCGAACCACCGCTGCTCGTGCTCGATGAACCAACCGTTGGGTTGGACCCCGTGCTTCGTGAGCACTTATGGCGTTTGTTCCGAAACCTGGCAGATAGTGGCCGTACGTTAATTGTATCGAGCCATGTTATGGACGAGGCAGAGCAATGCCCACAGCTACTGCTAGTGCGCGATGGGGCTATTTTACACCATGGGTCCAAGAAAGAGCTGCTCGCAAAAGCCAAGGCACCGAATGTGCACGAGGCATTCCTGGCGCTTGCCGGAGGTACAAAGTGAGCCCGCGAAGGACATTTGCAACAACAGCGCGCGTGCTGCGTCAGCTCAGCCATGATCATCGGACGGTTGGCCTATTGTTTGTAGTACCGCTGGTGTTAATGGGCTTACTGGCCTGGTTGTATAGCAATACGCCTGGCATGTTCGACATGTTGGGGCCGACACTGCTTGGGTTATTTCCTTTTATTGTCATGTTTGTAGTTACAGCTATGACTACTTTGCGGGAACGGTCAAGCGGCACGCTGGAGCGCCTGCTGGCAATGCCCGTTGGCAAACTCGACATTATTGTTGGCTACGCGCTCAGTTTTGGCGTGCTAGCGATTATACAGGCCACGCTCGTTAGCGTGGTTGCGCTGCATCTGTATGGGTTAGACATAGAAGGGCCGCAATGGGGGCTTATACTGGTGGCGTTGGTTAATTCGTTGCTCGGCACAACGCTCGGCTTGCTCGCCAGTGCGTTTGCACGTACGGAATTCCAAGCGGCTCAGTTTATGCCCGCATTCGTGCTGCCGCAGTTCTTGTTATGCGGCTTGCTCGTGCCACTAAACCAGATGCCGGACATACTGCGGCACGTCGCCGATGTACTACCGCTGACATACGCAGTTAAGGCCATGAACGGAGTGGCGAGCGAGGCTACGCTTTCGTCGAATACCTACACCTATATAGCTATCGTATTAGGCTTTGCGGTCGTAGCTGTACTGCTGGGTGCCGCAACCTTGCGGCGTCAGACGCGATAGGTGATACAATACCTGCATGTCTATAGCTTTTCTCAAACGTCGCCCCTTATTAGCATTATATGTTGTCGGGGTGCTGTTGTTACTGGTAACGGCATGCCTATGGGCGTATAAGCAGGCTATTGATCCGGAGCGTGTATTTTGGAATGCTATCGACCGAGGCATGCGCACAACAGGGGTGACTATTAAGGCAGAGCAAAACAACGGCGGCTCTACTATGAAGCAAACGTTGCAATACTCTTTGGGCGCAGACAACCGGAGTTATGCACGCACGACACTGACGCAGCCGGGTACTATTGTTGTCAACGAAATGATCGGCACGCCTACTACCGACTACACACGGTACGCTAGCATTACCACCGACCAAAAGGGTAAAGATGGCCACAAGCTTGATTTTTCCAAAATATTGGGCGTGTGGGCCAAAAGTAGCCAGCGACAGTTATTTAGCCAGGCGGCTTTAGGGACTGGTTTGCCTTTGGGCGGCATGGTGGTGCCGGTTGCATCGCTTTCGCCCGATTTGCGTGATAATCTTATGCGCCAAATTCGCGAGCAAGAGGTGTACAGTACTGATTTTTCTAAGGTAACCAAGCAGCATGCCAATGGCCGGTTACAATATGCATACGATGTAAAGATTAAACCAATGGCGTATGCGCGGCTTATGAAGTCGTTCGCGCAAGGTATTGGCCTACACGATTTAGACCAACTGGATCCTAATCGGTTTAATACGCAACAAGATCTCCGGGTGCGGCTAACAGTAGACGTCGTGTCGCACCATGTTGTTACGGCCGCATTGCCTGCGGGTAATTACACCCAGACATACCACAGCTACGATGTGCCGGTAGGCGTCCAGCTGCCGAGCAATACTATATCGTTCGACGAGCTGCAAAACAGGCTGCGCAAGCTCTAGCTTTTTGTGATACGCTTAGCTTATTAGTAAAATCGAAAGAACTCCATGGATCCAAAAGTAACTCCTCCTGCGCCATCGCCCTCTGATAATGGCGCATCAAAGCCGCCGGTGCCGACGCCTGCCGCCGACAGTACTGATAACGACGCCCCTCAAGCATGGGGTATGACGGAGGCGTCTGGGGCCGAAACAACAAGCTCGCCATTACGTGCTAATGTGGCTCGTAGTGATGCCCCCGAACCCTTCGTATCATCTAAACCGGTAGTGGGCGCGTTTTCCGAGTCCGAAGACGCGGGCCAAAAGCCGCCTACGCCACCAGCACCGGGCGTGGTTATTCCTAGCGGCAAAACATCAACCACAGAAGCACCTGCCGTAGCCTCAGTAGGTAATATGCCCGCAACTGCATCGCACGACGATATAGCAGGTGCATCGGCTGCTATGCACGGAGCTGTCGCACCGCAAGTGCCTGGCAAGAAACGCAAGAAAACAAAGCTTATTGTACTTATTGTAGTGCTTGTACTGTTGGTGCTGGGCGCTGGCTCGGCGGCTGCATACGTTGGTTATTATTTGCCTAACCAGCCGGATGCTATTTTGGGCCAGGCGTTGGCTAACTCGTTCTCTAAGGATATAACCAGTGTGTCGTTAGAGGGTGAAGCAAGCTTGAAAGAAGGCAACAAAAAAATGGGCGGCGCCACATTTACCGGAATGGCGGCGCGTTCAGGCGCGTTTGATATGAGTGCCAAGCTCGATGTGCTTGTCGCCAGCATTACAGCCGATATGCGCAGCGTGGATGGCAAAAGTTACTACGTTCGTGTCGGTGGGCTGAAAGGGCTGGATGCCCTATTGGGTGACACAAGTGGTGCCTATGCGCAAATGGTTCAATCGGTTAATAACCAGTGGTTCGAGATTAGCGAGAGTCTTGTTAGTCAGTACAGCGACGGCAATGTATCGACCAAACTCAGCGAAGCTGACCAACAAAAAATTGTCGATGCCTATACGGCACATCCGTTCCTGCAGGTGACTCATGTATCGCCGACCGAGCAAATTAAGGGTGCCGATTGCTACCGTTATACCGTCGGTATAGATAAAACCGAAGTCAAAGCATTTGGCAAAGCTCTTAAAGATGCCAAACTTGATGCTGTAAAAATTAACGATAACGACCTGAAAACATTTAACCAAGAGGTCGACAAGGCCGATCTGAGCAAAACGAAAACTGAACTGTGGATTAGTAAGGATGGCAAGCACATCCGCCAGGTAGTGGTTAATACGACGAGCGATGGGCAAACCGTAGACGCACGCGTTACTATTAATGATTACAACAAGCCAGTGAATGTCGAGAAACCAAAAGACGCTAAGTCGATTATGGAACTGCTTGGGTCGTTCTTAGGGAGTAACGGCACGACTCCTGATGCTGAAACACTGAAGCAGCAAGTACAGGGTATATCGCTGTAAGGTCAAAGGAGTATGATGCGCGGACTTGCTAGCCTGTACTCGTGGCGTCTGCCTTTACAGCTCCTGCGTATGCTTGCGGCCTCGGAGTACCGTGCATGGGCGTATCTGCGTACTTTTTGGGGAACACAGGACTTTAGCAAGCCAATACGAACGAGCCGTCCGATTGATCCGTTAGCCATTGGCTTGTTGTATATGGTGGCGGCGCTAGAGTTGTCGCTTGGCGTTGCATATATTGTTGCGGGGCAAGTGTATCAAGTGGCTGGCGGCTTGGAATTTGGCGCGGCGCTTATTATTGGTTGCCCCATTGTGCTTGCACATGTACTGATACTGCCGGTACTTATATGGCGTCTGCTCCATCCAAAAGCCACTGGCAAGGCGCTCCTGACGGCAATGCTGGCTCGTCAAGTTGTACGGCTACGGAAGCGCCATGCGTTCCGGGTAGTGGGCGTGGCTGGTAGCGTTGGCAAAACATCGACAAAAATCGCTATTGCCCGTTTGTTGGGGGCGACCAATGCAGTGCGTTGGCAGGAGGGTAACTACAACGATCCAGTCACCGTGCCGCTTATATTTTTTGGGCATGTACAGCCGCATATATTTAATGTGCCCGCGTGGCTGGTAATCTTGCTAGCAAACGAGCGTGCCATACGCAAACCGTACCCGTATCAATTTGTGGTAGCCGAGCTGGGCACAGATGCTCCGGGCACTATCGAGCGTTTTGCGTACCTTAAGCCCGACCTGGTGGTTATTACGGCGGTAACGGCCGAGCATATGGAGTTTTTTGAGACTGTCGATAATGTCGCCAAAGAGGAACTGGCGGCATTAGCGTACGCCAAGCAATCACTGGTAAATACAGATGACGTACCGACGCAATACCTCAAGAATCACCAGTACGAATCCTATGGGCTAACGCCCCAGTCGATGTATTACGCCAAGAAACGGACAACCAAAAAGCGGCATGCCGGCCAGACGGTTACTTTCCAGTTAGGAAAGGCGCATGAAATAACTGCAGATATCTCGCTGTTAGGCGAGCAAGGCGCCAAGGTTGCAGTAGCGGCTGTAGCTGCCGGACATGCGTTAGGTTTAGATGAACAGGCTCTAGAAGCCGGCATTGTTACTCTTGCCGCTTTTGCAGGCCGTATGCAGGTGTTACCTGGTATTAAAAACAGTACGCTCATAGATGATACCTATAATGCTAGCCCCGTCGCCACCAAGGCGGCACTCGACGTGTTGTACGCCGGTGACGCGCCCCAACGCATTGCGATTTTAGGCAGCATGAACGAATTAGGTGGTTATAGCCCCGAAGCACATCGCGAAGTGGGTGCATATTGCGACCCTAAAAAATTAGACATTGTGGTCACTATTGGCCCGGACGCCGAACACTATTTAGCGCCCGTGGCGCGTGAACAGGGCTGCATAGTAGAAACATTTGCCAGTCCGTACATGGCTGGCGAGTACGTGCGCGACCATCTGCAAGAAGGCGCAGTAGTATTGGCCAAGGGATCGCAAAATCGTGTGTTTGCCGAAGAGGCGCTTAAGACGCTGCTCGAAAATCCTGGCGACGTCCACAAGCTTGTGCGTCAATCATCGCATTGGTTAACAGTTAAGAAAAAACAGTTTAAGCCGTAAATTTATGATTTATGTGCGCGTGCAAGCGCCATGGCAACCAGTGTATCTACGAGCTGTGTCATGGGTATGCCAGCGGCGGCGGCTTCTTTAGGTACGAGACTTTGATCAGTCATACCCGGTAACGTGTTGATTTCTAGGGCATAAAAGGTACCGGCGTTGTCCAGTATAAAATCGGTACGCGAAAGATCGCGGCAGCCCAGCGCGTGATGTATACGCACGGCTAGTTTTTGCACTTTCCACTGCTCGCCAGGTGTAATGTGTACCGGCGGACATAGCTCGACCGTCTTGCCATTGTACTTATTATCGTAGTCAAATTCGCCGCCCTCTGGTGGGACGATCTCAACCGGAGGTAGTGCGGTTTCACCGAGTACCCCCACGGTTAATTCGGTGCCTTCAATGAGGGCTTCGAGGAGCATGTGTTTATGCGACTGCAGCGCTTTGTCTATGGCTTTTTTATCGGCGGTTTTGACATTGCGCACAATGAACGTGTCGATACTCGAACCGCCAGTAACTGGCTTTAAGACGAACGGGGCGGTGGCTAGTGGCGATTCCCACATGGTAGTAAGCGTGACGACTTCGCCGGGAGGCACCGTAATGCCGGCGTCTTTGAGCCGGCGTTTGGTCCGCTCTTTGTCGAAACATAATGCTGAAGCTGTAGATGACGAGCCGACAAACGGTACGGTAATCGCCTCTAACATTTGTTGTATAGTACCGTCTTCGCCGCCTGCGCCGTGCAGTACGGGGAATACGACGTCAGCTTGTTCGAGAGCAATACCGTGGCGCTGCAAACCGTTCTTAGGGTCTATAATGCGTACGTCATGTCCGGCAGCCGTTAAAGCGGCGGCAACAGACGCACCCGACCGCAGTGATACCGCTCGTTCGGGCGAAGATCCACCACAGAGTACAACTATCTTAGCCATGCATCCCTATGATAAACCATCATTTTGTCATACACTAGGTAATTACATGAGGAAGGGATCTGGGGGAGCAGCAGCCATACACCTCGCGCAGCCGTTTATTTGCTGTGTCGTACTCTTATTGGGGTTGCTGGGTATTGGGAAAATCGAGTATACCTCGCGTGCCTTTTCTACGCGCATTAGTCATGCGCGGCAAGTGCAGGCACGTGCACCTGTCGTGTATCGGCCATGTGGTGCCGATTGTGGGCAAAAGGTGCTCGGTGCGCAAACCAGTACCAGTACGCCTCCAAACTGTAGTATAAAACCGTGCCTTGCGCTGACCTTCGACGATGGCCCAGACCCGACACATACGCCCCTAGTGCTCGATATACTTGCAAATCATCACGCAACCGCTACTTTTTTTGTTGTTGGCGTGCATGTTCCTGGCAATGGAGCATTGCTTAAGCGGATGCACGATGCGGGGCACGAGATTGGTAATCACAGCTGGGGGCACCTTGATATGACTACGCTTGCGCCACAACAAATCCGCCAGCAAATCTATGATACGCAGGCTGCTATTGCCGCTGCTGGCGTGCCTGTCCCACATTTATTCCGCCCGCCGTATGGTGCGGTCAACGACGTTGTACGGAGCAGCGTGCCACTGACTATCGTGCAGTGGAATATTGACCCCGAGGATTGGGCGAACAGAAAACAGGCCCAACAAATCATCGAGCATATCGATCTGCACGCCAAGCCGGGCGGCGTTGTTATTATGCACGATACACAAGCGCGAACTGTGCAAGCGCTCGATATTCTGCTGACCGACCTTGAAAAAACCTACCAATTTATTACCGTCAGCGACCTATTGCACCTAGCTCCAGGCCAATCCGGCGTCTACTATGGCCGCTAAGTACTAATAAAGCGCTATATACCAAGGTCCGTCCTTTATATATAGCGTTTAGAGGGGAGTGGTATAATTGCAGTAATTACCATCCAGTTAGGAGCTATTTGTTGTGAAGCGGTATAACCCAAAGGAAATAGAGCAAAAGTGGCAGCAGAAATGGGCCGATAGCAATACATATGCGGCCAAGGAAGACGCATCGAAGCCTAAAAAGTACATTTTAGAATATTTTCCGTACCCGAGTGGCGCTGCTATGCACGTCGGCCACGTACGCAACTACACTATCGGCGACGCCATGAGCCGCTACTACCGTATGCAGGGTTTTAATGTGTTACACCCCATGGGTTGGGACGCATTCGGTTTGCCAGCCGAGAATTACGCTATTAAAACAGGCATTAGCCCACAGGAAGCGATCGCCCAAAATACCACCAAATTTAAGCGGCAGCTTACCCAAATGGGCTTTAGCTACGACTGGTCGCGCGAAATAAATTCGTCCGACCCCAACTACTACAAGTGGACCCAGTGGTACTTTTTGCTGTTGCACAAGCGCGGGTTGGCCTACCAAAAAGAAAGTCTGCAGTGGTGGTGTCCTCTAGATAAGACGGTGCTTGCCAACGAACAGGTAGAGAACGGCGAATGTTGGCGCTGCGGTAGCAAGGTAGAAAAGAAGGCGCTGCCCCAATGGTTTTTTAAGATTACTGATTACGCCGACCGACTGGCGGTAGATCTGGACGATGTTGACTGGTCGGATGCCTTAAAGAGTATGCAACGCAACTGGATTGGTCGCAGTAAGGGTGCGGAGGTTACCTTTAAGATAGATGGCGGCGACAAAACCCTAGCGGTCTTTACTACTCGGCCCGACACCTTGTACGGTGCGACCTTTATGGTCGTGGCTCCGGAGCACCCACTTGTTAAGGAAATTACTACAGTCGAGCAAGCGCCGCACATCGGTAACTACATTAAGGCTTCGCAAGCTAAGAGTGATGTCGAACGCCAGGAAACGAATCGCGAAAAAACAGGTGTATTCACCGGCGCCTACGCTATAAATCCAGTAAACGACGAGAAAATACCCATCTGGATTGCCGATTACGTGTTGTATGGCTATGGCACCGGCGCGATTATGGCTGTGCCGGCGCACGACGAGCGCGACCACGAGTTTGCGCGTCAGTTCAATTTACCAATACGCCCGGTGATGACTCCGGTATTCCGGGAAGAAAATTACGACCCTGCGTCAACAGATCGTCCGAGTGTCGCTGTTGTAGCCCGGGACCCAGAGACAGATCGCTATTGTGTTTTGGACTGGCGGGTTAAAGGTTTCGATACGCCTGCGTGGCCGGGCGGCGGTATTGATGAGGGTGAATCTATCGAAGACGCTGCACGCCGCGAGTTTGCCGAAGAGACTGGACACACTGATTTTACTGTCGATAAGGTATTACCTGCAGCTATTTCGTCGTATCGAGTAAACGAGTATTTCCCCAAGCAGCGCTCGATACGGCACATTGTTTTAGTAACGATGCGATCTCTGGCAAACAACGGCAAGACGGGCCAAGATTACGAAGTAGGTAAATACGTCGTACAGTGGCAAGACCCCGCAGAAATCCTAATGCGTATGTTTGGTGAGTGGAAGGCGATCGCCGAGTTCGCGCTCAACGAAACGATACACGTTGGCGAAGGTGTCATGATTAATTCTGGGCCGTACGATAACATGCGGTCAGAGGAAGTGCGCGAAAAACTAGTGGCCGATTTGGTCCAAAAGGGTGTTGCCAAAGAGCGTATCAATTACAAAATTCGCGATTGGCTGATAAGCCGCCAACGCTATTGGGGTGCCCCAATTCCTATGATCCACTGTCCCAAGGACGGCATTGTACCCGTACCCGAAGACCAACTGCCTGTCGTGCTGCCAGCTATGGAGAGTTATGAACCCAGCGGTGATGGCCGCAGTCCGTTGGCTCGCGTTCCGGAGTTTGTGCATACAACCTGCCCCACCTGTGGCGGCCCTGCCGAACGCGAGACGGACACAATGGACGGCTTTGCGTGCAGCAGCTGGTACTTCCTGCGCTTTTTGGACCCCGCAAACGACAAAGCGCCAGCCGACCCGGCAAAAATAAAGTATTGGATGCCCGTTGACGATTATATTGGTGGCGCAGAACACGCCGTCATGCATTTGCTGTATGTACGCATGTGGTTCAAGGTAATGCAAGACGCCGGCCTGATTGATTTTAGCGAACCAATTAAAAAATTGCGTAACCAGGGCATGATTTTGGCCCCCGACGGTCAAAAAATGAGCAAAAGCAAAGGCAACACCATTGAACCCGGTGGATTAATCGAGCAAGGCTACGGCGCTGATGCCATTCGCATTATGGAGCTGTTTATTGGCCCCTGGAATCAGGCAGCCAGTTGGAGCGTCGAAGGCATGGGCGGTTCGTTTAGGTTTTTGCAGCGCGTTTGGGCGCTGGTACAAGACTACCTAGCCGCAGGTCCGGGCGATGAGGGCGAAGCCATAGAGCTACGGCGAACCATACATCGCGCAGCCAAGCGCGTAACCAACGACATGGAAACGATGGGCTTTAATACGGCCATTGCATACCTTATGGAGACCGTAAACGATTTATATAAGCATAAAGTTACGCATCCTATGGTGCAAAACGGGGTTGTGTGGAAAGAGTCACTCGAGACACTGCTGCGGCTGTTAGCGCCATTCGCACCGCATATTACCGATGAATTGTGGGCGCAGCTGGCACATAGCGAATCGATTCACACGGCCGACTGGCCCGTATATGACGAGCACTATCTTGTAAGCGATACGGTGACGGTAGTCGTGCAAATTAACGGCAAGGTCCGCGCACAGTTGCAGGTAGCCGCTGACGCCGATGAAACTACGATAATCGACGCCGCCAAGGGTGATGCCAAGGTTGCAGGCTATCTAGTGGGCAAGGCAATTAAAAAGACAATTTACGTGCCCAAAAAACTTGTTAGTTTTGTTGTTGCCTAGGCGGTATTCACTTGAAACGTACCGTTTTCCATAATCGCAAGTATTACACCATTGAAGTCTAGTAAAGTCTATGGACGCACCTCTTGTCATATCTGTAATTTATCGCTATAATAAGCCTAATTATTTGCATAAAAGCACTTTAGCGTGCTGAAAAAGAGGAGTACATAATCATATGGGTAAACCAAAAAAGCGAACCAGCTCGCGCCGTACTGGCAGTCGCCGCAGCCATCTTGTATTGGAGCTTGCTCGTACTGTTAATGGCAAATCCCCAGTCAAGGTAACGACCACCCGCCGCGAAACTGGCAAAAAAGTTGCAAAAGCTGCCTAGTTTGGGCCACCTTTGTCCCTATATACTAAGTAGGTAAACAGAAAGTACCCGGCAGCACGAATGGCATCAAATCGACACCTTGGTAGAATCATCGCCCTGCAGACATTGTTCGAGCAGGATTTTCGCCGTACCGCCGACGACAGCACATTTGACCTCGAGGCGGTTCTTGCGCGCAATATTGAGCGCTATCAAGCTACGGTTGACGATACTGACTTTATAGCGCAGCTTGTTCATGGCGTTACCGAGCACGAGCAAGCGCTTGATGAAGAGTTGCAGCCAGTCGCGCCTGAATGGCCCATAGACCAGATTGCCCGCATGGACCGCGTTATTTTGCGCATTGGTCTGTACGAACTCAAGCATGGCAAAGACATTCCGCCGAAAGTGGTTATTAACGAAGCAGTGGAACTTGCTAAAGCATTCGGGAGCGAAAATTCATCTAAGTTTATAAACGGCGTGCTCGGCACGGTGCTGCGTAATATTACCGGTGAAACCGGCGAGCCAGAGGCTGCGGCATGAAACGCCCCAAGCTACCCCGGCTTGGACGGTTTGTGCCTGGGCGGCCACGCCGGCCGTCTATTCAGGAAGTGGTGCACGAGACGACCGCTGGCGGGGTAATATTCCGCCGTAGTAAAGAGAACGGCAAGCTCGAAATATTATTGATCCAAGACGCTAAGGATCGTTGGACGATACCCAAAGGGCATGTCGAACCCAACGAAGAACCGAAGCAAACTGCTGAACGCGAAATTCGCGAAGAGACAGGCTTGCAAGAAATGAAAGTATTTAACTGGCTCGGCAAGGTAAGCTTCCGGTATCGCCGCGGCCAAACGCTGGTGCTTATGACCATGCACATTTATTTAGTGCAGGCGCTAGGCGATACAAACGATTTAAACCCAGAGGATTGGTTGAACGACATTACGTGGTTCCCGGCCAATGTTGCCATCGATAAAATTGCATACGATGACATTGGCAAACTAATATTAGTAGGAATGAAAAAAATTCGCGACGCGAAACTATAACAAAGAAATATATGGATTACACAGCATATCAAGAATTTGCCCGCAAAGTCTTAGGTATAGATTTTGATAACATCGAACTGTTAGTAACGGCATTTACGCATCGCTCATATTTGAATGAGCATAAAAAATCAGCCAGCGAGCACAACGAGCGTCTAGAGTTTTTAGGCGACGCGGTATTGGAACTGGTGGTTACCGAGTACCTATATAACAATTTTAGCGAGCCCGAAGGTATTTTGACTAACTGGCGAAGTAGCCTAGTGCGCACCGAAAGTATTGGTGCTGCGGCAACCCGTTTTGAGTTCGAGCCGCTTCTGCGCTTAAGCCGTGGCGAAAAACATGGTACCGAACGCGCCCGTGCCCAAATACTAGCCAATAGTTACGAGGCAGTTGTGGGCGCAATTTATCTGGATAAGGGGTACGGCGCAGCCAAGAGCTTTATTACCAAGAGTATCCTCGTAACGTTTAAAGACATTTTAAAGTCGGGTTCGTGGCAAGACCCCAAATCGAGCCTGCAAGAAGTTGCTCAAAGCAAAGACGGCGCCACTCCCATATATAAGGTGTTGGCCGAGGTAGGCCCTGACCACGAGAAGACATTTACCGTTGGCGTATTTGTAAACGGCAAGTTAAAGGGCACTGGCCTAGGGCCCAGCAAGCAAATCGGCCAGCAGAAAGCGGCCGAAGCCGCACTGGCAGCATATAAGAAATAAGTAGTATCATGTGCCTATGAGTGAGGTCGAAGTAGAGCTGTGTATTATTGACCCTGAAGCCCGACCGGATGCACTCAAGCGTGCGGTACAGTTTTTGGTAGAGCAAGAGGTCGTATTCGGGGACGACACAGAAGATACGCTGGAGGTACTGCAAGCGGCTGATTCGTCTACTGTCGAGGCGGTAGTAGGCGATGAACTGGTGGGTGTAGGCGTACTCGATTGCTTTACGGCAAGCTGGGGAAAGAGAGTGCCCGAGATTGGGTATATCGCCGTTGATACGAAGTATCGGCGACAGGGTATCGCCCGGAGAATGCTTGGCGTCCTGGAAGGGATGGCCGCCGAAGCAGGGCACGATACAGTGTACCACTACCCCCCTTCGCAAGCCGAGGCAGTATTTGAGCGTTTAGGTTACAAGAAGAGTTCTGTGCCCGGTTACACATCGTTTATGTCGAAGCTGCTAAACGGTGCAAGCTAATATGTTTGACATCAGGGGCGCTAATCTGTAAAATATAGTACAAGATTGTTTTATAATCTAACGCTATTGAGGCAAGAAAGAGAGAATTAGAACACATATGTTAGCTATCCGTATGCAACGCACCGGCCGCAAGGGACACGCCATGTTCCGAGTTGTCGTACAAGACACACGCGTTACCCCAACTAGTGGTAAGGTTGTCGCGCTGCTCGGCAGCTACGATCCGCACGCTAAAACAGCTGCGCTCGACAAAGATAAAGCTGCAACATTCCTTAAAAATGGCGCACAACCCTCTGAGCGTGCTGCCCGTTTACTGAAAAGCGAGGGTGTTAAACTGCCAAAATGGGTAGTTATTGACACCAAGAAGGCCGGCACACTACGCAACCCCGAAAAATTGCGCAAGAACCAACCTAAAGAAGAAGCTCCCGCCGAGGAGCCAGCCGCAGCAGCGGAAACTGAGGCTCCGGCAGAAGCCGTTGAAGAGAAAAGCGAATAGCCCTCCGGGGCTATTTTAATCTTGCAACTGCGCTGTAGGATTGTTCACAGTAGTTCCATATGCATTTGTTATAATAAGTTAACCAGTTAACCAAGGAGTTTTCCTGACATGAGCAGTATTGACCAACAATTTGTTGAATTCATCGTCAAATCACTGGTCAGCAAACCTGAAGCCGTCGTTATTGAACGTCGCATCGATGAAAAAGGTGTACTGCTAGAGCTAACCGTTGACCCGGAAGATTTAGGCCGGGTAATTGGCAAGCGCGGTGCTACTGCCCAAAGTTTACGTACATTACTACGGGCATTGGGTACCAAGAACGATGCACGATACAACCTAAAGATTGTCGATAATGGCGAGCCGGGTGCAGGCCGTAGTAGCAGTACGAGCGACGACAGCAACGTAGCAGATGCAGACGACAGCGCTGTCCGTTCGTCGCAGCGCAGCGACCTTCGGGATTTGCAGGACGATGATGACATGGACAAGCCTAAGAGCGAGAGTAGTGTGGTAAGCAAAACACGCAAAGAGCTCGAAGAGCTTGACGACCTAGACGTTTAGCAGTTACAATAAGCATAAGTCGAATAATTCGGCCGTATTAGCACCCCAAAACAAAAATAACAAAAGAGCTCTGCGAGCCATCTCGTGCAAACGATTTGGGAGCCCTATATGTGACAAAAAGCCCCCGTTAACTCGGGGGCTTTTTGTATCCAACTGCGAAAGCCATCCCCCACGCTCTCATTCCACGTCGCTTTCACCTCATCGCCCTCACTCTCACGTCGCTTTCGGATGCTACCCCTCCAGATGACCGCTCACGCGCGGTAAAAGAAAGAAAAAGCCTGCAAGGAACGAAAGGTATTCTTGATTGATTTTGTTTTCAGTCTTTTTATTTCTTTTCCGGCTCCGCTACGGCTAGAGTCACCTGGACGGGTAGCATACCGAGCGCTCAGCTAAGTGGTAAGACCCACATGTATACCGTTTACTGTCGTCAGCCACCCACTAAGCTCGCAGCCTAGGATCGGTGCATCGGCACA
>DATIHR010000010.1:0-30487 GCA_035480575.1 Saccharimonadales bacterium (SeqCode) | reverse complement strand
CGTCCAGGTGACTCTAGCCGTAGCGGAGCCGGAAAATAGATAAAAAGACCGAAACAGAATCTAATTAATATACCTTCGTTCCTTGCGGGCGGAGTATGCAATGTCTGCACACGAGTATTCCCGGCAGTAGATTGGCCATGCTGTACTAAGGTTTGGATACGGTATGGTTGTATGCGTGAGCGGTCACCTACGGCAAAGACATCCGAAAGCGACGCGTCAGTGAGAGGCGGCGATGGAATAGGGCGGGTTAGGAGTGGAACCAGCGGTTGAAGGTGGTTTTTAGGCGGTGCCAGTAGGGTTTGCAGTAATCGGCTAGCTTTTTGAGGATGTTTATGAGGGCGTCGCGGACGCGTTCTGCAAAGCTAAATTCGGTTGCAAGAATGGCGAAGCCAGCAAAAATAATCACCCAGCCGGGGCCAGGCAGGGGCAACAATACAATACCGACACCCACAATGGTAAAACCGAGTATAAAGATGAACGGCTTGCGAACTGTATTCGGCGTTCGCTTCCACCATGTTTTTGCACGATGCATAGGTCTATTGTACTCCAGTGTGCTTGCAGCACTGCTTTCATATACGCTACTATGATTCTAAATTTATGGCAGAAACCATCCCACAATTTGGCGCATATCGTCCTTTAAGGGAAGACTCAGCAAAAGTATTGGGTGAGTTTGCTACCCTTGTCGTCGGCAGGGTCACTGAGCATTTTCATAGCCGTGGATACGACTATACCATTAGTCTCCGCCAAGAGCCCATGGTAACGTTGGTTTCAGAACCGGCGTTGTCGCAATATTTATCCAAATTGCCCGAAGGAGCGTTTGATTACGGTGCTTTCAAGGAGCAGGTACAGACTAAGCTATTGCCCACGCAGGCCAGGGATTTGAGCGTACGAGTGGCAGACCTGTGTCTTGGGGACGACAGAAGACACCAAGGGTTAGTACTAGGTTTTGATGGCACAAAGGGGGCAGGGCTCGTATTTGCAAATGAACGGCAAGCCTTACGAGGAGCGCTTGCGGCTTCGGGCGCAGGCAAAATGACTCATTCGCTTGGGCGCACTGACAGGGCGCCAGAAATTGACTTTATGACTATGAAGGATCGCTCGGGTAAAATGCCTGCCCAGGCCCGGCGTACGGCTTACGCAATCGCATTACGCACGCTTACGCAATGGGGTATTTCTAGCTTGTATTTTGATGACTTTATTATTGGTACTAAGCGTGAACCTCTACCGGAGTTTCGATGACAACTCCAGAGGTATCACAGTCGGGGGTGTATTTGCCGCTCGCAACGGAATGTGCTGGCAAAATAAGAGAGATAGTCATACCTGCGGCAGAGCAAGTATGCCGGTATTTAGGTAACCTTGGTATACAAGTGTCATTATTGCCACGCGATTATCTTGGGGCGACCTATCTTGGCCATCGG
This sequence comes from Saccharimonadales bacterium (SeqCode), assembly GCA_035480575.1. Classification (GTDB taxonomy): domain Bacteria; phylum Patescibacteriota; class Saccharimonadia; order Saccharimonadales; family UBA4665; genus PMNU01. The sequence goes on along the minus strand of DATIHR010000010.1, from coordinate 29,069 downwards.
AATTTTACGAGCGGTACTGACATGGCATTTAATGCTCAGCGGTTCCTTGCTACGGTGAACAAGAGGGTAGGACCAAGGTTGAATAATCTGCCAGAGGTACCCATAGCCGATACATGGGTACACCGTGGTAAGCCCAGGGCGATGTTGCCGTGCGGTGTTTTGTTGCGGGCGGATGATCCGACCGTACAGCGCATGCGAACAGAATCGGTTGCTATTGGCCGCATGTTTCGAGAGTCAGGTGGGCGATGTAATCGTGTTGGTGCGGCCGACCATGTTACGCTGTTTAGTCTGCGCAGTGTTGACAACCAGCCTGTGGCGTTGCCGCTTGCTATTCGTCATAAAGTCGAAGGTATGCTATGGCAAGTAATGCGGCGGGCCGATGTGTCGACGCTTACATTTGCAGGGCTGAGAGTTGGCCAATGACAGAGACCGTTCCTGAGTTTGGTCTATTCCGTCCGCTTACACCCGAATCGGCACAAATACTTGGTGCGGTAGCCACCGCAGCTGTCGACGAGATTGCTGATTATTACACCAAGCAGGATTATCCGTGCCTCGTCAAGTCACGATCTCCGGTTGCAACAGGAGCGGCTGCAGTATGTCCTAGTACGCGCGGGTGCGAGCGAGCTTAAGCTTGATGGGCCGCGACTACCGTTCGTAGATATCGGGTCGAGCCAGCTGAAGCCGCCCCCAGGGTCGCACGCTGTAGCAAGGGCTATTGCAGCGCGACACTTGCAGGCTGCCGAGACGGAACGATTATATTTTGCATCCCTAGTAGTCGGCCCGGATCCGCAGACCCCGCTGCCAGGCACGCTACCTACTGGGACATAGACGTCTAGGCAAGCTGCTCTTTTTCGTTTATAATTGATCTGTTTATGGCGGAGAAAATTGTCGTTAAAGGTGCGCGGGAGCACAACCTCAAGGGTATTGATGTTGAATTGCCGCGCAATAAACTGGTTGTCGTTACTGGGCTTTCGGGCTCCGGTAAATCTTCGCTTGCCTTCGACACTATTTATGCCGAGGGCCAACGCCGCTATGTCGAAAGCCTGAGCAGCTACGCCCGGCAATTTTTGGGGCTCATGGAAAAGCCGGATGTCGACCAAATAGACGGCTTAAGCCCTGCAATTTCTATTGATCAAAAGTCTACCAGCCGCAACCCGCGCAGTACGGTCGCTACCGTTACCGAGATTTATGACTATTTGCGCCTGTTGTACGCACGTATTGGTATTCCGCACTGTCCGGTGTGCGGCAAGCCGGTGTCTCGGCAAACCACCCAGCATATTGTGGACCAGATAGCACATTTGCCCGAGGGTGCCCGGCTAATGATCTTAGCGCCGATTATTATAGACAAAAAGGGCGCGTTCGAGCACATTCCCGAGCAATACCAGCGTGCCGGCTTTGCCCGGGTCCGCGTTGATGGCGTCGTATACGCGCTCGACGAATTCCCAAAGCTTGATAAAAACTACAAGCACACTATAGAGGTGGTTATTGACCGGTTGGTCAACGACGAAGCATCGCGTACGCGTCTGGCACAGTCGGTCGAGCAGGCGCTCGAGGCGGCCGATGGCAAAATACGTGTCGTAAACGCCGATAACAACGAAGAATCTCAATATAGCCTCATGTACGCATGTATTGACCACCCCGATGTGGCCATTCCTGAGCTCGAGCCACGCACCTTTAGTTTTAACAGTCCGCACGGCGCATGCCCCGTATGCACCGGCTTGGGTTCCCGCCTAGAGGTTGACCCGCAGTTGGTTATACCGAATGGTCGCCTTACAATTGCCGAGGGTGCGATTCGCCCCTTCAACCGCGTTAATACCGACGCCTGGTATATGAAGAAAATGGCGGCAGTCGCCGAGCGCTATGGTTTTAGCCTGCATGTACCGACTGGCCAGCTTACCGAGGACCAGCTCGATAAAATTTTGTACGGCACCGGTAACGAGCACTACCGGGTTAGCCTAGGGGGCGGCCGGGCTTTCGATACGACATACGAGGGGGTTATCCCTAATCTCGAACGTCGTCATAAGGAAACCGACAGCGACTTTATGCGTCACGACATAGAACGCTTCATGCAAGAAAAACCATGCTACGCCTGCAAAGGGCGGCGACTCAAGCCGGAAGTGCTGGCTATTACGCTGGCTGGCCACTCCATTATGGACATTTGCGAACTATCTATTGACGACGCACTCGAATTCTTTACAACACTTTCCTTAACTGACAAAGAAATGCATATTGCGCAACAGGTGCTCAAGGAAGTAAACGCCCGCCTCGGTTTTTTGCGTGACGTAGGGCTGAATTACCTGACATTGCTCCGTAGCGCTACTACTCTCTCGGGTGGCGAGGCCCAGCGCATTCGGCTGGCGACGCAAATCGGCTCTGGTTTACAGGGTGTCCTGTATGTCCTGGACGAGCCGTCCATAGGGCTCCATCAGCGTGACAACGAACGGTTAATTCGTACCCTAAAAAACCTGCGCGATCTTGGCAACACAGTGTTGGTTGTCGAGCACGACGAAGACACTATCCGTACCGCCGATTACTTGCTAGATATCGGCCCGGGCGCCGGCGTGCATGGTGGCCATGTTGTTGCCAGTGGTACACCTGCCGAGGTCGAGAAAAATCCCGAAAGCATCACCGGCCAATATCTTTCCGGCAAAAAGGCTATTCCAACACCCAAAAAGCGCCGCACCGGTAACGGTAAAAGCCTGGTTATTAAGGGTGCGTCAGAGCATAACCTCAAGGATGTCGATGTTGAAATACCGCTTGGCAAACTGGTGGTAGTAAGTGGTGTATCCGGCTCCGGTAAGTCTAGCCTTATAAACGACATTTTAGCCAAAGAGTTACAGGCTAGGTTAATGCGCGCCAACACCGTACCCGGCAAGCACGAGGACATAGAGGGCATTAAAGAACTGGACAAGGCGATTATTATTGATCAGTCGCCCATTGGCCGTACGCCGCGTTCGAACCCTGCAACCTACACCGGCCTTTTCACGCCTATCCGCGAACTATTTGCGCAAACCCCCGAGGCCAAGCTCCGGGGGTACGGCCCCGGCCGCTTTAGTTTTAACGTTAAGGGCGGACGCTGCGAGAACTGTGCTGGTGACGGTATTATTAAAATAGAAATGCACTTTTTACCAGATGTGTACGTGCCATGCGAGGTATGTCATGGTAAACGCTATAACCGCGAAGCCCTAGAGATTCACTATAAGGGTAAAACAATCAGCGACGTGCTCGATATGACCTGCGAACAGGCATTAGAATTTTTCGAGAACGTTCCTTCTATTGCCCGCAAACTTGAAACGCTTGTGAACGTTGGCCTTGGGTATATTGGCCTAGGCCAGCCTGCTACGACGCTTTCTGGCGGCGAAGCCCAGCGTATTAAGCTAGCGAGCGAGCTCAGCCGCCGCCCAACGGGGCGGACACTGTATATTTTGGACGAGCCAACGACAGGCTTGCACATGGCGGATGTTGATAAGCTGCTGCAGGTACTGCACGCACTAGTAGAAACGGGCAACAGTATGGTGGTAATCGAGCATAATTTGGATGTTATTAAAAGCGCCGATTACGTCATCGACATGGGTCCCGAGGGCGGTAACGGCGGGGGTAGTGTTGTGGCTACTGGCACGCCCGAGCAAATCGCCAAACACCCCACAAGCTACACTGGCCAGTTCTTAAAGCGCATGCTATAAAGGTATAATGAGTAACCCTGTGCGCGAAGAGGTGTCTGCATTTAGCGACGCTGCCGTAGTATATGATCAGCTGCGAGAAGAGGCAGTTGGTGGTATAGCTGCGCTGCGTGTGTTGCGCATGGCAGGTGGGCCGGTATTTGCAGAACAGCTCGCAACCACTGCCGACCCAACTACAGCCCGGAACGCGTTAGCCCGCGTACCGTATTTAGAGCGAATGGCTCATGTCGCTGGTTGGCTTCCTGATGAAACTCCTGACCTTATGAAACGTCTCGCTACTGGCAAGTTGAACGGCTCCTGGTTGCTCGGCGCACGCGTTGCAGCGGTTACGCTGTATAACCATATAGAATTTTCAAGCACATTCGTAGTCTCGCCAGTATCCGAACATATGCAGCTAAAGGCGGTCGCAATTAACGCGGATACAACACAGCAGTATTCTGCGGCAGATCGCCAGTTAGCCCAGCAAATTACTGCCGACCCAAGCCACGCCGTGGGGCTGGCCGAACAGACCTTAGAACGTATGGAGGCGCACGTGTCAGGCCTGGAATATCCTGAAATACGGCGATTAGGCGACGGTCTCTTGACGACGATATTTAGTGCAGAGGTAGCCGACAGCCTAGTGAGTCCTGACAAGGCACAGTATACTGCCGTCATTTCGCCGTCTATGTGGGTTAGGGGCACGATGCAGGCTGTCGCTAGTGCTAATGTTGCTTCGTTACAGCTTTCGCCTTGGGAGCACTACAAGCGCGGTGCGCACCAGGTACTCGGTGCAGTGGCGCTTCATTTTGATCATGAGCCAGCCGCCTAGTGGCGTGATCTTTTTGTGCGGATGTAGTGTATTAAGCTTGGTACCGTAATGAGGGCGAAGCCCATGAACATGAAGGGCACGAGATAGCGCTGGATGTGCTCGCCTACTTCTACGCCAAGCCAATAGCCAAGCAGTACAAACGTCAGTGTCCACAGCGCCGCCCCGGCAATGTTAAAGACGATAAATTTAGGGCGGTACATGTGCGCCGCCCCGGCAATTAACGGCGCAACGGTGCGTACATATCCCACGAACCGGGCAATAATAACCGTTATACCGCCGTGCCGCGCATAGAATGTTTCGGCACGGTGTATGTACTCGGGGCGAAATAGCAGGCCTTTGTGTTGTTTAAAGATGCGTTCGCCGGTGGTGCGGCCAATAAAATAGCCGGTATTGTCGCCAAAAACGGCCCCAACAAATATAACCGCCATAGACCACCACAGCGGTAGTTCGCCCTGCGCGGCTAGTACGCCGACAATGAGCAATAATGTATCGCCCGGCAGGAAAAGTCCCAGCAAGAAGCCGGTTTCGGCATAGACAGTCAGTCCAATAATCAGTAGCGCTACAATGACGTTGGCACTGTCAATCAGACTGTGAATGTCCAGCATATGTTTAGTGTAGCGTACTTTACTATGGAAACGGATTTGTAATGGGTTCTATAGGTCGTCTGCCGGTTTTTTGCCGCGTTTGAATTTGACAGTCAAGCGTTGTCGCGTGGCAGGGTCGCCAAAAATATGCCACAGCGTCGGAGCAAAGGTGAGCACTACCACCCCAAGCAACACCGGCATAATGTAGTGGTCGAGGTTTGGGATTTTACTACCAACCCAATAACCAAGCAATGTAACAAGCGCCGCCCACACAATAATGCCAACAGCATCAAATATAAAGAATTTAGCGTAGGGCATTTTGCCTACACCGGCTACTACCGGCGCAAAACTGCGTACAACGGGAATAAAATGCGCGAATAACATCGTTTTGCTGCCGTGTTTCTCGTAGAACTGCTCGGCTTTTTCTATGTGGTCTTGCCTAAAAATAATGCCGTCTTTTTTGCGGAATAGCCGTGGCCCGGCGACTCGGCCTAGCTGATAACCAGTGTTGTCGCCCATAATGGCGGCAATGGCAATAACTGCAATGGTTAGTTCGATGTTTAATTGGCCCTGTGCCGCCAGAATGCCGGCGCTAATAAGCAATGTATCGCCCGGCAAAAAGAAACCGACCATAAGGCCGGACTCGGCAAAAATGATCAAACCAAGAGCAATTAAGCCGCCGCTTTGGATAAGTGTCGTAGGATCCATCACATCTAGCTTACTACACATTCCGCACCGCACTAACTCAAATCAAGCAAAGCTTAGTGATGCGAAATGCGTTAGTCGGTGGAACTTGTTATAATGACCCTGATGGGAGAAATGGAGATAAGGATTTATGGAAGAACTTATTATTACGCTCGATAAACGCGAGGTTACCGGCAAGTCGGTAAAACGGTTGCGTGAGGAAGGTATTGTGCCTGCTGTTATTCATGACCACGGCAAAGCATCGGTACATGTGCAGGGTAACTACCTGGAGCTCTATAAAGCCTACCAGAAGGCGGGCAAGCATCATCCCGTAAATTTGCAGGCTGGCGATAAGAAATATACTGCTCTTATTAAGGTTGCTGAGTTTGATCCGCGCAAGCACCAGTTGCGTCACGTAGTGTTTAACGCCGTAACCGCAAACCAAACCGTAACAGCCGAGGTTCCGGTACGTATTAAATACGCCGAAGGCGAAGAGTCTACGCCTGCCGAGCGTGCTAGCCTGGTAGTACTGAGCCAGCTTGAGGCCGTAGAGGTTGAGGCGTATCCCCGCAACCTGCCTGACGTTATGGAGTTTGACGGCGAAAAGCTGGTAAGCGCCGGCGATAGTGTAACGGTTGCCGACCTTATAGTGCCCGATGGCGTGACTATTAAAACAGACCCGACGCATCCCGTAGCGACTGTATTCGAACCGAGCGCCTTACAGGCGGCTAACGACGCTGCTGGCGGTGACGCCGAGGAAGCTACTGAGGCTGTTGAGACCGAACAAAGCGAAGCTGCTGACACTGCAGAAGCAGCTGCCAAGAACGGCGAAACCAAAGAGTAAACACACACTGGGTGGTTGTATCGAGATGGCGTTCACAGAACTCGTAGAATTTACCACGCCACCGATTGAATCGAATAGCCCTGCCTTTCGTGTTATTGAAGGACTTGCTATTCAGGCTGAACGGGGTTTAGGCGACGGCGAGACGATTGACTTTTCGGTTGGCGCGCCGCTTATTCCACCCTACCGTCGGGCGGCTCAGGCTGCTATTGACTCGTTTACTGTGCCCAAAGGTTATAATTTGCCACTGACGAGCAATTATACTTCAGACGCCGATACCACGCCTTTCTATAGCGCTGTTACCGGCTTTTTTGGGGAGGAGATGGGGCTTTCGGTGTCTCCCCAGAACATACAACCATTTATAGGGGGCGAGCATTTTTTTACTGCCGCGCTTCAGGTGCTTTTTAAAAACCCAGGCGATGTGTTGCTTATGACTGCGCCAACCTATGGGTTATGGGCGCTAGAGCCGCACCGCATGAATGGTACAACCGAGGTCATCAACCTGAAGGCAGAAGAAGACTACCGGCTTACGGCGGCTGGGTTAGAAGCAAAAATTGCCGAAGTCAACGATACATTAGCCACGGAACCATATGTATATGGTCAGCCGCAAATACGTGCATTGTTACTTATAAATCCTGACAATCCGATGGGCACAGTATACGACAAGAATGAAGTAGAGGGCATTGCCCGCGTTGCAAAACGCCACAATATAGTCATAATAGACGACCAAGCCTACCGAGGTGCCGAATACGACACGACCAAATCGCCATACATGGTGGCTCAGGTTCCTGGCATGGAAGACTACACTCTAACGCTTCTAAGTCTTTCCAAAGCTTATGGGCTCCCGTCGCTGAGGGCGGGGATTGGGATTGGCAGTAAAGCGCTCATCAGTAAATTTTCAGAACACAGCCCTTTTATGCCCCCTCGGCCAATTCTTGACGCATTGGCCGCGACCTACACCACCGATCCGGAAGCGCAGGCAGAGCGCCGGGCATATTTGGAGCAAATGACGGCAAACATGATTGCGAAACGAGATTTACTCCGTTCGCTTTTAGGCGAATCGCCCCATCTTCGTGTGCCACATATGCCGCAATCTGGCTTTTTTCAGATGGTGGACGCATCAGAAGTCATCGGCCGCCGGTACAATGGTGAGCCAATCCAGAACGACCGCGATCTGGTGCTGTTTTTGGCAAAAGCAGCAAATGTACATATACTGACGAACTGCGATTACGTGTGGCCTGGCCCTGAACAAACGATGCGGCTGTCTTACTCTTTGCCAGAGGAACAGCTTGTTACGGGTATGCGCCGTATACGCGATGCGATGCGTTCGCTGCGCTAACAGGTGGCCTAATTGCTTATATACCTGTTATGTGGTATAATATTTGGATGATGCGGAGCCATTTTGAACGGAGTGCTATTGCATTGACGGCTACGACCGTATGTTCGTTGGGTGCTGTGACAGCAGAGCAACAAGATGTCCCTGTGCCCGGTAGTGTTGTGGCGTCCTCTGCTCCGGCTCCGGTAGCGCTTGGTGCCTACAAGCGAATAGATGTTAAGATCTACCCTGTCACTGTAGATGCTAAGGGTTTTGGTCCGGCAGTCTACCCACCGCATATGTTAGAGCAAGACGTGCGGGATGGTTGGAGTACTATCGTTCGGGCGGCCGGTGGCGTAACGAGCACGAAAGTATCAGTAGAGACTGAACCGGTTCAAACCGTTAAGCTGCCAGGCGATGTCACAAAGCAGCCAGAGTTATGCAACAACGAAATAAGAAAAAAATTTGTTAACACGCTTATAGACAAGGTTGTACCTGAGCACCCGAAGGGCAATCCCGAAGAGCCGTCAGTACCAATTGTTGTTATACAAGATATTGCGAAGTCTCGCTGTGTTGACGGCGTGACTAACCATGAGGGGATCGTCATAGCAAACGGAACGGCAGTGGCCCCCGGGGCATATCCACATGAGCTCGGCCACAAGTTGTTTAATTTTGGCCACGACGATTATCTAGTTTGCTCGAATTACCGGAGGCCGGTCGTTGGTAAGAACTGTGCTTTGTATGAATACGGCGACCCACAAACTATCATGGGCGGGGCCAAGGCGAGTAATAGCGACCCGTTGAATGCTCATGAGTTACTACGCATAGGCGCGATACTAGAAGAAAATGTTACGACTGTCTATTCTGACGAACCGCAAGAGTTGACTCTGCAATCGCTTAATTCTAAAACAGCCGGCATAAAAGCAGTGCGTATTCCTATTACTGGCATCGACGAGCTGCCGGCAGCCCCTAATAGCCGTCGATTATTTACCAATACCGCTCCGCAGCTTACCTGCGCGACGGCAATTATGCTAGAACTGAGCAGTGATAATAAGTATAGCCATGACAGCCTATCGTTTGCGCTACAACCGCTATCTATTAAGGCGTATTTGGTAAATGAATCAGATAAAGCCAAGGGCAAGGATGCGTTCAGGATCGCCAGTGAGCTGGATGGTGACACTTTGGTTATTACTGCCGGCCATAAGACGGTGCACGTACGGGTGCGTGGCCAAGAAAGCGATCTATTGCAAAGCCTAGCGGCTGTTGGACACGCCGACCTGACTGTTCAGACATCTACTGGCAGCTCGCGCCGTGCTGATAGCTGCAATCATTAATCTTCTAGGAATCCGCCGGACTGATGTTTCCATAGTTTGGCGTATAGACCCTTGCCGGCTAGCAGTTGCTTGTGTGTGCCTTCTTCTACGATCTTACCTGCATCGAGTACAATAATCCGGTCCATTTTTTGGATGGTGCTCAGACGGTGGGCGATAACCAGTGCGGTGCGCCCTTCCATGAGCTTCCATAGGGCGTCTTGTATAAGCACTTCACTCTCGCTATCGAGCGCGCTGGTGGCTTCGTCCAGGATAAGTATGGGTGCGTCTTTGAGTATGGCACGGGCAATGGCAACGCGTTGGCGCTGCCCGCCGGACAACTTAACGCCACGTTCGCCGACGATAGTGTCGTAAGCATCACTGAGCCCCATGACAAAATCATGGGCATGAGCTTGTTTTGCTGCGGTCGTAATTTGTTTTTGGGTGGCCTCTGGTTTGCCGTAGGCAATATTTTCATGCACGCTACGGTGGAACATGAGTGGTTCTTGGGGCACGTACGCAATAGATTGCCGTAGGGACTCCTGGGTAACATCGGCAATATTCTGGCCATCTATAGTAATGGCGCCTGCATCTATATCGTCAAATCGCAGCAGCAGGCGGGTTAGGGTAGATTTACCGCCGCCGCTCGGGCCCACGAGTCCTATTTTTTCGCCGGGCTTTATGTCCAGGGACAGCTGCTTAAATACGCGCTGGCCATTGGTACTGTCGTGATATTCGAACGCTACATCGCGTAGGTTAACTGCGCCATTGGTAACGTGCAGTTCGTTAGCATGCGGCTTGTCTTGAATTTCTGGTTCTTCCAGCAGCATTTCGGTAATGGGCCGGGCCTGCAGCAGACCTTCTTCTATTTGCCGGAGCATGGCATTAACCTCGAACATGCGATTACTCAGTAGTACGACAAACGTTAGGCTGTATATGCCGGTGCCAAGCAGTGCGGGGTCGCGCCGAATAAAGGTAATCAGTGCCAGCACAAATACAAATTGCATGCCAAACAATACGGCAATACGCAGGTTGCCGGCATGCGATGCAGATGTCCAGTCGCGGATGCGCAGTTTGGTATGGTGGTCATTCAGTGCATCGTGCTTGTTTATTTCGTCCTGCTCACGGGCAAATGTTTTTACGGTATGTACGTTTACAATAGCGTCGGCGGCGTGCGCCGTAACGCCTTTGCCTATCTTGTGGCGTTTGGCGCGTATTGGGGCACGCTTGCCGACGTCGCGGTACGCCGACCACAACGTGTAGGCGGTCATAACAGCAACAATAACGCCCAGCTGCCACGAATCTATGGTTACTACCACCGCGCCCACAAGCAGTACCAACCCGAAGGGCAGGAGCGATGTTATTGTTGCATTGGATAACTGTGCAAACGACGTCGGGTAGTCAATGAGGTCGGACACTAGTTTGCCGCCGACATTGTTATTGTGGTAGCCGGTGCTGCGCTTTAGAAGTGCGGTAAACGCTCTTGACTCTAAGCGCTGCATTGTTTCGGCTTGCAGGCACAGTATGCTGGCCGACCCAAAGCGATTACAGATAATGCCAACAATGGCCGTAAGCGCAAGGTACGGTATGTATGTGGCGGGGTTGCCATGGGGGAGTGCAAGCTGCGACAATATGCGGCCGATAACTAACGGTGCCAGAACAAAAATACATAGGTTACCTAGCGGAAATAGCAACGACAGCAATACCCACCGCCGTCGGCCCTCCAGCATGGCCTTTAAGAACATACGAATAGTAGCCTTGTCGGTGGCTGAATCTGCATTCATCATACGTCTTCTAAAAATCCTCCGGATTGGTGTGCCCACAGTTTGGCGTACGTGCCGTTCGGCTCGGCTATGAGCTCTTTGTGTGTGCCTTCTTCTGTAATGGTGCCGTTATCGAGTACAATAATCCGGTCCATTTTCTGCACAGTACTTAAACGGTGCGCGATAACTATAGCAGTGCGGCCCTCCATAAGTTGCCACAGTGCGGCCTGAATGAGCTTTTCGCTTTCAGAATCCAGCGCGCTGGTAGCTTCATCGAGCACTAAAATAGGAGCGTTTTTTAAGATGGCTCGGGCAATAGCAATCCGTTGGCGCTGCCCGCCCGACAGTTTAACGCCGCGTTCGCCAACTAGCGTGCCGTAACCGTCGGGCAGTTTTTCTATAAAATCGGCGGCATAGGCTTTGCGGGCGGCCTCACGTATTTCCGCGTCAGTTGCGCTCGGCTTGCCGTATGCGATATTTTCTTTGATGCTTCGGTGGAATAGGAGCGGTTCCTGGGGTACGTAGGCTATGCTGCGCCGGAGGTCGTCTTGGGCCATGTGTGCAATATTCTGGCCATCTATAGTAATGGCGCCAGCGTCAATGTCGCTGAATCTTAGAAGTAAGCGGGTAAGGGTTGTTTTGCCTGAGCCAGAGTGGCCGACCAGGCCGATTTTTTCACTCGATTTAATGGCGAGCGTCAGGCCTGAAAATAATGCATCGTCTTTAGCGCCGTCGTGCGTAAAGGTGACGTCATTGAATGTTATGGCGCCTTGATCTATACGGGATTTTTCTGGGTTCGTAGGGTCTTTAACTTCGGGCTCGGTGGCAAGCACTTCTATCATACCTTGGGCATCGCCAAACGCGCGGTTGTAGGCGCGCAGTGTCTGCGTACTGAATTCCCATAGCCGCACCAGAATGTTAAAGGTGTAGTTTAGCACTAAAAACACGACGGCAACATTTGTGCCAAACAGTACTACACTCGCCACTGCAACAACCATGGCCACGCCACTAATGCTGGTACTGAACACACCAAACGTAACCTCGCGTTTCAACTGGGCGTGCATAAGGTTGCGGGTGGTTTTGCGCGTTGCTTCGGTGACCTTGTTAAATCGTTTGTTCTCAATCGGTCCGGCTGCAAAACTCTTTATGGCCATAACGTTTGTAATGGCGTCGGCGAGTTGGCCGGTTTGCTCGTTCTCGGCCTCCGATTCCAGAGCCTTTAGCTTGCGCACTTTGCGGGTGATTATAATGGCACATATAACGTAGGCTACTGCAAATAGGTTTAAGAGTAGCACAAACAGGGGCGCCTTGCCGGCCAGTAAGACCGATGTAAAAAACAACGACCAAATGAGTCCCATTGCCTGGAAAAGCGTGGCATCGGTAATTGATATATAAGCACTTATGAGCTTGTTGGTTTGCGAGACTAGCGATCCGCCAAAGTGGTTAGCGTGGAACGATGCGCTTAGGCGCAGCAAATGGTCAAATACTTTCCGGGCAATATTGCGCGACACAAATGCCTCGAGCGACCAGTTACAGAAAATGACAATTCGCCAAATAAGGATACCGCCCAACGCTTCGCAGCCAATGGCCAGTAGTAGTTGTGGGCCAAAACTGCCCCACAAATCGCCTTTAATGAAGTGTTGGTTGCTTAAACGTTCCAAAATGTTGGCAATAATAAGCGGCGGCAGAAAGTTCAGAAACAGTAGGGCAAACGGGTGCGAGCCGAACATGCCAAAGAGTCGCCATTTGTAGTGCAACTGCTCATGGACAAAAAAACGAATAGTGGGCTTGATGGGTACCTGGGACATAGAGGGCTCCGGATTAGGGAATTAATTGTGTTGATTTTGTTTTGTTAAGAGAAAGGCTTTAACGTGCCGTTTGGCTGGTGCGAGCGGCATAATAGGCGCGCGCTGACGCTGCAGTTGATGTTGTCATATGTTTTGCCGCTCTTTCCATTAAAGTAATACTGCTGTTAAGTATATCAGTTATGTCAAGTAAACAGATAAAAATATGTTGTGTTAATGACTTTATTAAAATAATTTTGTTAAATGATAATCGCGTATAATGCAAACATATGGTACAATCAATCGATCATAGACCCGAGCTTACCCAAGCGGTATTAGGGATCCCGTATAAGCTTGATGGCCGGCCGTGGGAAGAGATACTGCGCGATGCCGAGCCGGTGGCGTTTGTGGGGCGGCGAGGGAGCGGTGTTCATGCAGGAGTCAGCAGGCTTCTTGTGCACATGAACGTGACAAGCCCACATACACCTTTGGATGATGCGCCTCGGCTGCGAGAGCAGCTCCTTGCTCACGATCCCTTAAAACTCCGGCGGTTGGGTCGTCATCTAATACAAATGCATAACACAACTCGTTTAACCGGTCATGGCTACGTGCGTCGAGGTCAAGAAGGGGATCCCGTGTTCGACCTTGTGGCTGCCACAGAACTTGTAGCATCTTCTGAAGACCCCGATAGCGCGTTAACGCACATACGGATAGCGGGTTATTTTGGCGGCACTCGGCCATTGCCGCACTCGGTCATGCGCTTCCGCAAGGTGTTTACCGATGCGGCAGAGTACCTGGACCTCTACCCGCCTGCAAGACTCCCAGAACCAGGCGAACTGGCGGTCGCCGAATTAGCGGTAGTCAAGGGTATGACGTATACGGGCGCGGTGGCTGCACTTGGAACTGCACGTGGCAAGACGCATCCGATCGTGCGGCAGGTACCTGGCGAGCCCGATACAGAAGAAGAGTGTTACCGATTAGAAGATGTGAGTGACGTACTAGTTGGTGGTGGAACCCCTAAGCCGCCTCGTAAGTCATCTCGACCCCGGCAAGCTGGCTCTCGCGTAACAACGCGAAGTGTTGTGCCGATAGTCGCTGAAGCATCGCCGCAGCCAAAGGGCATGTCTGTTAAGGAGCTCGTGGCAGCGCTCCGTGTGCAGCCACAGTATGTCGAGGGCGCGCTTGCTTATGTTGAGTATGAGGGTGATCGTAGCGATATTCCGTATGATGTGGTTTCTCGGGTTGGTCGTATGTATTTACAGCAAATGCGGGAGTATCAGCCTGACAAAGCGTTCGGCATAGCGCAAATTGCCGCTATGGTTGGCGCCCGACCACGAGTAGTAAGGGCATTTTTATTGGAGTCTGGGCGCATGAACAGAGGCGATCTTGTCGATGACGTACAGTTCACCGGCGAACAATTGGACGATATCATCGAGGAATTGCGCCAAAAACTGGTATAATGACCCCTGATGCAAAAGATTTTGCTATATTATAAATTTGCACCCGTTGCCGACCCAGAGGCGGTACGGCTGTGGCAGCGCACGCTCTGCGAGCGGTTTAATCTGCGCGGCCGAATTATTATTGCCTCGCATGGCATTAATGGCACAGTCGGCGGTGATATCGACGACCTCAAAGCCTACGTTAAAGAAACAAAATCGTACGCACCATTTAAAAAAACAGTTTTTAAATGGTCAGAGGGTGACCGCGAGCATTTCCCGCGCCTGGGTGTTAAAGTCCGGCCCGAGCTCGTGACGTTTGGCGTACCACATGACATACAGGTAGACGAACACGGCGTTGTGGGCGCTGGCAAGCACCTTAAGCCCGAGGAAGTGCACAAGCTAGTCGCAGAGCGAGGCGATGACGTTATTTTTTTTGATGGCCGCAATGCCTACGAGGCGGCAGTGGGACGATTTAAAAACGCAGTCGTGCCAGATACGCGAACCACACGCGATTTTTTGCAAGAGCTCGAGGGCGACAAATATAGCGACATTAAGGACAAGCCAGTGGTAACGTACTGTACGGGCGGTATCCGTTGCGAGCCACTGAGTGCGCTCATGAGGCAGCGTGGATTTAGCGAGGTCTATCAAATAGACGGCGGTATTGTGAAATATGGCGAGAAATACAAGGACGATGGCTATTGGGAAGGATCGCTGTATGTGTTCGATGATCGTATGGCGTTAAAGTTCAGTGACAAAGCCAAAGATATTGGGATATGTGTGCACTGTAAGGGCAAAACGAGTAATTACGAAAACTGTGCTAACCCGGCATGTAACAACTTAGTACTTATTTGTGACGCCTGTAAAACAAGCAAAGAGGTATGCAGTGAAGTCTGCCAAAAAGCCCGAGAAGCCATTACTGCTCAGACCACTGGCGCTTGATGCCTATGCATTAACGAGTGAAGATATACAGCGATTTGACGATGAAGCTGCTGCTGGCATGGTGCTGCCACACGATCCGGTCCTGGTACGCGTGGCGACGCCTGTAGATGTCGGCAGTATCGGTACGGCCCCGATACGTCTCCTGACTGAGCGGTTACTGGCTATTGCTCGTGGCCAACAGGCTGGCGGCAAAAAGAGCGCTCCCGCCAAAGGGAGGATGCTCGTTGGTTTGAGCGCGCCGCAAATTGGCGAAAGCGTCCGCATTATTGTCGTGGATACTAAAATAGATGCCGGACGCAAGAAGCCGGGCAGGCTAGAATGTTTTATTAACCCAGTTATTATATGGCACAGCCGTGAAACAGCCGAGGGGCGCGAGGGCTGTTTTTCGGCCGGGCTGGTGTGGGGGCTGGTGCGTCGACCCATTGCCATCAAGTTACAGGCTATTACCCCGGATGGTAAACGTATCGAGCGCATTTTTGAAGATTTTACAGCGCGTATCGTACAGCACGAGATAGATCATTTGGATGGCATCCGGTTCCCAGAGCGCATTCGGTCCGACTATAAACGCCACTGGGTGCATACCGAAGAATTAAAGCTATACGTCAAACAAATCCAGCATTGGCAACGCACATGTACGCTTGAACGCTGGGAAGCCCTAAAACGGGGTAAAATAGAAGCGTGAATGATCGTCTTGCAAAAAAGTTGAAAGAATTGCCGGCAAGTCCGGGCGTGTATTTTCATAAAGACGCTTCGGGCACAATTATTTATGTGGGCAAGGCGGCACGGCTTACTAACCGCGTGCGCCAGTATTTCCAAAAAAGCCGCGCCCGCGACCCAAAAACCGATGCGCTAGTAGCCGAGATTGTGGACACCGACTGGATGGTTGTAGACAGCGAGATAGAGGCATTATTTTTAGAGGCCGAGATGATCCGGCGGTATATGCCTCGTTACAACATTTTGCTCCGTGACGATAAAAGCCTGAGCTATATTCGTATCGATTATGATAGCGACTACCCAACGGTTACGACCACCCGCCGGCCCTTGGACGACGGTGCTCGCTACTTTGGCCCGTATTTAAGTACTACCTCGATTCGTGCTGCGCTTAAGGGTTTGCGCCGTGCATTCCCATTCGCTACTAAACGTACGCCGGGGCAAAAGCGCGCCACGTTGTTTTACCATTTGGGTTTGGATCCGGGGCTGGAGGAAGGGCGGACGTCGCTAGAAGAGTACCGTGCCAATTTGCGTAAATTAATCGCGGTTATAGAAGGCAGGCGCGTGAGTATTGAGCGTGAGCTCGAAAAAGACATGCAGGCAAAGGCAAAAGCGCAAGATTTTGAGGCTGCGGCTACACTACGCAATCAGTTGAACGCTTTGCGCAACCTGACTCGTCAAGTCATTTTTAGCGATAAAGAATTTTTGGATATCAGCAAAGATCATGCGTTGGGCGAGCTAGTGGATCTGCTGAGTTTGCCAAAATTCCCTGCGCGTATAGAGGGCTACGATATATCGCATATGCAAGGCACCGACGTAGTCGCGAGCATGGTGGTGTTTAGTAACGGCGCGAGTGACAAAAGCGAATACCGCAAATTTAAAACCAAAACCAATCACAATAACGACTTCTACAACATGAACGAAACCCTAAAACGCCGCCTAACATTAAAAGGTCCGTCCTTTAAATCGGCAACTGCACTTAAAGGTCCGTCCTTTAAAAATGATAAAAATGCGGGGTGGAAGTTGAAGCTGCCGGACCTTGTTTTAATAGACGGCGGCAAGGGGCAACTTGATGCTGCCATTCAGGCACGCGACGAAGCGGGATGCGGGCATATTCCATTTGTCGGGTTGGCCAAGCGCGAAGAACAAATAGTCATTAGTCGGCAACGATCAAACGTTACCCTTAATACGGCTGTGCTACAGAAGCTTGGCGGCTATGCCACGGAAAGCGACGATTTTATTTTGGTGAATGTGCCGCACAGTACGAACCTGATCAAGCTGTTGCAGCGCATCCGCGACGAATCGCACCGTTTTGCGGTTAGCTATCATTCGGTACTAAAAGAGAAACGTACCACCTCGAGCATGCTCGACGACATACCTGGTATTGGCCCGGCAACGCGCAAAAAACTCCTGCGGACATTCGGTTCCATGCGCGGCGTACGGCAAGCAACTGAAGCCGATATAGCCAGCGTAATTGGCGCCGCCAAGGCCAAAAATGTCGTTGCCTATTTTAAGTAGCGGCTGCCACGCCGACACTTCCGCTCATGGCAGCTAATCTTAAGTTGTAGTACACTGGCAGTTGGATATGTTTGAGAGCGATTTTTTTGCCGCAAACCGCGAGCGACTGAGACAACTGTTTACTGGTACGGCCCCGATTGTCGTTACTGCCAATGGCATGCTGCAGCGCAGTAGCGATGAAGCTTTTCCCTTTAAGCAAGACAGTAGCTTTTGGTATCTGACCGGTATAGACCATCCAGATATTGTGCTGGTAATGGATAAAGGCAAAGAGTACCTTATTATCCCTAAGCGCGAAAGCGTGGCCGAAATATTCGATGGGGCCATAGACCTCACAGACCTTGCGCGTCGCTCTGGTGTGACTGATATTTTAAGCGAAAAAGAAGGCTGGAAACAGCTTGAATCGCGTCTTAAGCGCGTGCAGCATGTCGCGACACTTGCGGCGCCGCCTACTCGTTTTGAGACGTTCGGGTTCTATACTAACCCTGCCCGGCGTGTGTTAATACGCCGCATGAAGCGGGTGAACCCAGATATCGAGCTACTAGACTTGCGCCAACACCTAAGCCGCATGCGTATGATTAAACAGTCGGCCGAGCTAGCTGCTCTTACGTGCGCCATAGATATTACTAAAGAAGCTATAAAAGAGGTAAGTCGTCCGGCGAAATTGGCAAAATACGCCTATGAATACGAGGTAGAAGCCGATATTACCCGTGGGTTTCGCCGGCAAGGTGCCCGCGGCAACGCATTTTCGCCAATAGTCGCCAGCGGTTCACGCGCGTGTACACTGCACCATATTGCTAACGAGGGCTCGCTGGCTAGCGACGAGCTGCTACTGCTCGATATCGGGGCAGAATATGACCACTACGCGGCCGATATAACGCGTACTATTAGCATGAATAGCAAGCCGTCCCGCCGCCAAGAGCAAGTACACCGAGCGGTCTGCGAAGCGCAAGATTACGCGTATTCGCTCCTTAAGCCTGGTGTTATGTTCCGGGAATACGAAAAAGCAATCGAAACATTCATGGGCGAAAAGCTACGCGAGCTTGGTCTTTTGCAGTCGATTACCAAGGACGCCGTGCGTGAATTTTTCCCGCATGCAACCTCGCACTATTTGGGCATAGACGCGCACGATGCCGGCGACTATGACCATCCGTTAGAGCCGGGGGTAGTTATGACGGTGGAGCCGGGCATATATATACCGGCGGAAGGTATTGGCGTGCGCATAGAAGACGACATTGTTATTACCGAAGACGGGTACGAAGTACTCGGCACCAAGCTCTCCCGCGAACTTATGTAAAAGTATTAGATGGAATTACCCTACGTACCTGCTGTAACTATTGATGGGCAGGATTGGCCGCGCGTGCATGTGGACACGCGGCTTGGCACCCACTTTGTTTTAGTAGATGCCGATCCACGCGATTACGCAGCACACCTAGAGAAGTTGAAGGTTAATAAAACTGATATAGCAAAGAAGAATATTTTAATTAGCGCCAACGTTGGCGAAGAATCCTCGGGCGCCGAGTATATAACGGGTGCGGTTTGTCGTGGCGATGATGTTGTGATTTAACTAGGTAGTCTTTTAAAGCAGTATGGAGGTAAACCGCCGGAAGGCGTGGCAGAAAGATTTGTAGCGGGGCTGAATATAAGTGCGTATGCTTCCAAGTTTGCCGCACACGAGCTGCAACATGCCGCCGACTACAGCATTCTTGGGCAGGACACCATTGACGAGGAGTATAAGCAGTATGTTAGGGGCATACGAAGGCAGCAACTGCGCCGCCCGGCAGGTGTTGCTGCAGCTCTTTTGGCTGCAGGTACTGCAGTGAACGTTTTGACATCGGAACTGTTACGGTGGCCTGTATGGGCTACTGCAGGTGGGGGTATAGCATTGGCTCTGGCTGGTCTGATGGTGTACTTGTCCGCCGAGGCGAAGGCGCCGCATCATACCCACGAAGATAACGGTCATGAGGTGTATATTGCGAAGCCAAGCGAGCAGCGTGCTCGTGCGCATACGCACGCATACTGGGAGCAGGTGGAGGCTGGCGCTGAGACAAGGCTCGTGCAAGTGAGCTTTAACCTGGCTTAGTTAGATGCCTGGTGCTGCCCGCAGTGTCTGTCAATGGTGTTATACTGGGCTATCGGTGTCATGCAGTAGGTGGGCGTAAGGAGCGTTATGGACTTTTCTCTAGGTAAGAAGCGTGGAGTTGATGCTGATATTACAGCGCTCGCCTCGGTTTTGCGCGAATCTGGCAACGATGTCGGGCTGCTAAGCGACGCCTTGCTTGCACTAGAGCCAGAGCAACGTGTGGCCGTACTAGGTAAGATAGTAGATAGTCTGCCGCCACTAGTGCGCGGTTTGGTGTGGGGCGAGGTAGGATTGACCACTGACGCCTGGCCAGATGTAGCTGCGAAGCTGACAGCAGAGGAACGGCGCCCGTTCATCGTGCAGGCACTAGTAGACCGCGGCGCAGAGACACGTGCACTGGACCTAACGCAGGTGCCCGCCGGTACTGAACTGAACGTCGATCTCTATAGCGTCCGCCATATGGTTACGCCTGTTGAGATTGCCAGAAATCCTGCCAGCCTGCGCTTTGATGCTCTAGCGTTCACCGCGTTAGGCGATGGTGCATTTATGCCGGCAGAAGACTTGAGTGTGGGGGATAGGCAGATATTGCCACGCGGCCGACGCATGACTGTAGGTATGGCTGACGCCCAAGGTGCTTTTGTCCAAAAAGTCGCATTCGGGTATCCAATGGTTGTTGCGGGACCCCAGCATGCTCCTGAGGAGTATGCTACGTTCAGGCAAAATGTAGGCCATCGGGTGCAATGCAACGTCGGTAGGGTGGCGCTGGATCATCAGCAGGTATTTACACAGTAAGTGGACTGTACCTGTGGTACAATAAAAGATAAGAGAAATACAATGAAGCACGGACTTTTGTATCGTTTTGTAGTGCGGTGGTTAGTGTGCAGCCTGGGGCTGTGGATAGCCGCCGGTTTGCTTAGCTCGCACATTAGCTTTAATACTGGCGGCAGCGTGCTGTGGGTGGCGCTTATGTCTGGTTTTATTTTGGCCGTGGTAAACGCGGTTATTAAGCCGCTGCTGGTGCTGTTGTCGCTGCCGGCTATTTTATTAACACTCGGGCTGTTTATGTTGGTTATTAACGGGTTTAGCGTGCTGCTGGTTAGCTGGCTGTACAAGCCCTTGCAGGTTACGAATTTTTGGGGTGCTATACTTGCCGGCTTGGTTATAGGGGTGGTAAACTATTTGGTAAGTGCAATTTTAGAGAGCAGGGAGCGATAATAACATATGGGACTGAGCATATATAACTGGGTGACCATTGTCTCTACGCTGTTGCTGTCGTTTTTGATTTTGATCCAAACACGGGGTGCATCGCTTGGCGCTGGCATAGGTTCTGGCGGCGAAGTTAACACCGAACGGCGTGGCACCGACAAGTCGGTTTACAACCTGACGATTATTGTGTCTGCTATATTCGCAGCATCGCTATTGTTCGGCGTTGTGTTCGCCTGATAAGAAGGGGGCTTTTACTTGAACAAGCTTGACCGCAAGCGGGCCATTAAACTCCGGGTACGGCGGTCTTTACGGTTGCAGCGCCGCCAAGTAGAAGAGCTGAGCGCGTTAAGCCAGCAACGGCTTGAAGACGATTTTTTTAAGCGACTAGAACGCCTTGGTGTGGTGCGACGCTTTGTAGTCGCATGGGTGACTGCACTAGTGCTGCTGATTGGCACAGTCGTGACCCAAACACGCGCCCTAAGCGGCTACTATCAGGATCTTGGCCCAGCCCCAGGCGGTACCTATACAGAGGGTATTGTCGGTGCTTTTACGAATGCCAATCCGGTGTATGCCACCGATTTGGTAGACACGAGCGTATCGCGTCTGCTCTTTTCGAGCCTACTAAAGTACGATCAAAACAACCAGCTAGAAGGCGATTTGGCCGAGCGCTGGGAGACCGATGCTCGCGGCCTGAACTACGTATTTCATTTGCGGCCCAATCTAAAGTGGCATGATGGCCGGCCATTGACGTCTGCGGATGTGCTGTTTACCTATCAAATTATTCAGAACCCCGACGCTCATTCGCCACTATTTGGCAGCTTTCGGGGCATTACCGTAGCTGCACCCGATGCTCGTACGGTGACATTTGCGCTGCCTAGCCCGCTTGCCTCGTTTCCGTACTCGCTTACTAACGGCATTGTGCCTAAGCATATTTTAGGCAGTACACCGATGTTGGACATGCGTTCGGTGTCGTTTAATAGCACCCGTCCAATAGGCTCGGGGCCATTTATGTGGCAGGCGCTCGAGCTCAGTGGCGGGTCGGCAGATGCGCGCGAAGAGCGTATTGGGCTCAAGGCGTACGATAATTATCATTTTGGGAAACCCAAACTAAACAGTTTTGTTGTCCGTACCTACCGCGACCCTGCCCAACTTATTAAAAGCTACCAGAGACAAGAAGTATTTGCTGCAAGCGGCTTAAGTAGCGTGCCCGAAGCGCTCCAAAAAGATGGCAGTATGCATGCGTACCACTTACCGCTGACTGCTGCGGTTATGACGTTTTTCCGGACGCAAGACGGCGTGCTTGCCGATTCCAAGGTGCGCCAGGCGCTCGTGCGTGCCGCCGATACAGCCAGCATTATTGATAGCCTAGAGTACGCCACGCAACCCGTACGCCAGCCCCTATTGCACGGTCAGCTTGGCTACAATCCAGCGTACCACCAGGCAAGTTATGATCCAACGGGCGCAAAGAGTATTTTAGATAGCGCCGGGTGGCTAGAGGGCAAGGGTGGTGTGCGTGCCAAAGGCGGCCAGCTACTCACGTTTACGTTGTACTACCTAGAGGGCGGCGAGTACGAATCGGTTGCCAAACAGCTAGTGAACCAATGGAAAAAGATAGGGGTGGATGCAAAACTAACACCCCAAACCGAAACCGAATTCCAAACCGTGCTTGCGAACGCGCCGTCCAGCGCCTACCACTCCTACGATGCCTTGCTGTATGGTATATCCATTGGCGTTGACCCGGATGTGTACATTTACTGGGATAGCTCGCAAATTGACCTTCGGTCGACCACACGGCTTAACTTCTCGCAGTACAGTTCTAAAATTGCCGACGAATCGTTGGAATCCGGCCGCACCCGACTTGATCCAGCCTTGCGTACTGCAAAATATCAGCCATTCTTAAGCGCTTGGCAGACAGATGCGCCCGCGCTGGGGCTATACCAACCACGTTTCTTGTATATTACGCATGGCCAGGTCTATGGGCTGGAAGAAAAGGCAATTAACTCGGATGCCCAGCGCTATAGCAATGTTGATGAGTGGCAGATACGCGAAACCCGCAAGTAGCAATGCATTATTCTGAACTCTCCGGCGTGTTATTCGATGTTGATGACACGTTGCTGAACAATCGCAGCGCAGTCTTAGAATCCGGCGGCGAACATATACGAATAGGTATGCACGAAATATCCCGTGTGGCTGCCGGGCACGAAGCAGGCCAAAAGTGGGATATACCATGGCTTGCTAGCCAAACGTACGATCAAGCGCAAGCGGCCTTTGACACTGCTCCGGCACATTCGCTTGAATCTTGCCTATGGAATACGCTCAAGCTGGCGGGCGTGGTCGCTGGCGATACGGTGGATCATGGTAACGAGATTTTTCAATTCCTAGTACGCCGCAAAAATGAGCTGCACGAAGACGTATTGCGTAAACATTGGCGAGAGGTGCCGGGCGCGATTGGGTTTGTGTCGCTACTGGCGGAACGTGGTCTGGACGGCAAGATGGGTATAGCCAGCACGTCCGAGCGGCGTGATGTGCTGTTGTTCTTGGAGCTATCCGGCCTTAAGCAGTATTTTCCGGGGGATCAGATTGTTACCAAAGAGCAGTTTGTCCACCCTAAGCCACATCCGGAGCCTTTTGATGTAGGGTTTGCCCGGCTGGGCATACCTGAAGCCAGCCGGAGCCGTGTTATGGCGTTCGAGGATGACCCGCGCGGTATTATGTCCGCTAAAGCTGCCGGTTTATACACTGCGGCTATAACGACGCGGTTTTCGTCCCATGAGCTTGCAGCGTTAGAGGTGCCACCTGATTTTATTGCTGAGTCGTATCATGAGTTTAGCGAACTGCTGGGTTTATCAAAGCAATAGCCTTCGTCACCCTACCTATCACCTAGGTAACAAAGTCTCCACCGACTCGTCATCCCGGACTAAACCCCGAATCCCACCCCCGTCATCCCCGCACCGGATCAAGTCCGGCGTAAACTCCGGCGGGATCCATTCCCCCCCGTCATTCCGGGCTCGACCCGGAATCCAGTAAGAAATAAAAAAGTCCTTATATATTTACGCTTGCAAACCTGATGCTTTTTCCTTCATCACCTCTACTATTGGCTCCGCCAGTGGCTTCAATGTTCCTTTTTGTACCGACAAAAAGTAACCAAAAAGCTCTCGGGACGGCGTCACAGACTCGACTGCTTACACAGAACAATTTTGGCGCGGCAAGAACTTGGCCCGGAGGGCGCAACGTCTGCGCCCGAGTACTCCCGGCTCAGACTTGCAGTATAGGAAAGGCTACTTGCAGCAGGAGAGACTATTCCGAGGCATGCTTGCCGCTTGATTCCGGAATGAGCTAGCTCCAGCAATCGGGTTGGTGCTGAGTACCGAACGTGGGGAGCAGACTAGTGGTGGGGTTGGGCGACAGAGGGGGCGTATACTACAGATAATTACAAAGGGAGTTGGAATATGTTGAAGGAATTTAAAAAGTTTATTCTGCGCGGCAATGTGGTGGATTTGGCGGTTGCGGTTGTTGTTGGTGGGGCGTTCGGGGCCATCGTGACTGCTCTTGTGAAAGATTTGGCAACGCCGTTGCTGGCAGCCATTGGCGGCCAGCCTGATTTTTCGCGTCTGACTTTTACCATTAATGGCAGCAAGTTTTTATACGGCGATTTTATTAATGCGGTCGTCGCTTTTGTGCTGATCGCTGCGGTCATATTCTTTTTGGTCGTCCAGCCGCTTAACAGTTTTCAGAGCCGCATAAATCGGCGCAAAACCCCAGAGGAACCGACAGACCGCAAGTGCCCGGAATGTTTAAGCGAAATTCCCAAAGCAGCCAGCCGCTGCAGATTCTGCACCGCCAAAGTGGAGCCGGTTGTTAAGTAGCCTGTGCTCGTATCTTCCTCTAGCTGGTAGCTATGCTTACTTGTCCTGGGAGAGAATCAAGACAGCATAAGGGCCAATGGTAAACATGCCGCGGTCACCATCGACCTGTATGCTGTCTGCCCCAGTATTTTTAAAGTCGCGGCTATAGCCCTTCCAGTCGCTATTAAAGCGCACGTGCCAGGCGCCGGGGCGAGGGAAGTTAATCCAGTAATCTTTTTGGGCGTGGTTGGCGAAATTAATAATAACTATCACGTCGTCCCCAGTACCGCCTTGGTCCCAGCGGTGGTAGGCGAGCATTTTTGCTTCTTCGTTTAAATGCAGTATGGCAACACTCTGGCCGCTTAGGCCGCGGCTGTTATTGTATTGGTTTTTGCGAAGGGCAATCAGGTGTTTGTGGGCTTCTAGGATGCCGGCAAACCTAGTTGCTTTATCCCAGTCTAGCCCCTGCCAGTCATTAAAACTGCCGTCTTCCATGAATTCTTGCCCCTGGAACAACATCGGTATGCCGGGGGCTGTGAGTACGATGGCAGTGGCGATAAGCGACCGACGGCGGGCAAATATGTTGCCAGGATCAGTGGGTGATATCTCTTGATTTAGCCGTGCAGCACCATTGGCAGCACTATCGTGCGAGTCGCTATATATAACCCGCTGGAAAGCATCGCCGTTATAGCACCGTATAAGTTCGTTGCACAGGCCGGTTAAGTTGCGGTCGCGGTCGTCAACAGCCTTGAGGACGTTGCGCAACGTGTAGGGCAAGCATACCTCCCATTGTGCCGAAAAGCCGGCGCCGCCTTCGGTTTTGGGTTTGGTAAGGTAGGGGTTGCAGCCGACGTCCTCGGCAATAACGATCGCCGCCGAATTAATTTTTTTGGCAACCGAGGTTATTTGTTGCATAAGGCCCCAGCCAGCCTCAAGGTCGTGCTCTGGGTCGTCGTTGCGGCCTTTGACATTACGCAGAAAAATCGTCGAATCCAGCCGTAATCCATCTACGTGGCAGTCGTGCAGCCACATGGTGGCGTTATCTAGCAAATATTGCCGCACCTCGGGGCGGCCGTAATCCGGCCGGGTGGCGCCCCACGGGGTTTCAGCGCGCCAGTCGTTATAAAAGTAAATGCCCCCGCCGTTGTTTTCGTTCCAGCCGTCGAACTGCCACATATCTTTGGTATCCGGACCGATATGGTTGTAGACGACATCTACGATAACCCCTATTCCTTTACTGTGAGCGGTTTTTACAAATTCCATAAATTCCTGCCGGCCGCCATACAGGCTTTCAAGGGCGTAGATAAACTGAGTAGCATACCCCCAGCCGCGATCCATAGACATACTGGTAATGGGCATGAGTTCTATCATATTAATGCCCAAAGACGCTAGGTAGTCGAGCTTTTCTTTAGCATCGGCAAACGTACCTACAGCCGATGGGTCGGGACGATTAAAGGTGCCGATATGTAACTCGTACATCACTTGCTGTGCGACGGGAGGCGGTGTAAAGGTGTCAGTGTCCCAATCGAACGTATCGTCTACGAGTACCGAATTGCCGGCGGCAGTTGTTACTTGCAACGAGCGAGGGTCGTTTTTGTAGAGTTCGCCGCCTTGTTGGGTGGTAATGACGTATTTGTACTCTTGCCCGGGCTCGGCCTTGTCTGCCTCGACAGACCAATAGCCGTCGCCTTCGCTTGCCAGGGGCAGTTTGGCCCAGTTATTAAATACACCAGTAACGGCCACGCCCTGCGCAAACGGCGCCCATACCCTAAATGTGGCAGCGCCTTTGTGGTGCAATAGTGCCCCAACGGCTTTTTTATGTGTTTTGGCCATAACGTTTGTGCTTGCTTCTATAATGCGGGTGTGTTGTAAATAAGGCAAGTGGGCAGTAGTGTAAAAGATTGGATAAAGTATGGCTAACAGCTGGGCAGGTGCGGCGAGGCGTGCTATTGATTCGCACCATGATATAGCAGCACACATGCACGACCAAAATGATATGCAGATAAGGAATTGGCTTTTGCGCCGGTCAGATATTGCGGGCATACGGGCTGGTACACTGGCGTTGCCCGAAACGTTAACTGATTGGACGCACGAAATGGGAGAGAAGCCATCGCAACTGCCATCGCCGCCCCTACTTATTAACGCGTTGCGCCGCGAGTACCCTGGCCAGCCCGACGATAGATTATTGCGCCGGTCCATGTGGCGGGTAATCGCCAAGCTTGAACCACCGGTGGACACTGAGTATGTACGCACACACGTCGATGTGGATGTGCCAATGCTTGGCTTTACTGCACGGGGTGCCGAGCCAAGAAACGGTACTCGCATAGAATCGACGGCCTACGACATAGTTGGCATGAGAGGCGGCCATAAGGCAAAGGGTGCATACGGCAGTATTATGATGCGGTTTTCTGACAAACCGGGCAAACGCGAGGCGTGGCTGGATTCGTTGCGTTTACAAGGTACTAAGCTAGGTTTGCCGACGTTTTTGCTAGGTGTTCATATAGCCGCCGCCGAGATTGCGCACAGTGAATTTTATACATTGCGCACGCCGCCGGGCAGAGCACTTGCGGGGATATATCGTGACGTATGGGAAACGCTTGCAGCAGAGACGGGCGCAATGGGCGAACCCATTGCTGACGTCGTTAAGCCATTCGAACCTCTCGTCAATCATCCCAATGCCTATTATGGACGCATTGCTATTGCACCCTATGTGCAAGTGGAAGCCGCTGAATCAGACTCGCGATACTTCAAACATCCCGGGACATTTAACTAGCTACGGTTACTTTGGTTGCCGCGTTGTCGGTAGGCCCTAAGGCGTCTCGTCACCTTACATGTACTGGTCGTAGATAAGCTAGATAGAGGATCGCTCCACTATGTGTTTGCCAACTTATGGGCGCTAGTCATAGATAAGCATTGAAAGGCGCTTTCGCGCCATTGGTCGCTCACGGGCAAAGCCCTGCCGCTCCGCCAAGCAAGGAAAACTCGGACTGCCACTGGCAGTCCTCGACCCAAGGGTTCGAGTCCTCCATTATACAAGACCAAACTAAAAGTACGGGCTTTGCCCGTACTTTTAGTTTGGTGCCGCAGAGAGGACTCGAACCTCCACGGGTTGCCCCACTAGTACCTGAAACTAGCGTGTATACCAATTTCACCACTGCGGCTTGAACAGAGGTCATTGTAGCGGATAGTAGTGGTAACCGCAAGCGCAAGCCTGGATTTTTTTGTACGGATATACTATAATATCTATCCGCATAAGAGAGACGCACATGAACCCTAATGACAATATGCAGTTGCCGCCGCTGAACGCCCCGAATGGCGATGCTAATCAGCAGCTACCGCCCCAAGCGCCCCCGCCGTACAATCCCCCTAGTACGTCATATTCGACTGGCCAAGATTGGCAAGCGCAGGCGGTTTATGGTGCAACGCACCCGGGCTACAACCCCGACGATTCCAGCATGCGCCCTATACCCCAAAGCGCGCCCACCGCGCCGCTCGTTACCGATTCGCCCAACATGCCTGGGTCGAATGGGACAATTCCCTTGCCGCAGGCAGGTAGCGAAGAGCCTCAGCAGCCCACGGCCCCACCATACATTCCCCCTACCAGCTACACACCACCCGTCCGCCAGCAAGCGCCTGATTACAAAACATATTCGTCCATGAAGAAGCGTCGTTGGCCGGCTGTTTTGTTGACACTACTTATTGTGGGCTTGCTTGCCGGCGCTGCGTACACGGGTTACGAAGCTTTCTTTGTTAATAACGATACGCCAACCGCAACAAACACGACCAAAACGCCAAACCCAAGTCCAACGCCCAAACCACAACCACAGCCCAAGCCTGTGCCGGCGGTAGATATAGCAACGCTCGACGCAGTAACAATTAACCCCGCCGCCGATATGGCTGGCTTTACTGCAAAAAGCGTCGGCGTTGCTAGCGTAAAAAACTACACCGATGGTACGGGTAAATGCAACCTGCAATTCGGTACTTTGTCGGCAGAGGCCCTAAAGGGCAATACCATTCAGGAACTTGTTGCGCCGCAGCTAGATGCGCTTAAGAAGGCTGGCGCCACGGTTGATGGCCCTACGGTTATTGATGATCTTGTCCTAAAGGATGCAACCGACAGCAAAGTGACCTACAAAATGACAACGGTAAAGATTACCTTTACGAATGGCAAGAAACACGGCACGTCGTACTATAGCGCTGCTATTTTAAAGAATGGCACCCGGGCATTTGTAAGCCGTTCTTGCGTCAGTGCAGATAGCATCGTAGACCAAGCAGCATTTGACATTGTCAATAACAAAGCTAAGCAACTGACTGTTACCAAGCAACTGTAGGCTTGTCGTCCTGAACTGGCACTGTCATCCCGGACTCGATCCGGGATCCAACCAATAAGCCCTTCCTTTTTCTTTCATCACCCATACTTCTGCTTTCGTCAGCAGTATAAATGTTACTTTTTTGTACCGACAAAAAAGTAACCAAAAAAGCTCTCGGTACGCATCACCAACTCGACTGCTTCCACTAACTCATTCCGGCGCGACAAGAACTCCTTCCACTGCGTTCCAGTC
>DATIHR010000009.1:0-15752 GCA_035480575.1 Saccharimonadales bacterium (SeqCode) | reverse complement strand
GTCCATTGTCTGGGTTGTTCGCGAGATTCTCTGGGCCATTGCAAGCGGCTAGGCCTAGTGTTGTTGCTAAAAGCAGTGCTGTTGCCTTGCGGCTTGTTTGTTCGCCAAATGCGGGCATGGGCGCACGATTCATAAAATATACTGTACCACAAAGTAGCCGCAAGCGCTACTTAGCTGAAACGGCAATGGTACAGCGCCATAGCGGCGGCCTGAACCACATTAAACGACTCTTTTTTGCCAAACATGGGTATCTCCAGTGCTGTGTCGCAAGCGGCTAATACTTCTGGCTCTATGCCTTCTACTTCGCGGCCCACAATCAGCACGATTTTTTGTGGCGGGTGGTAGCCGGGTAGCTCGCGCGCGTCCTCGGCTTGCTCTAGGGCCACTACCGTAAAGCCCTCTTTTTTATATTTGGCTATAACCGGCAGGATATCGTTGTGGTACTCCCAGGCGAGCATGGTGTGTGCGCCAAGTGCAGTTTTGTCTATTTGTTTGGTAAGCCGGGCAGATTCGTGCGGCAAACGGCGGTCGTTCGTGTGCTCCGGGTGGGGTGTGTAGCCGCTTAGAATAACTTTGCGCACACCTAAACCTTCGGCGGTACGCAAAAGCGAGCCGACATTGTGTGTGCTGCGTAAATTGTGCGCTACTAAAACAATATCCCGCATAAGTGCTTATGGTTAGTGTACCACTTAGCGTGTTTTCGGCCTATGCTTGAGGATTTTGGCGGCGCTGCCTGTGTGATCGCGACTGCCATTGCAAGCGTTGCATAAAACCGCTCATGGTACAATTGAGGCATGAGCCAGGATGCTAGACGCGATGAAGAAGTCGCTACGCAACGGCGTGCCCGTATTTTGGGCCTGTCGTATGTAGACACCTCTAAAATGCCAGACAAACCGCTGTTTCGGGATATGCTTTCGGTGCCGGAGTTGTACCAAATGCGCACCATACCACTAACGGTAGCTAAAGGTAGTGCGTTATTTGGTATTACCAATACGACATCGCAGCAGGTAATACACGACCTTGAAAGTCGTTTTACCGACATGCGCATTAGCCTGGCACTTATATCTGACCCCGGTTACCGCGAATATCTACGTTTGTACGATCCGCCTAAGCAAATAAGCTACGAAGACATTAATATTACTAAGGCCGACGACGCCAACGCTTTGGCCGTTATAGACCAAACGATGGGCCAGGTACGGGCCGACGACATTTTAGGCTACCTGGTGCAACAAGCCTATAAGCTAAAAGCCTCTGACATCCATATGGAGAACCAGGAGCAAAACGTGCGCGTTCGTTTCCGGGTGGACGGCGTACTGCATACAATTGCACATATTGCTCGCGATCGGTACCACCAGGTACTGTCGGCCGTTGCTTCTGCGGCCAATGTTTCCACCGATACACCAGATGCGCAAACCGGCCACATCAACCGCCAATACCGCCTAGCAACCGGCGAGGAAGTAACAGTTAACCTACGTGTCGAAACCGTACCCACTGCATATGGCCAAGATGTTGTTATGCGCCTGTTTACATTGCAGCTAGAATTATTAAACTTAGACAACCTGAGCCTTAGTCCGCGCGAGCGCGATGTAGTAAACGATGTTATTCAGCACCCTACGGGCTTGGTACTTGTCGTTGGCCCAACTGGTTCTGGTAAAACCACCACGCTGTATTCGCTGCTGACCACCCTAAATAGTGACGAGCGCAAGATTATTACCCTTGAAGACCCCATAGAATATTTTATGCCCGGTATCGTGCAAATTCCGGTGCATGGCGACAGTAATGCAACCGGCTTTGCCGAAAAGTTGCGGGCGGTGCTACGGCTTGACCCCGACATTGTTATGGTGGGCGAGATTCGCGACCAAGACACTGCCAAGACTGCCCTGCAGGCTGCCCTTACCGGCCACTTAGTGCTCAGCACGTTCCACGCATCATCTGCGGCGGCCGCTTTAACACGCATGATCGATTTTATTGGCGTTAATCCGCTTTTTGCCTCGGCTATCCACCTTATTATGGCCCAGCGTTTGGTACGCCGCTTAGACGACACAAGCAAGCAGGCCTACCAACCTGACGATGGGCTGAAAGCACAACTGCAGTCGGTCATAGATACATTGCCGCCCGGCATTGACCGTCCGGATGTGCACGCAATTACGCTGTTTAAGCCTGGCAGCTCCGCCGAAAACCCGTTTGGCTACCGTGGTCAGCTGCCTATACGCGAGCAGCTACAAATGACGCCCGGTATTCAGCATCTGCTTCGTTTGCCGCCCAACCAAATAAGTACCGACTTACTACAGCAAAAAGCCATAGAAGACGGCATGCTGACCATGCTGCAAGACGGCGTACTAAAGGCAATTCAAGGCGTAACGACGCTTGAGGAAGTCTACCGCGTCGTTACCTAAGGGCTGAGTACCAGCGTAGCAAGTGCGGTCTTTTCTTTTTATAACAGATATGCTATAGTGTTTAAAAGCGCGAAATAAGTGTAAGGTTTATTAAAGTATGCAATCTATTATCCAGAAAATCGAAGCCAAGTTTAAAAAGAGTGCCGTTGTTGACGTTAAAAGCGGCGACACCGTTAAAGTGCACCAGAAAATTCGCGAAGGCAACAAAGAGCGTGTCCAGATTTTTCAGGGTATGGTTATTCGCTGCGACCGCAAGAACAGCCACACCAGCCGCATTACCGTACGCCGTATTGCCAGTGGTGTGGGCGTAGAAAAAAGCTTTTTACTACACAGCCCGCTTGTTCTAAAAGTAGAAGTTACCAAGCGCAGCAAAGTTCGCCGCAACTACCTGACCTACATGCGTGAACGTACCGGTAAAGCCGCTCGCTTAACGGGTGTAGACTTTGACCGCCACGCCGTAAATGCCATCAAAGACACGAAGGCCGAGGAAGAAGAAGCCAAACTAGCCGAAGAAAAAGCCGCTGCAGCTGAAGCCGAAGCAGCTAAAAAGGCCGAAGCCGAGGCAAAGCGTGAAGCCAAAGTAGCTGCTGCACTTGCCAAGCACGAAGACTAAGAATAATTTTCTAAGTAGCATTAAGACCTCCCCAGCGGAGGTCTTTTTATATGAATATGTGGTAGAGTAGTGCATATGATTGTGGGGGTAGACGAAGTAGGGCGCGGGTGTTGGGCGGGCCCATTAGTAGCGGGGGCAGTACTGTTGGGCAACCCAATAGCTGGGCTTAAAGACTCTAAAAAACTCAGTAAAAAACAGCGCGAGGTACTGGATGCCGAAATACGGGTGTCTGCTATTCAGTTCGGGCTGGGCTGGGTAACGCCGGCCGAGATAGACGAGGTAGGCCTAACGGAGGCAGTGCGTTTAGCTATGGAGCGCGCGCTTGCTTGCATAACACAAACCTATACCGAGTTGATAGTTGACGGCAATTACAATTTTTTTCCAAAAAATCCGCTGGCCCGTGCGGTTATTGGGGCGGATAATGTAGTGTCCGCCGTTAGCGCCGCCAGTATTATTGCCAAGGTAGCGCGCGACCGTTTTATGCATGAGGCAGCAACTACATTCCCCGGCTATAGCTTCGATCGGCACGTAGGGTACGGAACGGCTATGCACAGTGCCGCGCTTAAAACCCTTGGCGTGTGCGAACTGCATCGTCGGAGCTTTAAGCCAATCCAGGCGCTCTTGGCATGACAACCTTTACCACTGGCCGCTTGGCCGAAAAAGCCGCAGCCGATTACCTCAGATCCAAGGGCTATACAATACTAGACCAAAATTGGCGTACCGCATGGTGCGAGGTAGACATTGTGGCTGTATATAAAGGTGTCGTATATATCTGCGAAGTTAAATACCGCGAAACCACGTACCAAGGTGGCGGCATAGAATACATTACGCCCAAAAAACTACGCCAACTAGAACGCGCCGCCGATTCGTGGGTAGCACTGCACAGTTGGAATGGCGAATACCAGCTTGCCGCGCTAGAAGTGTCTGGGCCGGATTTTGCAGTCACTACCTTTGTGACTGAATTTTAACACCAGTTGCTATACTGTCCTGATGAAATCTAAAGAACATAACGAAGGCAACTGCTACGGCATCCGATTACCTGCTGCAATGCCCTTATTTCAGGAGGGCCGCCCTGTTAGCGACGTGCACAATTATCTTATAGCACAGCAAGACGAAGCTCGTCATGTAGAAGCAGACCGAATGATAGGATGGGCAGCAGTCGGAGCGGCCGCGCCTTTTATCCTTGACGGCTATCTACTCGCGACAGAATAAGCAGGCACGGCATTTAAGACATATAGCCGCTGCCAGGTTTTTTGAGTCGCTGTACGTCTACTAATGGGGAGATATTGTGAGCACGGCGATACCTGGTCCGTACTTCCATGATTGGCTTGCCGTTTTTTAGTTCACCCATAATATCGCGTAGCTCTTCGTCGTTGGCGGCGGGGTAGCGCAGCTGCACGCTGCTGAGCCGCCCGGTAACAAGCTGCGAGCGAGCGTCACGCAGCGCCATGTGCAGCATGTCGATAATCTCGACATGCAGAATGTCTTGTTCTTGCTGTGATTGTTGCAAAGCAGGGTCTTGCGAGCGAGTTAGTTCTAGGATGTGTAGGAGTGCATCGCCCACATCACGCATGTTGCGGGGGTCTAAAGTTTCTAACGGTGTTTCCCCGGGCCTTAGGCGTTGATTTTTGCCGCGTATAATGCCGTTGCTTATGCCGATGAGCTTTGATAAATCGACCATACCACGGCCATCTGCCGTGGCCTTGAGTACTTTTTTTAGTACATCTTGGGTGCGTCCTTCGCTGGCGGCGTACGTATGGAGTAGCTTAGACACGTGCGTATTAACATATGACCGAGCGTCTTCTGGACTGAATTGTTTGAGTGTCTCGGTTGCTTGTTTGTTATTGAGCTTGTCATGCACTTTTTCTAGAAAGCCGGGTATGGTAAAGATGCCGCCGGCACTGATGCCTCTGATTACCCACCATGTACCATCGAGTACGCCATACTCATCGAGCATCGATACTGCATCGTTCGCGGTTTCGGGTATGCCGGTTTTTTCGTTGCGCGAACCGAATGGCATTGGATCTTCGTATAAGAGCGAATTGCCTAATATATCGACAGCCGCCCTACGGAGGGCTTTGTGGTGCGGGTTGCTTAGGTCGAGGCTTGCTAGTGCTTCGGCGTAGGGTGCAGCCGTGCTGTAGGTGTTCTGTGTATGAGCGATAAGTAAGCTTCGCGACATTGAATGCCTGCCCACGTGGTCGCCATCGGGCGTGTCGGTTACTTTGTACGCGGTTGCCCAGTTTGCGTAGGTATTCGTAAGAAAAGCCAGCTCGGTATGTGTTTGGGCGACGGTACAGCCGCGTACGCACACCCTGCCGATGGTCGCTGGTCGGATATGTGGGTTCTGCAGTTCTGGTATATTCGTTGTTCTTATGTTGCCCCCGAACCCGCGAACAGCAGTAACTCTGCCTGTGGTTGTTGGTGGTTCATCGAGCAGCTCGGTAACGGCATACCGTAATGTACGAGCCTCTAGGCCGGTTTGCAGCCAGTCCGGTTGCGGAATACCAGGGGCAGGCACGTATGTGGCGGCGTGTTCGCCCTGTATGGCTTCGGTAAGTTTCCATGTTTTTGTAGCAAGGCGGGACTGTATATGGAGTGGGTGGTCGGCTAGCATAAACCAGGCGTTATCGCCGCCGGTTGCTTCGTTCCATGTTGCCAACTCAAGCAGTGCCGAAAAGTGATGGTCAAATGCTGGGCTAAGCCCTGACTCGTGAGATTGCGCGCTAGACATAAAGAATTATTACACTACATAGGTTGGCATATAGCAAGGTTATAGTGGCGGTTTGGTTGATACGCATGTGTTTGCACTGACGAATGTGCTATAACTATGCGGTGGTAGAACTTCCGCCCCCATCAATACAGCTTGAGCACACTAAGCCCACCGATTTACTAAAGCAGGATTTGACGTTGGAATTTTTTGCCTCCTCGCCGAGGCGGCTTGGTCCTTTTACAACACTGTTGCGCCGCCCGGGAAAATCGTTCAGAACGATAGAAGTTAGCACCGAGCTTATAGAGGCTGCACAGCCCCCTCTTTCACTCAGTGACGCAGAGGTTGCCCATATACACTATAGGATAGACAAAACGTTAGACCCCACGCGCAATTCGCGTGACGCCAAGTTGTATACTCGTGGCAGCCATGCCCGTCTGGCATATAGCGATGCGGGCCGACGGGCTATGCCCCAGGCCGCCCTACTTGCGGCGCATTGGCTACTAGACCCCGATGCCTCTAATAGGATTGTGCCTGAATCTTTCACACGGCCACGGAACTATGATACGCGCCTTGCACTTTTGCAGTACGCGCTTGATGGCATTAAACCGTACAAGGCGGCAAATAACCTTAGGGCATCTGGTACGCCGTTGTCAACCGTGATGGCAGGGAGAAACTTTGAGGAATTTCTACGGCTTGGGCTGGTGCACCGCGCCATTGAACATGGCGGTTATATGTATACGGTTACCGCTGAGTTAAAGCCAAAAGTTGCCAGTTTACTCACCAGCGTACACAATTTACGCGACCCTGCTTATGCCAATGCGCTGCGCACCGAGACATTGCCCAAGATCGCTAAAAAACCTGAACTGTACGGCAGAATTGCGCACGGTGCAATAAAAAGTATCTTAAACACAAGGCACGCATAAGCATGCAACACCCTATTGAGCTTAGCTTCCATGATGCAGCACTCTATAAGTTGTATTGTGATACCATGAAGGGCTCTTCTGTCCAGTCAACAATAGGCGGCGAGCTTCTAAGCACGTTATTCCGTGGCATCGGCTACTGCGTCTGACAGCTCAAGCGCTAGGGTATTCATAGCTTCCCCGTGCGATTGCCGCTTGTTACGGCCGCCCTTGAAGGTTCGGACTACGCTAGCCAGGCGAAGCATGAGCGGTGTAACGCCACTGTTTGTTTTGGCGAGTTTATATTTGCCGAGATTAATATGGCGATCAGTGAATGTTACCTCATCGTTACCGGGGATGAGGTTAAGTGTTAGTGGGTTTGCTGTGTCGTAGCTGGATGCAGCGTAGTTGGTAAAGTCATCTATAGGGAAGATAAGCATGTCGGCCTTGCCATAACGCCCGCCAGCGCGAGGACCGGTCGGTAACATTACGTGGCGTACGCCTTCGTCGCTAGCCCCAGTAAGGATTAAGATGAGCGCTGCACGTGCCGAGTTCGCGAGTATGCTGTCCAATTGTTCGTTGTTCCTGCGAACTTTTTTGATAGCGTCGCGCAAATGCGGCGCCAGGCTGGCTACTCTTTGCAAATACGTGTCGACCGTGTTTTGCAGAGCTTCAGGGGATGTTTCCGTAAAGAGGGCTTTATATACTGGTATGGCTTCGGCGTCGAGCCGAATTTCTAGGGCGTCGCCGGCGTGTTCTGGCCTGGTGCGTGCCAGAGCTGTTTGTAGCGATTCGGTTGCTGCGTCAAATTGGGCGTCTAGCTCTTCTAAGAGTTCCCGGTGTCTTGTCTCGTGACGTTCTGCGTCACGGCGGTGCTGCTGACCTCTTTCGGGATTCGCCTGTATGATTTGCGCTCGTTCCCTTGTTGCTGCCTTGGCTTCGGCGGCCGCAAGCCTGGCTAAAGCACGGCCATTGTCTATTTGCATCCAGGCTAACGATTGTAATTCGCGAGGATTAAGCTCGCCGTTTTTAGCGGCATTCGTAAGCGTCTCTAGATGGGCTAAGAAATTTTTGCGTGGCATAGCGTGTACATCGCTGGCCGCCTGAGATTGGTACCAGGCGGTTTCGGGTCGACCATCGCTAGTAACCGGTATTTCGTCCGTTTCGGAGCTTTTAAGCACCAAGGCGCCTGCTGCTATGACAACGGGTACGCCTTTGTCGTGCTGTTCGTTAAGCGCTGCGATCATTTGGTCGCCCACCTGCAAAAGCTCTACCTCTGCAGCGCTGGGCTTCCTTTGCGAAAGATGCTTTAACCCTGGTACTAAGACTCCGTTCCATCGGGTTCCGAACCCAACTTTTTGACGGGCAAAAGCCGCCAGGGTCGGAAACGGCTCGCCGCTTTCCTGGAGTCGCGGAGTGGTAAGTATACCCGGAGGAATTACGGTAAGGTCGGGCGATGGTTCTCGGCCGACTATTATTCTGCTGCCAGTACCACCTTGCCGGCTAATACCGTTAATATGCCAGGGCTGCCGCGGTGAGGCTAGCAAAAAGTATGCCTGTTCGCGGGCGACTTCAGTGCCAATACCCAGGGCTGTGACTATATTGGCAAGTTCGGTCTCCTCGGGCGAGAATTCTGGCAGTGCAACGAGTGACTGTGCGGCTTTATATAGAGACGACGCGTAAGAGTTAAAGTGCGGGCTTACCAGAGCGACCTTGCTTCGGCTAAGCGTTTCATGATGTACAGGGACGCCGGCCAATGCGATTTGTGCACGTAAACCGGTGACAAGTGTAGCTTCGGGGTCGCGCGCTACCGATCGAAACCCTATACGGGCGCGTTCAATTGCCCCCTGTATTTGTTTGGGCGCAAATTTTCTGCCCGAGCTGGGGTCATTAGAACCGCTCATAGCCAGGCTAGTCTCTAGCGCTAGCCACGCCGAGTCGTAGCGCGCCTCTGGCGGTATGTCGTCGGGGACTGCTTCTGTTAATTGCAAGCATTGCGCTATCGGTATGCCCCCTAAGACCAGCATGGGATCTAGCTGGCGATATTGTGCCAGAGCGTCACTGTTTGGCGCGATTTCCGAGCTCATTAATTAAGTAGTTTAGCATATTGTCTTCGCAGTGCTCCTACTTATGCTTACGCCACTTTACTTAATAGTTTAGTCAGTTAAAATTAAACATAAGTGTTATTAACATTAAAAACAGGGTATTACTATGCCGAACGATCAACCCCAGCAAACAACTAATGCTCAGAATGGAGTGTCGGATCAGCCGCAACTACAGCATCAAGATACACCCCTAAACACTACAGGTGGGACGGGTTCATCCAAACGAAAGTTGAACCTCACGGTACTCATTATCATCCTAACCGTGCTGGTTATTGGCGGTCCGGGCTTATACATTCTGCTGCACCATGTTGCCAAAAAGGCACCAGCGGCTACCAAACTTACGAAGGTAACCATGAACATGGGGTGGCTGCACCAGGCGCAATTTGCCGGGTTCTATGTTGCCAAAGAAAAGGGGTTTTATAAAGACGCAGGGCTGGATGTAGAGCTTCTAGGCTATAAAGATGGTGTTGATTTAAATAAAGAGGTAGCTGGCGGTAAGGTTGATTTTGCTACGACAACACCACTGGAGGTCATAGCAGCCCGCGATAGCGGGTATAAGGTAAAGGCTATTGCTGCAATTTACCAGACCAGTCCCTATGCGTTTGTTTCCCCTAAGGCTTCAAATATTAAAACCCCGGCCGACCTAAAAGGTAAGACTTTGGGCTATGTAGGCGGCAATACGCAGGCTAAAATCTCATACCCATCGTTGCTATCTTCGTACGGCATTAGTTTATCGCAAGTCACGGTTAAAGATACTGACTTTGATATTGTAAAGAGTTTTCAAGAGCACGAGGCCGACACGGCCGACATTTATAGGACTGACCAGACGTATCTTTTGGATAAAGCGGGTATCGAGTACAACATTTTGCTGCCAGAGCAGTTCGGTTTTGGCCTGTATGGTGATGTTGTGGTGGCATCGGACAGTATAGTTAAAAATCGCCCAGATGTAACCTCTAAATTTACGAAGGCAACACTGAAAGGCTTGCAGTATGCGCTGAATCACGAAGACGAAGCGCTAGCCATGACTGCCAAATATGAAGATCCATTATACAAAGATCCCGCCTACGAAAAACACATTTTCCAAAATAGCGTTCCCCTTATTAAGCCCACTGGCAATCAGCCCCTTGGTAATATGGAGTTCGTGCCTTGGAACCGAGCATACCAGGCAATTCAATCGGCTGGCCAACTTAAAACCGGTTTTAATGTTAGCGATGCGTATACGACTGAGTTTTTGAAATAATGAAGTTATCACTCTCCATTAAAATCAGTATTACGGTTATCGGACTGATTTTAGTTGGCGGGGCCACTACGAGTTACTTGGTGTCTACGAGCTCTACTAAGTCGCTCAAAAATTCCATTAGTACGAGCCAGGCGCAGCTGGCGAACCAGTCAATGGACAAGCTTGATCGTTTTTTGTACGAACGCAGGGTCGATATTCAGGAGTTATCTGGCCGCGAGCAGTTGCAGCGCTTTTTGAGCCTGCCAGCAAATCGCCGCGTTGAAGCATCGAACACGTATATAAAACAGCTTAATAATTACCGCGTATTAGGGGGAGCCTGGGAAAACCTATTAATTGCCGATACAAACGGAACGGTATTGCTGAATGCTAATCAGACGGGGAAGGTTGCGCCGTTGCTGCAGGACTCGCGGTATAAAGCGGCCTTTGCGCAGGCACTGGCTGGCGAAGTAAGCTACACCGACCTACTAACAAAAACTTCGGGTGGCACGCCAAGTATGCTGTTTATGGCACCCGTGCGCGATACTTCGTCTGCCGAGCAGCCTATTACTGGTGTTGTGGTTGGGGAGCTAGCCTGGCAGTCTGCTCTTGAAATACTCCGTAGTATTAAGAATACTCAGGCACTATTGTTGGATCGGCAAAACATAACGATTGGCGAAAACGGCATCAAAGGCGACGATCCGGTTACCCGTAATGATAAAAAGTATGTTACCTCCACCGTAAAAGAAACGGGCTACCTGGATTACCAGGGTAATGGCTGGACGCTTATTCTGCGCACCCCAACTAGCCAGGCGTTTGCACCGGTGGTTGGGTTGACCCGACAGATTATTCTAACCTACCTGGGTATTTTGTTGTTTTCGGTTACTGTCTTCTTGTTTGTTATACGGCTGCAAATTAAGCAGCCGGTGTCGAGGTTGTTGGCGGGTGTTGAGCGGCTCGCTCGTGGGGATTTTTCGCAGCCTGTTAACCTTAAAAACAAAGACGAACTTGGCGACTTAGCCCATGCATTTAACGACATGGCTGCCAAGCTACAGTTTGCCTACGATACGCTAAAGGCCACAACTCAAGAAGCCGAGGACGAACGTAGTATTCTACAGGCAATTCTTGATAATCTGCCGGTGGGTGTTTTTGTGGCTAAAGCGCCAAATGGCGAGCCTGTCATGATAAACCAGGTAGGTGTCCAGTTGTTGGGCCCTGGGCTTAAGCCTGGCATACAGGATGCTGCTGCCGAAGTCTACCAAATTGTCCGCGAGGACGGCAGCGCTTATTCGGATGCCGAACTGCCTATGCGTATTAGCCTCAAAACCGGCAAGCCGGCAACCAAAGACGATCTTCTTGCTCGCAGGAAAGACGGCGGTATTTGGGCGCTTCGAGCAATTAGTGCGCCCATTAAAGACTCGAGTGGCACTGTCGAGAGTGTGGTCGGTGTGTTCGAGGACATTACTAAGGAGCGTGTTATGGAGCGCTCCAAGGAAGAGTTCTTTTCGATCGCATCGCACGAACTACGCACGCCACTTACTGCTGTACGCGGCAATACCTCTATGATCAAAGACTATCTGTGGAGTGAACTAAAAAACCAAGGCCTTAAGGATATGATCGACGATATTCACGATTCTGCCGTACGGCTCATCGAAATTGTTAATGACTTTTTGGATACTTCGCGACTTGAACAGGGCCGCATGAAATTTATGTTTGTGCCGGTGGACATGGTCGAGGTTGCTAAATCGGTTATCAAGGAATATCAAGTATCTGGATCCCGACAGAAAATTTTACTAGAGGTGCAAGAGCCTCATTCAGCCCTGCCTATGGTGTTTGCCGACTATAACCGAACCAAGCAGGTACTTATTAATTTAGTGGGTAATGCACTTAAATTTACCGATAGCGGAACAATTACCATATATTTTATGGCCGAAGGCACTACGGTTAGGACGTTTGTAAAAGATACCGGCCACGGGATGACCCCCGAGGCCCAAAAGCGCCTGTTCAAGAAGTTTGAGCAATCTGGCAACACGGTGCTTACCCGTGATTCGGTACGGGGCACGGGCCTGGGATTATATATTTCCAAACTTTTAACCGAGAACATGCATGGGCATATACAGCTTGAATCTTCCCAGACCGGCGTGGGCACTACCTTTAGCTTTATGTTGCCCATTGAATCGTCGGGTAATCACACAGAGACGGTATAGACACGAGCCCAATGTATACCTATCGGGATCTATAACTTGTAATATTTTTTGACGTCGGCAAGGTCGCGCTCTATCCAGGCAACACGCGTGGTTAGCTCCTCTATGCCCATAACAATATTGCGTTGTAGTGCAATTTGGTCTTGCATTGGCTCGAAGAATGCTTTGTATTCTTCTAGACGTTTGCGGGTATTTAGGGCGCTGGCGGCGTACCGGGGGAAGTAATCGTACGACTTATCGGCTTTGAACATTTGCTCAATCCATTGCCAGTTATCACGCAGCCAGTCCCAGGCCTCTTGCTGTGTATAGCGGTTGCGCATAATAAGCACCAGCCAGTGGTCGACGTCTTGGGGACGGACTTTTTTGCTGTCTTTTAGCCGGCCTAGTAGCATGGTGGCTTGGGCGGGGTCGCGGGTGATGGTTAGGGCGCCGCGGGCGTCGTTTTTGAGCTCGGGGTTTTGGGTAGATTGTTCTAGTTTAAGTAAGTAGTCAAAGGCGCCGTCTGCTTTGTTCCGGATGGCTGCGGCGAACACGATATCGCGTAGTTCGCCAGATACAACACTGTCGTCTGCTTTGTACTGCTCGAATAAGGCCAGTGCTTGTTTGGTAATGGTAGGGTGCTCGGCGTAGACGCCCAGGCCAAGAATGCTAGCGCGCAGTTTCGTGTCCTGGCTGGATTCGTCGGTGTGCTCGTTCCATCCGAGGCGTTCGTATTCGGACTGTATAAGCGTGCGGATCTGGGCTTTAATGGTTGATTCTAAGCCTGGCTCGGCATCAATAAATCGACGGGCGTCGCCGAGTATAAGCGACATGATGTCCCATACGGGTTCGCTATTTTCCTTTGCGTAGTGCTGGAGAAGTTCTAGGGTACTTGCAAACGATTGCATGGCTGCTCTGGCAAGGAGCGAACTGTCGCTTAGCAGCATGAGCCGTTCGGCCACGCTTAGTGATTTGTCGTCAACTTGTGCCGCGATAGCCTGTGCGTGCGATTTGTTTTTGTAACGCACAATGTAATGTCCGAGTGCGCCTGTATTTATGCGTGTGTATGCATCATCTGTAAGCACGCTAGCGATCTGTTTGGTTTCTAGTAAAGCGGGCACGCCAGCAGTACCAGAAAGGAGTGGTACAGGCCACCGCCTGGACGCGTCTGTCTTGCTGGGGTCAAGTGTAAAATGCGACTGCGTAACCGTCAGTGATGTCCCCGCTTGGTCGACCTGGACCACTGGGAAATTGGACTGCTCAAGCCACGGGTTCATAAATGCGCCAACGTCTTTGCCGCTCGCTTCGGATAGCGCCGCCCATAGATCGTCGCGTGTGGTGTTGCCGTAGGCGTGTTTTGTAAAGTAAGCTTTTAAGCCCTTGCGGAACACGTCATCGCCCAGATAGTTGCGGAGCATGTTGATGAGCCGGCCACCTTTGGCGTATACGATGGAAGGGTCAAAGATAGTGCTAATTTGGTCTGGGTGGCGGACATCGGTGCGTATGGCCTGGACGCTTGGCAGCGCATCTCGCCGGAAGGCGCTGAGGCCTTCGTTGACCGCGAACATGTCAAAAACGTTCCACTCGGGGAATAACGCGTTGGGGCCAACATACTCCATAACGTTGGCGAAGCTTTCATTAAGCCATAGGTCGTCCCACCATTTCATGGTGACCAAGTTGCCAAACCACTGGTGTGAAAGTTCGTGGCAAACAACCAGTGCAATGTATTCTTTACTGCTCTGCGAGATTGTTTTTGGTTCGGCAATAAGTACCGATTCGCGGAACGTAATAGCACCCCAGTTTTCCATGGCACCAGCCGAGAAGTCAGGCAGGGCGACCATGTCACACTTGGCGAGCGGGTACGGCACGCCATAGTAGTCATCAAAAAATTCTATGCCCCGTCTTGTAACATCTAGAGCAAAGTCGAGCGATTCGAGCGAGTGGACTTTGCTCGACCATACTCGTACGATAACGCCACTTTTCGTTTTGGCTTCGCGCCACTGCATGTCGCCATACACAAAAGCTAATAGGTACGTGCTCATACGCGGGGTAGTTTCGAAAGTGGTGTGCAACCGGTCGCCCTTGGTGTCTTGTGTTTTGATGGGCGTATTGCTGAGCACGCTTTCGCCTACGGGGCTGGCGAGGGTAAGGTCGAATGTCGCCTTGGCTTCGGGCTCATCAATGCAGGGGAATGCTTCGCGGGCGTGATGGCTTTCGAATTGTGAGCCAATAAGTGCGCGTCGTTCGCCGTCTAGTTCGTAGTAGCAGGGGTAAATACCATGCATCTCGCCGTCGTTAATTTTGCCGCTAAACTGCATGGTTACGGTGTAGCTACCGCCGTACAACATGGCGTCGGCATGCAGACGTACTTCGTTTAAACTGTTTTGGTGGTTAATACGACTGACAGTAAATGTCTGGTCGCCTTTTTTATCGTGCCGTGTAACAGTCGCTTCTGTTATTTTGAGGCCATTCTGATGAAACGTCAGGCGCTGGCTGGGGCGACCTTTTTTAAGCCCGGTAATGGTTGCGGTGCCGCGGACCACCTTACTATCGCGGTCGGGGTCCAGAAATAACGTGTAGTGTTCGGGTTGAAATGTTTCAAATAAACGCGCG
Organism: Saccharimonadales bacterium (SeqCode); assembly: GCA_035480575.1. Lineage (GTDB taxonomy): Bacteria > Patescibacteriota > Saccharimonadia > Saccharimonadales > UBA4665 > PMNU01. The sequence continues at coordinate 1,014 of DATIHR010000009.1, read as the reverse complement.
GCTCTCTTGATCATTTTTTTATTCTATCACTTCTGGCGTTGTAATTCGGGTATGTACTTGAAACGTACTTTCATTGCTGTACTATATGAAACTGTGAAACGTAGCCATCAAGCGGGGTTGGTCGTCGCATTGACCACCGCCAGTTTAGTATGTGCCTCTAGCCCAGCCGAAGCGCCTGCGCGCGCGGAACCAGCAACGACTTCGTCGATTGCTCCTGAAACGCTTGCTGGTTGGCTCGCCTGCGGACTACCGGAACGCATGGTGCTGCCCCCGGCCCGCGCGGCAATTCGTGACCGTGCCGTGCTGTTGATCGCCGATACGGCCATTGAGGCAACATCTGCCGATAACGCAGGGACCTACCGCGTACTGACATTTCCAGACTTGCCCAACGTAGAGGAAGGCATTGCATTCGATGACGGCACGAGCGTGCAGGTGGCTGCCCTGACCCAAGAAGCACAACATGGCGGCGATGGCGTGCACCACGTGCAAGTCCCGTTATCACCTACCGACCAATATGTCGTAGGAGTGGCCCTGACGCCGCAGGTACTATCGCTATCGTATATGGGTTTTGAAGCCTATAAAGCAGAGCCGTTAGTTACGGCTGCATCAGGGTTTTACAGCACCCAAACGCCAGAGGGTGCTGCGGAGTATAGGTCATTGCTGCAGGAAGGTGTAGGCGAATGTTAGTTTGACGCCGGCACCGTAGTTTGGTATATTACAAGAGATGAGTCGGCCGCAGCGGTCGGCTTTTTTCGTATCAAACCCGAAAAAGAAAGGATGAATTAAAATGGAATTTGACTTTCGGCAACTAGCCGCAGCTATAAAAGCAATATCCGAAGAAAAGAACTTACCTGAAGACACCGTTAAAGAAGTTGTCGAGCAAGCCCTTGCTGCCGCCTACCGCCGCGATTACGGCGAACGCGAGCAAGAAGTACGCGTTACCATGAACCTTAACACCGGTGACGTTGATGCCTACGTCATGAAGGAAGTCGTCGAGGATGTTGAAAGTCCGGC
>DATIHR010000008.1:0-44000 GCA_035480575.1 Saccharimonadales bacterium (SeqCode) | reverse complement strand
TTATAGGAAGGAACTAGGACTAGTCTTTTTGCTGTTATTCCGGCTCCATACCGCTCCAGCAATCGGGTATACGCTGATGCCCCGATCTTGGGGTGCGGACTATGTGGGTGGCTGACGACAGCAGACGGTATACATGTGGGTCCTATCGCTTAGCTGAGCGCTTGGTATGCTACCCCTCCAGGTGACTCTAGCCGTAGCGGAGCCGGAAAAAGATAAAAAAGACTGAAACAAAAGACAAATAATATACCTTCGTTCCTTGCAGGCTTTTTTATCTTTTTACCGCGCGTGAGCGGTCATCTGGAGGGGTAGCATCCGAAAGCGACGTGGTAATGAGGACTGAGAGTTAGAAATTTATGTAGAGGCCGTAGGGGGCGAAGTAGCCGAAGAGCATGGCGATTAGGAGTACGGCGTACTCTATTTTACGGTCTATTTGGAAGTGTTCGTGTGTTGCAAATACTAAACCAATAATGACACCTATGGGCAGCGGAATGTTTAGTGAGCCGCCAGCGGTAATTTTGATCCACATAGAGCCTAATAGTACATATAGTAACAATTTTAGAATGTACACGCCGTCTAGCTCTTGTTGGGTTTTGGTCTTTTTAGCCATTAGCTTTATTAAAGCGTAGCTGGCCCATTAGCGCAACTAATCCATGCTTGTACTGGATTCCGGCTCGTGGGCCGGAATGACGCACTGGCGTGGCGTAGCTTATTGTCTTGCGAGCGAGCGGAATGGTTCCATGTTTTTGAGCTGTTCGTATTGGTCTTTGGCCCAGTAGCTCATAAGGTGTGACTCGAATGTCATCATATTGCCGTATTCGTGCCAGGTTATCCAGTGTGTCAGAGCCACTTCTTCGGGATTCGGTGTTGGTTCTTGGTCGGTGAGTGCGCCGTAAACGGGACAAAACTCGTTTTCGATAATACCGTTCATTGGTGGCGTAGTGTAGCGGTATGTGGGCAGTAGTAGTTTTATGTCTTCGAGATTTGTAATGCCCAGTTCGGCCTGGGCGCGTCGGCGAATGGCATCTTCCATAGGCTCGTCGGGCATGGGGTGGCCACAAACACTGTTAGTCCAGACGCCTGGCCAGACTTTTTTAGACGCGGCGCGTTGTGTTACCAAAAACTTGTGGTCGCTTTTTCTGAATATATAACACGAGAACGCAAGGTGGAGTTTGGTATGTGCGTGATGGCTTTCTAGTTTGGGGCCGGTTTCGCCAGTCGGGGTACCATCCTCCGTTACAAAAACTATAAGCTCGGTTGGTTGCATGTACTCATGATAGCACTACTGCTGTGGTATTTTACACAGACAGTTGTTCTGCGCTACGGCTATTATAACCTTGCAAGAAAGGAGACAAAATTATGAGTGTAGACACCCAACAACGCGAGGCATACCGTATAGCATTACAATCCTGGAAATCAGCCTGCCAAGCGGCAAACAATGTACGAAACCGCCTAATGAACGCCTCGACCGAGCCTGAGCGTATGTACTTAATGAGCCGGCAGGAGCTAGATATGTTGCAACGTGAACATGACATGTTTGTCCGCCTGCAATCGGCTGCTAGCCAGCTGTAATTATCCTCGTATATTTAGTGCTGCGTTTACGGCCGAATGCGCTGCATCTCGTGACGTTACGGCGTCTGGTACGACCACAACGGGCGCCTCGTGATTCTCGATAGCTTGCGTGACTAACGTTTGTTCCGGTTCCCTCTGACTATCGACATAGTCACGGAGCGCTGCGGTGACGCCCTCCTCGGAAAGCGACGGCGCCGGGAATGTAGTGCGGCGCGGCACTCGATATGCGTCGAATGGTTCTTCTGTGTTCATGGTGTACCTCCAAATTAAAAATCAGGCTTCGGTTGAAGCCTGATTTTGGGGCTGTGCTAAGCGTTCGCTCAGGCTTCAACCATGGTGAAGCACAGCCCCCGTATGGCCTAGAATAATGGGCTGCTTTTGGTTGTATTGAGCAATCATATCTGTACCCTACTCCCATCTAGCAGCCAGGTCAACGTGCAAACTAAAAGCGCCCTATTTCGGGCGCTTTTAGTGTACGCACATGCTACTGCTTACATTTTGATTTCAACGTCGCAGCCGGCTGGAAGCGATAGGTTCATAAGTGAGTCTATCGTTTTGGGCGTTGGCTCGGTAACGTCGATGAGGCGTTTGTGGACGCGCATTTCGAACTGCTCGCGGCCTTTTTTGTATACGTGGGGGCTTTTAATGACCGTAAAGGTACTGCGGTCGGTAGGCAGTGGAATGGGGCCGGCAATGGTAGCGCCGGTGCGTAGTGCGGTGTCGACAATTTGCTTTGCAGCTTGGTCGATTACCTTGTGGTCGTATGCCTTTAGGCGAATACGAATACGTTGCTTCTGGTCTTTTTTAGGTTCTACAGCCATGGGGTGTAATCCTTCTATGTGCAATGCCGCAATCTTGGACGGGAGTGGCTACCGCCAAGTTCTCGGCATAATGTTGATGATGAACACTATTATAAACTTTGTTGAGTTATCTGACAAGGATATACTTGCACATAAAACACCCCGGCGATTGCCGGGGTGTTTTAAAGAGGCTAGGTCGACTACTTAATGACCTTGGTTACAACGCCGGCGCCTACGGTGCGGCCACCTTCGCGGATAGCGAAGCGGAGACCTTGGTCCATAGCGATGGGTTGTAGCAACTTAACCTTGAAGGTAATGGTGTCGCCTGGCATAACCATTTCTTTGTCGGCTGGCAGTTCAACTTCGCCGGTTACGTCCGTTGTGCGGAAGTAGAACTGTGGCTTGTAGCCCTTAAAGAATGGAGTGTGGCGGCCGCCTTCTTCCTTGGTTAGAATGTACACCTCGGAATCAAATTCGGTGTGCGGGTTGACGGTACCTGGCTTAGCCAAAACTTGGCCGCGCTCGATGTCGTCGCGTTCAACGCCACGTAACAGGATGCCTACGTTGTCGCCGGCCTGGCCTTGGTCCAGGTTCTTCTTGAACATTTCAACACCAGTTACGACGCTCTTGCGAGTGTCCTTAAGGCCGACAATTTCAACTTCTTCGTTTACCTTAATAACGCCTTGCTCGATACGGCCAGTGGCTACAGTGCCACGACCCTTAATGCTAAAGACGTCTTCGATAGGCATTAGGAAGGTCTTGTCTAGGTCGCGCTTTGGCTCTGGGACAGAGTCGTCCAATGCTTTGACCAGTTCCATAATAGCGTCTTCGTTGGCGCTGTCGCCTTCGAGTGCCTTGGTTGCAGAACCGCGGATGATTGGGCAGTTCTTGTCGAAGCCGTTCTTTTCGAGTAGTTCGCGAACTTCTTCCTCGACGAGGTCCACAAGCTCTGGATCTGCAAGATCCATCTTGTTCAGGAATACCAAGATGTACGGTACGCCCACTTGCTTGGCAAGTAGTACGTGCTCGCGGGTCTGTGGCATTGGGCCGTCGGCTGCAGATACAACCAGGATGGCACCGTCTACCTGAGCGGCACCGGTAATCATGTTCTTAACATAGTCGGCATGTCCTGGCATGTCGACGTGCGCGTAGTGGCGCTTCTCGGACTCGTACTCTTGGTGGGAAGTAGCGATGGTTATACCACGTGCTTTTTCCTCTGGTGCGTTGTCGATGTCGTCGTAGTTTTTAGCTACGTTAACTTTGCTGGGAAGACGCTTTGCAAGTACGTGGGTAATTGCAGCGGTCAGGGTAGTCTTGCCGTGGTCAACGTGGCCCATGGTGCCTACGTTAACGTGCGGCTTGCTACGGTCGAATTGATCTGCCATTAATATGACTCCTATTAATTACTGTTTAGTATCATGTGATAACGTTAACCTCACACGATTGACCTGCCTATTGTACCCGAAAGTGTTAACGGTGTAAATAGGAGGCAGTTTGCGTTTTTAAAATTGTGGTGCAATACTTGGTGTATGGTGCGTGTAGGCAAACTTATTATTGCGATTATTATTTCCCGCCGGGGAGTATTGATGGCGCATGCGTAAAATATAATTATAAAAGAGCTATCAATCCCCCAGGAGACCTGGGGGATTTTTTTAAGGAAAGTAGTACAAGGATATGATAGAAGCAGTACAAAATAATCCGTCAGCAGCGGTAATCTGGCAGGAAATGCGAGCGCTTGCAGATAGACAGGAAGTATTTAATGAACTAGTGCAGGTATCGCCACTTTTACCTGCATCCTCGCCGCTTTTGCCAGGTTACGAAATATTCGTAAAGAACGAGGGTGCCCAGCAAGGGCGTGCCTATAAAGTGCGCGGTGCGTATAACTGTATGCTGGCCGCACGAGAGAATGGCGAATCGTTTAATGGTGTTGTGGCAGCCAGTACTGGTAACCACATTAAGGGAGTTGCACTTGCAGCAAGACACTTGGGTGTAGACGAAGTAGTTGGCTTTTGTCCCGAAGGTACCGTACCGGAGAAGATTGCCGGGGTTGAAGCTGTGGGCGTGAGCGTTAAGACGGCGTCTAGCCTCGCGCAGGCGACTGCAGCAGCCGAGAATTACGCTCGTGATAACGGCATGCTGTTTGTGCACCCATATGACCACCCTGCTGTTGTGGCTGGCAATGGCACGGCAGCACTAGAAGCGGTAGCACAACTCGCTGCCTTTGGCGTTGACCCAGCCGACCCTAATACAGAAATTACCGTTGTGGTGCCCGGCGGCGGTGGGGGCCTTGCGGCTGGCAGTGTTGTTGGCCTTGCGGCTTTGTATCCTACGGTGCGGACTGTTGTGTCACAACTGCAGGGTGGTGATAATTTGGCGCGGCGCATACGCAGGGTAGCCGAGTTGCCGGCAGGCGATTTTAGCTATGCCTGTCGGGGCGCCGCTGTGTACACCCCGGGTACACTAGCAACCACGGTATTGACCGATAGGCAATTTGCCGTCGGTGCTGTATCGGTAACACCGGGCGAAGTCGGTCGTGCCATGAAACGTTTGTCGCGGTATCACGAAACGCCTGAATCGGCTGGTGCCCTGGCTATGGCCACTGTCACGCAGCTCGCCGAACGTAACCCCGTGGCTCAGGGTAACGGTAAACGTCGGGTACGGATTGCTATAACAACTGGCACCAATCCTGGTGCTGATGAGTTGGTAGAATTTGCACAGGCAGCAGAACAAGAACGACGCGAGCAATTAGCAGCAGCGCAACAAAACTTTGCACTACTCTCTGATCGTCAATTAACAGACAAGCACGCCCGCGTGCAACACCCGAATACTCCAAAGATATTTAAGCCACGGAGCGTACGGGCGTATCGTGCGTCGTTGAATGTTATATCCGGACGGCGTACTACCTAGACGGCGTACTATTTGGCGTTTTTGGCGATGATGGCGGTAGCTACGTTTGTTGGGACGTCTTCGTAGTGGTCGAGCTCCATGCTGCTGCTGGCGCGGCCTTGGGTGGTGCTGCGCAGGTTGGTGGTGTAGCCAAACATTTCGCCTAAAGGCACGAAAGCGGTAATCTCTTTAATGCCAAGGCTGAGGTCTTCCATTTTTTCGATACGGCCGCGCTTGCTGTTAAGATCGCCGATGACGTCACCCATGAATTCTTCCGGGGTGACAACAACAATCTTCATGACCGGTTCCATAAGAACAGGGTTTGCTTTCTTGAACGCTTCTTGGAAGCCCATAGAACCAGCGATTTTGAACGCCATTTCGTTGGAGTCTACTTCGTGGTAGCTGCCGTCGTAGAGTTCTACCTTGACGTCAACTACTGGATAGCCAGCAAGAACGCCGTTGGCCATAGCCTCTTTAATACCTTGTTCGACGGGTTTGATGTATTCACCGGGAACGACGCCGCCCTTGATGGCGTTGATAAATTCGAAGCCCTTGCCCGATTCGTTTTGGCTAATGCGGAGCCAAACGTCGCCATACTGACCGCGGCCACCAGATTGGCGTACAAACTTGCCCTGAGCCTCGACACCATCTTTGCGGACGGTTTCGCGGTATGCTACTTGCGGCTGGCCAACGTTGGCTTCTACAGTAAACTCGCGCTTCATGCGGTCGACGATGATTTCTAGGTGTAGTTCGCCCATACCGCTAATAATGGTTTGGCCGGTTTCGTCGTCTACCTTAATACGGAAGGTTGGGTCTTCTTCTGCCAGGCGCTGGAGCGCTAGGCTCATTTTTTCTTGGTCGCTTTTGGTCTTGGGTTCGATAGCAATGCTAACAGGAGGTTCTGGGAATGTGATGCTTTCAAGCACAATTGGGTTAGTGACGTCACACAGTGTGTTGCCGGTCGTTGTACCCTTAAGGCCAACAATAGCGGCAATATCGCCGGCGGTTACTTCGGTTACGTCTTCGCGCTTGTCTGCTTGCAGGCGGACGATACGGCCAACGCGTTCTTTTTCGCCGGTAGAGCTGTTAAGTACGTACGACCCTGCAGTAATTTTGCCGGAGTATACACGGAAGTATGCTAGCTTGCCCACGAATGGGTCGGTCGTAATTTTGAAGGCTAGTGCAGCAAACGGGTCGCTGTCGGTGTGCTTGCGCTCGATTTCTTCGCCGGTTTTAGGGTGCGTGCCCCAGGTGGTTGGGCGGTCGGTTGGTGCGGGTAATAGGTCTACGACAAGGTCCAACACTTTCTCGACGATAACCCCACGGCCATCGCCGCCGGTAACGGCAAAGAATTTGCCACTAAGGACTGCAGTACGGATAGCGTGCTTGATCTCGTCTTCGGTAAGGCCCTCTTCGCCAACTTCAAAGAACTTTTCGAGCATGGCTTCGTCTTCGGCAACCGCGTTCTCGATGAGTAAGCTGCGGTACTTCTTGACCTGGTCCATCATGTCGGCAGGAATCTCACCCTCTACCAGGTTTTTGTCGGTGAACTCCTTGTAGGTGTAGGCCTTCATGGTAACGAGGTCGACTACGCCGTTAATGCTTTGCTCGAAACCAATCGGCAGGTGGATTGGGAAAGCGCGCCTGCTTAGGCGGGCGTGAATGGTGTCGAGTGATTTGTAGAAGTCGCCACCTGTTTGGTTGATCTTGTTAATAAAGCAAATACGTGGCACGCCGTACTTGTCGGCCTGGCGCCAAACGGTTTCGGATTGGCTTTCGACGCCCATTTTGCCGTCGAATACTACAACGGCACCGTCGAGTACACGCAAACTGCGCTCTACTTCTACGGTAAAGTCGATGTGGCCTGGGGTGTCAATAATGTTGATTTGCTTGCCCTTCCAGTAGCAGGTAACGGCAGCGGAAACAATGGTAATGCCGCGCTCGCGTTCCTGGGCCATCCAGTCGGTCGTGGTTTCGCCTTCGTGCACGGCACCAATCTTGTGCTTAAGGCCGGTGCGGTACAGAATGCCCTCGGTTGTGGTGGTTTTGCCGGCATCGATGTGAGCAATAATACCGATGTTACGTAGATCTTGAATTGTATATTTGGCTGCCATAGCGCTCTTTTAACTTTTACCTTTCTTAACTTGTACTACTAACGTTGCATGGTGGTTCCGGAATTTAGACACACAAATACAACACTTCTAGGTTATTTTATCAAAATTTGTGTGATAACACTAGTGAGGAGTTAACCCTGACGAGCCTTATTCACTAGATATGCGCCAATGGCCCAAGTCTTCAATACATCATGTACTACAGGTTCCGAGAGCACGTCGCCCTTAAAAATCCCGCGTATCTCAGTTCCTTCGCCAAGTAGACTCACGACAGTTCGCCGACCTCCGCTGGTTTCGGTGTGGTAGTTATGTCGCTCCCCGGTGTAAGAAGCGTTGTCGACGATTACATCATACTGTCGTACGGTTAGGTCGCCCGGCGTACCGGTTTCTTCACCTTCGGTTATAGCGATCCTAGGTTGCTCTGAGGCTCCATTTTGTTCTGATAGGCCGGTAGGGGCCTCTTGGCTTAAATCTATATGCGCGTCTTGTTCGCGTTCCATAGGTAATCTCCTGGTTTACGTCTGTGGGGTGCGGCGATATTTACGTATTAAAGCGCCGGTCGGGTTGCTGCGTGTTATATTGGCGACTAATATGCGGCCAGCGTCTTTACCTGTATCTCTAGGGAGGACGTTTAACAGATGTGGTCGTAGGTCTCTACTCAGCCTATCGCGTACTATGCCAAGTTCTGCCATACGTGCCGGATTGTCGGCGTAGTTGGCTGAAACGATAGTCAGTTCTTCGTGATAGTGCTTGAGCGGTTCTTGGACCGGATGCATCGGATTGGCAAGTATGCCGGTTATGGCGCCCAAAGCATTGCCAAAATAGACTGCCCTACGGCTCTTTAACAATGTAGTAAATTGTTCGCGCTGTTCATCGGTAGGTATGTCAATAACAGGGACTTGCTTGCCGTCTACGCTAACGCCGTAAAGTACTTTACCGCGAGCGCCTTTGCTAAATTCCGCGCCTGCGCTGATGACACTCCCCATTACGAGGCCTTCTAATGCAAAGGGTACGGCATCTTTGAGCGTATCTCGCGGTACACCTGTAACATGCGCAAGGCGGTGCGCGGCGGCAGTTACGGCAACCTGGTTTTCTAGCTCATCTTTGGTTGGCGCAAAATTCGCGGCCTCGGCGGCGGTTATTTCTCCCTGCCCGACCAGACTGACTATACGAGCGCCTAACCAAACTACTCCGCCAACGGGATGCTGCGCGGCAAGCCCCAATGTTGCAGCAGAGAAATCTGTATTAAGCCGCTCGCGCGGACCATACGCTGAGGCAAGCACGACCTAGCCCCTAGCGAAGTGAGCAAAGGCGCGGTTGGCCTCGGCCATTTTGTGGGTGTCTTCTTTTTTCTTAACCGCGGCGCCTTGGTTGTTGTAGGCTTCTACAAGCTCGGCGGCAATGCGGTCAGCCATGCTCATACCTTTACGGCTGCGAGCAGCTTGTACGAACCACATGGTGGTTAGGTGCTGCTGGCGTTGGCCTTTTACTTCGAACGGAATTTGGTAGTTAGCACCACCGACACGGCGAGAGCGAGTCTCCATGTGTGGCTTGACGTTGTCGAGTGCTTGCTCGAACACTTCGAGAGGGTTTTCTACCTTTAGTTTGTTGGCAGCTTTTTCCATGCCCGAGTATACGAGGCGTTCGGCTATTTGCTTCTTACCGTCGCGCATAACACGGTTGATAATGCGGGTTACACGGATGTTGTTGTATAAACGGTCGGGGTCGACATCGCGAACGAGTGCCTTAGTCTTGTGGCGTGGCATTACTTGCTCTCCTTCTTGGCACCGTACTTGCTACGGCCCTTCTTGCGGTTGTTAACACCCTGGAGGTCAAGGGCGCCGCGTACGATGTGGTAGCGAACACCCGGAAGGTCCTTAACGCGGCCACCGCGTACGAGTACGACGGCGTGCTCTTGCAGGTTGTGGCCTTCGCCGCCAATGTAGGCCCATACTTCGTAGCCGTTACTAAGGCGCACACGAGCAACCTTACGTAAGGCCGAGTTTGGCTTTTTAGGGGTTTTGGTAGTTACCTTAACGCAAACGCCACGCTTAAGCGGTGCGGCTTTTTCGTAGCTACGAGTTTTAAGGTTGTTGGTAACGCGTAGCATAGCCGGCGACTTGCTTTTGGTGGTCACCTTTGCGCGCGGCTTGCGAACAAGCTGGTTAATTGTTGGCATTTATACTCCTTAAAGTCTTGCAGGCTTCTGCCACAGGCGCACATGAACGAGTGCCAACTCTGCTACATGTGTAGGCCGCCTAGCTCGGGCTGCTTAGTAATAACTGTATTATTTTAGCAGGATTGTGTTGTGTTTTCAACAGATTACTGGGGAATCGTACGGCGTTTTGGGAATACGGGTTCGCTGTTGGCGAATAATACACCCAAACGACCGGCGACGCGTAAGCCTTCTGGCAGTAGCCGCTGCCAAGGCCCCTCGATCGTAAAGAATGCGCCGCCCTCGGTTGGCGATTCGCCCTTTACCGTGCCGTCGGCCAGTGAACACAGCGTTGCGGCTTCTTTGCCTAGCTTACGGGCTACGAGCGGTCCGCTCAGCCGAGTGTATGCATAAAACCCATCACGAGCGACAACCGTAGCTTGCAGTACAGTGCCGCCGGCTCGTTTGGTAATAACGTTCATGCTGTAAGATATTGGGTCGACATCTTCGTACGACAACTCTACGGGCAATTCTACATACGCGGCATTATGCTGGAGCGTGTGGAGTATTTTGGCTTCGAAGAGTGTGAGTACACGGCCCTCGGGGAGTGGCATATCTAAGCTTGTTGTCAGCCCGCTTTGTGGAGATACGATATTGCGTAACGCACGAAGGTCAGAGTCGCTATAGTTGCCGCCGTTTGGGCCGTATGGTGCCATGTAACCATAGTACACCGTCCGCTACAGGCTTGCTACCTGCCGAGGGTCAGTGTGGGTGTCCCGTTTCGGAACAGCGTCGCAATTCGGTTAGCAACCCGCAGCCTAGGTGGCACTAAATGGTGCCAATGCTTGTTTGGGTTAAGCATGATATCTCGACGGAGTATGAGTCGTTGGCTCCTAAGTTCTCCGTTGGGGAGCACATAGAGGGAGCCATCCGGCCCGATACGCCTTGCGACCGGAACGCCATCTACGCGTAATCCATCATAGACACCATCATGGCTATTAACCTGCGCCCGTATTGTATGACCGTTCGCCGTAGCAACCGTTAACATATGGCGGGCATGTGGCCGCAGGGAGGGCGATTCCTCTTGTGGAACGTATCGTACGAGTTCAGGGTTTAATGCCATTTGGCCAAGAACGGCATGCTCTAACGGCGTCATATACTCTTCGGCAGGCAATGGAAAAGGCCGGCCTTCGCCAAGCCAAGGAGGCGTAGCGTGCACTAGGCGATCGTGTGATTGGGGCTCGGGGGAAAGTTCGGGGCACATGGATTTTGCCCCTTCTATGCTTCGACGATGGCTAGCTCTTCGGCTAGTTGCTCTGGGGAGCGGTAACCGGTACCTACCGGAATCCTACGGCCAAGGATAACGTTTTCCTTAAGGCCGAACAGTTTGTCGATGCGTCCCGAGGTTGCGGCTGCTATAAGCACACGCGTGGTGTCTTGGAACGATGCGGCACTTAGGAACGAGTCGGTACTTAGGGACGCCTTGGTAATACCCAAGATAAGCTGGTTTACCTTGGCTGGCGTTTTGCTTGCCTTGGTTAGTGCATCGTTTGCTTCTACGACGGCTAGCTTACTGACAACGTCGCCGGTTACAAAGTCGCTGTCACCCGCTTCTTCGATCTGAACGCGGCTGAACATTTGGCGTACGATGATCTCAAGGTGCTTGTCAGCAATGTTTTGACCCTGTGCTGCAAAGATGTGTAGTATTTCGTTCATGATGTAGCGCTGGGTAGACTCTACACCCTGCAAGCGCATAAGCTCAGGCAGGTTGATAGAACCGTTGGTTAGGCGTTGGCCGGCAACGACGTGGTCGCCGTCGCTTACGAGAATTTGCTTAAAGCCAGGGATTTCGTAGCGTACAACGCTTTGGCCGGCGGGCGTGATGATAACCGACTTGTCGGTAACTTCGGCCTTGCCTGCCATAGGAGCGATAAGCGGCTCGGAGCCGTCAGCAAGGCTGGCTACAACGTCGCCGATAGCAACGTCGCTACCGCTTCTAACTTTAGCTACGCGCTCGCCAAGCTTAAAGACGAGGTCTTCTTTGTCCTTAGCGGTTACTTGTACGATGTACTTGTCGCCTTCTTCCCATATGGTGGCAGTACCGGCGATATCGGTCAGATATGCCTGACCCTTAGGTGTGCGGATTTCGAACAACTCTTCTACACGCGACAGACCCTGAGCGGTGTCGTCGGCGAGTACGGCGCCGGAACGGTGCTTGGAGTCCAGGGACAGCTGGGTGCCTGGTTCGCCAATACTCTGGGCAGCAATAACGCCGATGGGGTGATGCGATGCCACAGTTAGACCTGTTGCAGGATCTACACCGTAGGACTTCTGCGGTACACCGTGCACAGTAGTGGCGCTTAAGACGCTCATGATCTTGACGCCATCAATGGAACTGTCGGCTTCAATGGCTTCGGCAATTTCGTGAGTAATGGGCTCGCCGCGTTTTACGTGGCCTTTAACATCGGCGCCTGCAAAACGGCCTTCTAGGCGGGATGCGTAGGCGACGCCGATTTCTGCTGCGTCGCTTCTGAACATAGCGAAGCCAGGGTCAAGTTCGACATCCTCATCGTCGATGGTGAAGACATCTTGGGCAACATCTACAAGGCGACGGGTTAAGTACCCGGCGTCGGCGGTCTTTAGGGCGATGTCGATAAGCGCCTTACGGGTACCGCGGGTACCAGTAAAGTATTCCAGCGGGTCGAGGCCTTGGATGTAGCCTGACTTAATAGGTAGCTCAATAACATTGCCGGCGGCGTCCTGGAAGACACCAAGCATGCCGACACACATTTTCATCTGCGAGATGTTACCACGAGCACCAGAGGTAATGGCGATAGCCATAGTAGAGTGTTGGCCGGCGATTTGTTCGGCCAGCAGCTCTTGTACACGTGTATCTACCTTGGTCCAGGTGTCGATAGTAAGACGGTGGCGCTCGTCGTCGGTAATAAAGCCTTGCTCGTACTGTTCGCTAATAGCGGCGGCACGAACCTCGCCTTCCTGAATAACCTTGTCCATGCCGGTAATGGGAGTAAAGTCGCCCATGCCCATGGACAGGCCAGAGGCAGTCGCAGCCTTAAAGCCAAGGTCTTTTAGCTCGTCGGCTATCTCGGCAGTCTTGACCTGGCCATACTTGGCGTACACCATAGCCATAACGTGCTGCAGCTTCTTTTTGGTCATTGGCTCGTCCTGGAATGAGAAATCAGCCGGGAATGCTTCGTTAAAGAGCACTCGTCCTAGCGTGGTCTCGCGGATTTCGCCCCTAAATGGCAGGCGTACACGGGTTTGCATTTTAATCTTGCCTGCGTCTAGGGCCATGATGGCTTCTTCTAGGCTTGTGAATGGGCGGAATGTGCCGGATTCGTCAGGTTCAAACGTTAGATAGTAACAGCCAAGCACCATATCTTGCTCGATGTGCAGGATGGGCGTACCATCGGCTGGTTTTAGCAGGTTGCTGTTGGCCGCCATGATGTCGCGAGCTTCAGCTTGTGCCTCGTCGCTCAACGGTAGGTGGACGGCCATTTGGTCGCCGTCGAAGTCGGCGTTAAAGCCCTTACAGACGAGCGGGTGCAGCTGAATTGCGCGGCCTTCAATAAGCACCGGTTGGAAAGCTTGAATGCTTAGGCGGTGCAGCGACGGCGCGCGGTTAAGGAGCACGTACTTACCACGAATAACTTCGTCGAGTGCGTCCCATACGGCGATTTCGCCGGTTTCGATCATACGCGTGGCAGAACGAATGTTGTGGGCCTGTTCGCGGGCAATAAGTTCGCCAATAACGAATGGCTTGAACAGCTCAAGTGCCATCATCTTAGGTAAGCCACATTGATTGATTTTAAGCTCTGGGCCGGCAACGATTACCGAACGACCAGAGTAGTCAACACGCTTACCCAGTAGGTTCTGGCGGAAACGCCCCTGCTTACCCTTAAGCATGTCACTCAAACTCTTAAGGCGGCGGCGTTGGCCGGTGGCAGCAACAGCACGACCACTGCGGGCGCTGTTGTTGTCAATTAAGGCATCGACGGCTTCTTGCAACATACGTTGCTCGTTGCGGCGGATAACTTCTGGCGCATTCAGCTCGATGAGCTTCTTGAGACGGTTGTTGCGGTTAATAACGCGTCGATAGAGGTCGTTCAGGTCACTGGTAGCAAACCGTCCACCGGTTAGCTGTACCATAGGGCGAAGGTCGGGGGGGATAACCGGCAGTACGCTCAAACACATACTAGCAGGCTCGATGCCGGCGCGTTCCATGCTTTCAAGCAAGCGCAAGCGCTTCATAAGCTTCTTCTTGCGTTGGCCCTTTGCCTCGTCGGCTTCGTCGGTCAGTTGCTTGATAAGGTCTTTAAGCTCGATCTCGTCCAGAAGCATTTTAAGGGCGGCGCCACCCATGCCAACCTCTATAAGCTCGCGTAATTCGTCGGGTAGTGCCCGGTATTCAGCTTCGCTGATAAGGGACAGTTTAACCAGGCCGTCAAGCTGTGCCTTGAACTGCTCGAACTCTTTCTCGAGCTCGGCAACTTCTTTGGTTTGCATTTCGGCCAGGGCTTTGAGGTTTGCATTCTCGGCCTCAGCTTCTTTTTCGTAACGCAGCTTAATTGCCTCTTTGGCGGCTGCGTATTCGGCTTCGCGGTCGGCGCGGATTGTGTCGAGTTTCTTTTTGTCTACACGCTTAATGATGTAGCTAGCAAAGTAGGCCACGCGCTCTAGATTCTTAACGGTCACGCCTAGGAGTAGGCCAATGGCACTTGGGGTGCCACGCAAGAACCAAATGTGTGCAACCGGAACAGCCAGGCTGATATGGCCCATGCGTTCACGGCGGACGATGCTCTTAGTAACGAGCTCGCCGTTTTTGTCGACGGCTGCCTCGCGCGAGCGCACGCCTTTATATTTTGCGTCATGCGGATTTATGTCTTTGACTGGCCCGAAGATCCGTTCGCAGAACAAACCGTCGCGTTCGGGCTTTTGGGTGCGATAGTTAATGGTCTCGGGCTTGGTAACCTCGCCGTGGGACCATTCCAAAATATCGGCAGCAGAAGCTACGGCGAGCCTGACTGCGTCAAAATCGGCAATGTTTGTACCGTATGAGTAGCGGCGCATGTTAGGCCTCCTTCCTTTCATCATCTGCAGCAGCGTCATCCGCGACATCGTCACTGATTGCTGCTACAGGAGCCATTGAATCGTCTAGTTCACTTTCTATAACCATAAATTCGTCTACCGGCGCTTCTTCGGTGACATCGATATCGGCAATGCTCGGTGCGGGTACCTCTACCTCTGGTAGGTTGGCAGCTTCGTCGCGGACATTTGTAGCCAGCACGTGCTCGGCATCAACTACCTTACCGGAGTCAACGAGGTCAACTTTCAGGCCAAGGCCTTGCAGTTCTTTTACGAGTACGTTAAAGCTTTCCGGTACCTTAGGCCCAACGATCTCAGTCTTTTTAATGATAGATTCGTATGCCTTGGAACGGCCATACACGTCGTCGGATTTAATGGTGAGCATTTCCTGCAGAGTTGCGGCTGCGCCGTATGCCTCCAGCGCCCATACTTCCATTTCACCGAAACGCTGACCGCCGTTTTGGGCCTTACCGCCAAGCGGTTGCTGAGTAACCATGGTGTACGGGCCGGTTGAACGGGCGTGGATCTTGTCGGCAACCATGTGGTTAAGCTTGATCATGTACATCGAGCCAACGGTGGTGCGCTCGGCAAATGCTTCACCGGTGCGGCCGTCGTATAGCTGCTGTTTGCCATCTTCGGGTAGTCCTGCGTCTTGTAAGAGTGACTGAATTTTGTTGGCAGGCACACCGTTAAATGACGGGCTGGCTACCTTGATACCTAGTGCGCGGGCGGCCATGCCAAGGTGAGTTTCAAACAACTGGCCTAGGTTCATACGCGATGGCACACCGAGTGGGTTTAGGATGATGTCGACGGGTCGCCCGTCTTCCATGAATGGCATGTCCTCGATGGGCAAAATTCGGGCAATAACACCCTTGTTACCATGGCGGCCACCAAGCTTGTCGCCCACGCTAATCTTGCGCATCTGGGCTACGAATACTTGAATTTGCATTAGTACGCCGGCTTTAAGTTCGTGGCCGTTTTCCCGGCTGAATACCTTAACGCCAACAACTTTACCATGCTTGCCGTTGCTCATGCGCTGCGAGGTGTCGCGAACTTCTTTGGCTTTTTCGCCGAAGATAGCGCGTAACAGGCGCTCTTCGCTGGACAGCTCTTGCTCACCCTTCGGGGTGATCTTACCAACCAGGATATCGCCAGGGTGTACCTCGGCGCCGATGCGGACGATACCGTCTTCGTCCAGGTGACGCAAAGCGTCCTCTGATACGTTCGGAATGTCCCGGGTAACAATTTCTGGCCCCAGCTTGGTTTCGCGGACCTCAATCATGAAGTCGACAATATGGATGCTCGTAAGCGTGTCGTCCTCTACCAGCTTGCGGCTGATGATGATGGCATCCTCGAAGTTATAACCGCTCCAGGGCATGAAGGCTGCAATGAGGTCTTTGCCAAGGGCGAGCTCGCCGCCTTCTATGGACATACCTTCAATAAGCACGTCGTCCTTCTTAACCTTGTCGCCAGTTGCAACAACTACTTTTTGGTTGATACTGGTGCCTTCGTTGGAACGAATAAAGTGTTGTGGCTCGTACGAAACATTGCCGTCTTTGTAGGCTACGATGACTTCGTCGCCGGTAGCTTTAACGACTTCGCCGTCTGCCTCTGCAAGTATCATTTGGCCGGTGTTGCGAGCGGCCGCGACTTCGAGGCCGGTGCCAACAATGGGCGAGGTAGGCTGAATAAGTGGTACGGCTTGGCGTTGCTGGTTGCCACCCATAAGTGAGCGGTACACGTAGTTCTTTTCAATGAACGGAATAAGGCCAGCCGAGCTACCAATGATTTGGTTGCGGGCAGCGTCCATGTGCGTCACGTCGTCAGCGTCGGCCTCGCCGGGCTTTAGCTCGGTGCGGGCGCCAACACGTTCGCTTGTAAAGTAGCCATTCTCGTCCAGCTCGTTACCGATACCAGCAATAACAGCAGATTCTTCGGCGGATGCGTCTAGGTAGACAACGTCGTTGGTCACCTTAGCCTTAACCCGCCAGGTTGCCTTGCCGGTAACTTTTGCCAGCTTAGCAGCATCGTCTTTAGTAATGGTCTTACCTGCCTTAACGATAGCCTTGCCGTTTTCGTCCTTCAGGTCTTCTGCGGCGATGTGGCCGGCAGCGTCCTTAGCGGTAGCTGCATTAATAACTTTGCGGTATGGGGTTTCAATAAAACCGTAGTCGTTAATACGGGCGTAGTTAGCCAGGTTTGATACCAAACCGATGTTGGCACCTTCTGGAGTTTCAACGGCACAAATACGACCATAGTGGGTGGCGTGGGCGTCGCGAACCTCGAAGCCTGCACGTTCACGGCTCAAACCACCAGGGCCCATAGAACTCAGGCGACGCTTGTGCGCAAGCTCGCTGAGGGGGTTGATCTGGTCCATGAACTGGCTCAGCTGGCTGCTGGCAAAGAATTCACGAACAGCAGCGACAACCGGGCGGGCATTAATAAGCTGGCCAGGGGTAACTGTTTCGATTTCGCTCATAGACATACGGTCTTTGGTATTGCGTTCCATGCGGAGTAAACCAATGCGGAATTGGCGTTGTACAAGCTCGCCAACGAGTTTAACGCGGCGGTTCGCAAGGCTGTCGATATCGTCGGCAGGTTCTTGGGCGTTGTTCAAACGGATTAACTCCGCAACAATGGCTACTAAGTCCTCTAGACGCATAACGCGATTTTCTATGGTGTTGGGCACATCCAGGTTTAAACGTTTGTTTATTTTGTAACGGCCGACGCGCGAAAAGTCGAACCGCTTAAAGTTGTACAACATGTTCTCTATAAGTGCCTTGGCGTTGTCTACGGTTGCCAGGTCACCAGGACGCAAACGGCGGTATACCTCGATTAGCGCATCGCTTTGACCGCGGGTCGGGTCTTTATCGAGGGTTGCTTGCAAGTAGCCAACTTTACCGGTATCGACATGCTTGAAGGCGTCCTTCATGTGGGCTTCGGTCATGCCGAGTGCACGTAAGAGCGTGGTAACGGCAATTTTGCGCTTGCGGTCAATCTTAACAAACAGGGCACCAGCAGCAGAGGTTTCGAATTCGAACCACGCACCGCGGCCAGGTATAACCTTGGCGCCATACAGGTTGGTTGCGCCATGTGCCTCGGACGTAAAGAATACACCAGCCGAACGTATAAGTTGGCTTACGACAACACGCTCGGCACCGTTAATAACGAACGTACCGCGTTTTGTCATCCAGGGGTAATCGCCCAGGTAGATCTCTTGCTCTTTTACTTCGCCGGTCACCTTGTTGGTCAGTTCTACTTTGGCCTTTAATGGCGCTTCGTAGCTGACGTTGTTTTCCCGGGCTTCTGCCTCGGTCATTTTAGGATCTTCAAAGTGGTAGTCCTTGAAGACTAAGCTTAGTTTTGCGCTTGTGTAGTCGTCTATTGGACTAATCTCTGCGAGCAACTCACCAAGTCCTTCCTCTACAAACCATTGAAAGGACTTATTTTGGTGATCGACTAGGTTCTGTAGTTCGATTGCGTCGTCTTGGCGTGTGTAGTAGACGCGCACGCCCTTGTCGGATGCGATCTTAATGCTTTTCGCCATTGGTTCCCCTTAGTTCGTTACCCCTGCAACGCTATGCGTGCGTCGCAGGGTCCCGTGCACAATAGTAAGGCACGGATTTACTTAGTGTGTTAAGTGTTTTGTTCGCGCGAAGGTCTCTAAGCCAGGTGTTTTTGGCGCTGCAATAATTGCCGTTGACGTCGCAACTGGAGCACTGCCCATGCTTACACTACTTCTTAGGATAATATTATGAAGGACGATAAAATGAATGTCAAGGGTTACGGGTAACGATTAACGACGGTGTAGTCTGGCGTGCTCGGAAACGCTTGCTGAATTGTCTGAATAACTTCTTCTACACGAGGGTTTGCTGGCAACGAGGGGGCATTCTCTGGCGGCATTGACAGAGGTATCCCCATAAATGTTTGTACGTAATATTGGTCTAGCCGTTTGGCCGCAACATCCGGGTGTATTGTCTCAAATTCGTGGCCAAGTAAAATGCCCGCCGCGCCAACACAATCCTTATACGCGCGTGCAGAGGAAAACGTGTTTAACGATTCAACAGCTACCACTGCGCTTAAGCCTTTGCCTCTGAATGCTGGATCGACACAGGCACTTCGCAAACATACAGGGTGTTCGTCTACGTGTAGGTATTGTTCGGTCGTGTACGCATATGCGAGATGCAGACCGTCTTGCTCACCGCCCCTCAAAATGGCTAGAGCACCTATTGGTCGGTGGCCCTGCATATCGTATAGCCCCTTCCGTGTACGGTTTAATTCGATGGCCTGCTCGGTACCACGTTCGGAGGCTTGCGCCTTAAACTGCTCTACCGCTTTCGGTGTTACCGGCAAACCAGTATCCGGGTTTGCAGAGCGCCTATTGATTAATATTGCTGGAGCCAAAAAATCACTCTTTGCAGCGGGCATAACTGCAATTTCTAATCTGCCGTCAGGAAGTTTCATGTACACGTCACCAATTAATATTGATGCCATTATAGTCCTGGGCGTTAAGATGTTCAACAATTATATCGGAACATTTATACTTTTGGTGGTGTGGTGATAATTTTATCTACCAAGCCATACTTGACAGCTTCTTCGGCACTGAGCCATTTGTCGCGCTCCATGTCTTGATGAATTTTCTCTACCTTTTGGCCAGCATTTTTTGCCATAATGCTCTCGAGCAGCTTTTTGATGCGGAGCGATTCGCGCAAATCGATCTCTTGATCGGTGACTTTTCCGCTGGTACCGCTACTTGGCTGGTGGATCATAACTGTTGAGTTAGGCAGCAGAAATCGTTTACCCTTCGTGCCGCTGCTGAGCAAGAAGGCTGCGGCTGAGGCTTGCATGCCGATGCCGATGGTTTGTATGTCGTTGCTGACATATTGCATGGTGTCGTATATAGCCATGGCATCGTAAGCACTGCCGCCGGGGCTATTAATGTAAAAGTAAATGTCCTTTTTGGCGTCTTCAGCTTGCAAAAACAGTAGTTGGGCTACGACAAGGTTAGCGGTGTGTTGGTCTACCTGCGTGCCCAAAAAGACAATGCGGTCTTTTAAAAGGCGCGAGTATATGTCGTAGGCGCGTTCGACACGGCCGTCGCTTTCTATTACGGTTGGTATAATAATGCTGCTTTGTGGAGTTGTCATACGTAGTAGTATAGAAAAACTAGCACTCGCATGTCAAGAGTGCTAGTCTTCCGAAAAGCTCATGTGTCGCGCTGCTACTTCTGTGTGTATTCGGCTAGCTTGTTTATAGTTTTTTCGGTGAGCATGCGCGAGGCGACCGAACGGCGTGCCTCTGGCTTTTGTAATTCGGCCTGCATTTTGGCATCGGGGTACTGGCTGGCAAGCGCGCGCATTTGTTGGTCGAGTTCTTCGGCGGTAATTTCTAGGCCTTCGGCTTCAGCTATTTCGGATAGCACTAGGCCGGCTTTAACGCGCAGCTCGGCATCCGGGCGTAGTTTGTCCCGGTAGGTTTTGTCTGTCAGTCCCTCGCTATCTAGGAACTCCTGCCAAGTTTGGCCGCGGTACATGATGTTTTGGCGCTGGTCGCGCTCGATGCGTTCAATTTGCTCGGTTATCAGTACTTCGGGGACTGCGACACTGGCCTTCTTGCTGATTGTAACAATGAGTTCGTCGGCGTAGGCTTGGTCGGCATCTTGGGTTTTGCGTGCTAGAAGCTCGCTCTTAATGTCGGCCTTTAGGTCGGCAACGGTTTTAAAAGGCCCAACTTTGGCGGCAAAGGCGTCATCTATTTTTGGCTCGACAACTTCTTGCACCTTTTTAACAGTAACGGCAAAGGTAACCTTGCGGTTTTGAAGTGCGGCAACGCCGTAATCTTTAGGAAACGTAATAGTAAAGGTTTTTTGCTCACCGGCTTTTAAGCCGATAAGTTCGGGCTCAAAACCAGGTATAAAGGTGCTGCTGCCAAGGACTAGTGGATAGTCTTTACCGTCGGCGCCGCTTACGGGCTCGTTCGTTTTGGCGTCGGTGCCGGTAAAGTCAATAATAACTTGGTCGTTTTGTTTGCTGGCGCGGTCGACATCTTTTTTGTCGGCTTCGCGTGTGCGTAGGTTGGCAATGACTTCGTCGATTTCTTTGGCCTCAACACTGACCTTCTTTTTTGGTAGCTTCATTTTTTTGTAGTCAGGTAGTTTGATTGCGCCAACCACTTCTACCTCGGCTTCCATTTCGAGTGTTTCGAAAGGCACGAATTTAGTGATCTTAACTTGCGGTTGGTCTACCGGGCGAAGCGTGTCTTCGGCAAGCGCCTGCGCGTACATAATGTTCATGACGCGGTCCAAAAAATCGGCTTGCAGTTGCGACGGCGCAACGTGTTTCTCGACCATGTTTATGGGCGCTTTGCCCTCGCGGAAGCCCTGCACTTTAATAGTTTTAGCGAACTCACGCAGGCTTTGTTCTTTGGCCGCCTGCAATTGGTCGGCGTCGGCTACGAGCGTTAGCTGCACTTTTGTATCGGATAGATTCTTTTTAGTAACTTGCATGACTATTGACTGTAACAGATAAGAAGGGCTTTTACTAGGGCTTATAAGGGGGTGTACTAAGTGTTTGTGCTCGGCTTCTTGCTCTCACCGGCAGAGACAGGTTATTAGTCGCCTTCGCGGTAATCTTTGATTATGCTGACAATGCGCGCCGCACTGTGGCGCTCTGCGCGGCCGGTAATGAGGTTTTTTAGCTCGTATTGTTCTTCGGCTAGGTCGCGTTCGCCAATAAACATTACGTAGTGGATACCTTTTTTAACGGCGGTTTTAATTTGCTTGTCGGGTTTTGCGCCCGTAAGATCTATGGCAACGTTAGCACCCATT
Source organism: Saccharimonadales bacterium (SeqCode) (assembly GCA_035480575.1). Classification (GTDB taxonomy): domain Bacteria; phylum Patescibacteriota; class Saccharimonadia; order Saccharimonadales; family UBA4665; genus PMNU01. Next base: position 22,547 of record DATIHR010000008.1, on the reverse strand, counting down.
TCGCGCATTTCGTACACGAGTTTTTGGGCCTGATTGAACACATCGCCAATAACAATGACATAGACGTCGGTTTCCGGGCGTAAGGTTGGCATAAGATTGTGGCCGCGCATAAAGTTTTCGAGTGTAACATCGCCAAAGCCAAAGCCTACGGTTGGCACTGGCTCCACACCGAACAGGCCTACTAGGCCATCATAACGGCCACCGCCGAGCATAGAACGATTGTTTTCCGGATCTTCATCGAAAATTTCGAACACGATACCGGTGTAGTAATCGAAGCCGCGCATAATGCCCATGTCGAATTTTACGTTTGTGATGTGGTTTTGCTTGAGCGTGTGTATTAGGTGGTAGACCTCGAGCGCGGCAGTTTGTTCGCGAATAACCTCGGGCATATGTTCGATAGTCTTGGTGCGTAGCAGGCCCATAAGCTTGTTGCTGGCGCCGGCTTCTCGCTGCATGGGCGTAAATACGGCATCTACCTCGGCGACAAATGCTTCGTGCGGCATTTTCTCTTTGCGGTCGATGAGCTTGGAAATAGTGTGCGTTTGCACACCGTCTAGCTGCAGATACTCTTTGAAAATGTAGTCCATGAGCTTGCGGCTGTTGATTTTAATGGTGTACATGTCGTGTGTAGCGCCCACTGCTTTTAATATGCCGTCGGCTACTTGAATAATCTCAGCCTCGGCCAAAAGGTTATCGACGCCAAACATGTCAACGTTTAGCTGCCAGTGCTCACGTAGCCGGCCGCGTTGTGGGCGTTCGTAGCGCCACAAGTTAGGAATGGAATACCACCGCAAAGGATAGCTGAGTTCTTGGCGCTTGCCAGCAACCATACGGCTGACCGATGGGGTCATTTCGGGCCGAATGGCTACCTGGCGACCGCCTCGGTCAAGGAATGTGTAGGTCTGCTCGTTAACGATCTCTTCGCCTGTTTTTGCAAGGTAGAGTTCTATGGGCTCTAGTATGGGCGCGTCATATTCCTCGTAGCCATATTGCTCGGCGATGCGGCGCATAACGCTAAACATATACTTTTGCAAACGCTTGTCTTCCGGGTAAAAATCCCGGGCGCCCTTGTAGGGTTGAGTGGATAATGCCATTGTTGTCGTTCCTCTTATCACGTATTTTAACAGATTACGCAAGGTAATTGTTGTTTTAGTGCTACGTTTTAGGCGTTTTTTGGCTTTTCGCTTGCCGCATTGGCCAGTGGCAGGCTAAACGAGAATGTAGTGCCCTTGCCTGGTTCTGAATGTTCGAGTGCTATGGTGCCGCCCATTTGCTCGCTCAACAACTTGGAAATATACAGGCCAAGACCAGTGCCGCGCGATTCTCGGGTCAGGAATCCATTTGCTCCTTGCTGAAACTTATGGAACAGCATCGTCTGGTTTGCCTCGCTGATACCTGGCCCAGTGTCGGAGATAAGTACTTTAAGCATTGCGCCCTGTACTTCCGCTGCGATAGTAATCGTTCCATGATCGGTGAATTTAAGTGCATTGCCTAACAGGTTATACATGATTTGTTTTACACGGTCTTTATCGGCGAGTATCGGCGGCGCGTCGTCGGTGCTCTTGCTGATGATGATTTGTGTATGTTTGTCGTCGGCAACAGTATGCATATCAGTGCCAACAGCGTGGGCAATTTCGGCAATAGGCACTGGCTGATTATTAAAGGCAATCCTTCCTTGTTCAAGGCGCGTGGCATCTAGGAAGTCGTTTACAATATTTATGAGTCGCACACTGGCGCCATGAATGTCATTTACCATGGAGTTAAAGTCGGGGTCCTTTAATTTTTTGGCATATATTTGCTGGATAAGCGACGAGTTACCACGTATGGCGGTTAGCGGAGTACGTAGTTCGTGCGAAGCAATCGAGAAGAAATCATCCTTGGAGCGTTCAAGCATTTTTGCCTCGGTGATGTCTTCTATGAGTACGACAACACCTAGGTAGCGCTTTGCGCCGTCGGTATCGTCTTGTATCGGAGCCATAAATACGTGCAATATACGCTCGTGTAGTTCTACCTCTGGCTGTTCAGCAGGCTTGCCGCCGCTAAGCGCGCGTTCAAAGTTCGCTGTAAAGTCGAAGCTATCATCGAAGACGGCGCTTATCTGATTGACCGTCCATGACTGCTTTGCTGCCTGGGGTTGCTCGCTCTGTCTGCTTAGGGTACGAAGCAAACGTTCGGCTACGCCATTCATAACGATGACCTGGTGATGCGTATCCGTCATGATAAAACCGACATTAAGACTGTTAATTGACGCCTTCAGCCGCGTCTGTTCGGTATGTAGTAGCGCCTTATTCTGTTCTTCTATTTTGTGGCGTGATGCGCGAAGGTCGGTGACCATGTGGTTAAACGAAGCCGCAAGCAGGCCGATCTCGTTTTGCGTGTGTACGGTGGCAGGTTCGACATCTAAATCACCGCCAGAAATACGCGTTGTTTTGTCGGTAAGTTGCTTTATGGGTTCAGTAATACGGCCGATATAAATAAATCCAAGCCACCATACAACCGCCATAATGACGATACCGAACGGCAGTATTTGTAAGTATACCGTTTGATTCGTCGAACTTTGCACCTGAGAGCGTAGATCGCCCACAACTTTTAGGACTGCGTCTTGGCGCGCAACGATCCCCATCCGAAACGGCGTGCCGTCTATTGTGGCATACGATATATAGACGTTATCTTTGCCGGCCTTTGCAGGCGTAAAGCCATTTTTGCCCGCCCGCATACTTTGCAGGACTGCACCCAGGTCGCCTTGGACATTTTTGAGATCGGCGCCAAATTCATCCTTTTTTTGGCCACGTCCAAGCATGTCTTTGTATCCTTGCTCTGGTAATGCAATCGCCTTGCCGTTTTGATCAATCAAAAAAGCGTACGAACTTTCGATAGGGCTGTAGCTTTCAATATTTTTTGCAATGCTATTAAGGGCCACATCCATACTAATAACGCCACTAAATGTACCGCTCGTGGTATAGATGGGGTGCGAGGCAGTAATCATAAGCCCGTTACCTGCAGGGTCGTCATATACCCCAGTCCACTCAGTTGCTTTTTTGGTATCTTGTGCGGGGGTGGCAACTTTGTAGAAATCTTGGTCGCGAGCGTCAATGTCCGCTGGTAAAATTTTCGCAAGCTCAATGTTGGGGTAGTACCAGCCTTCGGCCTCGGTACCGGTAAAATACATCGCCACTGCATTCGGCTCGTTGGATAGCATATGCGGCAGAACGTTATCGAGGTTTACCATAAGTTCGAAAACTTGCTTATTATGAGTACTAACGGGTTTCGGGTTAGTAAAAGTTAGTGAACCGGGCTCGCTCGCCGCGTTGGTGTAGGGCCCCTGTGGCAGTCGAGATGCGTGCTGATCGAACTTCCATGTGCGTGATGTATAGGCCTGCGGCGTATTAAACAGATCACCCGCATATGCGGCACCGGCTGCCGTCTGATGCTGAATGTTCTTAAAAATGATGCTGTTGTTATTTGATGTGGTCGTAGTAGCCTGTACAAGCAGCTGCTCAACGCGCGTTCGCATAGCTTTAGACGTAATATCTTTAGCTCGGTTACCGGAATCAACAATGCCACGAAACGACAATGCGGCTAGCACCACAATAACAATTGCCGTCAAACCAAACAGTAACGCAATCAGCTGAGTCTTTATGCTCCGCCCGATGATTTTCATTATTTGCCCACCATGATGTTCATTGTCTATTTTCTTCTCGTGCTTACTAAAAGCATACGGTTAATGCTTAACGTAGGCAAGGGTTTACGGTGCATTATTTACTTCTCCTTAGTGACGGCCTGCACAGGCTGAGGCTGCGGTTCTGCTTTAGGCGCAAGCGGTAGTGTCAGCAAGAAGGTCGAGCCTTTGCCAGACTCCGAATACTCAAGCACTAACGAGCCGCCCATTCCCTCTGCAATGAGTCGCGAGGTGTACAGCCCCAGCCCGGTACTATGTGTGGTATCGCGTGTTAATATGCTATCGCTTGCCTGCTGTAGTTTGTGGAACAATAGTTTTTGGTTCTCGGTGGATATGCCAGCACCCGAGTCTATAAATCGGATAAGCGCGTGTTTGCCATCGCTTTGCCCACTAATGGTAATGGCACCGTTTTGTGTGTACCGTACGGCATTGTCGACAACGTTGTACATTATTTGCCGCAAGCGAGCACGGTCGACGTATACCAGCGGCGTGGTCTCTAGAGTGTCATACTTTATGGTAGTGTGCTCTTTTTCTAACGCCTGCGCAAAGTCTTGTTGGACAGACTGCGCAAGGCTAAAGAGGTCAGTTGCTTGTAGGTCGAAGGTCATTTTGCCTTGCTCGAGCCGCGATGTATCCAGGAAGTCGTTCACAATTTCGATGAGCCGGACACTGGCAGAGTGAATGTCGTCTACCATGCCTACCATTTCTTCTGGCTTGAACATTTGCTTGTCCGGTGGCGCCGCAAGTGAGTCTTTAACCATGCCGGCGTTGCCACGAATAGCCGTGAGGGGTGTGCGTAGCTCGTGCGAGGCAATCGAGAAGAACTCGTCGCGCGATCGTTCCAGAACGCGTTGCTCTGTGACGTCCTCAATAAGTATGGTCGCCCCTATGGCTCGCTCGCCGGAAAGCACTGGGGTAAGGTACAAATCATAGAAGTCGCCATTTTCCGTGGCCACGTGTTGTTGCTGTGACTCACGCTTATGTAGTACAGTCTGGACAGCGTTGCCCAGGTTAACATCCCATGTCATAGGCCGTGTCATGGCCACTAGCGTGTCTGCCTCCATATTGGCGCCGCCGCTCGTTAGTGCATGGGAAGCCGCTTGGTTAGCTATCTCAAGCTTGCCATGGGCATCTACCAATATAAACCCTTGGTCCAACGAGTTAATTGAAGCCACCAGATATGCCCGTGCTTCATGCAGCTCTTTAGTACGCAAACGTACGGTGCGCTCGATGATGCTTTTAGACTCTAGCTCGGCGGTTATATCGGCAAGCACGAGCACATATGTCGTCACTTCTTCTATTAATAAACGCGAATTAGTCACGCGCACGGGCGTTTTATGTGACGTACTGTCCTTGTATACGTCTATGTGTGCCAAGGGGCCAGGCAGTGCCGTAGGGTTTTGCTCGTAGGCGTTTTTTAATGCCTGGGCATGATTTTTGACATGCACAAATTGCATCAACGACCGTTGCGTGGCTGTATTGCCTTTTACGCCTAGCAACGATTCTGCCTCGGGGTTCATGTACAAAATAGTAAATGCGGTATCTGTTACAACGACCGCTTCGTGAATAATAGACAAGATAGTTTCAGAGAACGATATAGGGCTGACTGTTAGGAGCTTGTAGCGCAGTACGCCATACGTAAGACATGCGCCGGTAACGGTGCTAAAAAGCATCGCCATAGGCGGCAGGAGCGTAGGGTTTACAGCTGGTATGACGCCATCGGTTATAAGGCCAACAATAACCGGTACAACAATGGCCAGTATATATATAAAACTTTGTTTTCGGAGGATCGGATTAGCGGTTTGTCTGCGGAACTGGATGAGTCGAACAACACTTAGGACATACAAAAGAAATGCCCATGCGCTGATATAGGCGAACCCATCGCCAGGGTCGTTATTGTAGCCCCATGGGAACAAGTGGATTGCGTCCGGCGTGTTTTTAAAAACCACTTGCGTGGCACAATAAAAATATCCAATAAGGATAAATGTTATGAGTACCCCGACGATTGTTCCATTGTGGCGTACCCCCGTACGCCCGGTATAGGCAAGCGCAAACAGGAACATACAGCCGGCAGCAAACATATTCATCAGCCCGCTTATTGTTGTCCAAAATATTGCGACATCGGGGTACAAACTAAGACGCTGCAAACCCTCGCTGAGAGCGAATATAGTAAAACCGGCTACAAACAAAGCGAGCCACGTGCGCTCATCGGTACGAGAACCACGCCGCACAAGCATCCACAGCACAATAACATTAGCGGCAAAGCCCGCAAGCGATAGGACGGCGTAACTGTTATACCGTAGCGCAAATAAACGCCCATGAAAATCCGCAGCTTGCGTCATAAATAACCCAAGCAACGTCAGTATGCACAGCGTCAGTGCCAACATACGGCTCCATCGCATATCTCGCGTCAAGTGTAAGGCCATATTGTTCGAGCGGACTCCCCTAGCGAACGGTAATATATAGCCGCAGTATAGCATTAAAGCGCTTGTGCTTACTACTGTAATTCAGTAAATTTTCGTACAATAACGGTGACCAACAATACTACAAAAGACTTACGCAGTGTCGTCGAAAGTACCTAGGCTTTCGTTGGGTCAAGCGGGGCCTGTGATGTGCCCAAAATTTCTGAAACTTTAGCAACGACGGCTTCCGGCGTTATGTCGTCTTTTACAAGATACCCAACAGCGCCCCTCAGGAGTAGGTCTTCGCCTTTTATTTCGGCAGCAATGCTGGTAAGCATGAGTACCGGTGTACTCTTGATAGTGTCATCTGCCTTTATAGCGTCCAGCGCTTCTGCCCCAGTCATTTCAGGCATTACTAAGTCCATAAGCACTAATTTTGGCTGTAGCGAGCGAATCTTTTCGACTGCTTCGCGGCCATTTTCGGCTGTTTCTACATTGAAACCAGCCTTGCTTAGAGCATCTGCATACATTTTACGAAAGAACTCAGCGTCATCTACTGCTAGTATTGTAACCATAACTGTTATACTACTGGCTGCTCAGTAAGCTTGTCAAACTATTTAAGTGTTACGATGTGGGACGGGCTTGGATAGTAACAGACCCTGTCGTAAGGTCGAACTCGAGATTACGCCCAGTGCTACCCCCGATATTCTCGGCTTCAATAGGTATGCCAATAGTATGTAAAATGCGGCGAATTTCTTCGACATTACGAACGCCTATAGACCCGGCATCGGCAAAGGCCTTAAACATTTGGGCGCCCCCAACAAGCTTCGCCACAAGCTGTGTGGGTACAATAGATTGCTTGGCCAGTTCTAGCAGAGCCATACTAATGGCAGTATCGGCAAAACGGCACGGGTTAAGGTGATCGCCTTCAGCGCGCGGCAGCATAACGTGCAACAGCGCCCCAACACGCCGGTCTTTTGCGTACAGACATATAGCAACGCACGAACCAATCCCGGCAGTGGCAAGCACTTGTGGCGCTTGGCCTAGCGCAAAGTCCGAGGTATCAACATTAACTCTTGGCGGCATTAGTTCCCCCGGCAACTGTACGGGCAGTAACAAGAATTTTTTGCGTGGAAGCCGGATCGAACAAAAAATAAAGTGTGCCACTTATGCCTGTTTCTGTCACAAAACGAATAGTGAGCACTAGAATATGGTCGGTCTTCGCACCAAGCTCGGCAGTGATTTCATTAACCATGGCGCGCACCATATCGGTAGCACTGCCTGGTACAGATTGCATAAACGTAAGGCCTAAAAAGTGGCCAAGCGCGCCAAGCGCCGAACCGGCTAGTATATTGCCTATTTCCTCAAGCGCCGATGCTTCTTGACCACCGGCGATTGGCCGCACAAGGCGCTGCGCAGCGTTCGGCTCCATAAGCAACATAATGGTGCCTGCGGCATCGCCACGTATTTTTACAATGACAGCCGTCATGTCTTGATCTGCCGCACCCATAGTATCTGCTACCGCTTCAAGTGCCATCATTTCTAAGGTAGGCACCGTAACATCGATACGCATGTTGATCATCTTCGAGATTGGCCCAATAGCATGTCCGGCGCCTATAGTAGCAACCTCTGTTAGAATATCGTGTTCAAGCGGACTCAGTTGCAGTTTCATACCAAACCTCCAGGATTTACAATAAGCGCACTTTGGCCATCGCCAAGAATAGTGGCCCCGGCAAAAGCCCGGTTGCCTTTGAGCAGCGCGGGTACCGGTTTAATAATTATTTCGCTTACCTCAAGGATTGCATCGACGACTATGCCCATTCGGTCGTCGCCTGCAGTAACAATCACGACCAGCGCGTCATTCGGTGTCGCTGCATCTTCGTTCGCAGATGGTGGAGTGTCTAACCGGAATGCGGCCGCCAACCGGAGCAATGGTATTTCGGTTTCCTCGAGTACAAACGCTTCCTGGCCAGCAGTCTGTTTTATAAGATGTCCGGCAACTTTGATTGATCGGTCGATACTGGCAGTTGGAATGGCGTAGCGCTGGTCATGAACACGCACTAGCAAGGCTTTGGCAATAGCGAGTGTCAACGGCAAACGAATAGTAAATTTGGTGCCATGGCCTGTTTCGCTAGCAACGTCAATACTGCCCCCAAATTCTTCGATAGTTTTTTTAACGACCTCTAGCCCCACACCGCGGCCGGATACTTGCGTAACTGCCTTGGCCGTTGAAATACCAGAGAACAATGCTTTTTTGAGGCCCGGACGGTCCGCAAGTGGCACGCCAGTCTTCTCGGCGACTGCAGCCCAGTCAACGCCCACGCCATTGTCGGCCACTTCTACGATGGCATAATCTCTTTCGCGACGCGCGGTCAACCAAAGCGTACCAATCTTATCTATGCCGTGGCTCGCCGCATTACGAATAATATGTGTCAACGGCTCGTCGAGACGTTCGACGATAGTGCGATCAAGCTCGAGATCTTCGCCTTGTATAATAAGTTCAATTTGCTTGCCTTCTTCGCGCGCTAAGTCGCGAACTGCTCGTGGGAAATGATCAAACACCATTTTAACGGGTACTGCGCGAATGCTCATTATCTGAAATTGCAGTGCCTCGGTAATTTTTTCTACTTGATCCTGATGATTACTAAGCTCAGCATGGCCGAGTTCACGAATAATGCGCCGGAATGCAAGCCGGTGGACAATAAGTTCCTCCAAAAGGTTCATCATTTGGTCGAGCTGTTCGACCTTAACGGGAATTGTTTTTATTTTAGGTGCTGCAGCGGTGTGCGCGGTGTCAGCCAGCTCGCTCGCTGGTTCGCTAGGTTTAGTCTCTGCTTTAACCTCGACGGCCGGCGGTTTTATTACGGCCGGTGTATCGGCCGGTGGGGTTACTGCCGGCGGCGCCGCAGGATTAGCACGATCGGATTTTCCAGCCCCAACAGTAGTAACCCCGGTCAGCTTTTTGAGCGCCTCAACGTCTGCAGATAAATCAATCTCTGTACCATCGGCTTCAATATGCGCAACGGAATTGCTTAGCTGGTCGAAGGCCTTAAATAATAAGTCAGCTAGCTCCGGCGTAGCCTTCATGTGGCCTTCTTTGATCTCGAAAAATACGTCTTCAACCGCATGGCATAAATAGCCAGTCTTTTCGTAACCCATGGCGGCACTTTGACCTTTTAATGAGTGGGCATTACGAAAAATTTCCGCTATTACTTCTTTGTCTTCAGGAGTTTTTTCGAGCTTTAGAAGTGCCGCATCTAATGCGCCCAGATACTCTTTACTGGTTTGGACAAAAAGATCTTTGTACTGAGATAGTCCGTTATCCATAACCTTCGCGGCAATACTCCTTAGTGTATTCTTTCGGCAATTTGCGCGAGTGGCACCAGTGCATCGGCCAGACCTTGCTCGGCAACTGCTCTACCCATCCCATATACCACCGAGCTTTGTTCATCCTGAACAATCGTGTCGCCCTCGGCATGTTTGATGGCGCGCATGCCTGCAAGCCCATCTATGCCCATGCCTGTCAGAATAACGCCCACCGTAGCCTTGCCATACGCCTTGGCAACAGAAATCATAAGCTTATCGACAGATGGTGTCAGAATATTATTGCTTGGTTTAACGACTGCTATTTTCTCGCCGGTAGCAGTCTGAACAACCTCGGTGTCTGCCCCGCCAGGAGCGAAGTATATGGCACCCGGACTTATAACATCACCATCCGTCGCCATTCTCACTGGCAATTGGCATTGCCTAGCAAGCCGCTCGGTGAGTGTATGGACGAACTGGGCTGGCAAATGTTGCGCGACGAGTACCGGATATGGCAAATCCTTTGGCAGCATGGGTAGCAGCTGTTCGAGTGCAACAGGGCCACCGGTAGAAGCACCAATTACGGCCACAGCGTACCGCTTGTTGTGCCTCGGTATAGACCCCGCCGGATGGCCGGCCGCAACCCCAGCTGCCACTTTTACTTTGGCAAGCAGTTCGGCAGCTACTTTATCGAGCTCGCTAGCGGCAGATTCCGAGGGCTTCAAGACAAAATCAACAGCACCCATAGCAAGACAGTTTAGGGTGACCTCGGCGTCCTCTTTTGTATATGCCGAAACCATGAGCACTGCGGGCGGATGATGGCCGGCTATAATACGTTCGAGCGTGCTAATGCCGCTTAACTTCGGCATCATAATATCAAGTGTTACAACATCCGGGTGTAGTTGCTGTATACGCTCAAGAGCCTCTAGCCCGTCACTTGCCTGGCCTACTACCGTAATTGCCGGATCGCTCACCAATATATCGGTAATAACTTTGCGCATAAAAATACTATCGTCTACCACCAAAACTTTGATCTGGCTCATGCTAGCTCCCCTGTGGTAATAGTGCGTTAAGCACCTCTAGGACCTTAGACGCATCGAACGGCTTCATAATGTAGTCCTTGGCGCCCAAGCCTTTGGCTTCGTTAATAACGGCATTTTGATCAACGGACGAGACAATGACCACAGATTTTGCGTTATGGCCGATTTCTTTAAGCACGGCAATGCCGTCCTGTTCTGGCATAACAACATCCAGTAGTACAAGATCAGGTGCTTCGGCTTTGAATTTTTCAACAGCAGCCTTACCGTCGGCCGCTTCGATGACTTGCGCGCCACTCCAATTGCTCTTGGCAACAATATCTTTCAAGATAGCCCGCATAAACGCGCTATCATCAGCTATTAGAACTTTCATTGTGTAACCACACTCCCTTCTTGTTTAGGTTGGTCTAGCGCCCTGTCGGCTATAATCTTTTGCAAGTTTACGAGCAAAATCATACGTCCGGACTGGCTAGCCGCATTGTCACTTTCCAATATTACAACGCCGTCAAGGTAATCGGCTGCTACGTGTTCGGCCACCATTTTGGGAGTAGGCTTGATGGCATCGTTAGCGATACGCAGCACCTCTAGGACTCGTTCTACTTGTACCCCAAAAAGCGCGTGCGCGTCATCTTCGGACACGACAATATGTTGTGCACTAGCTCTGTCTGCTTCGGGCAAATGGAACAGCTTTTCGAGGTCGAGTACCGGGACAATTTGCCCGCGTAAGTTTATAACTCCAACCACAGCATCCTGACCATTAGGGGTAAGTGTGATATTTGGTGTTTTAACGACCTCTCGTACTTGTTCAATCGGTGCGGCATATTCCTCGTGTCCGATTTGGAAAACTACTACTTGCCGCGAGGGGGCCGCCTGCGGCGCAGCCTCGCCGCTCATATGGTTTTTGATACCCTTTCGTGCTGAAACGGCTCTTCGTCCGTCGCTACTGCATCTTTGTGGTGCGTGTTAGAATCCCCGATTGCTCCTGGCTGTTCATGTATAGTGTGCGGTTTGTGTAACTCGGTAGTTTCCGTATCTTGCTTGTCTGTATGGGTAGAATATACACGATCAATGGTTGTTGGCCGCCCAGCCACATCGTCCGACTTTGCATGGGTTTTTATGAGGCCCCCTGTAAGCTTTTGCAAATCCTCGGAAAGCGTCGCCAGTTGTGTTGCCGCTGCGGCAACTTGCTGCGCAGAAGCACTTTGTTGTTCTATAGATGCCGAAAGTTGCTGCACGCCAGCTGCATTTTGTCCGGCAACCGAGGCTATAGTATCCATATTTTGAGCGATCTGACTAATAGCCGCTGCCTGTTGCTGTGTACCTGCCGATAGCTCTTGAATTTTAGCTGCTGTATCCTGGGACGCTGTAACGGCGTTTTTGCTGGCTGCGCTTACGTCTTCCACGACTGACTTAATGTCGGTTGCCGATTTGCCAGAACCTTCCGCAAGCTTGCGGACTTCGTCGGCAACAACAGCGAACCCGCGACCGGCTTCGCCTGCCCGTGCCGCTTCGATAGCAGCGTTAAGAGCAAGCAGGTTAGTCTGCTCGGACACATTAGTAATGGTGTCAACAGCCTTGCCAATCTTTTCGGAGGCAGCACCAGCATCTTGGGCAATTTGCGATGTTTTTACTGCAGTCGCAGCCGCCTCTTGTGCCGATGCCGAAATCTGCTGCGTTGCAGCGGACATTTGTGCTACAGCCTTGGAAACTTCGTCTGCCTGATGCGATTGTTCAACAGCGCCCGCTGCCATTTGCCGGGAAACGGTAGCATTTTGGACAGATGTAGCAGTCGTTTGCTGAGCCGCAGCCGCCAGTGACTGCCCAATACCAATAACCTGTCCAACAGCCTTGCGAATGGGGCTCAAAATATAGTCGGACACTGACCTTGAGAAATAGTACGCGACGCCGGCAATAAGCAAGCTGTTAATAAGCAGCATTATTGTTAGGTCCATACGTAATCTACTAGATGGTGCAAGCGCGTCTTTGGCCGGCTCGATCGCTACCAGGCTCCAATTGAGCGCCTTATTGTTAGCAAAACCACCAATATTAGTATAACCTGCAATCACCGGTGTACCCGCTGCATCGGTATAGTTGTCCGAACCATTGGCGTTAGCGGCAGTTACTTTTGCCAAAAGGCCGGGGTTGTTCTTAAAATCTGCAAACGTCTCGAATATTTTTGCAGAGGCGTCCTTGCTAAATAGCACCTTGCCCTCTTTGTCCAGTAGGCTCACGTGTTTATCGCCAATAATACGGTGGTCAAAATCGTCGAGCAGTTTAAGAATAGGGCCGGGCTGAATTTCTGCCACCAATATTTTATCGGTGCGGAGGCCAGCTTTATCGGTAATTGGCAAAAACAGCAATACTGAAGTGCCCTCGTCTACTTGCCGGGCCTCGCTCATTAAAACGTCACCGTGTGCAGCATTTTTAGTCTCGCTAAACAACGATTCGGCACCAGGATAGAGCGCTGCAAAGGTTTGGCCAAAATCGTCCGCGATATTCGAGGTGCCCACAACGGTACCGCCGCTATCGAACACGTTAATATCTATGTAGCTACCAGATTCGTCCACAATTGTCTTTACGTAAGCCGACATTGCCGCCGAGTCTTTGGTCTTGAATGTGTCGTTATCGACAAGAATTTGTGTATCGTCAATGCGCGCATTAAGATAGTGATTAATAACTTCGCCTGCCAAAAAGGACTTTTCCTTAAGTTCCGTGTTTGCAGCGCTTCTTTGGGTATTTTGGCTGCTCATAACGCTGTAAGTAAACAATATAAGGAGCGGGATGAGCGACAAAAGAAGCGCCCCACTAACAATACGAGCCTGTAGATTAAGCTTGTCCAGTATGTGCCTCACAATATTTGCGAACCCCCCACGCACTAATTTTTAAGCATAAGTATTAGGTAGAGTATCTCACTCAGCGAGTGGGTGTGTCAAAAGTTGTTTGTACCGGAATATGTAATGAGCTTACTGCCATGTAGCCTGCACGACTGCGACGAGCCACGGTGCGAACAGCGCCATAATCAGGGCTACCTAGCTCTGGCCCTAATTTATTTCTAACACGGTTAATGATGACCCTTATATAATATGTGCCCGAATCTATCTCGAAGGCGTCGATAATGCTTTCTGCCGTGTGGGGTTTATCAGGCCGAGCCGCCAAGAATTGTAGTACGTCTAGGTCACGCGGAGGGGCGTACATTGATTGATTATCGACAAGTAGTTCCCACCTGGCAGGGATAATCCGCACCCGATTATCGGCGATACTGAGGACTTTAGTATGTGCTTCTATGTTAGTGGGGCGGTCCACTAAAGAGCTCAGCGCCATGTAACCCGAGCGCCCTACAGAGCGTATTGCGCCAGTTTCATGGTCGCCGAGCACCGGCCCAAGTATTTTCCGCATGCGATGTATATTAGCAGTAAGGGCTAACTGTGCCTTTGTATCGGTGTATCCGTAGTACAGTATTCCAGTCAGATCTGTGCGACTATGGGCTATATCAGGTTCGCCTGCAAACGTAGCCAACAGCCTAAAGAGTATACCTCCAATTTGAAGAGGCGATCCATCTGCATGCACCACTCGCGAGACCGGATCAATGACAATTCGTTCATCAGCAAGTTTGAGCTGGCTCGGTGGCCTCGAGGCATCAGAGATTACAGTTTCTGCCATTGGAAATAATATATTATATAAAGCAAAGAGGCATGGATAAGCAAGGTACTTGGACGCCGCGCTTGGTGTGGCAAAATTATTGCATGGCAGCAGCAATACCTACACCCGCAACAGTTGCGTTTAACGTCGATAATGCCCTTCGTTCACCCGAAAAAGATATAAGCGGCGAAATGCTTCGCAGCTTCGATGCGGCCCATAGCGCTGGTGCGGCTTGCATACTTTTGACGGAGGCGCCTGAAAACCTGGGCGCACTTGCAGACCGGCCGGACGTAACTATATACAGCTTTAAGGGGCCACCACATGCCGAGGCGCGCGCAGAAATATTGCGGCACGAAAAACCATGGAGTCTAATCAGTGATGTGCCTTACGATGTTCGTGCCGCGCGGCACGCCGGCGTTGCAGTACTCGGCATGGCGGCTGACCCTGATACGATAAAAAGCCTCAGGGCAGCAGGAGCAGACGATACCATCCAAGACGTGCAGACATTTATGCGGCTACTGCAATTTAAGAGCAAGGGCTACATAAAAGAAGTGCCGCATGCACCACTTGTGTCGCTCGTAAACAACCAGTTCTCCGCGTTGTATCCTAGACGGTCTTATTGGCAGGAGCTGGGTAGCGACGAGGTAATACCGTACCGGCGGGATATACATGGGATAGTACGGTTTCCTTTAGCCTTTCTTCAGGGTGTGCTGGCGTTCACTCCCGATGGTTGCACAAAAGAAGCCGTCAAATTGTGCGGGCTCGCTTGGAAATGGCAGCATGGTTCACCCTACACCAGGGAAATCGTTAAAAAGCACCTCGCCCACGAGTCGTTTTGTACGACCGCGGATATTGTGGACATCTTAGGAAAAGGTGTCAATGAACATGACTTTATATATACGGGCGTTCTGCGCAGCCAAATGTGCGGCAAGCGACACTTTCTACTAAAAAGCGACGTCGTAGAACTACAGCAAAGACGTGACGCACTGACCGTTTACGATGTAGCGGCCGAGTTGTGTATAGCGACACGGAGTGTGCATACCTTGGTACGTCGTGGCAAACTAACACCCCTACCAGGCAGAGGTGTGCGTGGCCCCAGTTTTCGGTTTGCACGTTCAGAGGTGCAACAATATAAAGATCGCCTAGCCGCTGCCCAAGAATTGGCCGGCGCATACGAATGGGCTGTTGGCCGCGTCCAAGAAGAATTGGGTATTAGCCATGGCGCAGTGATTGAATGGGTGACTAGGGGCATTCTTACGCGTAAAACCGTAGAGGAGCACTATGTATATTCTCCAGCGGAAGTATTGCATTTGAAGGCTGAACGCTTGCGCTTGAATGGTGGGTTCGAATGGCTGCAACATACCACAGAAACGCCGACACTGAACACCAAAGCTACCGCTAAGATGCTTGGCATAACCACGGTTACTGCGAACCAATGGGCATCGCTCGGCCTGCTACCTTGCCACGACCTTGTCTTACCCGCCATACAGGCAACCAGCGGACGCCATGACCGTCAATTTAACACAGACTATATCCGAAGGTTAGCATTAAGCGTGCCCAGCTTGCCAGTGCGCAAAGCGGCGGCTGCAGCATTCAAATTGGCCGAGTCGGCGTGGCACCAGCAAGATCAACCCACGCCGCTCGCTACTTAGCGGATAGTTCAGTCATGAGCTTAGTAGCGCGCTTAATGACGGCATTCGATTTGTGTTTTTGCTGAATTTTAAATAAGGGCATAAGCTCGGCTGCCGAAACCGAACCATCCTTAGTAAATTGAGCCAAGGTGTCCATTGCATTAGCCGCAACAATCCAGTCTGCGTCTTTGGTGGACAATACCTGTTTAAGCCACTGTATCGCAGCCTGTTTCTGTTTTGGTGTTAGATCAACCTGGCGGTAGATTTGTGCCAAATGCCACTGTATAGATGGTTGCGTACTAGTGGCTAATTCGTCTTGGAATTTATCAATATAGGGCAATAACCATTCGCGGTGCTGCCGGCAAATTTTTTCAAGGGCGTCTGCGGCACGCATCCGTACCCAAGCATCTTCGTTAAATAGGCAGCTATATAATTCATCAAGCCGAGACTTGTCAAGCATTACAAGCTCTATAACTTCATTGACCTTGCCAAGAGAGTTGGCATGGCCTCCAACTAGTAACATTTCTGTAAATTCTTCTGTCATACAGTTAGCATAGCAAAAAGTTGCGAAAGGTGAGAGAGACGCTTCATTTTGATAAAGAGATCTTTGCATCTGCATTGGGGCGGTTCCGCGCTAGATTACAGGTATCGCCTGCTCAATCATACGCAAAAGATCCTCGCCTGCGGCCTGGCTAACGCCCAACAGTCCCAACTGTCTAGCAGCGGCCAAGCCTCGACCAAAACTAGCGTAGATTTCCCCAAAAACCTTACTTACATCTGCAGCTATCAGGTCTTCGCCCTTAAACTGATTCTCGGCTAAATCCAGGTAAGCGCCATTTGCAAGATCAAGCGGATCATAAGCCTCCATGTGCCACTCCGGAGTCACTACTTGCGGCGGGAATAAGTCATAGACCGTATCACGCGCAGCGTTAATCCGTATATCCGCCGTTTGTCCACGCCAGCCATAACCAAGGGGGCATTGCCCCAGCAATAAGCCAACAGCATGCCCGGCACTAGTTGCGGCAATGTAACTACGACAACGGCGTTCGACTGGTTTGTCCGAGGGCTGACCAAGCCGATCGCCAATTGCTTCGGCTATGGCTTGTATTGTTAAGGAGTCAACAGCCGGCTGCGGCCTGTCTTCGCTACTCGTGCTCATCGCAATATTATGTCGCCTTTCTTAAGACCGTGCAATCAGGGTTGAGCCTAGATTACAGACACGAAGCACAACCCAAAATAAAAAGACGCCGCAAACTGCTCGTCTTTTATCTGATCTCATGGTGCGAGAGAGGACAGCACTACTAGGCCGCCTTACAGGCGTCCATTGCTCGCTCACGGCTAAAGCCTACCGCTCCGCCAAGCAAGGAAAACTCGCCATGCCACTGGCATGGCTCGACCTACGGTTCAAGCCATTCTAACAAACCATAATAAAATACTGGCCTTCAAGCCAGTATTTTATTATGGTGCAGCATTGTAGACGTTAAGATAACTTTTCCGGATGATCCGGAAATTAATATCAGTGAGATCCGAGAGCTATTAAATGACTCAGTAGGGAGGATTCGCATCATCAATAGACTTGATTATGTGAACCAACGTCCAGAAGTTCGTAGCGCTCGCCCGTATCCTGATACACCACCCGCAGATCTCCGCCAATCGAAAAAGCCCGAAGGCCTTTCATCGTTCCTACTAGCGCATGATCATCTAGTGGATAATCTCGCACACCGTCAGCAAATTGCCTGAGCCGTTCCTCGAACTGTTTCGCCAACTTCGGATTAGACAAAATGCGCTTTTCTAGGTTCTTCTTGAATTGCTTCCGATAGACAATCGGCTTCATGCCGTCAAATCTTGTAAGAGTTCGTCGACATTGGTATATTCTTTAACCTTGCCAGTTTTCTTCTCAGCCTCAAACTCGGCGATCATCTGCTCATAGCGAGCATTTACTTCAGGACTTAAGACCACAGTCTTGCCATCAAAGTCGAGCTTGCGGCCATCGGCTTCAGCCTTAGCCCATACGCGAATATAGGCTTGAGCTGAGTCAAAGCCTAAGCTGCGGGCGCGGCGCTCTAGACCTTCACGGACATCTTGATCAATGGGGATTTGTAGCTTTGTAGTCATAGTACTAAAATAGTATCAAAATGGTATACTTGTGTCAAGACTGAATAACCCCGCTAAGAAAGTGGTCGAATATCCACAACGCCTAAAATAAGCTTTGTAACTTCCTGAGGAGCACCTTCTGCGTTCACTGGTGCAGCGCCCGCATCCAGTAGCCGCTTCTCAAAGCTGTGCTTCCAGCTTAAGACCCAGTCTTTATTGACCGCAGTACTTCCAAACTCTCCAGACTGACGTGTCGATAACCGTTTAATTGTGGCTTCGTCTGAAATGGTTAACATAATAACGAGATCAAAAACATCCCACACCTCAAAAGTATTGGACATACCACCGCAGTAAAAGGTTAGTTCTGATGTTTGGGATGCTATCAACTTTTCCAATCGCAGTTTGTTGCAATTCCAATCAACGCCTTCACTAATTTGCTCTAGGTTGCCGGGTATAACTTCGCCAGTTTTTTCATTAACTAATTCATATAAACCGTCGACTGACTCAATATCAATAGCGTCATACCCCATTGTATGGAGCGCTTTGCAAACAGTACTTTTGCCAGTGCCGGAAATGGCGGTGATTAATACTGATTTTTTCATTATTTAAGCCGCTTGTAGATAAATACTTTCTTGTTCTCGTCGAGAAAACGTTCGATGCTACTAGTCACTCTCCCAGTGTATCATCACCGCTATATTAACTCTGGTAGCCTTATTCAAATAGCGCTGAGACGAGAGAGGACTTGAACTCATGCAACAGATCGGAAAATCAATAAATGACAAAAGCGCTCAAAAATTGAACGCTTTTATATCTGTAAATTCAATTTGGTGCAGCAGAAGCCAGTCTGCTTGAACCTTTTGACAGTATAAGTGATTGGCTGCTTAGCAGTCCAGATGTTGACTGGATAATGCAGCTTAGAGAGGCGTCCAAAACCAAGTTCGTTCAGCATTACCACCTCTGATACAGCCATGCCTTTATACTCGCTAGAAGCCATTTGAACCTACCCCTGTTATCATATAGCTATGGCTAAGCCACCTTACTACCGTATATTCTTAAAAGAAGGCTCAAATACCTATCTGTTGTGTCGTTTGTGGCAACAGAAGTCAGACGAAAGCCTAATGTTACAAATGCAGCCTGGCAAGCATTCGACAGGCGGTACAGTTGGCAAGATTGAAATTACTGGCGACACCTTTGATATTAACTACGAGGAGATAAACACTCCTGCCGACATTGAACACACTACCATTCACGCAAGCGGTCAATCACATACAAAGCTCAAAGACGGCACACGCAGTATTAACTACGATAAAGACCACGCTGGCATACCACTCAAAGACCTGAAAACCGTTAAACATCTAGGAACATTACTAAGTCGTAATATGACCGAAGATGATGTGGTAAAAGCAGAACGAGCAACTGACGTACCGATTGAACGAAATGTGGGGCAAAGGTTCAGTGTGCTTGATATTTTAGCCGTACCCAAAGGCATAAACCTAAAATTCAATTTTGAGTGGGATATGGAAAATGAGAAACAAGTACAGATGAACGTAGGCGTTCATAGGCTTGGTTTTAATGGTTTTGATGTCTACATCTTTACCAGAAGCAGCGACCAGTTCGATAAAGTGCCGAACAGGACGCTGCACTTACCCGACATGAACAACATAGTGCCGTTTGTTGTGAAGCTAGATGAAAGCAAGGCGACCATTAAGCTATCTGCTCTTACGTTTGATGAGGTTGCGAAACCACAAGACCCTAATGACCCATACGCTGGTTTTACCGTACTTTCTGCAACACCAAAGTATCTCTAAGAGTGTCGCACATTGTGCATTCAGCGACATACTCTAACAGGGGTAGAGCCATTTATTTAGTGACAATAGTGCCTGTCAAGTGCTAGTGTTTTTTTCGCCCACCCCTGTTAGAAAGCATATTATGACATAATGGTATTTTTGTATTATTTACATATAGCCGTGTCGCAGTAGTCGGGTCTATCCTGAAACTCCTCATCATCTGACATTTGGGTACAAACTACGCCTTCTCTTTCACAGGCAGGGTTCTTTGCACTGTATGCAACAGCACCTACGATCCAAACAGCTATAAGTATCATAAAGCCAATGACCATACGATTGTCCCAGCTAACACCTTCTTTACTGCGTGTATCAAGTTCTTTGGGACGTAAGATAGAAGCTCCTACGAAATATACGACAAGGGAAAGAAAAAATAGGTACCACATCTTAAGTAAGGTTAGTTTGAAGCCCCGTCTTTACCGTACTTTGCGTCGCAAGCGGCAAAAGCTGGACCATTTACGGCTTCATCATAGTGGTCGTGTCCCGGTCCCCATATAATGCACACACAGTCTCTTCCGGAAGGACTTAATCTGTTAGCATAAAACTAGCAGCGCGACAGCGCTGCTAGTGAAAGGACTGTAAAAGATGTATGCCCACTGGCAAACCAACCGACCCCAAACTTCGAGCTGAAATCGTGCGCAAGATCCGTGACGAGGGCATGAGCGTCACTGACGCCAGCGCCACCTACGGCATCTCCAGCAAAAGCATCTACACCTGGTTGCGGGACGGCGTCGTAGACGGCAACCGCAACCTCATTCTGGAGCTCAACCGTTTGCGCAAAGAGAACGAGCAGCTCTACAAGCTGCTCGGCCGGGCCACGGCCGAGATGAATCGCCCAAAAAGCTAGCCGTCCTGGAAGAAGTCGAGCCGGGATGGCGGAAACATTTTGCCCGCATTTTGGCCATCTGTGTCACTGGATACTACCGCAGACCGACTACGCAGCAAACCAAGGACAGTGCTGACGTAGTAACGCTACGTCAGGCTCACTTCGAGCACCCCTTCTACGGCACGAGACGCCTCGCCTTACATCTGGGCTGGAACCGCAAAAAGGCAACACGCATCCGTACTCTGGCTGGCGTGGTCATTGACCCACCCCGCAAGAAACGTGGCACTGGAAAGAGTGGTGCTGCAGAGATTTCGGCTCCGCCGAATATCCTGCAGCGCTACGCTGCTTTCCGGAACGAAGCCAGGCCGCAAGACGGCCAAGACTACGCTGGCATGACCGACTCTGGCGGTTGGGTGCAGGACTTTACATATCTCTGGTTCGACAGAAGCATGCACTACCTAGCGGTAGTGCTCGACCTCAAAACCAGACAAGTTGTTGGCTGGCGGCTCGGGCTGCGGCACACCAGCGAACTGACGCATGCAGCTGTGCTTGACGCACTGAGCAAGCACCCAAGTCCAACCATTCTGCACAGCGACCAAGGCTCAGAATATCTGAGCTACAAGCACCAACTGCTCTGCAAGCGCATGGAGATTACGTTGTCTTGTTCTGCCAAGGCTTCGCCGTGGCAGAACGGTTACATGGAACGCTGGTTTGGCGGATTCAAGAAAGAACTCGGCAACCTAGCCCAGTACCGGGATTTGCCTCAGTTGCACGAGGCCATTGCCCCGCAGATCCATTACTACAATACCAAGCGAATTCACTCAGCACTTGGCATGAGCCCGGCGGCTTACGCCGCCCGGCTCAAACAAGGCCAGAGTGAAAGAGACGAGGTGTTGCAGAAAGCGGGACCTTGACACACCGAAAAAAGCGTGGGAGTTATGTTCCAAGATCCTTTCTATTACGGAATCCTTGAGCAAGCTAACCAGACTATTGATGTACGTGGGATATACAACTTTGAAGCAATGATTGATGAAGATACCTACAATCAGGTTCAGGCACTGGCATACACTCGCAAACGAGACATTAACCCTAAGAAAATGTTTGAGTTCAAACCACTTGCCAGAATGGTCTACTGTGGTGTTTGTAAAAGTGATAAGTGGATGGTTGTTGGTAAGAATAAGCCTGGCTGGAGCGACCACCACGTTCTTACCTATCGCTGTGAAAATAAAGAATGTACCCGTTATCCTAAGTCAGTCCGTGCGAAGTTTGTCTTAGAAGCAATCTATGAGTTTCTCGGTAAATTAAACCTATCAGACGAAGCGTATGAGCGTTACAGTAAACGCATTGATAGCTTCACTGACGAGAAGATTATCAAGATTAAGAAAGAAATCTCAAGTAAGAACGGTGCTAATGCCCATAAGAAGAAAGAGCTTGAGGATCTGTCGCTTGCTTTCGGTAAAATTAGTCGCAGTTCGCCAGCATACGCAATCAATGAGAATAAGATTGACCAACTCTACATTGAAACTCAAGAGCTTGAAGCAGAGATAGGTAAACTCAAGGACAAGATTGCTAATCCAAGCAAAATTAAGCTAACCAAAGAGCAGTTTTTGAACCTCGTAAAATCCGCTCCTGACAAGATGAAGGCGGGTTCAGCAGTCGAAAAAGACCGTGTTGCACGCATTTTGTTCTTGAACCTAACCATAGACAACGAAAAAAGGCTCTCTCCAATCTGGAAAGAACCTTTTGCAAGCCTCGTACAGGCTATCGAAATGTCGTCTGGTGCGCGAGAGAGGACTTGAACCTCCACGCCTTGCGGCACTAGCTCCTAAGGCTAGCGTGTCTACCATTCCACCACTCGCGCATTAGCGACATTATACCATAACACCCCTAGGGCTCCACCTGTCATTAGGCACCACAAAGCCCGCACCACACGTTCGGTACTCAGCAGCCACCCGATTGCTGGAAAGGTGCTTGGACGGAATCAAGCAAAAAGTGCGCCCCGGAATAATCTTAAAATCAAAAGGGAGGGGCCGACCGGAACGAATGTGGAGGGAGTTCTTTTTGCGCCGTCCAAGTACCTTGGAAGCAGTAG
>DATIHR010000007.1:0-27795 GCA_035480575.1 Saccharimonadales bacterium (SeqCode) | reverse complement strand
GAACGAAAGGTATTCTTGATTGATTTTGTTTTCGGTCTTTTTATCTATTTTCCGGCTCCGCTACGGCTAGAGTCACCTGGACGGGTAGCATACCGAGCGCTCAGCTAAGTGGTAAGACCCACATGTATACCGTTTACTGTTGCCAGCCCCACCACAAAACCCGCAGCCGTAGTTCGGTACTCAGCAGCCACCCGATTGCTGGAAAGGTGCTTGGACGGAATCAAGCAAAAAGTGCGCCCCGGAATAATCTGAAATCAAAAGGGAGGGGCCGACCGGAACGAATGTGGAAGGAGTTCTTTTTGCGCCGTCCAAGTACCTTGGAAGCAGTAGAGTGGATGATGCGTACCGAGAGTATTTCTTGGTTACTTCTTTTGCGGTCAAAAGAAGTAACATTAGGAAAACCGGCGGAGTCAATAGTATGGGTGATGAAAGAAAAAGGAAGGAACTTCGAAAATATCGAGCTAAACCCTAAATAAACTTAGCCTGACAAATCAGAAAATAAAGACCACAATTTTAAAGACCCGGGGAATACCCCAGGTCTTACTGGAAGCCTCACACTTCCGTAATTCCCAATATAGCACTAGCAGTAATTAACGCAAGAGTAATATAACAGGTTGCTACACTTAAAAGTTTGTTGTAGATTGTACATAGTAGACAGGGGCAAAAGACAATGGAGCAAAATACAGACCAACCAAACGAGCCTATGCCCATGCAGCATACGGAGCCTGACATGTCGCCAGTACAACCCCCGTACTTTGCTAAAAAAGCCGTGCACCGCAAAAAAGTAGTGGGTTTGACTATTGGCCTAAGCCTGCTCGGCTTGCTTGTTGTTGGCGGCGCTGCCTACTGGTATTTTATGGTTCGCGACACTACCCCTAAGGCGGCAACGACTGCACCACCCACTCCGCCTCCTGCAGAGAAGCCGGTGGTTAGCGACGCCACGCCCGAAACCTACAAGAGCAGCAAGCTTAATGTAGAATTCACGCACCGCAAAGACTGGACAGTCCGCGAATATGCCGAGCGGTCCGAGGTTATAGTGACCTCGCCGAAGACTACCTACACTAAGGCCGATGGCTCGTCTGCCGAGGGCGTGTTTACGCTGCGCATGCGAACTGGCACCATCCCTGATGCCATGCAAAATACCGTTATTAAAAGCATTGCGGTTCGTGATTCGGAAGTGGTCGCTTACGACGCGCCGACCGAACAGCAACGCCAGTACACTAATATTACCGACGCCGGCAGCGACGCGAACACGTTTACCTTTGTTATTGTCAGTAGTAGTACTGCCTTTAAGGCCGGCCAGGTACTTGGCTATGGCGTTAATTTGACAGGCGATGCGTATCTGTTCGTTGGTGGGTACGGCACGGATAGCAATAATAGTCTGGCATTTGATCCTGTTTCGAAGGCAAACTTTGCAACGCCAACGTACGACCAAGCGGTTGCCGTTATAAAGTCGCTCAAGATTTATTGATGCGTCGATAAAAGAGGTACAATAAGACAACTATGCTTGTGGCTATTATTGTGTTGGGTGTTCTGTGTGCGGTCTTGCTGGTGCTTGTAGTGCGCCGCCCCGCGGTACCGCATGACCAGCAAAGCGCACTGCTGCTAAAGCAGGACCTTACGAAATTGAGCGTCGACATTACCCAGCTTAAAGACGGCTTGCAACATCAGTTGACGGAACGACTCGATAAGAACCAAGAACTCATGCGCGAATCGATACAAAGGCAGTTTACTGCCAGCAGCCGGCTGATCGCCGATGTTACCGAACGCCTGACTAAACTGGACGAAACGAACAGGCGGGTGGTTAACGTCGCCGACGAACTTAAAACGCTGCAGAACGTGCTTCAAAATCCTAAGCAACGCGGCGTGTTAGGCGAGTATTATCTGAACCAAGTGCTCGAAAACGTACTACCGCCCGAGCGATTTAAACTGCAGTTTAAAATATGCAAAGATGAAATGGGTCATGACCTTATTTGTGATGCAGTCATTATATTAGATAAGGGCCGTATGCTGCCCGTAGATAGCAAATTTAGCCTAGAGAACTATAATCGGTTGCTTGAAGAAAAAGATAAAGTGGCGCGCGATGGTTACGCCCGCGCTTTCAAAGCCGATTTAAAAAACCGCATAGACGAAACCAGCAAATACATACGCCCCAAAGAGGGCACTATGGATTACGCCTTCATGTTTATTCCCAGCGAGGCGATTTATTACGATTTGCTTGTAAATAAAGTAGGCGTCACGACCGCCGGCGCGCGTGACCTCATAGAATACGCCTTCCGCGAGAAGAACGTCATTATTGTAAGCCCGACAACGTTTATGGCGTACCTGCAAACAGTCTTGCAGGGGCTGCGCAGCTTACAAATAGAAGAACAGGCCAAAGAGATACAAAAGCGCGTGGGCGAGCTAGGCAGGCATATTGGCGCCTACGAAGATTTGATGCAAAAGCTAGGCGGCTCGCTCGGTACAACAGTGAATCATTTTAATAACGCCCATAAAGAATTACGCAAGGTCGACAAGGATGTTGTTAAAATTGCAAATGTTAGCCCTTCGGTCGAGCCATTACTGCTTGATAAACCGGCCCTAGACGATGAATAATAGACAGTAACTATGAATCCTCAAAATATAGACCCCAATGAACGTTTACGCCATGCAGCTCGTGTGCAACCTTTATCCGAGCTAGAACCCCACCCAGACCGCAGCAGTGTGGTTGATGTGCCACCACCTCCACCGCGCTACCATACCGCGCGCCAACAAGCAGGGCGGCCGCAGCGGTATTATCCGTGGAAGAAAATTGCCGCCATTGTCGCTGTAATAGTGGTGCTTGGTGCGGCTGCCTTTGCGGTACCGTCGGTTATCGATTCTATAAGTAAATCGAGTCAACGGGCTGCTACCCCGCCGCCACCCGCAGCTGCGCCAACCAGCATACGGCTTATGGCGGCTGGCGATTTTATTGCCCACGATTCAGTAAACGCAGCAGCGCTCAAGGATGATGGTACCTACGATTACCTGCCACTTATGAGCAGTTTTGTACCTCTCTTCAAAAAGGCTGACATTAGGTTTTGTAACGATCCTATCTTAAACGGCGGCAAACAATACGAGATTACCGGTTACCCGGAGTTTAATTCGCCAACCGAGTTTGTCCGCGATATGGGCAGGCTCGGGTGTAACCTAGTAAACACCGCTTCGAACCATAGCTTTGACAAGACGCAGGACGTTATAAGTGCCTCTATGTTCGCTTGGGACAAAGTGCCGAATATGCTGGCCGTAGCCGGACAAAACCGCACTCAAGAAGAGCGCAGCAAGGTGCGCTACTTTACCGTAGATGGTGTTAAGTTTGCCTTTTTGGCCTACACCACATACACCAATAAGCCAGTGCAAAACAGCTTTGGTGTTAATGTGTTTAGTGAAGAATTTGCTAGTAATCAAATAAAAGAGGCCAAAGCCAATGGTGCTCAATTTATTATCGCCAGTATGCGTTGGGGTACTGAGTATGCTAACGAGGTAAACGCCGACCAGCAAGCTAAGGCTCAGTTTTTAGCTGATCAGGGTGTGGACCTTGTGCTGGGCCATGGCCCGCACGTGCTGCAAACAGTCGACGAGCTTGTGGGCGCCAGTGGCAAGAAGACACTCGTGTGGTATAGCCTTGGTAATTTCATTAACAGCCAAATTCCGCCCGAGACATTATTTAACGGACTGGCAATCATGAACATAGACATTAAGACCAAAAAGATATCCAAAACGCAGTACCTACCGATTTATATGCAGTATAAATGGAACGCTACTCAAGCAGCCGCCCAAGACCTAGACGCGCGCTACGACCTAAAGATTATGCCGTTAGAAAACGCTACGCAAGCAATGCTCGATGCGCAGCAGCTTAAGACGACCATCGCTGCCCAAAAAGAGCGCATTACCAATTTGCTAACTGCCAATAACCTGCAAATCCCACTGATTACCACCAAAGATCTGTAGCGATTTATATAATTTTGTGGACGTCGGCTTTGCTTTTGTCAGGGTCAAAGGTAGATAACTGTAAATGCTGGGGTGTAAACCGACATAGCATAATTTCGCCGTCGTGTAGTTTACTAACAGGCGGCACCCAGCGATATTCACCAGGTGGATGGATCTGCACGAGCATACGGTAGGCTTCGTCGTGTTCATTACCAATTGGTACAAGCTCAACCGTGCCTGCGGCCTGTACGGTTGTCTGAGCGTCGTTGTCTACAACGGTTAGTGCTGCCTGTGGATGTTCGTCAATGTTTTCGAACTTGCGGCTGCCTTTGTGTGTCAAGAAATATATACGGAGCTGTTCGTCCGCAGCGTAATATATGGCCGCCCCCCAGGGTTTGCCCTCTTTGGAAGCGGTCGAAAGCACGCCGCAGGTATGATTTTTTAGGAATTCATATGTCTCTTTGTGTGGTGTATCCATACTGTAACTGTACCACGCTTAGTTATTTCATTCGTTGCAAATGGCGCCAGCCTAGCAGTACGAGTACTGCCATAACGCCAGCCCCTGCCAGAGCTGCAAAGCTTGCGTACTTAGCCATTATGCCGAATGTCCAGTACGCATAACCGTCGCCCAGGAGTAGCCCGCGGAGTGTTTCGCCTTGGAATAGTACGGCTTTTTGCTGTTGCAAAGCTGTGTTGGTGGGGTCTTTCATAGCCAATGTACTCACTTCGGCATATGTCTTGCCGCTGGCGACTTTTTCGAGGTGTCGTTTTATGAACCCATTGGCATATGCTTTGGCTTCAGGTCCGGTGTCTACAAGCTGGCCAGCGTATTGTTGGAGGTCGGGGAATTCTTTCGGATCAAGTGCCGGGCTGTCCTTGGGCGGGAAGTAAATCTGCTGTTCGGCAAGCTCGTTAGTGACTTGGTTTGTGGCGAACTTATACCCCCACCAACCAAGGGCACTCGCGCCAAGCAAGGCGAGTGTGGCCATGACTCCTAGCAAAATAAATACTTTGTCGATTGCTTTTCGTTCTTCTTGTTTGCTCATGGCGCCCATCCTTTGTAAGTTTTTATAAAGTGTATAAACATAAGTGTAATACGTTACAGTAAGCTGCTCCAGTAGTACCAAAATTTAACGACCAGTATGGCAAAAATACAGAGGTACCATAGTATGAGTAAATCGGTGCTGTAGCGCGTAATAAATTGGGCTACTGGCGAATGTGAACCAGGTAGGAAACCCATACGTATGTTGTGCTGTGTAATACAAAAGAATAGAGCAATCGTGACCATCCATACGGTAAAACACCATGGGCAAATAGCATGGATTCGGAATACGCTTTGGAAGAATAAGTAGTGCATAAAAATAACACCACCGGTTGCCGCTATTTGGGCGCCTTGCCATAGCCACCGCCTTAGTTCTGCTCCGGCTAGGAGTACGACACCAAACAATGCACACATGCTAAATGCCATAAGTCCAAATAGCGTATTGGGTACGCCTAGCAAGTTGGCTTGTGCGGTTTTCATAACCGACCCACAGCTTAGAATAGGGTTTAGGTTGCAGCCTGGTTGGTAGCTGGCATCTTGTAAAACGTGTATTTTATCGTATGTTAGTGCAAACGAGGCCAGCAAGCCGACAATGCTGCCGACAATAAGCACGTAGGGGAGTGATTTTTGCCACGTTAGGCTTGCCATTTTTGGTAGGCTCATGTCTTTTAGAGCATAGCGTTTGGCATGCGATTACGTATGTGACCCGGATCACAGTATAATAGGCATAAATGGAGTAATTGGAGTAAGTATGGCCGAGCAGTCTGCGAGCGAAAAAGTAGCCGCGTTTTTTTCTAACTATCCACTTCGCACGTATCCTGAAGGTCAAATTTTGATACATGCAGGCGACCAGCCACAGGCAATTTTATACATTGCTAGCGGCAAGGTACGCCAATACGATATTTCGTATCGTGGGGACGACGTGGTGGTTAACATATTTAAAGAGGGCGCATTCTTGCCTATGCTGTGGGCTATGACCGAGGCTGAAAACCGCTATTTCTTTGCCGCAGAAACCGAGTTACAGGTGCACATGGCACCTAAGGACGACGTAGTGGCATTTATGCATGAAAACCCGGATGTCGTGTACGACCTACTAACCCGGCTATATCGAGGCCTCGACGGCCTACTGGGCCGTTTGAGTCACCTCATGGCTGGCAGTGCCAAAAGTAGGCTGATGTACGAGTTGCTTATTGAAAGTCGTCGTTTTGGCAAACGTGCAGATGACGGAACAGTCAGCCTTAGCATTACCGAGGCGGATCTTGCAGCCAGGGCAGGGCTATCGCGCGAGACTGTCAGTCGTGAACTGCAAAAAATCCGGCGCGACGGGCTAGTTTCAATCGACCGCGCCAGCATCGTTATTGCCAGTGTCGAAGGGCTCGAACAAAAGCTTGGCACCGAGTTGTAAAACTCACGGGCTATAACGGCAGGTCGATAACCTCAAACATTTTTTGGCGCTTACCGACTGGGGCTGGTCCATAGCACGAATGCCGGACTTGCGTAGGGGTAAGTCGGTAGGCAACAAATGCGCCTGCGGCGATTTTTGTTATTGGCGGCACTGCGCTGCGACCTTCGTGCAGCGAGGCGCGAAGGGTAGAGCGAAATACCTGGTGTACCTCGTCTTGGTCGGTTATCTCTGTTACGAGGCCGGCAATTTGGGTAGTGGCTTGCTGCGGTGCATCGAACACGACGAGCATAGCTTGGTTATGCGTGCGCATATTGTCGCTCTTTTTGGTGCCACGTTTGGTTAGAAACGTAATAGTAAATGAACTATCGACGGCAAAATAAATGGTCGCGGCGTGCGGATTACTGTTGGGGTCAACAGTTGCCAGCACGCCCACAGGGTGCTCTTTTAGAAATACATGTACATCCCGATATTTATTGGCAATGTTTGCCCTGTCTGTCTGTTTGGCGTGCATACTCAGTAGGTTCATGGCATCCTCCTTACATGCTTAGTATCTACGGTACGCTGCCATGTATCTATGATCGGGATCACACACGGCCCCAACCTAATACTGTGTGCCGCCGGTAATGCCAAAGAACGTTTCGAGGGTCGTTATGTGTTGTTTGTGCATCTCTGCGCTTAGCTCTTTGCCAATATAACGCAAATGCCAGGGTTCGTATTCGTAGCCGGTTACGCTGACTTTATCGGCCGGGTAACGAATAATAAACCCGTATTTGTAGGCCTCTGCGGCCAGCCATTGGCCGTCGGGTATATCGCCAAAACAGGTCTCTAGCTCGCATTCTTTATTGGTTGGTTCAAGGTCGAACGCCAAGCCAGTTTGGTGTTCGCTGTGGCCAGGCCGGGCGCTCGTTTTGTCGGCCTCGGCTTGCCCCATGCTTTTTACGTAGCCGTTATAGAGCCCTACTTGGTAGTTGTACGATCGGTATCCGCTTGCCAACATAAGGTTAAGGCCATCGCTTTTTGCGGCGGCTACCAGTGCCTCGAGTGCGTTCGCAGTGTCTTCGCGCAGCTGCATAGATTCGTTTCCTGGTACTCTGAGCGGCACATTTGGAAATACGAGATTAGCTGGCGTGTAATTTTTGGGGTTAAGCGCATGTTGTTTATTCACGACCACCCATATGCTGGTTGGATCGCTCGTGGAGTACTGTGTTTTATTGAAGGTGCTGCTTTGGCTAGCCTGACTCACAGTAGCACCGTGGTCGGCTTTGGGCGCGGCCGCTTTATTGCCAAACAGAATGCCCAGTATAATTGCTATAGTTCCGACAAGAACGATGCTAATAATCCAGAGTTTTTTATGCCGCATACGCATTACTTGCCTGATTGTAGCAGATCAAGCGACAGCGCGGCTGTCCAGCTAAAATCATGCGCCCCAAGGCCGTCGCCGTTTATGGGGTCGTAGTACTCGCGGAAGCCGTGCTTGCCGGCCAGCTCGTGCATGACATCGGTAAGTGCCGCAGCGTGGTCGTCGTATCCGTAACGTTTAAGGCCGTCAATAATAAGCCAGTTTGTGTTAAACCATGTGGGTCCTTGCCAGTAGCCGTGTGGTTTAAACCAAGGTGAATTCAGCGGTGTACTTGGTACGGGGTACGGCGGGCCGAAGGTGTGTTCGTTTTCCAGGCTTTTTACAATCAGCGCAGCACGCTCTTTGCTAACGCAGCCGGCATATAGTGGCAATAGTCCCGCGATACTTTGTTCTTTTAATAAGCGGTGGGTAATAAAATCGCGGCTGTAGTAGCTTTCGGTGTACGGGTCCCATAGTTCGTCGAATGTTTTGAAGCTTTTTTGCATGGACGCTGCGAGCGCTGGCGGAATGTCTTGCCTTATGCTTCGTGCAATCGTTTGCATATGCTCGTTAGCGCGAATAAGAATGCAGTTAAACGACAAGTCTTCGATAGCAAACAACGAATGGTCCAGGATGTGGCTGGTATTGTACGCCTTGCGGCGTAAGCGGCGTTGGGCGTCGAACATGGCAAGTGCATCAATAGTGCTATACCGCTTGCCACGTGGTTCTACATGCGTATCCCGGCGAAAGGCGCCAACGAGGGTGTCGAGTTTTGTAGTTTGGATCATGCGTATCCACCATGGTAATAGATGGTCGTGCATTTCGCTCATCCAGGGTGGCGTGGTATCGAGCCCCGTTTCCCACGGGTGTATCTGGAGTGTTAAGCCCTCATTGTGTGGATCGCGTTCTGTGTAGAGCCATGTGTGGTAGGCTAGCAGATTGGGCCATACTTGCCGGTACCAGCTGCGGCGTTCAATAATTGGTAGTTTTTCGCCAACGCGCACAATTGCCTCGGCAAGCATAGGCGGCTGGGTTATGCCGCTGGTGGGTATGTCATCGGGCGCAAAAGGGCTCACGTGGCTGAGCCAAAAATTCTGGTCGCGTCGGTATTCGTGGCCGTCGCTAAAAATAATGTGCGGCAGCATGCCATTGCTCCACTGGCCTCGCAGTAGGCTAAGTAGTTCCATTTTTGCCCGCTCGACATCGTAATGTCGCTGCCCAATGGCAATAAAACAACTATCCCACAACCATTGGTGCGGGTACAGGCTGGGGCCAGGCATGGTGTACGAGCCGCGGTCGTTTTTTTCCAGTACTGCCTGGGCCTGCGCCGCGAGATTAGAACCCATCTCGGTCTTGCTCATGGTTACAAGTATACCGTACTTGGACGACGTAATTGACAACTTGCTTGACGATACGGGCAGCTCTTTATAGGCTGGTATCATTAGCACTTCCAACCCAGACTCGGCACAGATGTTAGAGCCAGCCTTGCACGTGTTAGGGCTGGAGCGGGAGCAATTTATGCCGCCTGCTGTTCAGACGGCGTATACAGAGCTCGCACGCCCGGAAGATATCGACTGGGTGGGTGTGCCCGTGTGGCAGACTGCCTATATTACGGCGCTCCGGGCACTTGCGACCCGGCGTCGTCATGATCGGCGTAATGCCGGGAATAACCCAGGTTTTAACGCTGAGTGGGCTGCGGTACATACAACTGAATCCGCTGTTGGGGCAGCTGCTTTGCAAAGCATAGCCCCGGAGACGGTTGCTCCATTGCGCCGTGCAGTCCGCAGTGTGCTTTTAGCAAATACGCTGTTAACGACACCACCGGAAGCGTTGCCCAGTGCAGCATGGGGCGTCGAAGACGCTCGTAGTGGCCTACAACGTTATGTAGGTGAAAGTTTACGCTGGTTTACAGTATCGCCGCCCACTATGAGTGAGAAGACAAAACTGGACCGTTACCCGCAGCTACCAAATGCATTTTTGGTAGTGCTGCCGACTGCCAGTGGTAAGACCAAAGTGGCAGGCGACTGGTTGGCAAGGCAGGGGGTAGGTAGGCCGCTGCCAGATGGTACCTCGCCTCGCGTTATCTGGGTAACTGACCAGCAGAAACTGGTGGATGATTGTTTGAACCCAAAGAAAACATTGCGCAAGTGCCTGCCACCAGGAACGAAGTTTACGTCGGTTTGGCAAGGGCATAAAAAACCAGAAGATGCGACTGGCGATATTGTCGTTATTACCAAAGATTCGCTGACAGTAGCAATCGAGACCGGCTTAATTGACCCGAACGATTTCGACATGGCTGTATTTGATGAGGCAGATATTATGCTGGGCGAAGTGCGTATGGTGACGCTGAGGAAATTCGACAATTGTAAGAAGTTATTGCTTACTGCTACGCCCTCACGTAATGAGCGCAAAGATCTGCAGAAGATGGTGCATCACATACGACCGCTGTCGTTGCTAGAAGCTGTAGAAAACAAAGTTATTGTGCCGGTGCGCATACTAACCTACATGGCCCGCGACGAAGCACATGCTGAGTCGTTGGCTGCTGCTATTGCGCTGCACCTATTTATAAAAGATGGCGATAAAGCAATTGCCTATTGTCAGCCGGGCGGTCGCAATGCGCAGGCTGCTCGCTTGGCTAAAGCGGTACGGCTCCACGCACCTGAAGTGCTGGGGTGGGAGTTGGACGAAACGATTGTTATAGATATGGTAGGGGCAGTTCGTCCTGATAGTCATGCAATAATAGAACATTTTGATATGCAAGCAGATGCAGGGTTATTGACTACATGCGGTATGGTTAGTCGCGGCTGGGATGTAAAACGTCGCCTTAAGGCGGTTATATTTCTCGGGCAGCAGGGCGATCCCATTGCTATGATTCAGGAAATGGGCCGGACATTCCGATACGAGCCCGACAATCCCGATAAAGTCGCCACAATTGCACAGATCAAATACGCGCCCGAGGTGGGCCGCGTTGATTATACGGCCGAAATGGCGTTTGGGTTCGATGAGGTCATGAGCGGTGTGACGATAGGGTTGAGGCCGGATTCGGAATCAGGGACGACAGAACCTTCTGGCCGCGTTAGGGCACGGCCAGAAGACCGTGATTTCTTACGTCGGTTGGCAGAGCTACCCGATGAACTACAAGCGGCGTTAGCGCCTGCCGGCAAACCACTCGTGGACCTGTTAGTAGCTCCGAACGATCCTCGATATAACCGTTACGTTAAACCCGAAGGCTACGATACATCGATAGCCGATTTGCTATCGAGACACCCCGGTATTAGCCGAGAGTGGTTCCATGTGAATATGGGAAAGTTTACCTACCAAGATCCGACTACCGGCGAAGAGGTTATTGGCGTACCTTACGCATTTATTCGGAGCATACTGCCAGAGAGCGGCGCTCGCGGTGAGCGTTATTATGATACGAAAGGCGTTGAGCTTTTCTTAAGCCAGGTACCAGTACCAAAAGTGGCACCAGCCCAATCGTTTACTTCACGGGGGCTTGGGCAGTATCTTGGCGTCCCCGAAACGCTGGTAGAGGCAGTGGCACGGAAGTTGGAAATTGTCATAGAGGAAAAGACTCTGTCGCCCGACAGAAAAAGCAGAGGCCGGCCCGGCAGACGTTTTACTGGTGATGAAATTACGCGCATAACAGAAGGTATTAACAATATACCCATTGCCGACGACACGCATGTATGGTTCGCCGAGATAACAGCGCAATATGGCCAGTTCGCAACAGCTTATTGCGCCCGGAAGGGTATAAAATCCCAGCCACTCCGTCATCCGGACGATAGCCCGGCAAATGGCATTGGCTATTTTATAGACGAGGGTGATGCGCGCGCTATCCGGGCCGAGCACGCACGTCTAACAGGGGTTATGGAGACGCATCGAAGTATCAACGCCATAGCAAAGCGGGTCGGTGTGAATAGGATGACAGTGGTAAGAAGTTTAACAGATGACGAGCGTGTCTATCTCGACGACCCTGACCTTACTTTTACGCCACTTAATGCGCGGTCGAAACCAGTACGCCATGTACCCAATGAGGTGGCCGACGCCATAGAAGCGCGTCTTGCTCCTAAGCTCAGTAACACCGAAGTGCCCCGGAGGGCGCTTGCGCAAACATTCGGTATTTCAGAAGGGCGGGTTGCGCAATTAGTAGGCGGTTACGGGGCGGGACGGAGACGGCTGGGGAGTTATCAGGGGGCAAGCCAGGTGGTGTATCATATTCACGCACTGGCATCGCTTATTGATTTCTATAAAAGCGGTCGTGGTCGTGGCAACGCTGAACTGCCGCAAGCAATTCTAGATATCGATCTTGATCGTCTGCCAAAACCCGGCCAAGAACCGACGATACCACAGTTGGCGTATGTTGATACCGTGCGGCAGGCTATTTTAGGCATTAATCCCGCACTCCTCGGTCCCTCGCCACGTGAGCAAGCGCAGGCAGCTCGCGCCAAATGCAACATGGACGAGTTCGCATTCGGGCTACTGGTTAATCAGCTCGACATAGGCCCTGACGACGTACAACAGCAAAACGGCACGATAACCGGGCTGAGCCCGCACGCAGCATTGCTCGCGCAGGGTTACTCTATTGGTCTACCATCGCAGGGCCATATGCGGTTAGGGTTAATTGCGAGCAGAGGTCAATCTTCGGTCGAACAGACAATAGAGGTAATCCGAGCAATAGGGCAAGAACGGGGAGGCCTGCGACAAGATACGTATTCGTTTGGTCGTTCGGGGACGACAGTGGAGTTATACTTTGCGCGCGACATAGCGCGGGAAGCAATTCAGCGTTTGCGAGAAGCAAGGTTTAACGGACGAACAACCTTCAGCAGGCTGAACAATCATTAGACTTGACAATACCTACTACCTTGTATAGCATAGTAGTGTATGAATCAAAGTAGTGACGCAACAGCAGGCCTGCAACAGGCCGAAACGCAAATGCGTAAGGGTATGTTGACCTATTGTGTTTTGCTTATATGTAAAGATGGCAAGGTATATAGCTCGGACATTATTACGCAGCTTCGTGCCGCCGAACTTATTGTTGTGGAGGGTACGCTGTATCCGCTGCTGAGTCGTCTGGCTAAAGACGGTTTGGTTGCCTACGAATGGCAAGAGTCCGAGCACGGGCCACCCCGAAAGTATTATTGGCTTACCGACCCAGGCCATGCGCTACTACAGGCGTTACAGGCAACATACCATCGTTTGCATACATCGCTGACGAAGCTGGAGAAAGGACCAGCCGCATCATGAAAGAAATAACAAGTGTTCAATTAGGCCGGCAAGCCTTTAAAATCGCTGTAGACGCGTACAAAGAGCTGCAGGATTACCTTAACGCTATAAAGCACGAGGTAGGTACACAAAGTAAAGATGTGCTCGACGAAGTTGAACTTCGCATGGCAGAGCTACTGAACGAGCGAGGTATTACAGGTGACACAGTAGTGTTGAGTGAAGACGTAGCCTTCTTAAAACACCAGCTCGGTCAGCCAGGCGATTTTAAAGAAGACGTCGAGGCGCATGAGGCATACGAAGCCCCCGAAGACGCGCCACGCCGCCTGTACCGCGATACTGACCGCGCCATGTTAGCTGGTGTAGCCTCTGGTTTGGCAGCCTACTTTAATATAGATGTCGTTATTTTTAGGTTGATATTCGCAATAGCTACTATTACTGGCGGATGGGGCGCGTTGCTGTACGGATTGATGTGGATTATTGTGCCCGAGGCTAAGACTTCGAGCGAGCGTTTACAAATGCGCGGCAAGGCCGTCACGATAGACAGCATTAAAGCAGCCGTCGAGCAGGCAGACGTTAAGGGCGCGGCAGAGCGAGCCGGCAAAACGGCCAGTAAGGTGGTTGCGCCCTTTTTAAAAGTACTGGCGGTCGTGGTAGGAGCGATACTCGCCACGACCGGGGCGGCAATACTGTTCGGCGGCATGACGCTGGGGACGCTGCTGGTACTCCACGGAACGATGGTCAATAACCAAGTAGTGTTTCCGACTAATCCAGAAGAGTGGTTCTTGGCCGCCTGTATTCTTATGACGGTTGCTTCTATGGGATTACTGTTTTTGTTGGGCGGTATAGAGCTTATGCGGGGTCGTGCTCTATTGCCTGGCTGGGCTAAGGTGGTGCTTATAGTGCTCTTTTTTGTAAGTGCTGGTGTGGGTACGGCGGCGGCTGCAGATATTGCACCGCATATGGAAACGCGCATAGACAGTGCAATGCAGTTAGAGACCAGCGATGTCTGCGAGCAGAATATTTTTAACTATTGCTCAAACGCTAACGGTAATTAGTAAACGATACCGGAAAATCAAAGTCCTGAGCTTTTAGTAGTTGCATAACGCCCTGTAAATCGTCCTTGCTGCCACTCATGACCCGTACTGCATCGCCTTGTATTTGGGTTTTGACTTTGGGGTAGTGCTCGCGCACTAGGCTGGTGATTTTTTTGGCCTTGTCCTGGTCTAGGCCTTTTTTGAACGGTACTTCTTTGCTGGCTTTTAGGTTGCTCTCGGTTATATCGTGCGAGGTGTCTAATACTTTTTGGCTTTGGTTACGAGTGGCTAGCTTTTTGCGGACAATGTCTAAAATGGCGTCAATTTGCCATTCGCCGTTACCAATAATTTTTAGGCCGGTTTTATCGCTACCCAGCCATTCAATAGCGGCTGGTGTGCCCTTAAAATCGTACCGATTGCTCATTTCGCGCTCTACTTGGTCGAACACGTTGTTCATTTCGGCTTTGTCGTATTCGCTAACGATATCAAAAGAAAATTGTGCCATGCCTCCAGTATACCCTTATGCGTTAGCTGCTGCTCGCAGGATGAGTTCCGCTCCGCTTTTAATAGCCGCTGGTAATGAATCGTGAACAGGCAGGCCGAATTCACGGGCCGTATGCCGATATTCATGTAGTCCATGGCCATCATGATTGGGGTCAATACCGAGTACAATCTGTATGTCATCGTCCATAAATTTCATGCCGGTGACATGGCTGAATTCCGCCCTTGTGCCTTGCCCGTACGCACGGCCTGGCGGGTTAGGCGGGTCTGCATTTTTATCCTGTGCGGCGATCCAAAAAACGACTGCACCAAATTTGCGCATAAGCGCTATGTGCCGTATATGCTCTTTTTCCCAGTTACGTTGTTCGTTTTTGGCAAGCCGTTTGTCTGGGGCGATAGTAGTCCACCGTGGATTTGCTACATGTATAGTCTGTTTAGCCTCTGCTGCGATAATTTTGGCGTTTTGTACACCATTTTCCTGCCAATTGTTTGCGCCCAGGATAGGTCCGGCAAAAAACATGGCTGGACTGCGGTGAGGTATGACGAATGCAGCGGGCTCGTGGTCTTTTTCCGGACGCAGTACATGTAGTGACATATCATCATTATCTTTTTGTTATACTTAATGTCAAGATGAGCTACCAGAATTCGCGTGTTGCTTCGGTTGCCGAGCAACTAAAGCAACGTTTACATGAACTTTCAGATAAAACGGACATTTTAAAGGCGCCAGAATTAAAGGCACTCTATACCGAAATTCCAACACTACCCCCGGAGGAGCGCGGTGTGTTCGGCAAAGAAGTAAATGCTTTGCGCGCGGAGTTACAGGCGGCCGCTGCCCAACAAGCAGACGAAGCACAGCCGCTGCCGCCCATTGATATTACCGCGCCTTTTGACATCAATGTTGCTGCCAATAAACGGCCGCAGTTGTTGACCGCCGACCATGGTAGCCAGCACCCGCTTATGCGCGAAATCAAAATTATTAGCGATATTTTTTACCGCATGGGCTTTACCGTGGCGCACTCACGGCAGTTAGACGACGAATATCACATGTTTACCAGCCTTAATTTTCCTGCCGGCCACCCGGCACGCGACGACTACGATACGTTTATGACCGAAGAACGCGACAGCGGCGGCCACCCGTTTATTGCGCCCGCCCATACCAGCACTATGCAAAACCGCTTGCTTATTAAATACAAGGCTAACCTCGAACAAGGCCGGCCTATCGCCGCCCTGGTACCCGACCGCGTATTTCGCAACGAAGACCTCGACGCACGGCACGAGCATACGTTTTACCAGTTCGAGGGCATATATGTCGATAAAGGCGTACATGCCGGCCATCTTATGGCAACGCTTAAAACGTTTTTGCAAGAATATTTTAACCAGCAAATCGAAATCAAAACCCAGCCATTTTATTTTCCGTTTACCGAACCAAGCTTCGAGTTTGCGCTTAGTTGCCCGTTTTGTAAAAAACAAGGCTGCAACGTGTGCAGTTATAGCGGCTGGATAGAACTGTTGGGCTGTGGCATGATTCACCCCAATGTACTCAAGATGGCGGGCATAGACCCAGAGCAGTACACTGGCTTTGCTTGGGGTAGCGGCGTTGAGCGCCTGGTTATGATGAAGTACGACATAGAGGACGTGCGGCACTTTGAAGGCGGCAAACTAGAATTTTTGAGGCAATTTTCGTAATGGAACCGACTATTTTCGACAAAATTGTATCCGGCGAGATCCCTAGTTATAAGGTGTGGGAGGACGATAATTACCTGGCGTTTCTAACGCCTTTTGGCAACACGCCAGGGTTTACGGTAGTTATACCTAAAGTCAATCCAGGCGATAATTATATTGACGTCGCCGACGACGCGTATGTAGGGCTGTTGGAAGCATCTAAAAAAGTAGCGGCGCTGCTAAGAAAGGCCTTTGGCACGTACCGCGTCGGGTTAGTTATTGAGGGGCAGGGGGTACCGCACTTGCATGTCAAGCTTATTCCTATGCACGGACTGGGCAAGGAAACCCGGCCGGAAAGGCACGAGCCAGTTTTTTTCGAAACCTACCAAGGTTACTTAACGACTACCGAAGGGCCTAAAATGAGCGATGAGCAACTGCAGGCCATTCAGAAGACTATTACAGAGGCAGTATGAAGATAAGCACACAACTCATTAAAGGTTTGAACGAACACTATAAATCGGCGGGTAACCCGGCGCCTGATGGTGCCGACGCTTTGGTGCAAAAAATTGGCGCTCAGTTGGCAGCGGTAGAAGGTACCGAGGTTTTCGGCAAGCGCTACGACGGCGTCATCATCGTTAAGGTTATTTCGTGCGAGCAACACCCCAATGCCGACCGCCTGCATGTATGCAAGGTAGACGATGGCGGCAAGGTGCAAAGTATTGACCGTGACGAAGAAGGTTTCGTACAGGTCGTGTGCGGTGCGCCCAATGTGCGCGCCGGCATGCTGGCCGCCTGGATTCCGCCCGGCGCCACGGTACCAAGCACCTATGGCAAAGAGCCATTTATCCTCGAGAGCCGGCAGCTGCGGGGTGTTATGAGCAATGGTATGATGGCCAGCCCGAAAGAGCTGGGTCTGGGCGATAGCCACGAGGGTTTGCTCGAAATAGACGAGACATATGGCGCGGTCGAACCAGGCACATACTTTATCGACGCCTACCACTTGCGGAACGATGTCGTTATAGACATGGAAAATAAAATGTTTACCCACCGGCCAGATTTGTTTGGCTGGATTGGTATAGCCCGCGAGCTAGAGGGTATTCAACACCGGCCATACAAAAGTCCAGAGTGGTACACGCAAAATCCGGAGTTTCCGGATATAGAGGCCGAACCCCTGCCACTTGAGGTGACTAACGAAATTCCCGACCTCGTCCCGCGATTTACAGCCGTAGCTATCCGTGATGTCGAGATCAAGCCCAGCCCAGTATCCATACAGGTAGCTCTGGCGCGCGTGGGTGTGCGCCCCATAAACAATATTGTCGACTTCACGAACTTTTTTATGCTCGAGACCGGCCAGCCCATCCATGCCTACGACTACGATAAGGTCAAAAAATTGTCTGAAGACCACGCTGCGCAGCTGACCGTACGGCGCGGGCGTGCCGACGAAAAGCTAGCGTTATTAAACGGCAAAGAGATTACGGTGCGCGAGGACGATATGGTTGTGGTCGCCGGCGCAGACCATCTGGCATGTCTAGGCGGTGCCATGGGCGGGGCCGATACCGAGGTAGATAATGATACTAAAAATATTATTATC
This sequence comes from Saccharimonadales bacterium (SeqCode), assembly GCA_035480575.1. Classification (GTDB taxonomy): domain Bacteria; phylum Patescibacteriota; class Saccharimonadia; order Saccharimonadales; family UBA4665; genus PMNU01. The sequence goes on along the minus strand of DATIHR010000007.1, from coordinate 10,047 downwards.
GAGGCTGCAACTTGGGATATGTACACTATGCGTCGTACCGCAATGGCGCATGGCGTATTTACTGATGCAGTAACGCGGTTTACTAAAGGCCAAAGCCCGCTGCAAAATAAACTGGTGGTCGCTATGATTACTGGCGACATCCGTCGATTTGCCGGTGGCAAGGTGGCAAGTAAGCTCATTGATATCAATCACGTTTCACCAGAGGCTGTGGCGCGGGGTAATATTCATGCGCCCGTAACGCTGACCAGCCAGTTTATTAACGACCGTCTGGGCTGGAACTTATCGGTTGGCGAAATTGCAAAACTACTCGAGAACGTCGAGTTTTCGGTTACGTCGCACGGCGATGTAATGACCATTGCAGCGCCGTTCTGGCGGACTGATATCGAAATACCCGAGGATATTGTAGAAGAAGTAGGCCGCCTATATGGCTACGATCATTTACCGCTGACATTACCAAAGCGCGACCTAACGCCGCCTGCTAAAGACCCTATGATTACACTGCAATCATCACTGCGGGAGGCGCTGGCTGCCGCTGGCGCTAACGAGGTCTTAAGCTATAGCTTCGTGCACGGGAATTTGCTCGATAAAGCCGGGCAAAACCGCGACCAAGCATTTCGCTTAAGTAATGCCCTTAGCCCTGACCTGCAGTATTTTCGTATGAGCCTGGCGCCCAGCTTATTACAGCTAGTGCACCCAAATATCAAGGCTGGAAACGATGTATTTGCGCTGTTCGAAATTGGCAAGGTGCATATTAAGGGCCTAGAAGTCGAGGGTTTGCCGGCCGAGCTGGAACGTATAAGCTTGGTGTTTGCGGCCAACGCCAAGGCTGCCAGCGCTTGGGGCGGTGCACCGTACTACCAGGCGCGTGTGTATCTGGAACGTGTATTACATGCGGTGGGCCTTGACGGTACGGTGACGTTCGAACCTATGAGCGAGAGTGATGAGGATTCGGCAGCAGCCTACTATCAGCCCGGCCGTTCGGCGATTGTTCGTGTAAGCGATACAACTATTGGCCGTATCGGCGAGTATAAAACATCGGTCCGCCGGGCGTTAAAACTGCCCGATTATGTTGCTGGGTTCGAGCTTGGCCTCACGCCCCTACTCGTGCATGCTAATACTGCAAGTGCGTACGTTAAGCTGCCCCGGTTCCCGAAAGTAGAACAAGACATATGCCTAAAGGTGCGCGCCAGCGAGAACTACGCCAATGTGTATGCGCTTGTTGCTAGTCATTTAGAACAACACCGTCCGGACGCAACACATTACACGTTGACGCCAATAGATGTATATCAGCGCGAGGACGACCCCGACCATAAACAAATAACATTGCGTATAGCCGTAGCAAGCTATGAACGTACCCTGAGCGATCAAGAAGTAGCCAAGGTATTAGATGACTTAGCTGCTGCGGCTGCGGAGCAACTGCAAGCCGAACGCATATGAGACAACCTCTATGAAAACAGTGGTTATTACCGGTGCGAATCATGGCCTTGGCCTGGCCACGGCACGGCAGTTTTTGCAGGCTGGCTGGCGCGTGGCTGCGCTGGCCCGTACGCCGCCTGAGCTTCCGGCCTCTGATAACTTGCGAGTAGAACTTGCCGACCTGACCGACATGGCGGCAATGGTCGGCGTCGTTGACCGTTTAAAGGGCGTACCGGTAGACGTGCTTATAAATAACGCCGGTGTCTTCGATGCCGATAATACCGATGCGCCTGCCGCATCAAAAAATTTCGACAGACTAACGAACGTGTTTCAAGTTAATGCCATCATCCCCCGCATACTAGCCGATGCTCTGCTTTCTAACTTACAGGCAGGCGAGGATAAGCTAGTTGTGACCATAAGCTCGGGCATGGGAACGTTTAAGGGACTTAATGAATACAATGCCGAGCATTGGGCATATAGCGCCAGTAAGGCTGCTACTAATCATGCCATGATTAGCTTTGCCAAGCTCCATCCGGATATAAAATCGACACTGGTGCACCCCGGCTGGGTACAAACCAGCATGGGCGGCAGCGGCGCGCTTATTCCAGTCGACGAAGCTGCGCTATACTTGTATAAGCTTATAGTTGAACATGCGCGCAAGCTGCCAAATGCCAAACTAGTTGATTACGAGGGTAAAGGAATGGATCTGTAACATGCCGATATATTTTGTCCGACATGGCGAGTGTGAAGCGAATGAAAAAATGCTTTTGGCAGGTCAACGCGATGATTCGCCGTTAACCGATGTAGGGCGCCGCCAGGCGGCACAGGCAGCTACCGACCTGAACAAGATTCATATAGACTATATTATTTCGTCGCCACTTATGCGTACTCGAGAAACGGCGGTCATTATTGCCGAGACAGTTGGTGTCGATAAGCGACGGGTTACCATTGATGACCGTATTAACGAATACGACCTTGGCGACTACACACGTATGCCGGTGGATATGCCACCGCCAGACTGGAACAACGTACCGCACGGCGAAAGTGTGCGGCAGTTCCGCGACCGCGTGCTGTCGTTCTTTCGGCAGTATAAAAATAACCCCGAAAATATTTTGGTGGTCAGCCATGCCGGCGTCGGGCGCATTATTGATGCCTGTCGCCAAGAGCTTGAACCCGAGGCTTTTTACGAACTCGACCCGTACCCTAACGGGAGGGTTATACAACTAGATCTTGACTGGTTAACTTGAGGTATTTAATGCGTACATACATGACACGAGTGGCACTCCTGTTCGCAGCCGTTGCGGCCTTGCTGGTGATTGCCCGGCCATTGCCTGCTAGCGCACAGGTAAGCGACTTTACAATTACGAAATTTAGCGCTGACTACACACTTACTAATACCGACAGACAGGGGCAATTGGTCGTAACCGAAAATATCGACGTCGATTTTCCGCATTACAATCATGGAATACTGCGGGCGATTCCGAACAGCTATAAAAAGCACCGCTTACAAATTAGTAATATCCAGGTTAGTTCGCCAAGCAAAACGCCCTCGCAATCTACCACCTACCAACAGAACGGTAATACCGTACTTAAAATTGGCGACCCTAACCGTGTAATAACCGGTCGTCAGCAATACACTATCCGCTACACGGTGCGTAATGTTATAGGATTTTATAACGACCGCGACGAGCTGTATTGGGATATCAATGGCGACCAGTGGGGGCAGCCAACAGAGGAGGTAACGCTTGCATTACATCTGCCGACTGGCGCAGTGCAAGGCGCCGAGCCACGCTGTTTTGCCGGTGGTGGGTATGGCAGCACACTAAGCCAGTGCCACATTATGCAGTCCAACAACGTCCTGAGTGTCCGTACGCGTCGTCCGCTTCAGCCGTACCAAACCCTTAGTGTTATTGTCGATTTTAAGAAAGGGTATTTTGCGCCATCGACCTGGTACGAGACGCTTGGCGAATATGCCTGGTCTACTGCCGCGCTGCTAGCACCCATTGTTATATTGGGCGGCATAGCCGGCAGAACGTGGTATCTAAAAGGGCGCGACGAAAAAGGTCGTGGCGTTATTGTGCCGCAATACGATGCCCCCGACGGGCTATCGCCAATAGAGGTCGGCACACTGGTAGATTTTAAAACCGATAACAAGGATATAACGGCTACTATTATTGGACTAGCTATTAAGCGTTTTATTACCATCATCGAAACGAAGCAAGAGAGGAAGTTGTTAAAAGACACCACCATGTATTCACTTCGGCTGGAGAATCCGGATATTACGGCACTATCCGCATACGAGCAGCAACTTTTGCACACGCTTTTTAGCGATTTTACCAAGGGGAGCGAAGTGGATGTGAGCGCCCTGAAGTACAAGTTTGCAGCCACTGCCGACAAGCTACGTAAAGATGTGCGAAGCGATTTGACGACAAGTGGCTATTTTCGCGGCAAGTTGGGGTTTGGGTGGGTCGGCAAGCGCGTGTTATGGGCCGTACTTGCCCTGGGGGTAGTGGGTATTGTGTTTTTGTTTGCAAACCAGGCGAGCACCTTTATGCTTGGCACGCTCGTTGGTTCTGTAATTGCCGCTCTATTTATCTTCCTTATGCCAGCGCGTACGGCCAAGGGTACCGCTGCCCGTGAACATATTTTGGGCTTAAAATTGTACCTTAAAACCGCCGAAGCTGATCGCCTTAAAAAACTCCAGGCGCCTGATGCCCCGTATGCTCCAGCGGCAGAGCCCAAACATACGGTGCAGCTGTTCGAGAAACTGTTGCCTTATGCCATGGCCCTGGGCGTAGAAGGCCAGTGGGCTAAAAAATTCGATGACATTTACCGCACCCCACCAGATTGGTACAGTGGTAATTGGACGGCGTTTAACGCCGGATACCTGGCGTCTTCACTAAATAGCGGTGTCGGCGCGGCAGTAGGGACGGCGTTTAGTTCGCCAAGCAGTTCCTCTGGCGGTGGATTCTCTGGAGGCGGCGGTGGTGGCGGAGGAGGCGGCGGCTGGTAGCGATCGCTGGGCTTGGCGTTGCTGTCAGCAAAATCCGCGCCATGCGTTACAACGCTCGTTCACGCGCCAAATAAGTACTAAAATTTTATGCTGGCGGCAAGCCGTAGTGCTTGTTGATCTGTGTTAGTTCCTGGCGTGCCTGTGCTGCTGCAAGTATGTGGTCGGCTGCTTCGCGCTCGGCTTGGGCAACTTCACCGTCGTACTGGGCGGCCCGTAATTCGTCTTTGCCAAAATAGGGACATGTACGGCAGTAGAGGCTGGCAACGGTGTTGCCAATATCTGCGGCGACTTTTAGAGGGGTTTTGTCCGTCCCGGTCACCGGCTCGATGCCTTTCTTTTCCATCTGGCGGCAGGTCAGGGTGCCGAGATAGGTGACTTCCTGCACAGGAATCTCCTTAGGTACGTACTCGCCTCCTGCTTTGCTGTAATGGTAGTTAATGTCAAGGCCAGCGCCACTCAAATTTTGCTCTTGTAGCGCCATATTGTATTCGGGAGAGCCAGTGTCTGGTACCATCTTGGTTTCAGTTGTTTCTCGTACCTGTTGCTTAGTGCGGAGTGTTTTTAGGCCGCAGTTATCGGGGTGGCGCGGTGGGGGTGAGGGCTGTCGATTTCTTCCAAACATGAATGATCCTGTCCATCTACTTAGAAATGATATATTATCATATTATTTGGTATAAGGCAAGGTTGGGCCTCCAACATGTGGCTGCTAGTTGTGTACCGTAGAGGGTTTACCGCTATTCGCTGGCTAATCTGCAGGGCGCAGTATATACTTTTTTAAGGTAACGAAGCTATGAAGGTTTGGAGGATATATGGCGCGTATGCGTGATAGAGTAATTGCGCTCACTTTGGCAATATTGTTTTTTGGGGTGTCATTTGCGGTTAGTTTTGCCGTTATTTGGCAGTTATATAGGGATAATAAGGAGGCAAAAGTTGTGAATGGCCCAACTAATAATGCAAGTACAAGCACGGCACAGGGTAAGTTGGAGGGTTCTAAGCTAGACAACTTTACGCCTGTTGCTTCTACTACTGAGCTTAAAATTATCGACACTAAGGCAGGTACTGGCGACGAGGTTAAATCGGGCGACACCGTAACCGTTGACTACACTGGCGCTGTTGCGGCTACCGGGGTGGTCTTCCAAAGCTCGCTTGACACTGGCCAACCGGTAACATTCTCGCTGAGCGGCGTTATCCAAGGTTGGCAAGAAGGCATTCCTGGTATGAAGGTTGGCGGCACTCGTCGTTTGGTTATTCCGGCAGTCCAAGCATATGGCGCAACACCGCCATCTGGCTCGAACATTCCAGCCAATGCCGACCTTGTGTTTGACGTTACATTGCACAAAATCGGCCAATAGCCTAGACGCCATGCCAACAGATTGGCATGGCGTAAAAAGCACAATATGTAGTGCCTTGTATTTACCACAAGCGCTATATAAAATACAAAGAACAGGCAAAAGAAACAGTTTTTGAGGGGGAAGCAATGGTCAAGAATATTACTATTTTCACTACCAACACTTGTGCGTCGTGCCACATGGTAAAACGATGGCTACAGGCAAAAGGTTTTACGTTCGATTTAGTAAACCTAGACGACAACCCTGAGCGGCAAGAAGAAGCACTGCGCCTAAGTGGTGCCCTTACCGTACCCGTAATTGTAATTACCAAGCATGATGACTCGCAGCAAGTTATTGTTGGATACAACCTTGCGCAGCTAGCTCCGGCAGTAGCATAACGAACGACGATATGGCAGATACTTCCAAACAAATCAGCGCCGACAAAGTGCACGATGTTTTGATGATTGGCGCTGGCCCAGCAGCACTGACCGCAGCTATTTATACTACCCGTGAAGATATCGAGACGGTACTGCTAGAGCGGGGCGTTGTAGGCGGCTTGGCTGCCATTACCGACTGGATTGATAACTTTCCTGGCTTCCCAAAAGGCATAGCTGGCCTTGAATACGCCGATTTGCTACGCGAACAAGCCGAACGGTTTGGCGCCAAGATTGAATACGGCGAAGTGTCGCAGATTATCGACGAAGGCAGGTATAAACGCCTCAAAACTACCGAAGGCGATATGTTGGCTAAGGCCGTACTTATAGCTACCGGCAGCGACTACAAAAAAATCGGTGTACCCGGCGAGCAAGAATATTATGCCCGCGGTGTGCACTACTGCGCTACCTGCGACGGCGCGTTTTACCGCGACAAGCGCCTGGTAGTGGTTGGCGGTGGCAACTCTGCCGTGCAAGAATCTATGTTTTTGACTCGCTTTGCCAGCCACATAGACCTACTGGTACGGTCTGACCACATGCGTGCCTCCGAGATTTTGCAAGACGAGCTGCGCACTAAGTACAAAGACAAAATTACCATACATTTTAATACGAGTACCGACGAGATCGTTGGTAAAGACGGCAAGGTAACAAAGGTGGTTGGCACCGATAAAACTACCGGCAAAAAAGTAGACTTTCCAACCGACGGCGTATTCGTGTTTGTAGGATTAAAGCCCAATACTGACTTTTTAGAGGGTAGTGGTGTTGAGCTTGATGAAATAGGACTCATAAAAAGTGATCAACACCTCGAAACTTCGGTGCCAGGCATATTTGTAGCTGGCGATGTACGCAGCGGCGCGACCATGCAAATTGCCTCGGCCACTGGCGACGGCGCCACCGCAGCCTTATATATGCGCGAGTATCTAGACGAGCACACCCGCACCCACTCCTAGGCCGCGCACATTTCAGGTGTTGGCCTCTTGCTGTTCATGCTTTTATGTAAGCGTATAATGAATGGGTAAGGAGATACAAAAGTATGTCAAAACGGGGAATTGCTATACTAGTCGCGGTCATTGCTGTGCTTGCGGTGGGAGGCGTTGTTGCGCTAAGTAATCGCGGGGATAGTACAAAGTCATCCAGCAGCACCAGTAGTACAAGGTCGTCTGATACCGACACTAGCATGGATACTATGGACACAAGCACCCAGCCGACCCCGGCACCCAGCACTACGCAAAGCCAAGGTAATGCCGTAGCGATACAGGACTTTGCCTTTTCACCGGCAACATTGACCGTTAAAAAAGGTACGACGGTAACCTGGACCAATAAGGATAGCGCATCGCACACGGTTACGAGCGACGACGATGCGACTGGCGAGAAATTAGATAGCAAAGTGCTTGGTAATGGCGATTCATACAGTATGACATTTACGGCTACAGGTACGTACGGCTACCACTGTGCCCTGCACCCCAATATGACCGCAAAGGTTATTGTTACCGAGTAGCACAACGTTTTATGCCCTTAGTTTGACTCTACGTTGTAATCCGCCCGATGCTATAGCACCGGGCGGTAAGTATAATGTGGCCATATCTACCCACGCTTCGCTTAACAGGTTAGTCGGTGGGTCGGCCTGGCGGCGCAACCATCGGGCCGGACAACCACGCGATGGTGCGTAGAGTTCCCTAATGAATGCCCGGGTAGCCGGTTTAAATGTAACCTTATCCTCCATCCGCTCGTAATGGTCTCGTCCAGCATACGGCCAGCCAAGGTATTTGTACATTCTTACAATGCGGTCATCTTCCAAATCTGGAACGCCGCTTATCATGTGGAGGTCAACACTTTTGGCTATTATGTCTGCGGCTGGCTTGCTTGCAAGCAGGTCTTTTTCTTTTTGCAAAAACCGGAGCGCCCCGCCCATAACGAGCGATGCATCGTAGAATGCTGCGTCGACCAGAGCGGGCAACACTTTGTTCGTTTTGGGGTCTATGCCTTGCAGGACAATAGGTAATCCGAGGTTACGGTCGTGATATAGAAGTGCTAAATGGGGGTTTGTCGTGTAGTAGTGTTTCGCTGCACTTTGTGTAACGGCAGTGGTCATCATAAGGCGTGCGCAGTCGCCTGCCACAACGGCACGCTGGTATATCTCTTTGGGTAGGCGGCCCGCTACTGCCTCGTCGTTCATCACACGCAGCGCAGCCTGAACGGCAAAATACGTCAGTGGGGTTAGTGCTGCTGCATCCCGACGCTCTTTGTATTGCGGCTTGGCGGTGAGGAGGGCTGTCTGTTCGGCCAGCTCATCATAGGCCGGTGTTTCGAGTGCGTCTAGCTCTGCCGCATAGCTTGCATCAAGTACGTGTTGCGATACCTCTATGATGCCTAATTTCATCGCCTGTCATTATGCTGTACGCGTTAAGCGATGTGCAACTAGAATTTCTGGTAGCCAGGAAAATAGTCGGTTACCACGTGGTGTTTTGACACGCCAGAGCTAATAAGTTCTTTGGTAAAAGTTTCTACCATGGGTTCCGGGCCGGATAGGTAATACAACGTGTTTGGGGTGGGCGGTGCAAGCTGGAGTATGCGCTCGGTAGTGAGCGAACCGGTTTCGCCGTGGTAACCGGCAGCAGGTTCTTTGACGACAGTGGTAAGGGTAATATCCGCTTTTTTAAACAACGGCAAAAAAGCTAGTTCCTCTGCTTGGGTGGCAGCATATATAAGATGTATGTCGCGGTGCTGGCCAGTGTCGTATAGGTATTTGATCATGCTATGCATGGGCGTTACGCCAATACCACCGGCTACAAACACAAGCGGGCGCGATGCATCCTTGGGTAAAATAAAGTCGCCCATGGGCTGTGCTAGTTTTAAGGGGCTGCCGGGTTTTAGCTTGGCGAGTGTTTGTTTAAATGTACTGCTAATTTGCGTAGAAAATTTAGTCGTAATGCTCAGTAGGGGCTCGGTCGGCGAGCTGCTGAGTGTAAACCACCGCCGAATGCCACGATCGTCCGGATGCTCGTGGCTCAGGTACAACTCGGTAAATTGCCCCGCACTGTACTGCACAGGCTGCTCCGGCTTAAAGTAAAACGTCCTAATATGCGCAGCCGTATCCTCAGCATGGTCAAACACAACGTTCATCCCCACTATAGTACCAAAAAATCACATGCCAACCCTTATTCAGTGGAGCTGGTGCGGATAAGCTGCTTGATATTTGAAGCGATGTTCAGCGTTCGAAGCTTCTCGATGGGTACAAACTCCGCTCTGGCGCTATCCTCACCATTGCCTTGGGTGAGTAGGTCCATTTGATTATCAATTTTTTCTACACGGAAAAAAATACGTTTTGAATGCCAGGCTTGCTGGCTTATAACGTCAAAGAAATATTCTTCCCATTCCTTTATAAACGTTATGTAACCAGTAGGTTTAGTACCTGTTTCTTCTATGAACTCCCGTGCAAGAGTGTGCTCCGGGGTCTCGCCCACTTCTACGCCACCCCCGGGCAATTCCCATCGAAGAGAACGAGGGTCTTGTATGAGCAATACTGCGTTATTAACTATGCAAACGCCGTAGACACTCAGCCGATTGGTCAGCTTATCCGCGTCAACGAAATGCTTCTTGCCATGAAAATCGGTACAAACTATTTTCATTCCCACAATAGTACCATTCTCCTTTTGCCATCCCGCTTTCCCGCTCTCATTCCACGTCGCTTTCACCTCATCGCCCTCACTCTCATGTCGCTTTCGGATGCTACCCCTCCAGATGACCGCTCACGCGCGGTAAAAGAAAGAAAAAGCCTGCAAGGAACGAAAGGTATTCTTGATTGATTTTGTTTTCGGTCTTTTTATCTATTTTCCGGCTCCGCTACGGCTAGAGT
>DATIHR010000006.1:0-147647 GCA_035480575.1 Saccharimonadales bacterium (SeqCode) | reverse complement strand
CTTGAGGTACTAGCCTCTGGCGTAGCCATGTTGCAAGGCTGTAGCGACACACAAATCCTTAAATGGAACGAAGCCAGTGACGTATGGGCTTGCGCTGCCGACGCCATTGGCGACGCCCTCGACTTCGACTCAATTTATGCCCAAAGCATTACCAACACAAACCTGAACATGGAAATCGACAATTCTGGCGGCCTAACATTTGACCTTACTACTACCGGCGACTTTGCTATCCGCGACAATACGACCGCCTTTGCTACCTACAGTAACACTGGCGCTATTACGTTCGCACCGACTGCTGGCCAAAACTTTACTATTAACCAAGCAGCTGGCACCAATACGCAAGTGGTCGCCACTGCCGCCCCAACCACAGACCAACTAGTAGTCACAAACTCCGGGCAAGCGTCCGCAACTACAGGCGTGGACGGCATACAGGTAACGTTTGGTACATCCAACGCCTCGGGCGATGCTATCCACATTACGCCGTCATACGCCGGCGGTGGCACCGACGCCTTAACCTACAATGGCCTCGAAATTGATGGCTTTAGCCCAACTAACGCAGCTGGCACCGACACAGTCAATGGTATTAAAATTGGTAACCTGACCGACCCGGGGGCTACTGTTACATCGGTAGGTCTAACTATAGGTACTGGATGGGATACTGGACTTGTCGTTAATTCCGGTTCCATTGTGACCTCCAATCTAGGCATTGACCTTACCGATTCGGACACAAACCCATCGTGTGCTGCCGGTGACTACCGTATTTATGCCGACACTTCGGAAACCAAAATCAAAAAATGTCAGAACGGCGTAGTATCGGATATAAATGCAGTCCCCGATATTAACAGCTTTAGGGATACGACCGCCGACACCATTGTGGATGCCGACACCACGAACTATTGGGACGGCACCGTGCCGAATATAACGCCTCAGTCAACCAGCAGTGAGATTATGGTTACGATGACCGCTGTTATTACTGGCGGTAGCGCCACCGACAGCATGCAAGCCTTCCGTATTCTGCGCAGTACAGGCACTCTTACTTGCCAAACATCTGGCACCGACGTATCTGGCTTACTGGGCACGGCCAACCAGGCTGCATCGCCCGCGCCAAGCACTACTGTCTCTACCGTTTTCGTAGACGCTCCGGCCACCACCAGCAATGTAAAATATACTCTTTGTAGCGAAGCCGACACTGAAACCGCGACCGGCACCGTAGCACGCATAGACTTTACACTCTTTGAAATCAACGACGCAGCAGACCTTGCCGAGGTATACCCCACAAACGATAACAGCCTTGCGCAAGGAGAAGTCGTTAGCATGGATCCGGCACTTGAGGCTGGTGTTCTGCGTAGCAGCAAAGCCTACGACAACCGAATGCTTGGCGTCGTCTCTACAAACCCGGCGCTGGTTATTGGTGGCCGCAACGGGGAAGGTACAAATGGTAAGCCCATTGCACTCAGCGGGCGCGTACCGGTTAAGGTAATGGGGCCGATCCACAAAGGTGACGTACTTACTTCGTCCAACACACCGGGCGTAGCCATGAAGGCAACGAAAGCCGGACCAATTTTGGGCATAGCCATGGGCGACTACGATGCCTCGGGCGTCGGATCAGTGCTCGTATTTGTTAAACCCGGCTATTTCAATGGCGCAAATATTGCCGATATTCTAGGCGACCCGACTATCAAAGAGGGGACAAACCCCAACATATCAGCCACCATCCTGAAGCACTATATGGAAGATGGCATACCTATGAATACCGATGAACTATCAGAAGTTGTTACTGATCGCGTAGTTGCCGGCCTAGAGGTAGTGACTCCCCGTATAACGACCGATACTATAGCCTTAAACACCATTACTCCGGCAACCAACGAAACAATTACTATCAATAGCGGCCTTACCATAGGCGGCGATACAGTGTTCCAAGGCAAAACTACATTCCAAAAACTCGTCCTGTTCATGGAACGATCCGTCTTTAAGAATGACGTCGAATTTGACGGCACACCAACCTTTAATAACAACAGCGGTGGCTTCGCGACCATTAAGAAGGGTGAGGACTCGGTACAGGTAACGTTCAGCAAGCCATTCGCAACGCCGCCAATTGTTACCGTCTCCATCAAAAATGGGCAGTTTGTTGATTACGCTTACAAGGATCTGACCGAAAAAGGCTTCACGATTGTTCTTAAAGATAAAGCTACCGCCGATATAGAATTCGCCTGGAACGCATTATCGGTCAAAGACGCTAAGCTCTCTGGCACGCAACAACCAGCCGTTATCGTACCCGAGTTTTAATTTTCTGCGCTCGATACGTAGTCGTATACCATCTTCGATATCGTACGCATATATTCGGTAGACTGCTGAATAGCGGCCGTGCTCATAATGCACAGCATGTAGGGCCGTTTTGGTATATATATGATGCCGCAATCCGAATGCACTTCGCCTGTTGCGGGGCCGGGCTGCTCGTATATGCCTACTTTGTGTGCTACTTTTACATTCTGCGGTATACCGGCAACTATTCGATCATTATAAGGCGAAGTGGTCATGGTCGTCAGTAAATTATTCGAGTCAGCAGAGGATAGGTAAGACGATAAATATAGTGCTCGTAGTACCGAAGAAAAACCTTTTGCCGTTACACCGGCGCCATACTCGCTTTTTAAGTCGGTTGGAATGTCAAGGTAGTCAAAAACGTCCGATACCGGCCGTGACTTCACAAGACGGCGCAAAATTTTATCGGCCGTGTTGTCTGACTGGGCAATAGAGAGTCGTAGAACCTCGTCCAAAGACAATGTCGCACCGGCGCCACGGCGCCACAGATCCCCAAAACCCCGGTCTATATCACTCGGCTCAATAGTTACTTGCTGCGACTTATCGAGCTTACCATCTTCTATAAGCTTATAGGCTTTCATAGCGACCGGCAGCTTGAGCAGGCTAGCCCCAAAGAAGATCTGTGACGGATTAACGCCAACCGAGTTGCCAGAAGGCAGGTACTCAAAATACATACTAACCGAGTCACCGGCAGGCTTGGTGTAGGTACGCAATTCCTGCCGAAGCTCTGTGAAATTAATGAGCACGTCGTTCGGGTCTTCCGCAAACACACGCTTGGATAAATACGTATACCGCGCACCCTGGACATGCATGGAGCGCACCGCAGCATTCTTCGTAAAAAAAATAACATTTAAAACAAGTACGAATACATTTAGCGCAATAATCGTACGGACCACCCATTTTTTGGCTACAGCCTGTTGCACCCCCTCATCTTAGTACAAAAAATACCAGCGGTCAGCAATGCGGTTTTATTTTTACGGCAAAACCCTTTAAAATGAAGCTTATGTTTAAACGGCAACGGCTGTGGGCAGTTATTGCTATATTGATTTTTGCGGTAAGCTTAGGCACGGCGCAATTGACTTCTGTGATGGCACTTATTAGTGACTGTACGGCAAATGTAGACCCCACCACGACAACCCGCAGTGCAACCCAGCGATTCACCTTTACTGTAACCTCTGCCGACCCTTTGGAACGCATAGAAATTGACGCTCCGTCCGGCGAATACGCCATTGTCAATGCCGGCGGCGATGGTTGGAATGTTAACAGTCAAACAAGCGACCATGTTATTTTTGTTCGAGGCGGCAGTGGCGATGAAGTATTCATAGATGCCACTACAGGCAGTAATGACACAGACGAAGAACTTTGGGGAGTACAGGCATCTGATGATCCTGGGGGTGCCGATATGGTCGGTTGCAGCGGGACCCTAGGAACAAGCATATCGGGCCAGGGGGCGGACACCAGTGCGCCCGTTCTTAGCAACCTTACGCTTAGCAACCTAACTCCAACTAGCGTAAGTATTAGCTGGCAAACCGACGAACCATCCACCTCCCGAATAGACTATGGGCTAAGCGATGATTACGGACTCTTTAAGACTTCCGGCAGCACACTTTCCACCAATCATACGATCACGCTTACCGGGCTTACACCTAATACGGGCTACCACTACGCTATTAGTAACACCGACGCCAGCAATAATACCGGTTCGACCAACGACAACACGTTTCTAACGCCCTTAAACCAATCTAGCTCGGCGCCGCAACCAATTAGCGTGCCCATAAAAGCCGTACCCACCGAAACCGTTCCACCAACAGTTTTGCTTTCCACCAACCTGGCCACCCCGTTTAAACAAATTCCTGCAATTAACGGAGCAGCGGACGACAACGAAGCGCTTGCAGGTATCGAATACTCCACCGACGGTGGCAAGAACTGGCTGCCCGCCGACAGTATCACGGGGTTAAATACCAAGCATGCAACCTTTACTTTTACGCCGCTCAATCTGGATGACGGTAATTACGAGCTTATGGCCCGAGCCGTCGATACATCAGGGAACATCGGCGTCACCCAAACAGCCACACTCATCATTGACCAGCTGCCTCCGCAGGTAGGTGGTAACGTGATTGCGTTAGGCCCACAAATACTTGAGCCCGACAGTAATGGCGTAGCCAGGGCACTCGCAGGTGTCGACCAAAAAATTACATTGAGCGCGGTTGGTGGTCCAACGAGTATCGTTCTCACTGCAAATGCCAAAGAGGGAAAAAACAAACCCAAAATGTTTGTACTGACCAAGTCTGTAGATACCGGCCTGTGGTCTGGCGTATTAGCATTCACTGAACCTGGCCTCTACAGCCTTACAGCTCGTAGTATCGATGGCGCGCATAACGAAACGAGCCGCCTTATTAGTACGGTGCAGGTCGAAACGCCAGCTCGCGTCGCAGAAGGCAAGGGAACAGCTGGCGTCACTGCGACAGTCACTGCCTATTATTTTGAACCTGAATCCCAAGATTGGGTCATTTGGGATGCTCAAGCGTACGGCCAAATAAACCCGCAAACTACGGACAAAAACGGCAACTTCACCCTCTTTGTCCCGCCGGGTACATACTACCTAACAATAACGGCGCGCGGACACCGCAAGATCTTCACTACGATATTTAAAGTCACGAAACCCATGCCCATTTCGACGACACTCCATATGCACAAAAGCCTGCCTCTCCTTAGCATTGGCAACGACCTGGCGTCTATAGACCCACACACGAGCACGACGAAGCCCGTTACGGCACAAACCCTGACTGGGCAAACGTTACCGAGTCTAGACCTGACCGGGCCAGGCGGCAATGCTATCAACACTATAAGCTGGCTGGGCAAACCCACGGTCATCACCTTAACCAGCATTTGGTCGCCGACTACTGCCGAGCAGGTACCGGCACTAACGGCTGTTCAAAAGCATGCAGATGTTAATGTAATACCGGTTGCCGTACAAGAGCGGATCGCCAAAACCAAGGTGTATGGCGAGCTTTCAGGCCATGACTTACAGTGGCTGGCCGATCCGACCGGCTCGCTTAGCACCGCCCTCAAAATTCAAGGTATACCGGTACATTATTTTGTAGACCGCAAAGGCGTCATTAAAAAGGTCGATACCGGCGTCTTAACCGAAAAGCAGCTACTAGAAACGCTAGCTGGCCTATAGCGCTATGCAAACGGCTTATGCTTGTCGTATAATTATTTCGAGTATTAGTTTAAACCAACAATAAGGCAGGCTTGGTGGGTACATTGCCAATCCAATTTTTCGGCCAGAACTTTCACTTTATAGTGAGCTTTTTGGCTGCACTCGTATTTTTTGCCGTCTTTTGGCTCTATTTTGATGCCTGGACCAACAAAAAACAGGCTAAAGATCTTGCAAAGTGGAGTGGTTTTTTGTTGGTTGCCTTATCGTTTGTCGTACATGCGACAATGATCGAAGATTCAGCCTTAGCCACGCATGTGCTTGGTACGGCCTCGGCAGTTATTGAACTTACGTTAAAAATTGCCGGTTATGGGGCAATTATATACGGCCTCGTTATCGACCCGCTTCTACCAATACCCGTCTCACAAAGCATAGAAGACGAGCTCCTCGAAGAAAAATACAAAGCCGTACCACTCAAAAAAACCAGCAAAGCCAAAGCGGTTGTCCTAGCGGGTCCGTTCAAAATGATCCAAATACTGCCGCCGTTTGGCGCCCTGGCAATTGCCATTTTGTACTGGCGCCGGGCAACGACAGGGTTAGAGCGACACCTCAAACCAGTGGGCATTGCATTTGGTCTGTTATTTGCGAGCGAATTTGCCGGGCTCGCGCCACTATTGCGTAGCAGTACGAACCCTAATGTTGCTCACCTGGTAGCGTCTTTTGGCCCGCTATGGATTACTGAACACGTATTTTTGCTAGCCGGCACCATTGTACTGGGTCGCTGGGTATGGCGTTACCTTACCGAGCGCTTTTTATCGCAATTATTCATACTGTTTACCGCTAGTACGCTTGCGATATTTTTACTAACTACCCTTAGCTTTACGTACCTATTAATGCGCAACATCCAATCCGAGACGCTCGGCAACCTTGATACCGCCTCTAAGGTGCTCAACTACGCACTCGACGCCAAAAAGGCCGAAACGCTCGCCAATACGCAAGTAATCGCCCAAACGCCCGAAATCGCCGAAGCCGTCACGGCCAAAGACCACAATGCTTTAGTTACGCTTACAAGCGACTTCTTGATTACCAAAAAACAATCGTCACTTATTATTACTTCCAAAACAGGTCAGGTGCTGTTGCGTGCCGAAGACCCCGACCGATGGGGGGATTCGTTGTCATCAGATACGCTCGTACGCCGTGCACTTATTGGAGAGTCGGCGTCAAGCACGACTACCAAGGAAGATATTATTGCACCGCTTCTATACATTAAAAGCGTCGTCCCACTGCGCAACGCCAGCAAAGAAATTGTCGGCACCGTTACCGTCGGACTGATAGCCGACAACGCATTCGTAGACGGCGTTAAGCATGCCACCGGCCTTGATAGTGCGCTATATGCCGCTAACGTACGGTCTGCGACTAGCTTTGTTTTACCCGATGGCGTTACTCGCGCCGTTGGCGTTAAAGAAACAAATAAGGCCGTTGCCGAGACAGTACTACACCAAGGTAAAACATATAAAGGCGAACTATCAGTGCTCAATAGACCTTTCCTAGGGGTCTACGCACCCATAAAGGACGCCGACAATTTAGTAATAGGCATGACATTCTTGGGCAAACCCCAATCGACAATGCTACGTGCCGCAGGACGTTCTATTGAGCTCACCTTCGTGGTGGCTGCAGTATTACTGGTAGTATCAATCATACCCGCCTATCTTATGGCAAAATATTTATCTAAGCAGTTGGACTAAACAGGATAATCAGTCTTGGCAAAGGATACGACACCATGAGAACATTAAGGTCAGAGAAATCAATTAGTTAGGAGCAGGTATGGCTAAAGTTTTAATCGTAGAAGACGATCCGCTGATGAGCCGGATGTACCAGAAAATTTTTACCTTCGAAAAATACGAGGTGGAGATGGCAGCCGATGGCGAGGAAGGTGTCGCCAAAGCCGGAAGTGTCAACCCGACCATCATCCTTCTTGACGTGATGATGCCTAAAATGAACGGCTTGCAGGCACTAGAAAAACTAAAAGCTAGCGACCAGACCAAACACGTACCGGTTGTCATGCTTACAAACTTAGCAGGACAACAAGATGCAGAGACTGCTCTCGCCAAGGGAGCCGTAAAGTATATCGTAAAAAGCGAGCACGAACCAAAAGAAGTTGTCGACATGGTAAAAGAGATCATTGCCGGCTACACGCGCAATGAAATTCCTGGCTCCGCCTAAATTGCCATAGCCCGTTAAACTCGTTACACTGAATCATAACAACTGGAGGGGAGGCGGCTGCATGCAATTACAATCAGACATTGGAAATCCACGCGCACGCGCGCACGGCATACGACCCCAAACAGCCGGGAATGAAGCGGACCAACAAACACGTACCGAACGGCATTCTCAAACAACAAAAAAAAGCCCGATTACGCGCTGGCGGCCAGCAGGCTTGCTAGTGATAGCCGTGCTCATCATTGGCACGCTTTTGTATGGTTATATGACGACCAAGCGACAGCTGGCTGGTCTGAAGGGTAATGGACAGTCGACGGCACAAGCACAAACGACTGAGCTTGTGGCCCAAATAGGCCAGCATATCGAGCTACCCGCTGGCACACCGACCGTAGCTACGGTAAAGGACGTAAGCAAATTAAAGGCCCAGGAGTTCTTTAAAAACGCCCAGAACGGCGATAAAGTACTCATATATGCACAAGAAGGCCGCGCGCTATTATATCGCCCCTCAACTGGCAAAGTAATTGAATATTCAAAAGTCAATCTTTCGACACAGCAGACACAGGCAACGCCGTAGACTACTCGCCAAGTCCGTGGCCGCTCTGGGCTTCGGCCTCTTGTATAACATCGTCACCACCAAACAAACGGGGCCGCAGGGCAGTCAACCGTATAAATACAACGTGCAGATGTAGTCCTAAGGCAAGCAATACATAGGCGCCCAGGCAACCAAATACGCCATACCAGGTGCCGCTCCGCAAGTGCTCAATGCCCGTTTGGTTGAGCACGATACTAAAGGGCACAAGCATGCTGACAAAAAAAGCTGCGTACACAGCCCAACCAATGAGGCTGGTGACGCGCAGCACTAGGCGCGACAAAATTTCACGCAACGCATTCCCACGTGTTGGACCCTTATATTCCACCTGATCAATTAGCTCGGCTGTACCGCGCACAAATACGCCAGCCGCCTGTAAAACGGTGAACACTGCAACACCTACGGCAACGGCAACACCGCCTACAAGCAAATAATAGGCAACGGGGCTGCTCAAAAAAGCCTGTGTCCATACCGAAAAGCCTAATGAATTCTGCCAAACAAATGTCTTGAGGCCGTAGGCGCCAAACAAGTAATCATAGAAAATCTGATTATCACTGATGTAGAGCCATCCGCTATACCCGAGCACAACGGCCGAGCCGGCAAACACGATTAGTCCGCTCGATATAGAGGGAGTAAGCAATAAACGGGTAAGGGAACGTTGGTACATTACTGATCCTTATTGTACAGCTCGATTTTGTACACCCAAAATTACAGATAAAAAATGATTATGGTAGTCGTTTAGGTGTTGACAGCAACGCCGTAATCGCCGATGATACATTCATAAACACTATAAAATCTCTAAGAGGGTATGACACGTGAACTATAGACTTCTCCCCGCAGCCACACGACGACTGAGGAGCGCTATTGCACTGCTAATAATTAGCGTGCTTGCGCTTGCGCCATTCGTATTAATACAAGGCAAGGCAAGTGCGGCCGCATGTACTGCACCAAGCACCGATTACGGTACCGCAACCACGAGCGTTAGCCTGCCTGCAGCAGCAACGTACCGTGTGTGGACCCGTATTAATGTGCCCGATACCACAAACAACACATACCTGCTCGAGATTGACGGCAACAAGTGTTACACCGTAGGTGGGGGCAGCATCGCTACAAATAGTTGGGTATGGGTGGCACACCAGAACGGCAATACGGCATCTACCATTGATGTTGCACTAGCGCAGGGTTCACGCTCAATAAAGCTTATAGGTAACAAACCGAACGTCAAAATTGACCGTCTTGTATTCACCTCGGACCTTAGCTGCACACCAACTGGCAACGGAGATAACTGTAACGTGCCAAGCGATACCAGTGCACCAGCAGTGCGCATTACTGCACCCGCAGCAGATGCCTCGGTAAGCGGCACCGTTAACATGACCGCAACCGCAACCGATACGGTAGGCGTTGCCAAAGTTGAATTCTATGTTAACAGCTCGCTACTAGGTAGCGACACTAGCTCGCCCTACGGCGTAAGCTGGGACACTACTAAAGTTCCGAACGGTACACAACTACTAACCGCCAAAGCATACGATGCAGCAGGCAACGTCGGCGTTGACAGCTTTAATGTCAGCGTAGAGAACGGCGATAAGCAGGCGCCATCGGTGCCATCAGGCCTTAGCGCGACTGCAACCGCCTACAATGCCGTTACCGTCAGTTGGAAAGCAAGCACCGATAATACTGGTGTAAAAGGCTACAC
The DNA here is from genome assembly GCA_035480575.1 of Saccharimonadales bacterium (SeqCode). Taxonomy (GTDB): domain Bacteria; phylum Patescibacteriota; class Saccharimonadia; order Saccharimonadales; family UBA4665; genus PMNU01. The sequence goes on along the minus strand of DATIHR010000006.1, from coordinate 137,666 downwards.
CATATTTAGGGATGGCCTACCCCTTGCGGATCTTGGCAACGTTACAACCTACAAGGATAGCGGGCTTATGGCTAACACGACATATAGCTACAAAGTCCTAGCCTTTGATGCCAACGGCAATAAATCGGCAGCAAGCAACGCAGTAAGTGTTAAAACCCCACAGCCGCCATTCAACGACACCGAAAAGCCGACCAAACCCACTGGCCTTACCGCAACTGCGGCCAGCCAAACGCAAATCGACCTAACATGGGTGGCTAGCACCGATAACGTCGGCGTTACGAAGTACGATATATATCGCGCTACAAACGCAACCGACAAGGGCGAAGTCATCGGCTCATCGCAAACACCTAGCTTCGGCGACACGAACCTGGCTGCCAACACCACCTACACCTACTATGTCATCGCAAAGGATGCGGCAGGCAACAGCAGCGACGCCTCTGATCGAGCAACCGCCACAACCAACCCTGTGCCCAAAAAGAAGCGGACTATTCGCGGTGTCGTACGCGACCAAGCCGACAACAAGCGCATTGGATACGCAAGTGTAACGTACACCGTTGACAGTACAAAGCACATTTCACAAGCCAACAGTCGCGGCCGCTATGCGCTACAACACCTAGAACCTGGACGTTACAACCTTACGTATCGCGCAAATAAATACTACTCTAAGACGCTTTCCGTAACCCTTGGCGACGTCACTATTGTTAAAGATGTAACCCTGCAGAAACGGGCGCAGTAAAGGATAGGCTTTATGGAACACTCCTCAAACCAACCAGTCGTTATGGGCTCGTTTAACACTTCACTAAAAGGCCCGAGCAACCGCAAGGCATGGCTTATCCTGCTGGGTGTAGCACTTGTTGTAGCGCTTATTATCGGCTTTATCATTGCGACAATGCACAAAAGCCCGGAACCCGAAGCAGACAATTCGGTACCCATTAGCGAAAACGTCGGAAATGTTAATTTAGAGATCACCGGCGTTACCCCAACAACACTTAAGGTCAAAAAGGGGCAACAGGTCACCTTCACAAACCACGACACGCGTAATCATCGCCTAACAGCTGATCAAAGCGTTTTACCCGGTTTCGACAGCACCGAAGAACTTGCGACCGGGGACTCGTACACATACATTTTCGAAATAGCAGGTAGCTTTAAGTACTACGACCCTGCCGATCCCAAAGGCTTTAACGGTACAATCATCGTTGAATAGCCCAAAACAGTCCTAGCATCCATGGCTTGATGCAGCTTAAAACTGCTATTATACATAGCATATGCGAACGACAAAGGCTTCAGCTATACAGACCAGCGCGCTACACCTGCTTGACGCAGACGACTACCATACGGCATTACTCAAGGCCATAAAAAGCGCCAAGCATCGGGTCGTTGTAGCGGCCATGATACTTGTATGGGGCGAACGTACTGCGCCGATCTTTGAAGCACTCCAGGGTGCGGTAAAACGCGGTGTAGCGGTGACAATTCTGCTCGATAACTACACACGTCTGAGCGCTGCATACCACTTACGCCCGCGCACCACACGCAGTGAACGGGTCCGTCGTACATTCGAGACCATAGAACAGCTCAGCAGCCTGGGTGCTACCGTCTACTGCTACGGAAAAATTGGACTGTTACCCCACAAGGGACGTTGCCACGTAAAAATCAGCATTGTAGACGACACCTATTATTCGTTTGGCGGTATCAATATAGTCGACCAAAGTTTTAGCGCACACGACTTTATGTTCCGTGGCGAGAACCCAAAGATCGCCAATACGCTTGAGGCCATTGTTACGGACATTGGCACGAAGTCACCGCCATTACCAGACAACGAGATTCAGCTGACCGACCAACACGCTCTACTATTTGATGGGGGCAGACCCGGCCATTCGCTTATTTATGAACGAGCTTGTGAATTAGCAGCCCAGGCTACGAGACTCTATTGTGTGACGCAGTTTACTCCAAGTGGCCCTTTGGCGAAATTAATGCACGAGACAGAAGCAGTCAGCTATTTTAATCGGCCAGAACAGCTGGTTGCGCCTGATGCATGGGGTCAGGCTTTTGATCAACAACGCTACCGACTGCCTAATGCTTATACTGGCACGACCTACATTCATGCCAAATTTATAATAGCCAAGCTGCGAAGCGGACAATACGCAAGCCTAACCGGCTCGCATAATTTTAGCTACCGTGGCGTTGCTTTTGGTACCCAAGAAATCGCTCTCTACTCTACGGATAAAGCCGTGTGGGAGCGGCTACACAGCTACATGCAGGCGCTCATACAACCCTAAGGCCGCGACGCCAGCATACTGCGTCCTAAGGCAAACACTCTACTTGTATCACCAGCAGCCACACGCCGACCTTCACGCATAATACGCATACTTTGACGTACACGACGGCCTTGTAGGTCGCGATTTGGCGTAATAGCAAGCCTGAGTATCATACGAATTACTGTCAAAGCAGTAACTGCCTTTTTACGCGCTTCTGCTGCACGCTCCTCGGCTTTGCGACGCATCCGCTGATGGCGCCGCAAGGCACGTTCTGTTTCGTATACCGATGTAATACGTGGGGCACGTTCCATATTTCAGCCTCCTTACAGTACTGTCTATAGTAACCAGATAACAGATTACACGCAGTAAAGAATCTCACGCGTACAGACGCTGGCCGGTATATACTTACTGTATGAATATCCATAAAAAAATGAGCGACGCCGAGCGCGTTGCGTTTGCTAAACAAATAGAATTTTTTTACGAATCAACCCATGCCCATTTGGCGAAGGTAGTCGGCTTTGCGTTCTTAAAGGGCATAGCCACTGGCCTAGGCGTCTTTCTGGGCGGCACAATAGTTGTCGGCATGCTGCTATGGATACTAAGCGGCCTGGGTAACATACCGTTCTTAAACGACATATCGCAATCGGCTAAAAACACCCTGGAAACACCACGGGAATAACCCCGGACGCTACTGCGTGGGCTTCGGCATGGGGGCAGGAACACGAATACTAATTTGTTCTTGGTGTTCAGCGATGGGCGCACTTACCACAACACTACCGTCTACATAACGCGCAACTGCATAGCCAGCCACATAGTCTGCGTCTTTACCAGTGCAGCTCTTCTCGTTAATACGTATGCCGCCGGGGTCAAGCGGTATTTGCTTTAGGTATTTGGGCACTAGGGCAGAGCACAAATTAACCGCACCGTTGGCTTCGTCGCTCCCGATAACTTGCGACTTAAGGGTAATACCGTCTGGCATTTTGCCGTTATCTCGGCCGTAGGCCTTAAGCGCCTGGGCAATTTGCGACACATCGGTCCACCGCTTGGCATTATTGGCCTCCGAGCTATAATCTTTAGGTTTTAAAAAAAGTGCCGAGGCACCCGTACAGGCGATTACCAAGGCAATAACAGCCAATAGCTCAATTAGAGTAAACCCTCTCTCTCGGGATCGTGCATACTGCATACTGATTAGGATAGGGTACAATACAGCCATGGGCAATACTACTAGAGGAGAAACCATGAAGCTCATTATTCAATGTTCGTGCCTAAACGAAGAAAAAACGCTGCCTATTGTGTTGCAGGAACTACCAAAGAAAATTCCGGGTATTAGCAGTATCGAGGTCGTCATCGTCGATGACGGCAGCACCGATAATACCATAGCAGTGGCTAAGCATTACGGCGTACAGCACATCGTTCGCCATCCGCGGCGGCAGGGCTTAGGGCGTGGGTTCAAGGATGCTATCGAGAAAAGCCTAGAGGCAGGTGCCGACATAATCGTACATACCGATGGCGACAACCAATATCCAGGCAACAAAATACCCGACCTTATAGCGCCTATCATGGCCGGCAAGGCCGATATCGTTATTGCCGACCGACAAGTTCAGACCATTAAGCATTTTTCGCCGCTTAAAAAGCTATTGCAGCGGTTTGGGACCAAAGTACTCAATGCCGCGGCAGGCACAAGCGTGCCCGACGCGCCAAGCGGCTTCCGCGCCTACAGCCGGGATGCGGCCATGCGCCTTAATAATGTCACGACGTTTAGTTATGCCATGGAGACGCTCATCCAGGCGGGTAATAAACAGCTGGCCATTACATCAATTCCTATTGTCACTAACGCCAAGACACGGGAATCACGGTTGTTTGCGTCATCTGCCGAGCACGTATTTAAATCTGGCGTGGCCATTTTACGCGCATTCATCATGTATCGCCCGTATGTCATTTTCGTTAGCTTAGGCACACTGCTGCTCGTCGCAGGACTGGTGCCCTTCGCTCGATATCTATACTTCTTCCTGGAAGGAAACGGCGGCGGACATTTACAATCGCTTATTGTCGGCAGCGTGCTCATGGTCGCCGCATTTACTGCTTATACCCTTGGCATTGTGGCCGACCTTATACGTATCAACCGCGTCCTCATCGAGCAAAATCTTGAACACGCCAAGCACATCCGCTTCGACAACTAGCTGCGTCATACCAAATGGATCGCAGGGTAGGGCTAGTAGTATTTAGGGCCTTCGAAGATTATCGGGTCAAGTACCGTACGCGCAGCGTTATTGGCATGTGTTACGATTGTTTGGTTTGGCCAATACCATGTTGGGTCAGTGCGTAGTATAAAGCTACCTACACCGCCGCCTTGTAAAAAGAGCACGATGGTCACTGCCGCCGCAAGCGGCATAGCAAACGGCCAGGGGCGGAGAGCCCTGGCGAGCGCTTTGCCCCACGGAGCCGCCAACAGCAACAGCACCGGCAACAGGTATCTGCCGTTCACGGCAACCGGCCAGCCCGTCTGAAGGTAATCGGTATAATTATTAATCCATAGCACACCCACATACGTGCACGAGATCACAAGCCCCACCACTATATACGGCGACAAGCCCAGGGCACGCCAGTAGAGCAGCAGTGCGATGAAACCACTAATTGCCAGCACGATAAACGCCGCACTCGGCAGTGGTACCATCGGATAGCTGGCATAGTCGTGATGTGGGCCATTTACCATAAAGAATAATCGGTAATGCAAACCGAGCAGCCAGGTCCACGTATAACCAATCGGGTTAGCGTTGACTGCAGTCTTCTCGGAGGCCATACGGTAATTACGCGCCCAAGGGCCGTACGCCTTACAGGCGTCTTCGTCTAACACCATAGCACAGTCGGGTACAGGTGTATGGTATTGGGCAAGATTTACTACATACCGCTGCACAAACAGCACGCTCGACACTACTAACAAGACGACAAGCCCCAGTTGCATGGCCCGCGGTAACCGCCAGCTATCCTCTTTAACATGCCGGATGAGTTGCGCAAGACGAGTACGGTGCGTACGCCACAGCGTTACGCCCAGGATAATCACGGCGGTTAGTGCAATAGGCAAAAACGCATATTTTGTCAGACTACCCAGCATGCATACTGCCACGAATACCACGAGCGTAACCGGACGGAGTCTGCCCGCCCTCAGTTGCTCAATCAATGTAAAGGTAAGGAGTGTAATACCTGACACAAACACCATAAACAGGCTGTCATAATTAATTTGCCCGGCAAGCAGTGGCACTATAGGAATCAACACAAATAGCGCCAGCGCGGTATGCGTAAACATTCGCGACATGCCCATTCGACGCAAAGCACCAACATACAGCCACAAACTTATGCCAAAAATAGCAATGTTAATAAACCGTAGGGCAATGATTTGTGCCGTCTGGCTACTCGTAACCGCCACAACCAAGCGGTAGGGCACACTCATAAGCCAGTGATACAAAAATGATGTATCACGCGCCACTGCACCAAACTGGTTTGCATCAGGGGGTTGCGACGATAAGAAGGGTAGCCAGTGGTCGGCGTACACACGGATCAGCCCAAAATGATAATCCTCATCAAACGCCATTGGATACGCCGACGATAGCGCCACCCACGCGCTCTCGAAAGCAAAAAAAATAAAAACGGCCACAAGAAACCGGCGCGAGGCCAAAAAGGCAGTTACTGTACGGGCTATCTGCGTCATAAGATTACCACTCATTATACAGACACTGTTTGAGCATAGGCTGAATAAGGCGTTATACTTTGGTCAATGAAGCAACATGTAAAAACAGCCCTGGCGCTTACTATTATTGTCGCCACCATTGTTGCGTTTGCGTACTACATAACGCACCACCCCCAAATTGTTGACCAGCTACGGCATGTACCCCCGTGGCTATTATTCGCACTCCTCAGCCTTTACGGCGTCGCATTTTTGGGCTACATGTTCGTAACCCGCGGATCGTTACATTTGTACGGCAAGCATATACCGCTCCAAGAAAATATATTGTTCAATGCCTACTCATCGCTGGTTAATTTTTTTGGGCCAGGGCAGAGTGGTCCGGCATTTCGTGGCGTATACCTTAAAAAACGGCACAACTTGCGCGTTAAACACTTTGTGTTCACGACATTGGTGTACTACGGGTTTTTTGGCGTGCTGAACATTATGCTCGTATGTGCTGGTAGCCGTCCGTGGTGGCAGACCTTGCTGCTAATGGCGCTCGCAGGAGCCGGCAGTGTCTTGGTAGTGCTGTGGTATAAAAAACGGTCTCATATAGGCAAAGATGCGCGTCTAACCATTACAAATATTGCCTGGATTGCCGCAGCGACTGTTTTACAAGTTATAGCCTTACTATTTATTTATGCGCTCGAGCTTCGTAGTATACAAAGCGATTTATCTTGGGCACAAATAAGCGCCTACACCGGTATCGCAAACTTGAGTGTATTTGTTGCGATTACTCCCGGCGGTATCGGCATACGTGAGTCATTTTTACTGTTTAGCACGCAGCTGCACCACATTAGCAATACAACCATCGTGGCAGCCAGCGTTATTGACCGCGCTGCGTACCTGGTATTTTTGGGGCTATTGTTTGTGTTGGTTATTGGGTTGCATGCCAAAGACAAGTTGCACATAAAAGACAATGTATAGCTTTCGTCATCCCGGGCTAAACCCCGATTCCCGTCGCCGTCATCCCGGGCTTGACCCGGGATCCAGTAAGAAATAAAAAAGTCCTTACATTATTTATAGCTACAATCAGATGTCTTTTCTTTCATCACCCATACTTCTGGCAACATGAGCAGTCCTAATGTTACTTTTTTGTACCGACAAAAAAGTAACCAAAAAAGCTCTCGGTACGCATCATCCACTCGACTGCTTCCACTTGGCTTGTACGGCGCAAAAAGAACTCCTTCCACTGCGTTCCAGTCGGCCCCTCCCTTTTTCTTTGGGAATATTCCGGGGCGCGCTTTTTGCTCTACTCCGTACAAGCCAAGCTCCAGCAATCGGGTGGCTGCTGAGTACCGAACTTGGGGAGTGGGTTTTGTGGGTGGTTGACGACAGTGAATGGTATACATGTGGGCCATACCACTTTGCTGAGCGCTCGGTATACCTTTCGTCTAAGTGACTCTAACCGTAGCGGAGCCGGAAGATCATGAAAAAGACCGAAACAAAGACAGAAAATATACCTTCGTTCCTTGCGGGCTTTTTTATGAGCTTACCGCGCGTGAGCGGTCACTTGGAGGGAAGGGATCCGAAAGCGACGTGAGAATGAGGGGGGATGAGACGAGAGCGATGTGGTAGCGAGGGGAGCTGTGGGGGCTGGTATTATTAGAGAGTGAACTGGCTCGATATTTTTATAGTGCTGTTTTTGCTGGCCGCGATTATTCGGGGTATGGAAGTGGGTTTTGTGCGCCAATTTTTTTCGACTGCGGGCTTCTTTGTTGGCGCACTGCTTGGTGTTTGGCTGCAGAACATACTGATTCACTACGCAAAAAGTCCCGAGGCCAAAGCAATGCTGGTTATCGTCGTAGTGCTCTCGTGCGGCATAGCGTTTATGACCGCCGGCGAATACCTGGGGCTACGCCTTAAATTTAAGCTTAGGGAATCGCACGTTACCGAGCGTATCGATAGCATTTTTGGGTCGGCACTGGCTGGTATTACATTACTTGCCGTTGTGTGGCTCGGTGCAACAATGCTGCGCAATCTACCATTTACTAGCTGGCAACGGCAGATTGCAACCTCGCGAATCGTTATATCACTCAACCAAACACTGCCATCCGCTCCCAGCTTACTAACACGAATCGGCCAGCTCGTCGACCCGAATGGCTTCCCGCATGTATTCAGTGCACTTGAACCAAAACTGCCTACCGATATGCCATTGCCCAATATGGGCGAGCTCAATGCCGCCGTTACTGCCGCGCGGCCTTCAGTCGTCAAAATAGAAGGTGAAGGCTGTGGCGGTATTGTTACCGGCTCGGGCTTTGTTGCCGGGCCAGGCCTTGTCGTTACTAACGCACATGTCGTGGCAGGAGTAAACCGACCTTTTGTCATCGACCAAGCAGGGCAGCACCGTACGACAGTTGCAGCTTTTGACCCCGTACAAGATATTGCCATACTCCGCACGAGCGGATTAGAAGGAAAGGCACTCAGTATTAAGCCAGAGCAGGCCGAGGGCGGCACGGCGGTAGCAGTAGCCGGATACCCTGGGGATGGCGGCTTTACGGCGGTACCGGGCGTAATACTCGAAACATTCACCGCCTATGGGCGCGATATTTATAACCAACGCGAATCGGTCCGCGACGTATACTCATTAAAGGCAACGGTAGAAAAGGGAAATTCTGGTGGCCCGCTCGTCAACAAAGATGGGGCAGTGGTAGGGGTTTTATTTGCAAAATCGTACTCGTACGATCAGGTCGGCTATGCGCTTACCACTACTCAAGTCGTTAAAGCGATTACTACGGCCCAACACATGAACGACGATATCAACACCGGAAGCTGCGCAGAGTAAGTTATACTTAGAACTATATGAAAATTTTAGGTAAAACGGTTTCTTTGCAAAAAGCCATGCCATGGATTCTGGTTATTTGCGGTGTTATCGCGCTGGCGTGCGCGCTTATTATCATGTACGACAAGGTAGCGCTGCTCAAAAACCCTAATTTCCGACCAAACTGCGATCTTAACCCGGTTATTAGCTGCGGATCAGTCATGGAGTCTAAGCAAGCCAATGCCTTTGGCTTTCCGAACCCATTCTTGGGCATTGTCGGCTTTAGCGTCGTCGTTACAACTGGTATGGCGCTCTTTGCCGGCGCAACTTTTAAGCGCTGGTACTGGTTAGGCCTGCAAGCCGGCACTATTTTTGGCGTCTGTTTTATACATTGGTTGTTTTTCCAAAGCGTATACCGTATTCATGCGCTCTGCCCATACTGTATGGTCGTTTGGGTCATGACCATTACATTATTTTTATACGTTACGCTCTACAACATACAAACAGGCACGATCAAGCTGAAGGGCAAAGCCCAACGTGTTGGCTATTTTTTGCGGCGGCACCATCTGGATATCCTCGTATTATGGCTATTAATTATCGCCGCGTTTATCCTTAAACACTTCTGGTATTACTACGGCCAATACCTCTAGCTCTAATCATTAGCTTCGCCGAGAAGGTTAGAGATACAGTTACCCTGCATGGAACAATGGCGAATTATGCGGCGTGCCGGCTATAAAGAAGGCAGTTGTGCGACCACAGAGCGCGAATTATTCTTACGGAGCGAAACCGCTGTACAGGCAGTGGAAGCATGCAACCATTGTCCTGTCTTGGACCGCTGCCACCAAAACCTGGCAACTATTGCCCTACAAATTGCTAGCCCTATGCCGGTTGTGGTTGCAGGCGAGGTCGTTCAGACAAGCGTAGAGCGGCCAATAAACTACCATACTCTCCCAGAATTACCATACGACGGCAAACAGGGGCTAGACTTGCTGCGGCAAGGATTATTAGGCGACAACCTTCTTCCGTCTACACTCATAAACCCCGCGGTCGATGCGCTAATACAAGCGTACGATGCCCAGGACACATTGCACTTGCGGGAACACATGGGAGATCTTTATGTACCAAGCTGGCGTATACTAGCGAACGCATTAAAAAAATATGATTACCATTCGAGGACAATTCTGGCCGATTACCAGAAAGTTTTTCCCATAGCTGATTGCTTTTTTAATGACATGATGGCACTAAGCAGTATGGGGTTCGCTCGCCTGCATGTACGCAGGCTTGCAATTCGCCATAGCCCAGACGAATACAGGGAATTGTTTGCAAAATACCAAGATAACCCCGACCTTACGCCAACCAGAATCCGGCAACTAGCTCTTGTTGACATACATTATCCGGACTGTGCAGTACAGGACTATTTGTTACGGCTACAACTAGTCGCAGCCCATTACAAAGAAGTGCCGCGTCCTATACTGAGAACAATATGCGCCAGCCACAAGGGCGCGAATGTCACTCACGCAATTGAAAAGTGGCAGGAAACCTACGATTCTATCCGGCAGGAACCCTACTACAGTACCTTTCCAGACTGGCTGGTGCGCTATGCCGCAGGGGTATCTCCAAAGCGCAGAAAGAGCCAGATCTCAAAATGGAATCTCTTTTTTAGGACAAGAGTAGAGAGCCTGGACGCAGGGTGGCAGGAAAAAAACGCCCGTTCTCGCCATGAAGCAATAGCGAGCAATACGCATATAGACCCCGAAGATCATGTTCTACGAGAAGAGGCCATAAGCGAGGTCATGGGGCTGTTATGTACATTACCGCTTATTGAGCAACAGGCGGTCGCGTATACGTATGGCCTAGAGATCTTTTTGGACGTAGAGTTAGACCTACATATACTTAGAACACAGCTTAAAACTGATAATGTGGAACAACATGTTAAAGAGCACATACTTCCAAAGCTGCGCAGGCATATGCCTTGATATGTGTCGGCCCTTTAGTGTATTTCTGATACAATGTGGTTAAGCTAATAATAAATAATGGTTTCACCACAACACAAGCTACTGACAAAAACTGCCGAAGCGCCGGCTGTTATGTTGGGTCGCGCAGTTGTTGCAACACAAATTGTCAGCGAAAATAAGGTCGTCAAGCGAAGCATCAAAAAAAGCAAAGACTATTGGCTGATGCTCGGGCCAGGGCTTACCACTGGCGCCTCCGACGACGACCCGTCGGGCATTGCGACTTATTCGCAGGTTGGGGCTCAGTTTGGCTATGGTTTACTCTGGATGGCACCTTGGTCGCTACCGCTTATGGCCACCGTGCAAGAAATGTGCGCACGTATCGGCTTGGCTACAGGTAGAGGGCTAGCTGGTAATATTCGCGTCTTCTTTTCTAAATATATGCTGTACCTGTGTGCATCGTTACTGTTTGCTGCCAACTCGTTCAATATTGGCGCCGACCTTGGCGCAATGGCAAAGGCAACGCAACTGCTAGCCCCATCGTTCAGTTTTGGTTGGCTAGTTGTTGGTTTTGCTGTCTTTAGCTTGCTGTTACAAATATTTACGCCTTACGCAAGATATGCGCGGTATCTTAAGTGGTTAGCACTTATTTTACTGTCCTATATATTGTCCGCCGTTATGGCACATCTCGATTGGGCCGAGGTTCTGAAAAATGGATTTATACCGCACCTGGAATTTACCAAAGAACAAATCATTTTAATCTGCGCGATACTCGGTACAACTATTTCGCCATATCTGTTCTTTTGGCAAACCAGCCAAGAGGTTGAGCAAGCTGTTGAAAAAGGCGAATTAACCGTTAAAGAGCGCAAAGGGGCCGACGCCAAAGAAATACGTTCCATGCGTATTGACGTGTGGAGCGGCATGTTTTTGTCCAACCTTGTTATGTTCTTTATTATCGCCGCTGCCGGCGGCATTCTGTATCCGCACGGCATAACCGAAATTACAAGCGCTGCCCAAGCCGCCGAAGCGCTGCGCCCCTTTGCCGGGAATGCCACATTCTTTTTGTTTGCCGTGGGTATTATTGGTACCGGCCTATTAGCCATTCCGGTATTAGCGGGGTCAAGCTCGTACGCACTGGCAGAAAGCTTGCGCTGGCGCGAAGGTTTGTATCGCAACCTAGAGCAAGCAAAGGCCTTTTACGGCATTATTATTATTTCTATGGTTGTGGGGCTTGGCATTAATTTTTTGGGTATCGACCCAATTAAAGCACTTATTTATTCGGCACTTGGCAATGCGTTTGTAGCACCAGTTGTTCTATATTTTATTGTACGCATTAGCAGTAGCAAAAAATTCATGGGCCCGTGGGCAAATAAACCACTTACCACGGCCATTGGCTGGTTCGTCTTTGGCCTCATGACCCTCTCAGCCCTTGCCGCCATCTACGCCCTGTTTTAAATTATTCATGTCTTAAAGCTTCGATAGGATCCTTGCGCGACGCTTTCAATGCCGGAGCCGTACCAAATACAATTCCCACCACAAGGCTCACCCCGGTGGCAATGCCCACGGCATTCCACGAAATAACTGGATGCAGGTCGGTATATATATGCAGCAGTCCAATAACACCGAGCGACAACAATACACCAATAACACCGCCCATAAGGCTCAGTACCGCGGCCTCAAACAAAAATTGCCATAGCACTTGCCGTGACGACGCACCTATCGCCTTGCGTACACCAATTTCGTGCATACGCTCGGTAACATTAAGCAGCATTATGTTCATAATACCCACGCCGCCAATAACGAGTGACAGTGCCGCCACAATACTTATCCAGGTTGTTAGTAATCGAACCACTTCGCCACCAGTCCTTACGCTATCTTTGGCTCCCAGAACGCTAAAATCTCGCTCGCCACCGTGTGCGTTCTGGAGTCTTTGGGTTACCGACTGGATGGTCGTCTGCACAGTCGCCGGATTGCCCGTTTTTGCCAAAATAACGTAATAACCAGCGGCGTGCTGCGTAAGCTCGGACGCTACCTTATACGGTATAAAGATAGCGTCATCAAAGCTGGCAGTGGGCGAGAAGGGCACATTCACAAAAGGATCAAACACACCCCGCACAATAAATTCCTGGCCCCGGAACGTAAAACTACGGCCAAGCGGTATTTCTTCTTTAAATAACTCCTGGGCGACATTCTGGCCGATGACGGCTACATTTTTATCTTCGTGATCGCTGTCCCAAAATTCACCAAAAGCAATCCGCTGGTTCAATATTTGCGCTGCATTACTACTAGCAGCGAGCACAAAGGTGTGCGGCGATGTTCTATCGTCAGCCTTCGGCTGTCCCGCTACCAAGCCAAGTGGCGTTAGGGTACTAACACCGCTTGTCTTACTAACCGTATCGACGTCTTGTTCGGTGAGCGCACTCGCGCTGCCCAACCCAAAAAGCACATCGGGACTGCTGCCGCCCAAACCTTTTGGCGCACCACCCGAATGCCCTGGGCGAATAATAATGAGGTCCTTGCCAAAATGATTTAACGTACCAGCAATTTGGTGTTTAATACCCTCGCCAATACTGACCATTGTTACAACCGCCACAATACCTACAATAATGCCCAGCATAGTGAGGAAGCTACGCCACTTAGCGCCGCGCACGCCGCTCAAAGCCATCCTAAAATCACCCCGCATGATAGAACTCATTTTCGTGTCCTGACCGTACGTTTTTTAGATTTAACAGGGCGGCGGGCGGCTTTCTTTTTTGCGGTGCGCTTGGGCGTGGGCTTGTCGGTATCGGGTAAGTTCTTCATAAGTGTTGATACACCCGCCAGATCGTCTTCCTCGGTCTTGACCGGTAATCGGTACATGGAATCGTGTGCTGTTTCGGCAATTTCACCAATAGCTGTGGCTTCATCGTGCACAACAGAACCGTCGTGCATGTAGACAACACGCGTCGCATACCGCGTTAGTTCGGGGTTATGTGTCACAAATAAAATAGTATTGCCGGTTTTATGAATTTCGCTCAGTAGCTCCATAACCAACCGTGATCCGGCACTGTCGAGGTTGCCGGTCGGCTCGTCGGCAATGATAATACTCGGGTTATTAACCAAAGCACGGGCAATAGCCACGCACTGCGCCTGGCCGCCGCTTAGGTGGCGCGGATAATAGAACTCACGGCCAACCATGCCCACGCGCTCCAGCATGTTACTGGCCATTTTAACCCTGCGGCGCGTACTGAGTCCTTTGTAGGCAAGGGGTAATCCGACATTCTCAAGCACCGTTAAGCGGGGCAACAAATTAAAAAATTGAAACACAAAGCCAATAGTGTCACGCCTAATTTTGGCACGACGATTCGGACGCAGCCGTTCGACCGGTTTGTCATGCAGCAAGTATTGCCCATGCGTCGGGCGATCAAGTAAACCAATAAGATTCATAAGCGTAGACTTACCACAACCACTAGGGCCCATGATCGCCACAAACTCGCCTGGCTCAATCGTAAGGCTGACTTCTTCGAGTGCCAACGTGGTGGCATCCCCAAAGCCATAAAGCTTGCTAACGTTATTCAATTGGATGAGCGACATTACCGATAGTGTACGATGGGCCCAACACCGTTCGCAAGGTGTTTTTATTGCAAAATTGAGATATAATGGCCGAGGCCCCGATCTTTGCATTTGAGTGCAAAATCGGTGCAGCGGCGAGGAGCGCCCGGAGCCGTACCTAAAGTACGGTGAGGATGCACCGGAACTGATAAGCCGATTTGGCACCAAAAGCATTCTTGCAAGACGGGCTTTGCCCGGCTGGAGAGAATGCGGTGCAAAGGTCGGGCGGGGAGAGGTCGCATAGTTGGTCTAGTGCGCTCGCCTGGAACGCGGGTACAGGGGCAACTCTGTCGAGGGTTCGAATCCCTCCCTCTCCGCCAAACTAAAAATGCCAGCCTTGTGCTGGCATTTTTAGTTTGGTTGAACGTGCGGATTCGAAACCTCGAAGCAACGCGCAGCGGTGCGTATCGAGGGTTCGTTGGAGCAGACCCACGCGCAGGTGCTTGCACCGAGCATGGGTCTGCGGATAAAGGCCGCAGGCCGCTATCCCGCGGAGCATATAATGCGAATCCCTCCCTCGTCATTATTCTCGCCGATACCTATCCATAAAAGTCTCATAAAAAACATCGGCCGACACCGGCATTAGTATGTCTTGTAGCGTTGCAGGAGTAAGCAGCAGCTCGCTTATGTACTCAGGGCTATAGATATCGCTGGTAGCATCATGTAACGCAGCGGACGATCGACGGCCGCTCTGCCAAGTCCGCGCATCAGCATACGAAACGGCGCACCGAAAGGCTTCGCTAATGGCAAGCTGCCGCTCTTTAATTGCATACCCAAGCAGTTGTTGCAACCGAGCATTTTCAACCAGCGCACGTCGCATAAATTGCGTAACACGGGGGTCGGTAAACCGTCGCTCGTCAAGCAAAAAAGCACGATTATCGACCAGAGCTTCACCAAAGGCGTTTACGGCCGCAGGCGAACGTTCGGCAATTGCCATAAAGTCCATAAAACTTTCGGCCGCCCAATCAAATGTTTGGAGCGCCTCGTTTAAAGCTTGCGTACGCAATACCTGCCCAAAAGCATGGGCCGTATCTTGTTTCCATAAATTCTCGACAAGTAACAAAAATGTGTTCATCGTGCAACGCGGCGTCCCCGTCGCCCATAGGTCCCCAACTAGCGAAGCTCGTTGTACGGCCTCGGCACCTTTGGCTGGGTCATAGCCCTGGCTGAACGTTTGCTCGTTAAATATGGACGCTTCAATACCGACCGTCACCGCTTCAATCACGTCCTGTGAGAAACCCTGAAGCGACATATGATCGTGTGCAAGCTGTGCGCTGTACCGCTCGTCGCCACCACGACCACGCTTACCAAACACGAGATCGTCATATGCTGCCGTAAGTAAAGCCGCCAGGCGAGTACGTCGATCGGTGTAAGGGGAGTCGACACCCTCGATGCTACTTACAAAATCCATATATGTTTTCGTGCCGAGCATTGCTAGCCGCGTGCCGTCACCGTTGTGGTAAAACGTTGGCATCGTGTGGTACTGCCAGATGCCATCTTCGTGTTCATGAGCCATGGCGCCAAGCCCGGCAGTGTTACGGCCGAACCGGTAATCGGCGGCAGTCAGAACGATCGCGCATGTTTCTACCACTAGATCATCTAAATTGTTCGGTACAAATCCAGGATGATCAGGTATTATAAGCTTTCGCGCAAACACAGTATTCGCCGCCCGAGCCGGTTTAACGTGTTCGGGCAAGGGACCACCGCCAAACATAAACGGATAGTCCACGTAAGGAGGCATATTAGTAGGTGCTAATTCCGACATAAGATTATTCATTTTAACGAAATCATGCAGAGATATAAATAATTTATGTACCGATCATCACGAGAAGCTATACCCACCCATCTTTTTAGCACAGATACTATGCGTTCATTACGCCTGTTACGGACACATAACATACCGTATGCCATTTATTCGGGCGGTCATGTCGCTTATTTGCTCGACGAAAAACGCCCGGTCGGCGACGCCGACGCCCTAATAGATGCACATAATTTTCCAAGAGCGCACAAAATCCTGGGCGGCGTTGCATACAATATGCGGCCGCTTATATGGCCTGACGACATGCCACATGAGAGCGTTTCGTTTTTATTGCGCGGGGATTTGGAAGTTAAGGCCGGATCAGACGGCGAGCCTGGCTACTTTACCTATACCGATTTAGTAAAAAAACACAGCACCATGAAGGGTGATAATGGCTATACTATCAACTTCGTGTGCCCCACGGAAACAATTTTATTTAAAGCCGCTATGTGGCGTAGCAAAGATCAAGAAGACATTGCAATGCTTGCCAGGCAACGAGATAACAATGGCAGGCAAACTATAAACATCGATGGAGCTTATTTAGAAGCAAGGCTGGAAGAGGTCAGGCTCGACAGCGTAGCCCTTGGCAGGCTTGCGGTCGTGCGCAAGTGCTTTCAAGAAATATAACTGCCTATTTGTTCGCCGCGGACGGCTTTGACTATCGTATCGGGTTGCATGGGATTCAGCACGATTACCGGTATGTCTTGCTCCATAGCGAGGCCCAGTGCCGCTTTGTCCATAACCATAATCGCATCGTTCGCGACAGCTTCTTGATAGGTTAGCTTGGGAAGTAGGGTAGCGCCTGAAAATTTTTTAGGATCTTTATCGTAGACGCCGTCTACCTTGGTACATTTCAGGACTACCTCGGCGTCGAGTTCTAGTGCAAAGCTCACAGCCGCAGTGTCGTGGGTTACATAGGGGCGGGCAGTGCCGCCGCCAATAATAATTATTCGCCCGCGCTCCAAATGTTTTTCGGCCAGTCGGAACGAGTACGATTCGGCAACCTGCTGCGCGTAAATGTTACTCATGCACCGAGTAGCGACATGGGCACTCTCAAAAATATCTGTCAGCGCCATGGCGTTTATAAGACCGCTGAGCATACCCATTTGGTCTGCCGTCACGCGTTTAATGCCATTACCAGCCACCTCGGCACCGCGCACCATATTGCCGCCACCGACTACCAATATGAGCTGGCAGCCGGCCGCCACTACTTTTTGGCATTCGCGTGCCAAGTAGCTGCCAACCTCCGGGTCGACACCAAATTCATGCTTGCCGCTCAGCTGCTCGCCGGAGATTTTAAGCACAACGCGTCTGTACATTGCCCCTAGCGTACCATGTCGTCCTGGTTGTCGTATAGAACCCATTGCATATCTTCCCACAGCTGCAAAACCAGCTGGTTTTTCGCTATTTGCAGGAAGATATGCAATGGGTTCATACTAAACACATGAGAATTTATTCATGGAATGTAAACGGCATTCGAGCCGTCGTACGCAAAGAATTGTTTAAACCGTTCATAGATGCCGAGCAGCCAGATATCATCTGCCTGCAAGAAACCAAGGCCGAACAAGGACAGGCCGAGATTAGTCTTGAAGGTTACGAAGAATTTTGGAACTCGGCCGCCAAAAAGGGCTATTCCGGCACCGCCATTTTTACAAAAGTAAAACCACTGAGTGTTACCTACGGGTTCCCAGAAAATTTTGCTAAAAAATATTCGTTCGTAGATAGCGCCACGCGCAATTCGGCCAACGAAGGTAGGGTTATTGCCGCCGAGTTCGATACTTTTTATTTAGTGGACGTCTACACGCCGAATGCTAAAGATGATTTAAGCAGGCTAGAGCTACGCCATAAGCACTGGGATCCGGCTTTTTTGGCGTACTGTAAGCAACTTGAAAAAACCAAGCCTGTTGTGTTTTGCGGCGACTTAAACGTTGCGCACACCCCCGACGATTTAGCACGCCCCAAGCCCAATGAAGGCAAGAAGGGTTACACTATCGAGGAACGTGAAGGGTTCCAGAACTTCATTGATGCTGGCTTTGTAGATACACTGCGCCTATTCAAAAAAGGCAATGGGCATTATACCTGGTGGAGTCATTGGGGTAACGCACGAGCCAATAACGTAGGGTGGCGCATCGATTACTTTTTGGTCTCGGAGGCACTGAAACATAAGATAACCGCTGCCGAGATTCACCCCAAAATAATGGGCTCCGACCATTGCCCAATAAGTATCACGCTAAAGGTCTAAATGGTACACGCGCGCCCAACCGTATGCATCGTATACGGATTCGGCGAGGGACCAAAGCATGCCGCACGCTTGGCTGCCGAACTACAACAGAGGGGATTCGTGTTAACAGACCAGGCAGCCACCGCCAACATACTGGTTGCCCACTCAGGCGGCATTTTTGTATTGCCAGGCGACTTAGCCGATAAAACGGTTATCATAATGAACCCGGCATGCGCGACGACACTCCCATACATTGCGACATTCATGCACAAAATAGCGGCCGAGTGCCTGTACAGCATGCGGCAGCGACAGGCGCTGCGATGGGCACGGAAAGCACTATATAACCTGTGGTATGCAACAACCCGTGTAGCCTATACGATGCGTATGATTGCCAATGGTCTGAAACAGTACGACAGACTGCCAAACATGCACGCTGCACAAGTATGGGTCGTCACTACACAGAGCGATCCATGGGCCCGACGACTGCCGCACGACGAAGCAGCCAGGCTGCCGCAGTACACCTATATTAGTTACCGTGGGTCACACGATAGCCTATGGTTGCAACCCGAAGCGTGCGCAGATATCGTACAATCAGCATATGAACCGCGATTATTGGCTACGGCAAGAACCAGGTAAACCACTGTTTCCGGATTTAGAATGGAGCCGGCCCCAAAATAAGCAGCAGGCAGGTAAAGTATGTATTGCCGGTGGTAATCTGCATGGCTTTGCTGCTCCAGCCGAAGCATTTGCCGAGACAGCGAAAGCAGGCGTTGGCACGGCCCGCGTACTGCTACCCGACGCACTGCAAAAAACAGTGGGGCGTATGTTAGAAAATGGTGAATACGCCCCCAGCACCCCCAGTGGCAGTTTTAGTCAAAAGGCGCTTGGCGACTTGCTCGCATGTGCCGCCTGGGCCGATGGCACACTCATAGCCGGCGATCTAGGCCGTAATGCCGAAACCGCTATACTACTTGAAAAATTTTTAGCCAAGCACCAGGGTATCGTAACGCTTACCAAAGATGCAGTAGACTATGTGACCGCAGCGCCGGATATGGCAATCAACAGGGAACGCACACTCCTGGTGCTATCACTCAGCCAGCTGCAGCGGCTCGCTATAGCCACCAAACATCCCAAAGCTCTTACATTCAGTATGGATCTCTTGCACATAGTCGAATGGCTACACGATTTTACTACAACGTATCCACTGCACATTATAGTCAAACATCGCGACCATGTCGTTGTAGCAGTAGACGGCCGCATTAGCAGTACAGCACAAAAACACGAACAAGCTATATGGCGCGTGCAGGCCGCAAGCCACGCAAGCGTGTGGTGGATACAATACCAGCAAGACGCCTTTGCGGCATTAACTACCAGCCAGGCATAATACTTGGCAAAAAGAACTGCATATTGTATACCTAAAACAATATGCAGTACCCAAGCTACAACGGGTATCCGGACCGCCGCAAAGATATAGTCGGCACTTATATACAATTTATTGGAGAGAACGAGCCGGACAATCGGCCCGCTCTTGAAGAGCTTGACGGACAGAATAGTACCATGCGAGCATCGCTTCTCATTGGGCGCAGCTGTCTCATATTAGTCAGTGGCAATGACCGTGCGGCAGGCAGGATGCTCCATCGCGCACAGCGTACTTTGTCGCCATTCCTGAACGGGTCGGAACCCCGCCGCAGAGACGCAGAAAGTACTACCGCTGCAGATCTATATAATTTGGCAACAGCAATTGAGGAACGTGACGACTCCACCGCTTTCAAACACTTCCAGGAACAAGCGCACGCCAACGCCATTCGCGAACTCGGTTTACAGGCAAGGCAAAGTCGAGTGTCGATTGCTTCGGGTCGTGAAAAAGGCGAAAGCATACGATTGAGGGCGGGGAGGGGAGCGCAGCAACGGGTCGTCGCAGGGCTCATACGCTATGCCCACCCATGGCTTGGCGTTATTCCGTCGCTACCTCATCATGACGACACCATATGCCAGCGCACAAACTATGACACACTCGTTATTGAATCTGGCCCTGACTGGAATAACCACCCCGTCACCCATAAAGTTCAGGTTAAACGAGATTGCCTTGGCTTCTGCGGAGACCAAAACGGTGCCATTATTGGCAAACAAATGCGCCACAGGTATGCGCGCGATATTGCGCTCGTGTCCGATCATTGCGACACACACGCAAGATTAAATCGTAAGTGCACGGAGCATGGCCTAGGTATCATCCTAAGAAAAGAGCTTGACGGCGAAGCCACAGCCGATGACCTACGACACCTCGACTTAACTACCGATCATTTAGTGCTTGCGGTAACAGCGCCGGAAGATTACCGGCGTGGTCGGAAGCGACCCCGCGCGATACCACCGCACGTTATACATCAATTGCCGCAAGCTCGAAGCACCAAAATAATAACAATCCCTACAGAAAAAACATCACCCTCGCCGACAAGCGCAAAGGACCTGCCCGCAGCGAGCTAGTAGGGACTTTTCAAACATGTGGTGCCGGAGGAGGGACTCGAACCCTCAATCCCGAAGGAACACGATTTTGAGTCGTGCGCGTATACCAATTCCGCCACTCCGGCTTCAAATGTTAAAAAAGCCTGGGTAGGCCTGCCGGTGGAAATTGTACTATAATCAGATGGATAAGGCGAGCGTAAAGTATAGATGAATCCGCTATTTGCAGATGATGAAGATAAGGCGCGGCGCGAACGCAGCTATATACTGCCGCCCAACCGTATGCGGCGTATAGAGCGTGATGGCACGCGCTCAAACACGTACGTCAATCCAGCAGCCGCGTTCATTCGCCGTAAAATAGATGCATTATACGAGGACGAACCCAACGCCCGGCGCGAACTAGCCGAGGCCGAAGCTGCACGCCACCGGTCTAAACACCAGACCTTCATGCACCAACTCAGTAATTCAGGCCGACCGTTGGCCGAGATCCAGCAGGCATGGCACGCCTACTACCAAGCGCTGTCCGACACTGAGAAGCGCGAGGTATGGCAAGAATTTTATACCGCCAACCAACAAACACAGCATAACAAGCAGACACATACGCAAGTAGTCACCCAAGCCACACCAACGCAACCCACCACACACACCAACACCCCCTATAATACGAACGCGCTGGCACCTATGCCACCGCGGCACCGTTCAGTTGCAGCCATAAAAAAACGAGTGCTCAAACAAGTACGCGAACGCAGCGCCACCGAACTCAAGGCCAAACAGCACATCCAATCACTCGCGGTTGGACTTGGCCTAGGAGCGCTCGTACTCTTTATAACGTTATTCGGCTTATTTAACGAGATTGTCATTGCACCGTTCATCCGTCCAACCAGTACCGCCAATGCAACACCCATCATCTTAAGTACCGATGGAGTCGCACCGAACGCGACGCCAGAGGTCATTGTGCCCAAAATTAACGTACAATTGCCGGTTATATATGGCAGTCAGTCCATTAAAGAAGAAGACGTTCAAAACTTACTCAACGATGGTATTTTCCATTATCCAACAACTGCACTGCCAGGACAGCAGGGGAACGCTGCGTACTTTGGCCACTCCAGTAATAACATTCTTAATAAAGGCAGGTACAAGTTCGCATTTGTGCTGCTGCACGAACTTGAACCCGGCGACATCTTTTACTTAACAAAAGATAAAAAGGTTTACACATACCGCGTATACGAAAAACGCGTCGTGGAGCCCTCCGACACCTGGGTGCTCAACCCAGTTGCCGGCAAATCTGCCACAGCCACCCTTATAACCTGCGATCCGCCCGGCACCAGCCTCCATCGGCTAGTCGTTTGGGGCGAACAAATTAGCCCCGATCCAACAGGTAACGCCACCGCCCCGACACCATCCGCGAGTTTACAAAGCACGCCACTCCCTGGCAATGGGCCGAGCGCCTGGAGCAAGCTTATTACACTCATAAACCCGTTCGACTAGACCAGGCTTACAGATCTTCGGGCGTTAGAAGCGCTGTGTTTATGAGGTCGTGCTCTGTGTTCACGGTATACATGTATCGATAGCTAGAATCATAGCCAGGCAATAGTGCGGGATTTGCTGCGGCAAGTTTGCGCATGTTAGAGCCATCAAAGTCAAAGGCAACCAATTTGCCGCCACTGACAATATTTAAACGATAGCCATCCATCCAACTTGCATGTGGTATCGGCTCGTCCAATGACATATCCATTTTGTAGGCATACCCTTTATCGGTCTCGGCATCATACACCGCAAACTGGTCGCCGTTCTCGGCCATAAACATTCGTTTATTGGGCGAGTACGAAATATACGTTGGGCTATCGACCTTCAAAATATGAATGGGCGCAAGGCCATCGGCTGGCTGCTCCTTTAGTGCGTCTATAGGATTTTTGTAAATATATACTTTGTTGTCCGAGCTTGCGCCTGCAGCGGCCAACATCTCGTTCGAGTAATTGCCGAGCTTTAGCAAGTACTGCGTGCCGGCTGGCAGCTGCCTAATGGTATAAGGCGCATCTAGCTTCTGTCGCATTCGTACAAGCACCTTACCCGATGGAGCATTTGCGCTCGTAACATACAGTACTGTATCGCCATCAGGCACAAAGGCAACAACATCTGAAAGATAGGGTTGGGGGGTAGGCTTTTTGATTTCGACAGTTAATACCTGCCCATTGTTTGGGTCAAACGCGTAAAACTTGTCTTGGGCTCGGCCATTGAAGGAGAGATTTGCCGGGCTAAAGCCAAATAGCACGCTCAAATTTTGTGCAGCCGTCGCATCTTGGCGATCTAGCAGTATATATTCCGTTCCCGGCTGTCCATTGCGCGTATACGTTCGCTTTAGAAGCACAGTGCGGTTATTGGCCGCCCAATCGACAACCTCCCAGTTAGTAGTCGTCGAACCTGCGGCTAATATATCCGGATTCAATTTGAGTATGGTTGCGGTAGGCTTCTTAACGTCTAAGTCATACAGGTCAAAATCGTTACTCGAGGGCATACCCACCAGTAACCACTGCCTATCATGGCTGTTAGAGGTAAAAGCCGGCGACGATTCGTAACGCTTAGTGGTCGCACTAGCTAATGTAGACGGGTAGAGCAGGGGATAATCAAATCGTTCGACAATCCCGCCCTCTACGGTAATGGCACGTTTCCAGGTGCCATATCCCGTGCGGGCGAGCTCCAATACGTATTGGCCAGCTGGCAGCGGCACGCGCGTGTTCGTTTTATCTCGATATTGTTTCTTATCTATATAAATAGTACCGCCGGTAGGATGTGACGATACGAATACTAAGCCGTTCTGGATAACCCGGCCTTCTTTATCTAGGCCAAAGCCATATACGACATACAAAAGTATGGTAGTAGCCAGCACTAGCACCAGACCAATCAGGGCATACCCAAGTGCAAGTCGTCTGGAGTGTGCTTTTTGTTTTTCGGGATCTAGGAAATCCATAATGTGCTAGTCACATTATACGCGCACACGCAAATGAATGGCTACAATATTTACCGATATTGGACTACATGGCGCGAAGAATGGTAGAGTACAGTAAACACTACCGCCATTAAAATGATTATGATACTAAAGCGTATAGTACAGGCGTCACGCGCCAATCAGCTTGTTGCGATTGGCGTAGCGCTATCGATTGCGGGCGCCGGCTACATACTTGTTCGGTCGAACGCTTCAGGCTTTTTTGCAGCGCTAGAATCTGAAGCCGCCACCCGCACCGGTAATGCTCAGCTCGTTGCAGATGCTGGCGCCTCGGGCGGCCAAGCACTCATGTTTTCCGCCCCAACACCACAACCACCTCCGCCGCCACCCGCGCCCACCCCAACACCTCCGCCAGCATCAGGGCGTTCGTGCCCTTCGTTTCCATCCTTCCCAGACGCGAACTGCACCGGCGTAACACCAGGAGTCACCTTAAGCGTGGTAAGCAGCGACACGACCTATGGGTCGTCGTTCAACGGTCAGACTATAAGCGGCAAGGATTTCCATGGCTTCGTAACGGTCACCGGTGCAAATATTACCTTTAAAGATTGCATTTTTAGGGGTAAAGCAAGTAGTTCTAACCATGGGCTTGTAGACACAGAAAACAGTACCGGACTTATTACATTCATGGACATAGAGGTCGCTCCGTCTAACCCATCGGCTACGCTGGATGGCATGTGGCTGCAAAACAGTACCGTTTATAGGGCACACGTACATGGCGGCGTTGACGGCATCAAAACATTTGGGGATGTAACGATTCAGGACAGCTACATTCACGACTTGAATTGGTTCGCGTCAGATCCAAACCAGGGCGGCGGCCCAACACACAACGACGGCGTGCAATCATGGGCTGGGCCGGCCAACACAACGCTCCGGCATAACCGGATCGACCTCTCAACAACTAACGATGGTAACGCTGCATGGCAGGATTCTTCGCCCAATTCGCTTGCCGAATACAACTATCTAGACGGAGGCGGCTGCTCGCTCAACTTTGCTCATGGTTCACTCAGCTCGCTCCAGCCAGTCTATGTCCGTAACAATTACTTCGGCAGACACCAGGGCTTTACGGGCTGCGTGGTCCTCATTAGCACTAAAACCACCTTAACCCAGTACACCGGTAATGTCTGGGCAGACACTTTAACACCGACGCCAGCAGCCCAGCAACATGATTAATAGTAATTCGGTAAAACGTACTACAATAAAGCTAGACATAGTCATAGAAAGGCACACATGAAAACCGCACAAATGTTGGCTACGCGATTACTACAAGGTTCCAAACAAAACAAAATTATTGCCCTATGCATTGCTAGTGCAATTTTTCTAGGCGGTCTGTTCCTGGTCCTTACCAATGCTGCCGGATTCTTCGCAGCAGTCGAACCCGATAACGCTTCGTTAACTGCGAACGCCAAATTGGTCACCGACGGCAACGCCTCGGGTGGCAAAGCAGTGCAGTTTACCGCTCCCGCACCAACTCCTCCGCCGCCGACTCCCACACCAACACCAACGCCCACCCCTCCGCCATCGGGTAGCACGAGCTGCCCGCTACCAGCCTATCCTGACGCGTCGTGCACCGGCGTTCCTGCAGGAACATCACTTACTATTGTTAATGGCAACATAGACGTTACCACTAGCGGCACGATTATTGAGAATAAAGACATTCGCGGTTGTATTACCGTCAGCTCAAATGCCAATGCGGTCATTATCCGTAAGTCTAAAATTACCTGCACCACAAACAACATTGCCATCTACCGCGAAGACAACGGTGCTGTCAGCGATGCAAACCGGCTGCTCATACAAGACTCGACTATTAGCTGTGGGGTCACTAACCATACTGCAATATCGGAAGCAAACATTACAGTACAGCGTTCTAATATATCAGGCTGCGAAAATGGCTTCGACATGAACCAAAACGTCACGGTGCAAGACAGCTACATTCACGACATGGCCGAGGTAGGTGCAGACCCCCATACCGACGGTATACAAATGGCCATTGGCCACATTAGCGGGGGTAACGTCGTCAATGGATCGCTCAATATCAGCATCGTACACAACACGATCATCTTGCACGGCACGTCGGCCGTTATCAGTAACCGCGGAACAGATGTGAACATACTTATTCAGGATAACTTAATGGCAGGAGGGGCCTATACGCTCTACTGCGATCAAGGCGCCACTGCAGTCAATTACCGGGTCATCAATAACCACTTTAGCCGCGTACTCTATAATACGGTGGGCGCTTACGGACCTTGGACCGATTGCCAAGACGAAACACAAGTGACAGGCAATGTATATCATGAAACCGGAGCACCACTATGATTAAAAAACTACAAAGCCAAATAACAGCCTTCTGGAGTGCCTCGCGTCAAAACAAACTGATTGCACTCACAGCAGCGGCAGCGGTTATCGTCGTAGGTAGTGTACTTTTCCTAGTTAACGCTTCGAGCTTTTTTGCCGCCACCGAACCCGACGGTGGCACGTTGACCGCAAACGCTAAGCTTATCAGCGATGGCGCTGCGTCTGGTGGTAAAGCCATACAGTTTACGACACCCACCCCTCCGCCGCCGACCCCTCCGCCTTCGGGCGGCGGTAGCTGCGCCTTGCCGAAATACCCAACACCTGCATGTACCGGCGTACCTGCAGGGACATCATTTAGCAATACAGTGAATGGCACGTACACCGTCACGACCGCCGGACAAGTAATAGACGGCTGGTACATAAAGGGCGACTTACACATACTGGCAAACAACGTCATTGTTAAAAATTCACAAATAGATGGCACGGTAAACAACCAGGGTACTGGCGAAAATTACTATTCCTTTACCATTAGCGATAGTACTGTCGGGCCAGCGACCGGCTGCGTCGGTTCGCCTGGAGTAGGCGAATCTAAGTACACTGCAACGCGTATTTATGTTCGCAACCACGACGACGGGTTCAGACTATCTGGCCAAGGTTCTGGCACTGTGCAAGATTCATACTTCCATGCCTGCTGGCTGCCACCGGCGCAAGCACCACCCGATGGTAGCCACTCAGATGGCGTGCAAGCCGTCTGTGGTGGTAATGCATGCCCGGGCTTCAACATCTTGCACAATACATTAGATCTCAAAGACGTACCCGCCACGTTCCCGCTTAACCTCACCGACACAGTACTCAGCAATGTAGTTGTCAAAGACAACCTGCTGCTTGGTGGCAATAACTACATAATTGATGCCTGGTGGCACAGTGGCGCAAACTGGATCTTTTACAATAACCGCCTCGTACAAGGAACATGGGGCAGTGATACCCGCCTGATTGCAGCTGTTACCACCGAGGGCACATGCAGCCATCAAGACTGGCAAGGGAACACTGTTGTAACCATCGACAGTAACTACAATGTTACTAGTACCACGCAATCGGTGCCCTGCATCGACTGACACACCGCTCCGTGGCTTGCGCAAGATATGGGCGTAAGAGTAAGATAAGAGCAATGAAACGCTTATGATCATAGGCGGATAAGTAGGGTAAAAAGGTGAGCGAACACGTTATTGAGCTAAACGGCAAACGCTACGACGCCAGTACAGGTGCACCGCTTGGCGCGAAAGGCAAAGTGATAGACGGCTTTGTGCGCCCCTCGCCGGTAAAGAAAGTCGTTAAAACCGCCGACCCGACCGGCGTATTACCTGCCTCCCAAAACCAAAAATCTGCCACGAAACCGGCCCTAAAGCCCGACGTAGCCCAAGCAAAACAACACACAGCGAGTAGCACAACACGCCGGCCCGAACACAGTAAAACACTCATGCGAAGTAGCGTAAAACGCCCGGCTGCCCGGCTTAAGCCAGCGCTCAAGACCCAGCCGCCGGCAGAAGTTATGGCTAAACCCGCTTCCAAACAGCTTGCACGCAAACAATCGGTAGAGCAAGTAGACTCACGACGCATGGAGCGCGCCATACACACTCCTAAGCACAATGCCATTACTCGTTTCCATCACGAAGGCAGCCCCGTACTTGCATATACACCCACCGCAGCTATGCAGGTACCAGTACCCATTATTGCCGTCAGGGAAGCCCCAGCAGTAACACCACCCACAACACGTACACACACCCACGCTAGCACAAGCCATAAGTCCGCCGACATATTCGAGGTGTCCATGCACCGCGCCACGAGCCATACGCAGCCGGCACACAAGCTGAAGCCCAAACGGTATCGTCGACTCATTAATACGTTCGCCGGTGTCGCCGCGCTGCTTGTGCTCGCAGGTTTTATAAGCTACCTTAATATGCCGCAACTAGAGCTACATGTCGCCTCTGTGCAGGCTGGCTTTCATGCGTCCTTACCAAACTACCGCCCCACAGGTTACGCCTTAACCGGAGGGATACAACGCATAGGCGGTACTGTTAGCCTTACCTTTCGGTCTGGCACAAGCGGCTACACCATTACCCAACAAGCCTCCGACTGGAATAGCCAGACACTACTAGACAACACGCTTGCGTTAAATGGCGAGCACGAAACAGTCCAGCGGAATGGGCAAACTATATACATATATGGCAAAAACGACGGCACTAATGCGGCCTGGGTCAATGGCGGCGTGCGCTACGACCTTACCGGCAATGCAACGTTATCAAAAGAAGACATAGCGGACATTGCGACAAGTCTATAACAGAGTAATAATACCAACATGGGAAAACCGGATCCGTTTACTGCTTTATTTTGGAATGTATGGGTAGAGAGCCAACAAACGGCTAAGCGCTTGCAGCAGCTCAAGACACGCTTCGATACCATCATTACCACGTACCAGCCCCACACGTTCGGGCTCAATGAAGTGCTTGCCGACAATAAAGGCAAGTCGTCACTCCTCCAACATCTGGAATCTCAGGGGTACCACACGTTTTTTGCGCCATTTAGCCCCGAGCGAAACGGCGTCTACAGTGGCTCGGCGCTCGCAACACGTACCGCACCACTGCTTGTTCAGTTCCACGAGTTGGGTCCAGACAAATACGGTGCAGTACGCGGTTTTCCAGGGCATACCATAAAACTCATTCAAGCGCAGGTACAGCATGGCGGCAAGCAAGTAAATATCGTCGTTAATTATTTAGCGCACTTGGTGCCCTGGAACTGGAAAACCCATATTGGCCATCACAAAGCCTTTCGGAACGTCGTGAACCTGCCTGACCTCCAAACTACCACCATTATTGGCGGCGATTTTAATCAATTTAAATTTATGCCACATATGTGGGGTGCAAAATCGATGTATCATCGTGCAACTGGCACCGTACTGCACCCGACATGGCGGCTTATTGGCAAATTTCCCATTATTCAAGCCAATTACGACAATATCTTTTGGACCAAGTGCGGCACGCTGACGCTCGATGAGTTCAAGGTATTAGGTCGCCACCCCTCAGACCACACGCCCCTCGTGGCCCGGTTTAGACTCTCCTCTGGCGAGTAACGGTATTTTCTCTTATAATTACCCTGATGAACTCAACGAAACCTGCACGCACTCGATTTGCACCCAGCCCTACAGGATTTTTACACGTTGGGGGTGTACGCACAGCGCTTTTTGCCTGGCTGCTTGCCAGGCAAACCGGCGGCCAGTTTATCCTTCGAATTGAGGATACCGACAAAGTCCGCGAAGTAACAGGGTCGGCCCAACATATTACTGACAGCCTGTCATGGCTTGGCCTTACGTGGGACGAAGGCGTCGACATTGGCGGCCCGCATGCGCCCTACACACAAAGCCAACGACTAGATACATACAAAGTATGGGCGCACAAACTCGTAGAGCAGGGCAGGGCCTACGCCGACCCATACACTCCCGAAGAAGTACAAGCGTTCCGCGACCAAGCAACTGCCGAAAAACGACCATTCTTATTCCGCAACCATCGGCCAAGCAACCCACCAGCATGGGATGGCACACAACCATTACGCTTTAAGTCCGAACCCAAAGCATACACATGGCACGACGCCGTTTTAGGTGATCTTTCGGCAGGAGCGGAAGCAATCGACGATTTTATCATCATAAAATCGGATGGCTACCCCACCTACAACTTTGCGCACATTATCGACGACCTTGCCATGGAGTGTACGCACGTCATTAGGTCGCAGGAATTTTTAGCGAGTACACCAAAGTATCTTAATCTGTACGAAGCGCTCGATATAACTCATCCCATTCTGGCGACCGTTCCCATGGTACTTGGACCCGATGGCAAGAAAAAATTATCGAAGCGGGACGGCGCAAAAGACATCCTGGACTACGCGCGGGAAGGGTACCTGCCTGAAGCACTCGTTAATTTTATGGCTTCGCTGGGGTGGAACGATGGTACCGAGCAAGAAATATTCAGTACCCAAGAGCTAATCCAAAAATTCAGCCTGGATAGGGTTCAGCGGAATGGCGCCACTTTCGACGAACGCCGCCTTATGTGGATGAATGGAGCGCATATTCGCGCATTGCCACTGGACACCCTCTATGCTAAAGTGGCAGACTTCTGGCCAGCCGAAGCCGGAACCTACGACGATACGTATAAAAAACAAGTGTTGGCACTCGTACAGGAACGGCTAAAATATTTTGCAGAGCTACCACAGCTATCGCTCTTTTTCTTTACCGACTTACCAATAAGCCCAAGCCTGTGGCACGACAACAAACAGCTACAAAAACTAACCGCAGACGAGCTCCGCGCACTACTAGAACAGTCAAGGACAGCGCTTGCAGCAAGCGACTTTACGCCGCCCAATCTTACCGACACGCTCAATACCTTGCTAGAGCAAACTGGCCAAAAACCAGGCACCTTGTTTAGCCTCATCCGCATTGCAACAACCCAGGCACCAGCCAGCCCTGGCCTAGCAGATACATTGGCAATCTTGGGCAAGGATGTCTCGTTACGACGAATCGACGCCATGCTTGGACACGTTTAAGCTTATCCTTCTGTTTGCTACAATAGAGAGCATGAGTATCGATGGTATCCGCAAGCTGCGGCGTGAGGGCTATGAACTTGCTTCAGCGCAACCGCAAGCAGCATACGACGTACCCCTAACTACCAGCGCCGACTACACGAGACCCCAGGGCTTTATACCACCCGAACAAGTGGCCGCTCACGATGACCAAACCCCCGAACCGACTGAGCCACCAGTGCAAAAGCCGAAACGTTCGTTCAAACAGTGGCTAGCCGCGCGGTCCAAAAAACAATGGATCATTTTTAGTGTCATCATTGTGCTTGTTATTGCAAACGGCGTAGGCACATATTTTATGCTGCACAAAAAGGCGCCGATCGCCCAAAAACCGATTGTAAAAGCCAAAAAAGTCGTACCGACGCCACCACCCACCACCGAGGCTTCTAAGCTCACCGGCAGGCAAGTCGGCTTCGACGTTAATAAACGACCCGTCATCGCAGTCATGATAGAAAACAGTTTCGATGCACGCCCGCAGTCTGGCTTGGACCAAGCCGGTGTTGTGTTCGAAGCCGTTGCCGAAGGCGGTATTACTCGGTTCGTTGCCTTTTTCCAAGACACCGACCCAGGCTATATCGGCCCTGTCCGCTCAGTGCGGCCATATTATTTGCAATGGGTTCTTGGTTTTGATGCCGCGATTGCACACGCCGGCGGCAGCGCCGAAGCACTTGCCAGTATTCCCGCATGGGGCGTCAAAGACCTCAACCACGATTCGACTCATTTTTACCGGATTGGTAGCCGGGCGGCACCCCATAACTTGTATACCGACATCACCAAATTGCGCGACTATGCTTCGCAAAAAGGTTTCGGGGCCAGCCAATTTACCGGATTTGAACGCAAGAGCGATAAACCCTCTAAGGCGCCAAATGCCCGCATTATGTCGTTCGGCGTTTCGGGTGACGGCTTTAACCCCACATTTACCTACGACCCGGCAGACAACAGCTACGCGCGCGCTCAAGACGGCAAACCCCACATGGTCGTCGACGGCTCTGGTAACCAGACCCAAATTAAACCAAAGGTTGTCGTGGCGCTCGTTATGCAAAAAGGCAACAATGGTATCTACACCACATACGGCAGTCTTGGGTCTGGCCATGCGTTTGTATTCCAGGACGGCACCGTAACCGAGGGTAACTGGAGCAAGCCCGACAAAAACGCCAGCCTCGCGCTCACTGACGCCACCGGCAAAACAATCAAACTAAACGCCGGGCAAACGTGGTTCAGCGTGGTCGGCGGTAACGACCGCGTCGGCTACCAACCCTAAAGCATCCATCATATGAACCACCTACAATCGTTTATCGCTCAGGTTAGAAACCGGCTGATTATTATCGTACTTATTGATAACGCATTTATTTTCGCTGACTGGTGGTTCACGACACATGTCTTGCATCTGAACGACATCGGTGTAGTTGTAAGCCTGGCCGCGGTCACGCTGCTCGGGCTTACTCTTTTGCCATGGCTCAGCGCCCGCAGTATTACCCAACCGACAAAACTCATTTGGCAGGCAATACTGCACATTGCACCCGACACTGCCAACGAGCCAGCACCCGACCTCAACAAGCCAAGCTTAGGCCACGAAATGGTTACCCATTTAGTGGCGCACATCTATCAGCTTGCCAACGTCGCCGATACAGTCGAAAAACTCGCCAGCAAAACAGCACCCGACATGCATGGCAACTTCGTAGCCGAACACTTACCACTGCCATTGCTTGTGCTCGACCAGAAGCAAACGATTATCTTCGCCAACAAAAGCTTGTGCGATTACATTGGCCGGCCAGAGAACGAAACCATCGGCCAAAATGTCTACACGGTGCTAGATATGTCTTTTGGGTCCGAGCAAACGTTCGACAAATGGCTTGACGGCGTAAAAGGCTCGCAGCCGACTGCCACAAACGCCTGGGAACGGGTACGCTTAAACGGGCCGGTGAATGGCCATCGCCGGCAGTTCGACCTTGCAGCATACTATAACCAGGGCAACCCAGCTGGTTTCGAGACCTTACTTGTATTGTTTGACCACCCCAGCTACAACCAAGACGATGCAGCGCTAAGCTTTGTTGCCATTGCCGTACATGAACTACGAACACCCATAACCTTGTTGCGCGGATACATCGAGGCGCTCGAAGAAGAGTTGGATGGCACCCTTAACCCCGAAATGTCCGACTTTATGCACAAAATGAAGGTTACCGCCGATTCGCTGACCGCTTTCATAAACAACATGCTCAACGTCGCCCGCATAGAAAACGACGAATTCGAACTACGCCTGCGCGAAGACAATTGGTCCGAAATTGTCAAAGCCGCCGTAAACGACTTGTCACTGCGCGCCCGTATACAGGGCGTTGAAATTACCACCAACATCGCACCCGACCTACCGACCGTTGGGGTCGATCGTGTCAGCATGTACGAAGTTATGGCTAACCTGCTAGACAACGCCATAAAATACAGCGCCAAAAACAGCGGCAAGACAATAGAAGTAAAATCATACATTAATGGGGCCGGTCTTGTAGAAACGCTTGTCAAAGACTCGGGGCCGGGCATACCGACATCACTTATTGGGAATTTGTTCGAAAAATTTTATCGGTCGCACCGGTCGCGAAGTAGGGTAGGGGGCACCGGGCTGGGCCTCTATCTATGTAAATCTATCATCGACGCACACGACGGCCGCATTTGGGTCCAAAGCAAGGAAGGCCAGGGCAGTACGTTCGGTTTTACCGTTATACCGTATGCCAAACTTGCCGAAGAAAAGAAAAATGGCGATAATAACGACATCACCCGTGGTGCCCACGGCTGGATTAAAAATCATAGTTTGTATAGCAGATAATAGTGGATCCCCAATCACCCAAGACCGGTCGCAAAGTACTATGCATCGAAGACGAGCATTTTATTAGTGAACTGTACGTACGAGCCCTCAAGCGCGCTGGTTACGACGTAGTCGTCGAAGTAGACGGCCAGCGCGGACTTGAGCAAGCCAAGACAGATCAATTCGACATTATTTTACTCGACCTTATGGTACCCACCATTACCGGCATCGAGGTACTGCGCCAACTACGTGGTGCCGGTGCACCACCCATAAAAGCCAAAATCATTATTACCACCAACCTGGAGCAACGCGAAGAAATTCGCGCCGATGTCGAGAAACAAGCCGACGCATACCTAGTGAAAGCCGAAATAACCCCCCGCGAGCTCGTCGATTTCCTGAATTCCATCAAGTAGCGCACGTACGCGAGGGCGTACAATAGACCTACTATGGACGAGAAGAACGATTTGCCGGGCGTGTCAAAACATACCGGATTCCCAAACCCGGCAATAGATAAAAGCCTGCACGGACTTAATTTACATGAGCTACTCATCCGTAACCCGGGCAGCACGTATTTGTTCCGCGTACGCGGCAACTCTTGGGAAAGCAGCGGCGTGTTTGAAAGCGATATCGCCGTTATAGACCGCGCACTCGACCCGCGCAAAAACGACGTCGTCCTATGGTGGGACGGCCAACGCGGCGAGTTTGCGCTATCGTACTACAACGCAGTACCCCTAGACGCCAGCTGTTGGGGCGTCGTCACGGCCACAATCCACCAGTTTAGAAAACGAAAGCTACCATCATGAGCAGTGTCTTTGCCCTTATAGATTGCAATAACTTTTTTGTTAGTTGCGAGCGTGTGTTTCGGCCCGACCTAGAAGGCAAGCCAGTCGCGGTGCTTAGCAGCAACGACGGCTGCGTCGTGGCCCGCAGTAACGAAGTGAAGGCCCTGGGCATACCCATGGGCGCACCGGTCTTTAAATGGCGCTATCTATGTAATCAGCACAAGGTTACGACGTTCTCGGCTAATTTTGAGTTGTATGGAGATATCAGCAAGCGCATTGTTGGCTTACTAACCACCGTTACACCCAGAATCGAAATTTATTCGGTCGATGAGTCGTTCTTGGATCTCAGCAGCTTAGACATTACCGACTACGGCGCATGGGGCAGGGCCGTGCGGGCTAGCATTTTAAAAAACATCGGCGTTCCCGTATCTGTTGGCATTGCCCACACGAAAACACTCGCTAAATTCGCCAGTGAGGTGGCCAAACAAAACCCTGCGTACGACGGGGCAGTAGACTGGATCGGCCACAGCGAAGATTGGCGCAGCGAAACACTGGCCAGCCTACCAATTAACGAAGTATGGGGCGTGGGTTGGCGGCTAGCGCCGCGCTTGCGTGCCGAGGGCGTCACGACTGCGCTGCATCTGGCCGGGCTACGACCCAAGCGGGCACAACAACTCATGGGCATACATGGCCGGCAAATGGTTGCCGAGCTGAACGGCACACCGTGCTACCCGCTAGAACGCGAACACAAAGTAGCCCAAAGCATTATGCGCGGCCGTACCTTCGGCGAAGATGTCAGCGAACTGTACATGCTTGAATCTGCCATTGCGAGCATGGCCACCAGGGCAGCATTCGCCTTGCGCCGGGACGACTTACTAGCGAAACATATTGGTTTTTTTACCGAAACCAACCGACACAAGCCAGGCTATCGCCGCTGGGTAGAAGACGTACCGCTTACGCAACCCACTAGTGACACCGGGCAGATTATTTCGTTGCTCGTGGCCCGCTTGGGCGGCATATTCAACCAACGCCAATCCTACCATCGCCTTGGCGTATTTCTGTACGATTTACTGCCAGCAGGCGCCTTGCAAACCGATCTCCTTGGCTATGTCAGCCCGGGCCAGCACGACCGCGCAGTCAAGCGCATGCAAGCCGTTGACCGCATTAACCAAAAACATGGCAAAGGTAAAATTCGTTATGCCGCCGAAAATCTTGGCAATAGCTGGCAACCAAAGCACACCATACGCTCACCCCGTTACGTCAGCCATTGGGACGAGCTGCCGGAGGCGCGTGTACGATGAATACCTTCAAAGGCCACCGCATTATTTCGGACCAAGTAGGGCAGGACGAGTTAGGCGTCGTGTGGAACGAGCTACAAAAAGTACTCAACCGCAACGTGCCCGGCGACATCGTAGAATTCGGCTGCTACATTGGCACGACCAGTTTGTTTATACGGCGCCTACTAGACGAGGCAGGGGAGTCAAGCGCACGAACACTGCACGTATACGATTCGTTCGAGGGCCTCCCGCCTAAAACCATGCCCGACGAAAGCCCTGCAGGCACCCAATTTGCGGCCGGCGCACTGCGTGTCAGCAAAAAAGAACTACTGGCGCAGTTTAGGGCCGCAGACCTTACGCCGCCAGTAGTACATAAAGGATGGTTCAATCAGCTAGCGCCTGTCGATATACCGCCATCGATTGCTTTCGCGTATTTAGACGGCGATTTTTACGACTCTATTGCTACATCACTCAACCTCGTGTGGCCACGGCTCAGCCCGGGCGCCGTTGTACTAGTAGACGATTACGAACGAGAAGCGCTACCAGGACCAGCCAAAGCAGTGCACGACTTCTTTGCAACCACTCGCCCTATGCCACGTATAGTCAAAATACACGATATTGCCGTTATATACTGTAACGATAACAGACAGTAGGCACCCCATGAAACTGCATATAATTACGATTGGTCAACCAAAGTTGGAATACGCCAAAATGGGCTGGGAGCTCTATACCCACCGCCTCGCGCGCTACCACGACCTACGCATTACCCACTTGCCAGATAAATACGCCAACAACAGCGAGCACATACACACCATGGCAGGCAAAGCACGCATAGTTGCGCTGGTAGTTGGCGCCCCACAAATGACCAGCGTAGCGTTGGCGGAATCTTTAGATAAACGGGCAACTATGGGCCAAGAACTCTGTTTCATAATTGGTGGCCCAGAAGGATTGCCCAAACCTGTTATTGAAGCAGCCGATACACGCCTGGGGTTGTCGCAGCTGACACTGCCACATGACTTAGCAATGGTCGTCACCGCCGAGGCCCTGTACCGGGCCAGCACTATTACCGCCGGCCACCCGTACCACAAATAACGGCTACTATGCAGCGGTTGAATTGAGACGCGTTTCCGCTGGTGGGCGAAAGTGACGAGCAGGCGAACGGTGATAAACGTACTTCTCATTTTTCTGCTCTGTGGCCGTAAAGAAACCCGGCACGACTTGGAGTTTACCGCCTTTACCACGGAAATGAAGATACTGCGTTGTTATGTCTGCGACTGCACCAATAGTGTACAGGCCAGTTTCCTCATAGATAACCTCGCATAAGCTATCGTCGCCTTTTGCAGCCGAACAAGCGTCCACTAGCACAACGGTATTTGGGTGCGAGATACCCAGGATAGCCTTGCCGATACCATTTTGAATATCTGTTTTTTGTAGTATATGACGGCTACCGCCCCGCGACCCATACAATTCAGCAAGAAGCAGATTTTCCCTGGTTCCGTGCCCGGCAAACATAACAACATCGGCCTTGGGCGGCCCGTTGTCGTCATGCTCCCATTCGAATGCACGCCGTTGCAGCCGCTCGACAAGATTTTCCTGTGTAAAAAACTCATCAATGGCCAGGTCAATATCGTCGCTGTTAGTCATGCGATTATGCCCGTTGTCGAGACATGAGCCCGAATCGAGCATTGCACCGTTCCAGTCATCCAAAGCAAACCCCGCCCAAATGCGCCCGCTATACCGTCGCTGGGGTTGATCTTGCATGAGCAAGGTACGCAACGGTATACGACCAAAATTGTACAGTCCTCTCTTTTGGTTTAGGTCCTTGGCGAGACCTGGCCGTTGTTGCTCCATGACGTACAGACGCTGTAGGCAGTTACTGCGGTATTGATCCTGGGTCAACGAATCAGGAACGGGCGCGCCAGATTTGAGTTTTGCCTGACCATAGCCAATCTCCGACCATATAAAATCAACATTATCTACATGCAGCCCAGCCTGTACTATAAGGCGCTCGGCATTGGTCGGATCGGCCAGCTGTGGTGCATGGATCGGCTCTATATAAGGATCCCGATAAGCTTCCATAAGACGATATATTTTAACATATAAATAATCTAGTTGCCAATTATACCCTTTGGAGTCGACCACAGTACCGGCGCTGCATCTCCTACAAGATCACGGGCAGTAACTGTTATAAATAGCTGCCGTCCGGTAGTCATTGCGGGCACGGCTACACTCGTCGCACCCGGACTGCAGGTAACTGCCTCTCGCTCAGCAATCGCTGCCGCATGGGTCAATACACTGTAGCGCGCCATATTGCCGGATTGCACATACTGTTCTTCGGCCTGGGCTATTGCCGCTTCACATAACCCTAACTGCTGCAGTAGTGCCGGATCTTGCAGTACCCACTGTTCGGCGGCAGTGTACGGCGCAGAGCTAGTTGCAGAAGGCTCTGGCGTAGGGGCAGTATCGTATTGCAACAACATAGACCCACCCATGCATAAACCCAACATACATACGCCCAACGCCACACCAACCCGTACGACACGGGTTGCGTGTGATCGTGTCTGTTCGCCACGTGATTGCACTTCAGATTGCCGACATACATACCAAAAAACCTTTTCGTCCACCCGTTCGCGCAGCTGACTTGGGATTGGCTCCGGCATTCTCTTTATGAACCGTAAGTATGCACCCAACAAACGCACGCTCTCCCGATCCGCACCACTCAGCACATCTTCACGTGTTTGCCGTAAAACATGGCTACCGGGCCGGGGGTCTTCGTAATACATTACTGCATATTTTTACATCTATACTGTAATTATACATATGACGCAAACAACCCCGGTAGCTTTTAGAAATAAAATATATTACGCTAAGGCCATGCAACTGGCCTATCCTATTCTCGTACTTATCCGCGGCCTGCCTGGCAGCGGCAAATCGTACCTTAGCCGCGCCCTACAAACATCGCTCGGCGCGGAAAACGTCGTTATCCTTGACCCCGATGCCATAGACCTTACTGGCGAAACTTATAAAACCTTTTCCAAAAACCTTACCCAAGAAGGCGTCGACCAAAAATTCCACCCTTATAGGTGGTCACGCGCCACCGCATACCAGGGTATTACCGATCGCAAAATCATTATCTGGAACCAGGCCTTCACAAACCTAGATGGTTTTAATAAAACCGTGGTCAACCTACAAACCTACGCCAAAGAGCACGGCACCGACCTACCGCTCCTCGTCGTCGAAGTCGAGATTGCTGCGGCGACCGCCAAAGAACGCGTAGGGCAACGGGTGCGCCAAGGTGGCCACAACGTAACCGACGACGCCTGGGAACGCTTCCTGCGCGAATACCACAGCTTTAAAGATGAAGGTTTCACCACCGTTACCGTACAGGGCGCAGCCGATATAGACACATCGGTACGCGCCGTTACGCAGGCAATTGAACAGCTAGCATAACACTAGCGCTGCGGCGTCTCTAGCTGACGCAACTGCGCAATGTGTGCCGTAAGCACTGGCGCCAGGGCAGGGTGGCAGGCCACAAAACTGCGTGTTTTGTAGGTATATTTGTCGTCAGCCACTGGCACCAGCACACCGCCGGCCTCGCGGACCAGTAAACCGCCCGGTGCGTAATCATGGATATAACCGCCACTGCGCAAATTAAAGCGCGCAGCCGCCACGCCCTCGGCTACCATCGCGAAACCAAAACCACCACTGCGCGGGGCTGGCTCGGGCGTAACGCCCACAGGCTGGATAATAGCGGCAATAGCCGCCATAAACTCTCTTTTACAGTAAGCAATAGGCGGCAATGGCATATCGGCAAGCTGCAAGCGCTTGCCATTTTTATATGCACCGGCGCCCAGGCGGCACGTGTACATATCGCCAGTCGTCACGTTATGGATCACCGCCGCTACCGCAGCGCCATCTGTAATAAGCACGGCCATGTTAGTAAAATGCGGCACGTTCTCTATAAAATCGCGCGTGCCGTCAATAGGGTCAATCAGCACGAACGTACCATCCACATGTTCGTCGTAGCCAGTTTCTTCGCCGTACACCGGCACGCCAGTCGAGGCAAGGGCAGCCATAATTGCAGCTTCTACCGCCTTGTCGCTCTCGGTAACCGGCGAGCCATCCGTTTTATCGGTAGCCGTGCTGTCTTTGCCAGCCCGCTCCAGTATAAACGGCCGAACATCCCGAAAGGCACGCTCGCAAGCAGTAACTACTTCTGTAATCTCTTGCTCGGATAGCGTTTGCATGCGTCCATTGTAACAAAGTCGCCCAGCCCGATCGTAACAGCGACGAACAAAGTAGTCCGAACCTAAAACCCGAGGGAACGCAGATTCAGCTCGGCATAGAGCAGCCGGACAAAAAGCAGTGCCATCAGCGAATCAATACGCCCCAGTTTGCCGGCCCGCGCATGCATATGTAAAAGCGGTTCAGTCCGGATTAACCCCATATCCTGGAGCAACGAATTACTCAGTGCCTGTGTAATGTACGCATGCAGGCCAAAATAGCGCGCTACATTTACATCGCGAAAATCCTCATTATTAGGGCTAAGATACATACTTTTTGGCATACGCCTGGCGCGTGCATAGATAGCAAAAAGTAGTTTGGCGTCGCAGTACACGAGCGGCATGGTTTGCATAAACGCATACAGCCGCGGGTCGCCAAGTGGCGCAACCGGCCATACACCATTCCGGAGCGCAGTAGTGGCAAAAAGCGACATCTGCAGCACCGAGTATGGGCGAAGCGGAATTGGCTGCCGCCGTACGTTTTCGGCCTGGCTATATGCAGATAAACAGCGTTTCAATGGCTCGAAGCCAGGCACGTCAAGGTAGGTACCTGCATAGGCGTGACGATTCGTCATCACGAGCGCATGGTCGACGTGTTCAAATAACTCGTCACCCCCAACACCTTGGAAAACTGCCCGAGCACCGCTTGCATATAACTCTTGATACATCACGTCTCGGTCGGTGTCGTATACCGCATATTCATAGTGATAAAACGGCAAACTTAACCGATGGTCGAGCACCGCTTGCCACGGATAATCAAGCTGGTGGTGGGCCGGCCGTTTTATGCTCGGCGTAGAAAATCGTTGCTGAAAAGCTTCAATTTTACGCTGCTGGCTAACGCCGAAAGCACCAGGCAATACACTAGTAAGCGTTGTCGGCTTGTAGCCACGGTCGGCCAAATATGCCGTTACGACTGCAGAATCAAGGCCACCGCTCAGCTCTGAGCCCCCTAAATGGCCAGCACCCACATAGCGCCGCCAATAGCTATCCAGCGTCTGTTCAAGTACCGGCACAAAAGTATGTGGATCAGCCGTCCGCCGCTTGTGGTAGTCACGCATGCTGGCGTCCGGCGGCACATAAATGGTCGGGTTACCCGCTCGCCACACCAGCCGCTTGCGGTCGTACAATACCTGTATTTCATCCACGAATGTCTGCCCAAAAGTATCTTGGCCAGCCAAAAACTGCGCCACGACCCGCTTGTTTAGGCGGTAGCGCCAAGTTTTGTGCAGGTTGTGTACCGTAGCAAAATCGCTCGCCAGAATAAACCGGTCCGGACCTGCCGCCACAAACAGGGGAACAGTAGAGAAGGCATCGCACTGCACGGTTACAACGCCCGAGATTAAGTCGATTACTATGTACAGAAACTCATCGCTCATAAATGTCGCCTCGGTAATACTACCTAGCGGCATACTCAAAAGTTCGCGTGCCTGTCGAACATCGCCATAACCCAACAACAATTTAGAGCCGTGCTGTTGCACGAAAGTAGCAGGGTAGTCCGCCCGCTTCTGTAAACGAATCGTCGCTCCAGACGACCGGTACATAAAATACTGGGGCGACGATTCATCCAGCCACACCGGAGCACCACTAAAAAAAGCGGCCGTTTGCGTATTCACGACCACTTCTAAAAAATGATTAAGGCGATAGCCGCTACCAGTTGGTATGTTTACCGTCAACGTCATTACCTACGCCTGATTTTTGCGGAAGGTTTTCGTCCAGTGTAGCGGCACTTACCCGAAACTCGCCGGCCGCTACAGCAGCATCAACGTCTGCTAAAGCTTCATTGACCGCCGCTGCCAATTCCAAATCGGTCGGCGCTTCTACTACGGCCACAGCCGCATCTTCGTGGACAACGCCATGTAGGACATCAAATAATTGCTCGCTCATTGCTATCCCTCTGTTATTTCGTCCCACCCATAGTAATAAGTCGGGCATCAAATAACAAGCGCCAGCTAGTGATGGGTTATGCGAAGGGTAGGGTTATGATACGTACATGCAAACACACAACGTTCTACGAGAAACATTCGATGAAGACGCCGAACG
Organism: Saccharimonadales bacterium (SeqCode); assembly: GCA_035480575.1. Taxonomy (GTDB): domain Bacteria; phylum Patescibacteriota; class Saccharimonadia; order Saccharimonadales; family UBA4665; genus PMNU01. The sequence continues at coordinate 95,815 of DATIHR010000006.1, read as the reverse complement.
TTACAACCAGTTTAGGCCGCACTACCCACAGCCATTGTTCGACAAACTTATTACCGACACTGGCATCAATGCCGACTCTTCGCTGCTAGAGATTGGGCCAGGAACAGGGCAGGCCACAAAACCACTTGCAAGACTAGGTGCGGACATCACCGCAATTGAGCTGGGCGCAGCGTTAGCCAAAAAGGCACAACAAGAGCTCCAGCAATACAGGAACGCCCATATTATAACTGGGGCATTCGAAGGCGCAGACCTACCAGCTGCTACCTACGACCTCATCTTTTCGGCAACGGCTTTCCACTGGATTAAAGACGAAGACAAATTTACTAAAGCCGCTAAGCTACTAAAGCCAGAAGGCTATTTAGCAATCATCCATACCGAACACATATACGACGAAAAGGGCGATGCGTTCTATACAGCAAGCCGGCCGATTTATGATACCTACTGGCCGCCAAAGGGCGACTCGTCCCCACCAAGGCTGCCAACCTCGCACGATATACAGGCGCCGTACATAGACAGCCACTTTTTTACACCTAAAAGCTTTACTGTATTTCCCATAGTTACGGCCTACTCCGCAAAGGATTATGCCGGCCTCCTCAGTACATACTCGCCGGTCATCATGCTACCGATAGCTAAACGCCAACAGTTCCTTGCCGACATTGCCGCGCTTATCGATACACAGTTTGCAGGCAAGCTAGAAAAACACTTTGCCTTCACGCTAACTATCGCACAGAAAAATAGGACATTCAGGCGGTGAGCCACACGTACTGTATTGCATATAGCAAATTACCCAGTAATGTGTTATAGTATAATTATATGGAGACACATCCTCGTCACACTGGAATACCAGAACCTATTGCCGATGCAGTATTATCTGGCAACTTATACTACCCAACGATTATTTCGGGTATTGCGGTTTTTGGCAGCGCTGCAGCGACAGATATGCTCGTACATAAAAAGACAACCATACCGGAGTTAGCCTGGATGGCTCCAACCGAAGCACAATTGCAGCGTACTGCAGCGGCACTTAACCGGGCGCACGCTGCATTCGGGGTCGCATTCCGTACAGAAGGAACGCCCAACCCTAATCCACAGCAGGCCATGCCTATTGTCCCAAAGATCGCTGTTCGCGCGGCTAGCCTACAGTGGCGCGCTAGTTTATTTCGCGCGGCAGCCGATTTCGCGCACGACACATGTCCAGGCATTCCGACCGTACCGGCCGAATCGCCGCTGAATATAAGCCCTAAAACTGCACCAAATTACGAAGAGCTCACAGCCATACGCTATGAAGCAGCATGCCATCTGTTCCACAACCCCCAGCAACCAGCCGCGCTGGCCTTTCATGGTATATGTACGGCATTGTACAAAACTATGGACCCCAGGCAGAACGAACTGGCGTGCCAGCTAACGCGCGAACGTCTGGCACACGTCAAGGCACGCATGCTTGCCGACAGCGAAAGCGAGGCTGGCATGGCAGCGTATCGCGCCGAACGCGTAGTCAATACCAAGATCACAAATATGGGCGGCCAGGCAGCGCGGGATGCATTGCCAATGGTCTATGAGCAGACCGGCGTGTTGCTGCCATTGGCTGCAGCCGACCACATTGCAACGGCCATGTTCGGACGGGCGGTACGGAGCCAGACTCTGACCCAGCCAGAGGGCGAGTAGTAGATGCGCTCCTTTGAGGGTTTCTACAACTGCGGCAACGTAGGCGAAAGCCAGATATTGCGATACCGACATCCCGACGTGCACAAATCGGGTGTAGTAACTACCTTTAAGGGCGGTCTGATAACCGCTCGGCATGTCGCCCAAGGGCAAAACATACCCAACTTCACAACCCATCAGACACTAGATATAGCATATAGGCCCGACGATAGCATCAGAGGACTGCCGCTAGGTTGGGTAGACGTGTGGGGGTTAGACGCAGAGCTTGTGACCACTTCTGTAGAAAATCCAGATAGAGTAGTAAGCGTGCTCGGCCATATAGGCATAACACTAGCCCCTACAGATCTTCTACCGTTTGATCCTCATAAACGCACCGAACATGAACAATACATTAAACCCGGGGCAAGCGGAAGCCCATTAGTCTACGACAATCACATCATCGGCATTTTACCTGGGAGAATTGCAGCGGCTTCGGGTCACGACGAGCTCACCCCGGGAAGGGCTATGGCCGTAGTGTTTAATGGCGAACATATGAAAGAAGCAATGGAACATTTTGGCCTTACGCTGCCAGCAAGACCTCTGATAGGTATAGACTAGCGTTGCTATAACTGGGGCTTCTAGCAGATAGCTTATCCTCAAGGAAAAAGAATACCTGTGAGTGAAGATAGCCAGCATTACTTTGGCAATAGCGGGCGCGGTTTTAATACAACTTAGCCAACGAAGCACTATACGAGTAGCAAAACTACTTGGGCTAAAAATAGCTCTAGCCAATGTCAATGTCCATCGTTGCAGCCAGGCAGCTATTGTTAGTAAGTTTTTGGAAACGCAAGAGCTCGACGCCCTTCAGGTGCCTCCCTTCGTACAGTGCCTCGCAGCATTCCTCAAGCACGTATGGGCGAAATCCTAAATCAAATGCGCTAAGCGCGGTCGCAAAGACGCAATCGTTTGTCTCGGTACCCACCAGGTGAACTTCCTCGATACCAAGATTGTGCAAATATGCCGCCACGTCCTGGTCGCCCATAAATACCGAACGAGACGTTTTGGTTACTGTAAGCGGATTATGGGGCATTAATAACTCGTGCACGGCCGTTACGGTATGCGTGTTTTCATCCTCTGGATGATCTACATGCATCATTTCACCCCAAAGCGAGCCATCGCCCGAATGCCATACCGCCTCTACGTAGCCATCGTAGTGAACTCGCCTAATTAGAGAGGCAATCTTGGGCACAATATGGTCATTGTGCGGCTTTAGCATAGCTGGCTGCAGGTCCACCACAATAAGTGCCCGCTTGCGATTTGTGTCGGGAATCTTCATAGCCCTAGTTTCGTTTATGCTGCTTGTCTTGCAGAACCGAGAAAATGATGCCGGTAATAATCAGGACAAACGTAGCGGCATTCAGTAGATTGTTTTGCTTGTTGCCCAAAACTAGGAAAAACATGGTTACTGCGGCCAGGGCCCAGGATATGTTTTTTGCCAATTGAAGGTTTTTTATGTTCATAGTCAAAGTATACTACGTCAATAAAATTGAGTTACACAATTTTTTGTGATAAATTGTGTATATGATCAACTCTACCTCCCCTAATAATGGTCTCCCCAAGCTACCCCCAACTAGGATCAACCTCGAAACGGTAGAGAATCTCAAGCTATGCATTGAGGCGGGTAGGGCATTATCTCGCCTAGATGGTCAAACTTCGACAACTTTTCGTAACTTTGCTAATGCCATTAATATGATTAAACTCTTTAGCGTGCCTGAAGCAGTGGCAAGCTCAGCAGTCGAAAATATCATCACTACCGTGGCCGATGCATTGCAGGCGCGTGCAATCCCTGAGGAAAAAGTTTCTCCAGCGATTAAAGAGACTGATAAATACACCGAAGCTATAGCATTAGGCTCTACCATTCTTCACAAAAAGAGATACCTCGCTACGAATGATTACATCGCAATTCAAAAAACTCTAAGCTTGCCACAAAAAGGCATAAGAAAACTTCCCGGGTACCAAATTGCAAGCGATAAAACAGGCAAGGTATACTACACTCCTCCTGAGGGTGAAGCTTTAATTAGGGACATGCTCAAAGCCTATGAGGACTATTTTAATGATGATAGCGATGAAGATCAGGTATTAATTAAAGTCGCATTAATTCATTATCAATTTGAAGCCATACATCCTTTTCCAGACGGAAATGGCAGGACAGGCAGGATACTAACGCCCCTCTACCTTGTTAAGCATGGCTATCTTCGATTCCCTATACTTTTTCTTAGTGAATATATATTTGCGAATAAAACTGAATATTACCGTAGATTGCGAGAAGTTACTTATAAAGATAAGTGGGACGAGTGGGTTAAATATATCCTCAAAGGCATTATCTTACAGGCGGATAAAACTTCTCGCGCGCTCGATGAAGTTACAAAAGAATCAATTCGTTACGAAAAGTTAATTACCGAGAAGATAGCCCCGAAGTTTCGCCAAAGGAATTTGATCGATTTCCTTTTTTCAAATGTAGTTTTCAATATTGAAATGCTATCAAAAGATTTGGGCATAGGAAAAAACACGGCGTCATCGTATCTTAATGCTTTAGTGAAAGCAGGACTGCTTGAAACCGCATTTGTGAATCGGAAGAAGACATTCTTTATCCCCAAAGTTATTTCCATTCTGGGTGATACACAAAAATAGTGTAAGTCATTTTGACATACACAATTTTAGATACACAATTGTGTATGTCATTTATAATCGCCTTTGTCAAGTTACTAAACTACGTACGAATTAACCAGTTGAGTCAGATGAGAGAAGAGCATAAGGTCCTCGGCGTCGATTCTACTCTGTAGCACAATTCGTTAGGCTTGCGGGATGACGCTTCGCTATTCCGTCGCTCCAGTGCTCGATGCGAGCATCTGCGTGCTTCGCTCCTTACGAACCCTACGGGTTCGAGTTCTCGAAGAGAACCACCAAAGAAAATGGCCCAGCTCGCTTGCGCGTTGCTGGGCCATTTTCTTTGGTGACCCCTGCGGGATTCGAACCCGCGATCTTTGGGATGAGAACCCAATATCCTGGACCACTAGACGAAGGGGCCGTGTCAGTGTTCTACTGTACCATAACAGGGGTAAAACCTCAATAGGGCGGGGTAAAAATTATTACCGGAAACCACAAGCACTAACGTATACTTATACTTAAGCCACACTATGAACGACGTTATGCAAGTAGTCGCCAAAGGTTGGTATCGCCTGTACTACGGGCTGATACTTCTATTTGCTATTGCCATTGTTGGCGCTGGTATTGCAACGCGTGCCATGCCTGATTTTGCACAGTACCAAGTTGCTTACGGACTATCCGATATAACACTCATCGTAGCCGGCATACTTGTATTGTATTGCCTAACCGCCTACTGGATCATTAACCGTACCAGTCCGCCAGGGGCCATGCTGGGCGCCTCGATGTTACTAACGCTCCTAATATTCCAAGGGCTTATATTAAGCGCGCCAGGGCAGGGCAGTTGGGCGTACGTGGGAGCGTGGCTCGTAACCGTACTATTTAGTGGCATGTTTGGTCTGGCGATGGTAACGGGGTCTGTCTTTTTTGCAGCAGTGTATGTGCTGTTTCTTGCCAATGCGCCCGGCGGTTGGCTGACGCCGCATGCCATTGCCATGCTGGCGGGTAGCGCGGTCATTGCAATTATTAGTTACTTTTTTTGGCGTTCTAAGTTTTTGGATCCTGCCAACCGCCAGCTAACTCAGCTGACTGGCATGCTCCAAAGCAACCAAGAGCAGTCGGCCATACTTATCCAGTCTATTGCCGACGGCGTTATCGTAACAGACAACGAGGGTAAGATTGGGCTTATTAACCCAGCTGCAGCCGCCATGACAGAATGGGGCGTTACCGAGGCAACTGGCCTAGACGTACACTTGGTTGCAAAGCTTAAAAAAGAAGATAACAGCGAACTGTCGCTCGATGAAAATCCGTTTACATTAGTACTAGAGACTAAAAAACAACTCAGCCAAAACTACGTACTAACCGGGCAACACGAAAAACAGCAGCATATATCCCTGGTTATCTCGCCGGTTGCTGTACCTGGCGGCGGTATCGGCGGGGCAGTGGCTATTATGCACGATATCAGTAGCGCCAAGGCCGCCGAACAGCAACGGGCCGAATTTATTAGCACCGCCAGCCACGAAATGCGCACGCCAGTGGCGGCCATAGAAGGCTATTTGGCGCTCGCCTTAAATGAAAAGGTTAGTACCATAGACAGCCGTGCCCGCGGTTACCTCGAAAAAGCCCATTCCAGCACCAAACATCTTGGCCAGCTGTTCCAAGACCTGCTTACCAGCGCCAAGGCAGAGGATGGACGACTCAGCAACCATCCGGCCGTGGTCGAGATGGGTGAATTTACCGAGCAACTTGCCGAGGACTTGCGTTTCGGCGCCCAAAAGAAAGGTCTTGCCAGCGAGTTCTTAGTGGGCACCAACGGCGCCATAGACGCCACAAGTGACAGCGAAAGCACGCCCAAAAAGGTCATTAAGCCGCTGTACTACGTATACGTCGACCCCGACCGCTTGCGCGAGGTTATTACCAACCTGTTCGATAACGCCGTTAAATACACCGACAACGGCAAGGTGTCTTTGGGGCTTACCGGCAATAACGAGGTCGTACAGCTATACATCCGCGATACCGGACCGGGCATTCCCGCCGAGGACATACCACATCTATTCCAAAAGTTTTACCGCGTTGATAACTCTGCCACCCGTACCATTGGCGGCACCGGGCTGGGTTTGTTTATTTGCCGCAAAATTATCGAGCTATACCACGGACGCATATGGGTCGAAAGCACCATCGGGCAGGGCAGTTCCTTCTTTATAAACCTGCCGCGCTTAGATACGACCAAGGCACAAATGCTCCAAAAATCGCCGGGCACGAGCCCGAGCGCACCAGCATCGCCACCAAGTTGATGACTGGTGTGAACATGCTACAATATAGGCAAACATAAGCTTCTAGGGGTACTATGGCAAAAATTCTGCTGGTCGAGGACGACAACAATTTACGGGAAATATACGAGGCACGTTTGCAAGCCGAGGGCTACGAGATTGTTTCCGCACCAGATGGTGAAACCGCCCTAGCGGTAGCTAAAAAAGAACAGCCCGACCTCGTTATATCCGATGTCATGATGCCGCGTATCAGTGGCTTCGAAATGCTGGACATTTTACGCAATACAGAGGGCCTACGCGATGTGAAGGTCATCATGCTAACCGCCCTTGGCCAAGCAGAGGACAAGACCCGCGCCGACACCCTAGGCGCCGACCGTTACCTCGTAAAATCACAGGTTACCCTTGAAGACATCGTAAAGTCAGCAAGCGACCTACTAAACGGCGCGCCTGCACCTGGCACAGAAACGCCAGCAACTGCCCAAGCAGCAGCCGAAATGAATGCCCCCGTGCCTACAACCGTACCAAACCCCGTTAACGTAGCTGCCGTGCCTGTTGCTGCAGCGCCGGCGCCGGCTCCAGTACCCGCACCAGCAGCACCAGCTCCCATGCCAGAACCCACTACGGTTGCGCCTCCCATAGCGCCGATGCCCGAACCTACCGTACCTACAACAGACCCCGCAGCCGCTGTGCCAGCACCGCAGCCAATGTTCAGCACGCCCGCCGTACCTGCCGGGCCTGCAGTAGACCCACTTGCTTCCGCATCTGTTCCAGAACCCGCCACGGCCGCACCGACAGTCGAGGCACCTACGCCGGCACCAACACCCGAGCCAGCTCCAGTCCCCGATACTTCGGCATTATCTGCAGCCGTAGAAGACCTTATTAATGGCACTGCAAACGAGAGCGGCGAGCCAACGCCCGCAGCAAGCACAGCCGACCCAACCCAACCCGCTACCGACGCACCAGCCGCTGCCGATACGTCCGCGCCGCCTGTACCCGCCGACCAAGCGGCACCAGCCGACACACCAGAACAAGACAGTGCAACACTCGTCAAAAAAAAGATCATCCAACCGCTTGATCCGGCAGCCGCCAACCCCGGGCAGCCTGTACCCGCAAACTTGCACGATTTACTCGCCAAAGAAGGCCTGAATCACATGGGCGAACCATCCGGCCAAAGCCCGGCACAACCTGCAGATACCAATGCACCTGCAGCCGCCGACCCAACCCACCCCATGCACCAACCCGCGCCGCCACACCAGCCTGGCCACGTTATATCGCCAAATCCCACCGACCAAAACGGCCAGCCCGTAGACCCCAACAGCATATCGCTGTAAGCTAGCCGTATGCGAGTCAACAGGTATGTCGCTCTAGCGACTGGATTATCGCGCCGCGCCGCCGATACAGTCATTGCCGAAGGTAGGGTATATGTTAATGGTGTCATGCCGACACCAGGTCAAGACGTAGGGCAAAACGATACCGTCACATTTAACGGCCAAACGATTCAAGCACCCAGCGAAACACAGACCATACTGCTCAATAAACCAGTTGGCTATGTAGTAAGCCGGGACGGGCAGGGGAGTAAGACGGTATATGACTTATTACCGCCCGAGCTACACCATGTAAAACCAGTCGGTAGATTAGATAAAGATTCCAGCGGGTTACTGCTCATGACCACCGACGGCCAGCTTGCCCAAAAACTAACCCATCCTTCGTACCAAAAAGAGAAAATCTACGAAATAACGCTCGATAAACCACTGTCGCCCCAAGACATAGCCGCAGTACAAAATGGCGTCATGCTGGAAGACGGTATAAGTAAACTGCATATTACGCATCAGGCAAATAAATCGTATACCGTGCGCATGCACGAAGGCCGCAACCGTCAAATTCGCCGTACCTTTGCGACCATTGGCTACAACGTTGCAAAACTACACCGCACCCATTTTGGCGACTACACACTTGCTGCACAATTAGGCGGGTATATTGTTTTATAACAAAATGCCGTCGAAAGTGCCGCCCGAGGCGCGCGGCAGCCATACGCCATCACCCTGCGGCCCGGGAGTACCGTTGTTTTTTTCGAACAAGCTCATTGCCTCGCGATATCCCTCAAGCTGACCATCGGCAAGCATCGCTGCGACTTCCCAAGCGGCACCTGGACCATCAACATCTATGGCGTCCGCCCATTGATCATGACTATATGCTTTCGGCTGCGTCAAATACTCATCTTCACCCAACGCGCTTGGATGAGTTGGCTCTACTATTACCCGATAGGTGTGCGTAGCCTCTTCTATTTCACGCCATAACTCATCTTTGGCGGTCGGCAACACGGTAAGGCCGGACGCCTGACAGCGCTGGAGCATAGTAATGGCCCTTCGAGCATGATCTGTCTGACGCGCTATACCACGCACTGTTACAGCTGCAGCCGTTTCTACAATTTTACCTTCCTCGGTGCAGGCGGACACCCGTAGCTCGGTATGCGACAGCTGATACGTATGGCTATTGCGTAAAACTGGCGTACCTAGCGTTCGTACTACCCGTTGCCAGTCCCTCCACCCAGCCATTAACAGACGCTGCTGCGGCTCGTATTCTTCTGCAAAGCGTGTTGCAAGACGATCTATCCCATCCGGGATGGTAATAACTTCGGCTGACATATCTACTTACGATAACCTCGTCGTTTATAGCTGTCAATACCAAGCTCTCTCTGTTATAATACTCCCATCGTGAGTCAAAAAGTTCCAATCGTTGCAATAGTCGGCCGTGCGAATGTTGGCAAGTCCAGCCTGTTTAACGCCATACTCGAACGCCGCGAGGCCATCGTAGCACACGAGGCCGGTACCACGCGCGACAGCATTATGGCCAAAGCCAGCTGGAACGACCAAGATTTTTGGCTGGTAGATACCGCGGGTATCAAAGACGCCGAAGACGATTTTGAATTCACCATCCAAGAGCAAATCCAACAGGCTGCTGACAGCGCCGATGTCATTTGGGTCGTTGTCGAGGCGAACGTGCTTATTACCGAAGAAGACCGGCGCGTTGCCAAAATGGCACTCAAAAGCAAAAAACCTGTCTTTCTAGTCGTTAACAAAGTCGATAAGGTCAAACATGAGGCCGATCTAGCCGGGTTCGAGCGCCTAGGCATAAAGATCATCATGCATACAGCTACGACGCAGCACAGAGGCTTACAACAGCTGCTAGACGCATTAGTCGCACATATTCCAGCCGCTACCATAGCCGAAGACGATGACCGCCTGCACATCGCCCTTTTAGGCCGTCCCAACGTCGGCAAGTCGTATTTGTTTAATACACTTGCCAAAAAGCAACAGGCCATCGTAGCCGACCGGGCTGGCACCACACGCGACATTAACCGTGCCATCGTCCGGTACGAGGGCAGGGAAATCGAGATTATGGACACTGCCGGCATCCGCCGCCCCGGCAAGATCGGGCAGGGGATTGAGCATTTTAGCGTTGTTCGCTCGCTCAGCGCCATAGAGCAGGCAGACATATGTATTCTGGTCATGGACGTCAACGAGCTATACACCCAGCTCGACCAAAAAATTGCCGGCATGATCAAAGAAGCAGGCAAGGGACTCATATTAGCCGTCAGCAAATGGGACGCTGCAGAGGGCAAAGACGCCTTTACACGTGATGCAATTGCGCCGCAAATCGCCGCAACTTACGACTTCGTGCCATGGGCACCCCTTATTTTTACCAGCGCTGTTACCGGCAAGAACGTTACAACATTATTCGAGCTCGCTCTAGCTATAGACAAGCGCCGCAAACAACGAATGGTAACCAGCGATCTGAACCGCTGGTTACGCGCTACCGTCGACAAGCATCCGCCAGCCGGCCTTAAAAACCGCGCACCCAAGCTCAACTACATGGTGCAAGAAGACGACAACCCCATTCCGGCCTTCAAAATATTCGGCTCTCATACCAAGTTCCTACACTGGAGCTACCGGCGTTTTATGGAACGCGAATTACGAGAGCGCTACCATTACGAGGGCACACCGGTGCAACTATGGTTTATCGAAAAACACGTAAACCACAAACACGGCAATAGCCCAACAAAAGAACCGAGGAAGTAAATGTCACTATTTCAAAGACGCCCCCAGGGGAGCGACAGTATTCGTATGTACACATTGGGGCAAAACAAAACCGTCCTCGTTGTAGGCCTTGGCAACCCAGGCAAAGAATACGACACCACCAGACATAACGTAGGTTTTGAGGCCGTCGATGCGTTTTGCAAAGCGAACGACATTGGCCCTTGGGTAGACAAAAAAGACCTTAGATGTTTGCAGGCCGACGGCACATTAGGCGAAACCCGCGTAATCGTCGTTAAGCCAACGACGTTCATGAACCTAAGCGGCGACGCCGTACAAGCCGTTATGCACTTTTACAAAATTCCCGCAGAAAAAGTTGTAGTAGTGCACGACGAGCTAGACATACCATTTGGCCAAATACGCATCCGGGGCGAAGGTGGTAGCGCTGGCCACAACGGGCTTAAGTCCATTATGCAACACCTAGGCGAACAGTTCGGTCGTGTGCGCGTAGGCATTGGCCCCAAAGAACCCGAACAAATGGACAGCGCCGATTTCGTGCTTGCCAAGTTTAGCAAAGAACAGCAAGCCCACATGCCAGAGCTGACCCGCGAAGTCAGCGCCATCTTAAGCGAATACGTCTACGGCGACGGCCAACTCCCCCAAGAAACCCGCAATTTTCTGATGTAACTACTGTAACGTGCGCACCGCGGCTGGAATAGTGCGTGTTGCAAGCATCTTGGGTATGATCCTTCTCATTACAGCGTCGGCACCGCTCTCAGGCGTATATGGTTCTACAATATCATGCACCCGCACGCCAGCTTGCTCGAACATCTTTGGAACGTTCTCGTGGTCTCTACCAATCGTGAGACATGCAGCTACTGGCGTGTGCCCCAGACCTGACCATAACCATTGCAACTGGTACCCATAATTGGCAAAAATGTATGGCTCACGCAATGCCTCGCTCGCGACAAGCCACTCCAAGCGCTCGCCGGCAGTTTTGGCATGGTCAGGATGTTCTGAGTACCGTGGATCCCACAACACACCAATCCGGCAGAGCAGCCGGTCTAATTCTATGGGCGAATTCGCCTGTGCGTCATAGGTAAACGACGGTATAGCCTTTTTCTTCGCAACGCTTAACTTGCTTTGGACAGCATAGTCATCTGTTCGTTTCGGGCCTGGGCCGTCTTCTGTCCAAGCGCCCAAACCTTCTATCCCTACGACATCGCTATCGGCAATTATCTCGCATGCCAACGAATCCTGGCTGTTTGGGCCGTGGTCACCCCGGACAACCGTCAGGTTAATGTCGGTAGCGTGCTCTAAGATGAAGTCTACGCCCCAACGCAGGCGAGGATCAGCCTGCAACCATTCGTGTGGGCCAGTCAACCGACCACCATTCGCTGGATCAATCAGTACGGCGTCGCCGCTTGGCAGTACTTCACGCCACGTGTCAAGTTGGTTCCACCCGGGATTGGCTGCAAAGCTGAATTCTTTTATAAATGTCATTATAAATGAAACGGGAAAATGCACAAAAAAAGACCGGCGAGAGGGGGTGGGCACCGCTCGCCGGTCTTTTCGGGGACGTCCGCATGGACATCCCCAACACCCTTCAACCCACCCCAGCGAAAGCGTCGAAAACCAAAACTCCATAAAGTTTCGCGCCGGTAGCTAAGCTACCATCCGTTAAGACACGCTGGCCCACTACGTCGGGCCTCCGCAACCAAAGTTGCAGGGGTTTTCTGTATACCACAGAGGTACCAGAATAGTTAAAGGGGTTAGTTTGTTTTAGAACGCGTGTCTGTCATCCCAAAGGGACGGACAAGCGCCGATAGAAAAGTGGAGGGTAACAACTTTTGAAAAAGGCACGTTCTAAAACAATCTAACAAATTCGCAGGTGCACTGTTACTATAAAGTAACAAGGAACCTGCTGTTAGAATGGGGGATATAAGGTGCGTAAACGTTCTTTTAACGCTTACAGAGTGCGATTTTAGCACCAAATATAGCATGTGTCAATACTTTTTCCACTTTTTCTCATGAATGTCAAACAGCTTACGCTAAATCCACCGGACTTTCCCAAAGACCTCAGCGACATTTCTCCGCCGGCCAAACAGCTCTTTATTCTAACTGCTAATGATGTTAATGAGCTATTCGCTCGGCCCAGCGTCACCGTTATAGGCAGCCGCAAGGTGTCTGCCTATGGTAGAGAAGTCACCGCACATTTAGCTGGAGAATTAGCAAGATCCGGGGTAGTCATTATAAGCGGCCTGGCCATCGGGGTAGACAGTATTGCCCATCAGGCGGCACTCGACGCTGGTGGCCTTACCATTGCCGTATTGCCAAGCGGTTTCGAGCATATTTACCCCGCTGGCCACCGCGGGCTTGCCCGACAAATCATAGAGCAGGGCGGGGCGCTTATAAGCGAATATACTCCAGATACACCCATCGCCTATAAGGGTAATTTTATAGCCCGCAACCGCATTGCTTCTGGCCTGTGCGATGCCGTTCTTATTACCGAAGCCGCCGCTAAAAGCGGTACGCTACACACTGCACAGTTCGCCATAGAGCAGGGTAAGGAGGTTCTGGCCGTCCCGGGCAATATAACCAGCCCGACCTCGACCGGCACGAATAACCTTATAAAATCAGGCGCAACGCCAGTTACCAGTACGACAGATATATTCCACGTGCTCGGGCTTACCCAAAAGGGCCGCGCATCGGTTGCGCCCAAAGGCGCCAACCCCAATGAACAAACAGTCCTAGACCTGCTAGTCGGCGGCACAAGCGACGGCACCACGCTACAGACGCAAAGCGAGCTTTCACTGCCCGTTTTCAACCAAACGCTTACCATGCTCGAAATACGTGGGCTTGTCCGACCACTCGGTAACAACCAATGGGGATTACAATAAGAACTATGACAAAACTATTAATATGGATCGGCATAACCGTAGGCTCTGCACTCGGCGGCTGGATTGGCTCGCTTATGGGAGGCGGCCTATTCGGCTGGCAAAGCATTCTGCTCAGCACCCTCGGCGCATTCGCCGGCATCTACGCCGGCTACAAACTAGGCCAATACCTAGGCGGCTAAAAACTCCCTACCACTGTTGAGGGCCGTGCGCTTGAGTACCCAGTGCGTATTTGGGCGAGGAACATCCCAAGTTACCACTGTCCGCAGCTTCAGTGTGGATTGGACGCAACGTCAGCTCACCACCGACGAGCGGTCTTGCACTTGAGTGCCCAACGCGTCTTTCTGCGAGGAACGGAGTAAGCCGTACTAAGGTACGGTGTCGAGTACCGGAGCAGAAAGACGCGTTGGGTGCCAAGAACCCTTATGCAAGGCGGGCTTTTGCCCGACTGGAGTAAGGGCGGTGCATGAGCGCAACTTGCAATCCAGACAGAACTTGCGTAGTATGAGGCGTTGCATTACCATACACAGAATAAGCATGAGCAAAAACCTAGTTATTGTAGAGAGCCCCGCCAAAGCTAAAACCATAGAAAAATATCTTGGCAAAGATTTTACCGTCAAAAGTAGTTTTGGCCATATTCGTGATTTACCTAAAAAAGGCCTGAACATAGACATAGAACACGACTTCGAGCCTACCTATGCTATTAGCCCGGACAAAACAAAGGTGGTCAACGAGCTTAAAAAGGCTGCCAAAGGTCACGAAGTATGGCTAGCAAGCGATGAAGACCGCGAGGGCGAAGCCATAGCCTGGCACCTTACGCAGGCGCTCAAGCTCGACCCCGAAAAAACCAAGCGGATCGTATTTCACGAAATCACAAAATCGGCCATAGAGCACGCCATCGAGAATCCACGCTTTGTCGATAAAAACTTGGTAGACGCCCAGCAAGCCCGCCGTGTACTCGACCGCTTGGTAGGCTACGAACTATCGCCCGTATTATGGAAAAAGGTGCGGACAGGCCTAAGCGCCGGCCGTGTACAGTCGGTAGCCGTACGCCTGATTGTTGACCGCGAGCGCGACATAAAAGACTTTACCCCTGAAAGTTCATATAAAATCACTGCATTTTTTGACGTCAAAGGTCAGGAACTTAAGGCCGAACTACCGGATAAACTCGCCCAAAAAGACACAGCCAGCACCTTCCTGGAAGATGCCGCCAAAGCCGAATTTACCGTAGAGGCAATCGAACAAAAGCCAGGCAGCCGCAACCCAGGCGCACCGTTCACGACCAGCACCTTGCAACAAGAGGCGGCCCGTCGCCTTGGATTCAGCGTTAAGCAAACTATGGTCATCGCCCAACGGTTGTACGAAGAGGGCAAGATTACCTACATGCGTACCGACAGTACGACGCTTAGTGGCTACGCCATCAAGGCGGCCGAGGACTTCATTAAAAAAGAATACGGCGACCGCTATCACCAGGTACGGCAATTTAAAACCAAGAACGAAAGCGCCCAGGAAGCCCACGAGGCAATCCGGCCCACCGACTTTAACAACACGAAAGCCGGCGAGGATGCCGGCCAGCAAAAGTTATACCAGCTTATTTGGCAACGAGCCCTCGCCAGCCAAATGTCGCCCGCACAAACCGAAAAAACAGAAGTAACCATTGGCATATCTACCCGCAAGGAAAAACTTATCGCCAAAGGCGAAATCTTGCAGTTTGACGGCTTCCTTAAGGTCTACTATGGCGGCAAAGACGACACGCTCCTGCCCGACATATCGCAAGGCGAAAAACTAGCCCTGGACACCATAACGGCTGCGCAGACATTCAGCAGGCCACCGGCCCGTTACTCGGAAGCGACACTCGTAAAACACCTAGAAGAGCTCGGTATTGGCCGACCTAGCACGTACGCGCCGACTATCTCTACCATCCAAAGCCGCGAATATGTCGAAAAGAAAGATCTTGAGGGTGTCGAGCGTACGCTAGAACTACTAACACTCAAGCATGGTGACATTACCACCGAAAAAGTAGTCGAGATTACCGGAGCCGACCGCAATAAGCTAATGCCTACACCGGTTGCCGAAGTAACGACTGATTTCTTGGTCAAATACTTCCCAAGCGTCGTCGATTACGATTTTACAGCTACCGTAGAGAATGATTTCGACCGTGTTGCCGAAGGCCAGGAAACCTGGCAGAAAATGATTCGAGAATTTTATAAAGATTTCCATCCACTCATCGAAAAATCCGAATCAGCCTCGCGAGAGGAAGTATCGCAAGCTCGTCACCTAGGCACCGACCCCAAGACCAATAAGCCTGTCCTGGTACGCTTTGGTCGTTACGGCCCCATGTTGCAGCGTGGCGAAGCCGAAGACGAAGAGAAGCCGCACTTTGCGCCACTACCCGAAGGCACCACCATGGAAGACGTCACCCTAGAGCAAGCGCTCAAGATGTTCGAACTACCGAGGGTAGTTGGTACGACCGCCGAAGGTGAGCAAATTACCGCCAATATCGGCCGTTTCGGACCCTACATACAAATCGGCAAGTTGTATGTATCAATCAAACCTGAAAAGCCGTTTGATATAACCGAACAGAAGGCCCGGGAACTATACAAGGCAAAGCTCGAAAAAGAAGCCAACAAGTACATCCAAAAATTCGCAAGCGGCATCAATATCGTCAATGGCCCATACGGCCCATACATTACAGACGGCAAAAAGAACGCCAAGATACCTGAAGGTAAAGAGCCGGCAACACTCACCGAAGCCGAGAGCAAAAAACTGCTTGAAGCCGCACCAGCCCGCGGACGCGGCAGGCGCTTTAAACGTAAGTAGTTATCCACAAGTTTGTATCATAAGCAATATACTTTTGTGGGATATTTCTACAACACATAGTGGTCGTACTTGTCTATTTCGTGCTACAATACATTTATACAGAAGAGGTCTTGACTTTTCAGTTCGTTAGTTTTATAATTGTACTAAATTGACTACCATTAATAGGCAGGAAAATACCATGGCAAACGCCCCCGCATCCAAGTCGGTGCTTAATACCGAAAAATTTGTCCAAGATATTTTATCGAGCGTCGAACGCGACCGTGAACGCGAAATCGTCGCTCGCCGGTTTGGTCTCTTTGACCGGCGCGAAACACTTGAACAAATAGGGGAATTGCTTGGTATCACCCGCGAACGCGTTCGCCAGCTAGAGAAGTCAGTTATCGCCCGCTTTAAGGCACTGGCCGATCAGAACCACCTGCCACACATTAAAGAAGTAGAAACAGCACTAACACAGCAATTACAGCAAATGGGCAACGCCGCTCGTATTAGCGATCTTACCGCTGCTGTCACCGCCGAGAACACCAAAACAGACCAGTCACGTGTCATCTTTTTAGCAACCCTATGCCCGAACCTCAGTGTCATCGAAGAAGACGACCACCACTACCAAGCAGTTGGTATTTCTAACGTCCGCGACACTGAAGCTATGAAGGCTGGCATTCAAAAGCTTATTCAGGCTATTAGTAAAGCCGGCGAACCTGTAGCCATTGCGACAGCCGCAAAAGCTGCCGATATTGACAGCAGCGCCGAAGCAGCCGCACTAGCAAGCATCTCCAAAGATCTAGCAACACTAAACGACCGCTGGGGCCTCATTAAGTGGCCTATGGTCAACCCTAAGAACATTCGCGACAAAATCTACGTTATCCTCAAAGAACGCGGCCAGCACATGCATTTTAATGAAATTGCAGACGCCATTAAGCAGAGTGACTTTAAGCGCAAAGATGTTACTACCCAAGCTATTCACAACGAGCTTATCAAAGACAAACGCTTCGTGCTTATTGGCCGCGGCATTTACGCCCTAAAAGAATGGGGCTACAGCAAAGGCACCGTTGCCGACATTATTTCCGACGTACTCCGCGAAGCAGGGGAGCCCCTGCACCGCGACGAGATTGTTAAGCGGGTACTTAAAAGCCGCTTCGTAAAAGAAACGACTATTCTTTTGAACCTACAAGGCAAAACGCAGTTTAAGCGCGTTGCCAAAGCCACTTACACGCTCGAAGAAGCCACCGCCGAATAAGACCAGGGAAGAGGGAAGGGCACATCCATAGACAACTATATGGATTTTGCTCTCAGAGGGTTTAACCAATATAATCACGAGGCCGATCGTCGAACACGGCTCGAAACATTTGCCACCGACCCCAGCAACCCCAACCAAAGCCGGCCAGCAATAAGCGCTACAGGGCGTATCGATCCCGCCATTCTAGCATCACCCAGCATAACAGCACTCATAGCGTATAAAGCCGACCTAGATATACGTGTAGGTTTTGACGTTCTTGCCGTCGGCGCGCCGGACTACATAGACTACCTACCAGGCAGTCCAGACGAGCAGCCATTTGTGTATTTTACAAAGAAAGACCAAGATCTGAGCGAAGCCACTAAAGCGCGATTCCTAAGCAAACTGTACGCGGCATTTGGCGGCACGGCGACATCTTAAATAGCCATAAAACAGGTGGTATACAACGATATAGACATAATACGAACACACGTACTGACTGTTCGTTTTGTCGTACAGAAAACGAACAGTCAGTATATGCGTGACTGAAAAAAATATTGTGAAGCATACATACACAGGCCAGTAATAGACATGGCACATATTTAGGGCAGAGCAAGACAAAAAATAGTAAGCAGCATGCGAATGCTTAGGGTGGCAATAGGTGGAGGCACATACAAAACAAAGAATCGACACAACGTCGCACAATGTATATTTTGCGACTCTATTTGTACATTATTGAGCTGTTAAGTAATATCACTTATCGCAGGGGAGTTGGTGCATGCTATGACTAAATCGTCTTATATACATAACTATGCTTACCGGTGCGCCTAAATTACAGTTGAGATTAATAGACATTACTGCCGCTTCATACTGCTGATTAGTAATCTACGCATCGTACCTAATGACCATTGTTGCAAACTTTTCCACAGTTGATGTCGTGAAAACATTTGCATTTCGCCCATTTTGATTGTTTATATATATTCCCCCTCCTGCCCCCTGTTATCTGCCCTATTTGACATTTAATAGTTAGTGTATGTTTATATACATTTTCACAAAGACGCAGTGTATAACGTTTATATGAACAAAAGGCGAACTATAAGGGTAGAGCGGGGCTTATTTAAAGTACGCCCGGCCCTCGACCCGGACATCTACGTATTCCGTTGGCGTCTTCTTTTCTTTATCTAGCTGTTGTTTAACCGCCAGGTATGCGCCCGCCTCTTCCCTGGCATCTCCATGCAAATTGTATTTTATGGTGTACGATGTTCCCTGCACTTGCATCCAGAGCTCGCTTGTTCTCGCTGGCAATACAAGACTCCGTACGGTAAGATGTTTGGCTTTCAACTGCCCCACTACCTCTGTTATGAAACTGACGTTTGTGCTGGGCAGCGCTACCCGGCCGAGCTCTAACTGCAAACCGCTCGGATCACTCACTGTCGGCAGCCCAAGAGAGGTCACTGTTGGAGCATCGCCGAGTCGGGCGAGTACTTTGCCGTTCGTATCTACGACATATACGGTACCTTCGGTAGTGGCGAGCAGTAATGCTGGTGTTGCGGGTTCGATGTACACTGTTGGTTGCTGGCCAATAAACGGTACGCTAACGATAACGCTGCCCAATTCCGGAAAACGGCGGGATAGTTCGCTGGCAGTCTTTTTGGCATCTATGGTTAATTTTGTACGGTTCATGGGCGAATCACCCAATACATCGGCGGCGCCCTCGGCATAGCTTTCTTTGGGATGGATAAATAGTGCATCCGCAGCACTACCACCTGTGGGCGTACGCAACTTTGGAGTGGGGCTGACTATAAGGTTAAGAACTGCCAGTACAAGGAGCGTTAGGGCCACCAGGACGCGCCCTGCACGCTTAAGGCCACTACGTCGCGGCAAACGTTCCTGCACAGCGCTACCGGCAGTATTGTGCGCCTCAGTGCCTGCGCGCCGTGCGCCGTCTGCGGCACCGGCCGTCGAACGGTTTGCATGGTATGAAAATACCTGTGAAACCGGCCGGCGATCTGGTGGTAGATCCGGGCGGACACGACCCTTTGCAGGGGTCGGTTGTTTCTTTTTGAACAGCATATGTTTGTGTGAGCACTAAGCGATCTGATTGACGTGATCTGCTACCTCTAATAATAACACCGCGAGTAGGTGCGCAGCATTAGGCCGGGCCAATTCAGAGAGTTTAGCCGATAAAACAGCGGCTTTTTTGGGGTCGTCGAATAGTTCGGTAAGTGCCGGCATAAACGCGCCTTGCGGGTCGTCACGCACATAGCGCTCATCTACCAAACGTACTGCTTTCCGGTCGGCTAACACCTTGGCGTTTTTAAGTTGATGCCCGCCGGTTAAAATCGGGTTCGGTACAACAACACAGGCTTTACCCTGTACGGCAAACTCGGCCATGCTTGTGGCACCAGCGCGGGTAATAATAATGTCTGCGGCCGCGCTATAGACATACAAATTAGTCACATGCCCTTTGACTATTACTCTCTGCGCGTCTTGCCTACCTAACGTCTGTGCGTACATCTGGCGTGTTTTCGTTTCGAGCGCGCGCCCAGAGATATGCACGACATGCAGGTTTGGGTAGCGCTCAAACAAGTCCGGCATGCAGCGAACAACAGCTGTATTAAGGCTATCTGCACCATTCCCGCCCCCGGTCACCAATAATAACCGGGCAGCTTGGGGTATCTCTATCTGGCGACGCGCCCGCGCAACATCTTCTTTAGTAAGAGCATGAAACTGGTGCGACACAGGTACGCCAACGGTTACGGTTTTGGCCGACGGATAGGCGTACACTTCTTTTGGCAGGGCCACGGCGTGCAATCGCGCCCAACGTGCAATAATACGATTGGCAAGCCCAGGCAATGCATCAGAATCGTGGGTAACATACGGTATACCCCGTAACGCTGCAGCCAGGCCTACCGGCACACCTACAAAACCGCCCTTAATGAACACTACATCTGGTTGCAATTGCCCCAGTAATCGAAAGCTCTGCCATAGGCCGATCAGCACAAACAACGCATCACGGATATTTTTATACATCGTAGCGACGTCGAGCAATTGTTTAACACCCTCGCCGTGGTACCGTCGGAACTTCCCTGCCCGTACTGCGAACGTTTGGTCGATATTTTTATCGTCAGCTGGCACGTCACCAAGAGCGTCGCCCTGCTGACCAATATAAAATAACGTCACATCCGGATGGAGCTTTTTAAGCTCATGAGCGACTGCTAGCACCGGGGTGATATGCCCCCCGGAACCCGCTCCGGTCAGGACTATTCTCATAGCCTCTTCCTCCGCTTACGCCGCCTGTTTGCCGCGGCACGCTGTACAAAGTATACCGCGAAACCTGAAAAACCAATCCCATGGCTGCCATAACCAATAAAATACTGGTGCCACCGTAACTAATAAACGGCAACGTAATACCCTTAAGCGGGAGCATACCCAGCATAGCGCCGATATTAATTAAGGCTTGTACCGCGAGCCATGCAAAAATACCAGCCACCACAAGACGCGTAAAATCGTCAGGCGCCCGCTCCATGATAGCCTTTAGGCGAGCAAACAGCACCAGCAGTATGCCGAGGAGCAGCGTCACCCCTATGAACCCAAACTTCTCAGCATAGATTGCAAAAATTGAGTCGTTCTCTGCCTCGGGCAAATAACCAAACGCTTGCACGCTCTTACCCAGCCCCAAGCCAATCATACCGCCCGTCCCCACGGCTATAAGTGCCTGACAGGCTTGGTAACCTGCATTGAGACAGTCGGCTTGCGGGTTCAAGTATGTCTGCAGCCGATCGCGCCGATACGGCGTGGCCGTAATGGCGACCGTACACAAGAGCACGATTGCAATAACGCCCAGTATAAGTCGTTTCATGGGCATGCCAGCTACAAACACCATCGTGCCGCCCATGGCAATCATAACGCCTGCAGAGCCTAAATCGCTTTGTATAAAAGCCACTATAACTGCCGCTACACCTAACGCAATGCCAAGCGGCCGTAACGTCGCCCGTGCGTCGCTTAAACGGCCCTCGCGGGCCTGCATAGCCAAAAAGCTAGCAGTCCACACTAAAAACGCAAATTTCAGTAATTCGACCGATTGAAATGACAGCCCACCAAGCCGTATCCACCGATGCGCCGGATAATTGGCGTTTACCGGTAGCAGCAAGGCGATAATCGTTGCAACACCAGCCACCACAAGGAGCGGCACACCCAGCTTTTTCCAGGCTTCTAACGGTACACGCGATGTAATGCCAAATATGCACAAACCCAAACCAATAGCTATAAGCTGGTGGTTAACGAAATAGTTGTTATCGACGTTCTTTTCTACCGCTAAAGCCGGGCTAATGGCGTATACCACCACCAGCCCAATCGCCAGCATAAGCGCACACAAAATAAGCAACCAATAATCCGGGCGGTGCCGCCGCGACACCTGCGGCTTATTGTATGAAGCGCTGCGACGTGTAACAAGCGCCACTACTCGTTCCCTGTTTTTTTGTTTTTGTGTTTAATCATTTGTTCCTTTTATACATATCTCCCAAGCAGAAAGATAATCAGGCCGAGCACACCAGCCACCTGGCCAATAACCCAAAACCGCATAGTAACTTTGGTTTCGGGCCAGCCACTGGCTTCAAAATGATGATGAATAGGCGCTATCTTAAATACCTTCTTACCGTGTCGCATTTTCTTAGACAAAATCTGGATGGCGCTGCTACCCGCTTCAACCACGAAGACGATACCAATAACCGGCAGTAACAATACAGTGTCAGTGATCATAGCCACTACCCCAAGTGCTGTTCCAAGCGCAAACGACCCAATATCACCCATAAAGAACCGCGCCGGCGGAATATTAAACCAGGTGTAGCTTAAGAGCGTACCGACAATCGTCAAACAGAATCCTGCCACGGCGAACCGGCCCTCGAACATAGCAATAACCGCGTACACGCCAAAAGCAGTTGATGTCAGGCCGCCAGCCAAGCCGTCCTCGCCGTCGCTAATATTAACCGCGTTAGCGGTTGCGACTACCACCAGCACAAACAGCGGGACAATGAGCCAGCCTATCTCCCAGCTGGTCTGTATAAGCGGCACGTGAATACTGTTAACATCAAGCTTAAAGTAAAAGAATAACCCGCCCACAAATGCTACCAGAGTTGTAAGCGCGAGTTTAATCTTGCCACGCAGACCAGCGACACCCGTACCATTGCCGCGAATGTTAATAAAATCGTCCAGTAGGCCAACGCCCGCCGCACCCAAAAAAGCTGCGAGAGGCAGCCACGTTCCCTCTCGGCTTAGATTAAACAACACCGTAACAACAACAGTTGCAACTACAAATATAGCCCCTGCCATAGTTGGTATGCGGCGTTTTTTGTATTTATCGCCGTGCAGGCTCATTAATACTGTGGCCTTCTCGCCGGTTGTTGCGGTTGTACGCGGTTTTTTCCACCATTGCCACCGGTATGCAAGTGTCGTATATACGGGCGTAATAAGCATGCTCACCAAAAAGCCCAAAAAGCCCAACAAGAGTGTGCGTATGAGCGTATCCGTTTCTACTGATATGAATAAAACGTCGTGCATGAATTCATTTCCTTAGTGTTTAGCTTAGATGAGACTTGCATATAGTATACACCCCTTGCCCCTATTGCCCCTTCGGTGTAACACCGAAATTATCTATAAGCATGTGGGCCAGTTTGCCAAAAATCGGCTGTGCAGCTTGGGTGCCCGCGTAGCCTGCAATTTTAGGTTCGTTAACGCGCACAACAATAACATACTCTGCTGTATCGCCTCCAACGAAGCCGATATAGGTTCCATTAAAATCATTCTCGCGGTAACCACCCGCCCCATGGGGGTCTGCTATCTGCGCCGTACCGGTTTTACCACCCACCCCAAAAGTATTCAAATCAAATGCCGGCTTAAAGGAATGGTTTGCGACTACATATTCTAGGAGCGAACGCATCTCTTTGCTTACCTCGGGCTTGACGACATTACTGCGCAGAACTTGCGGGTTGGTCAACGTTTTTTTGCCGGAGCTATCCACTACTTGCTCTACAAGATATGGCCGATAATACGTGCCACCGTTAACAACAGCCGAAAAGGCTGCTCCCATCTGCAGCGGCGTCGCACTCATACCTTGCCCGAAACTAGTGTTAGCGTACGTTAAATCGCGAGCATAACCCTTGTCTGGATCCGGAATACTACCGACTGCCTCATACCCCTGCTCAATCCCGGTCTTGTGCGCTAACCGGAAATGATTCGTCATGTAGTCATACCAGATGGACCGGCCTCTTGCAGTTATGTCAGTGCCACCCGGATCGCCCAATTGCATCAGTAACCAGGTTGCGCCCGTGTTAAGCGACAAGTTCAGTATATCCGCAATACTGCGACGCCCTGCCCCACCGTCTTCTTCTATGTTCGTAATTTTATAACTATCTATAGTCCACTGCGAGGGATCGTTATACGATGTGTCGGCGCGTATTACCCCTTTGTCGAGAGCAGCAGCGGCAGTGAACGGCTTCATTATGGAGCCGACCTCAAGGGGTGAACTAACGGTCGCGTTCTGGAACACGCTTGGGTCGTCTACGTCGGCAAAATTGTTAGGGTCGTACGTTGGCCAATTAGCCATAGCTTTTACGGCCCCGGTGTTCGGATCCATAATTAAGGCGCCGCCTGAGTTCGACTTAGCGTCCTTCAAGCCTTGCTGCAAAATCGCCTCGAGTTGTTGCTGCATAGCAACATCTACGGTTAGCACCACGCGTGATCCAGGCGTCGGCGCCACCTGAATATTGTCGGTATTAGCGGCCAGCGGCACGCCATTTACATCAGTCACCGCCTTGAGCTCCCCTGGCCTGCCTGCCAATTGGTCGTTCAGGGCCTGCTCTATGCCGTATACTCCCTTGCCTTCGTCATTTACGAAGCCCAATAGCTGCGCAGCAAGCGAACCGTCCGGGTACGTCCTGTAGGGTATCTCCTGTGCGCCTACCCCGGGGAATTTATGATGCATAATCGCATCACGCTTTGCCTGATCGACTCGCCGGGCGATAACAACGTAGCGTGTGTCCTTTGTGTGTAGCTGCGTCTTGTATTCGGCTTCTTGGCCGCCCAACACACGAGCAAGCACGTTGGCTACATTGCCAGCGTCCTTTATCATGGCAGGGTCTATATATAGGGTGAACAGCTTCTGGTTCAGTACAATTGGCACGGTCGTGTCGCCGCTATGCGCCTCTATTGTGCCCCGGGCCGCGGGTATTTGATATTGTTTCTGGTGTACGCTGAGCGCTGCCTTGCTGTAGTAGCCGTACCGGATAACCTGCAAATAAAACGTACGCAGCCAAAATATAGCAACAATTGCCACCAGACATGCGAATAACCACCGTACGCGCGTAACAGCTTGTCGTGCGGTGGTTGCTTGTGGTGTGCCTTGGGTATTCATAGTAGTCATCATCGTATCACGTATACCCGCTCTGCCACGGGCTCATACAAGGACTACTGCTTGAGCGTTTCGGCCGGCGCTACTGATACAAGCGCATGGGCCTGGTCGCTTTCACGAATACGGTCTACTGCCTGCAAACGGGCCGAGGCTACTTTAAGGTCGTCGTGTTCGGCCCGTAGCGTTGCCTGCTCTTTTTGCAAAGACCCAATTTGATAGCCGTAGGCATTCGTTTTGGTGACCTGCGTCAGATAGAGCAGTCCCAAAACCAACGCAAGCACAATCAAAATAATGGTATTACTTACCGGCCCCAAAGAGCGTTCTGCGCTTGCAGCGCGAAAGACGGTCGCGTTTTGATTACGCCCCGCAAACACTTGTTTTCGGCCGACAGCTAAAGAACTTGAATATGTCATGCTTTACTTTTTGTTTTTTATGTTTGTTTTATAAGGCCTGTCGGGGCGCGACCAATAACTGGCCGCTCCCCTCTTGGCCTTCACTGCGTGCAGACTACTCGCGTGTCTCAACGTCGTGTTCGACGCGTACGTGAATAGTTTGTTTGCGGCTTAAGTCTTTAACCACTATTGGCATGTTGGCTTAGCCTTTCTTTTTTTATTATTTTTGTTTCGCTGCGGCGCGCAGCTTTGCACTGCGTGCACGCGGATTAGAAACAAGTTCAATGTCGCTCGCCGTAACTGGACCTTTATTGAGTAGTGTGAGGCTTGTGTCGTAGCGATCCCCACTAGCTTCGTTAAATGCTTGTTTAACCAAACGGTCTTCCAAGCTATGAAAGCTAATGACTGCTACACGGCCGCTTGGGGCAAGCAGCCGGTCGATCCATAGTGGCAAGCTTTGGCGCAGGAGCTCCAGTTCATTGTTCACAGCAACACGGAGCGCTTGGAACGTCCGTGTTGCCGGGTGAACTTTGCTGTGCCCTGGCCAGGCATGAGCGACGAGAGTGGCGAGTGCATTCGTGGTAACAATAGGACGATTGCTTACTATGAGTTTCGCAATAGTCCGAGCTTTTGGCTCCTCGCCATAACGCTGTAATATGTCCGCAAGTTCCCGTTCAGAGTATGTATTTACTACCTGCTCTGCCGTTAGTTCTTGTGTTGTATCCATGCGCATGTCGAGTGGTCCATCTTTTTGGATGGAAAAACCACGACTCGCCATATTAAGGTGCGGTGACGAAACGCCCAGGTCGGCTAAAATCAGATCAAACTGCCTTCCTTCTTCTACTAGTTTTTGACTAGCGGCCAAAAAGTCGGCATGCCGTATATCCACACCCGTTCCTTTAAACGTTTCCTGTAGGCTTTTTATGGCCGCTGGGTCCCTATCTATAAGAACGGTTTCGCTTGGTGCGTTTGTGCGTGCCAGTATTGCGGTTGCATGGCCGCCGTATCCTGCCGTTAGGTCGAGGTAGCTATCCCCTTCCTTAGGACATAAATACGTCAGCACAGCTTCCAGCAAAACTGAAATATGTAAATCTGATTCGTTCCTTTCCTGGTGCATCCTTGCTTAACTTTATACACTATTTTTGTTTTGGTGTTTTTGTTTTTGCAAGATCACCTATTCAGCAGCCAACTTTTTGTTTTGTCGTGTTTTTGTTTTTGTTGTGAACAAACATTTGGCGGTAGAACGAATGTTCTTTGCTTAGTGCTTGTTCGTAAGTTGAGAGACTTATGTGTGAGGTGGAGTTTTGGGAGGTGTTCTAAATAGAACAAGGTGCGAGGGTTTCGTAAAGCGGTGACCCTATTGCCACTTGTTGACTGCCGAACAGCTGATCTCGCTGTGTTCGTATGCTGTATATCGCTATCGCGATGGATGCCTGAATTGTTAAAGTGCCTACCAAGTCACTCATCGGTCAACTGCCAGCCATAAGCCGCCAATACTTTCCGACACGCACTGCCACAACGTCCTTATCTATACCTGCATAGTCAAGCAAGTGCTGTTCTATAGTAAAACGCCCTTGCTTGTCGTCTATTGCTCCCTCGCTTTTGCCCATACGGAATTGAACATTAAGGTCGGCCGTATGCTCGTCCAGGATATTACCCTTTAGGAGCGGCTCAACCTCATCAATCCATACGGACTTTGGGTAGAGGTGCAGGTACTTCTGGAATCCTCTGGTGATTACCACTCCGCTGGCTAGTTCCGCACGAAGCTCTGTCGGTATTGTTAACCGACGCTTGTCGTCTAGCTTACGTTGAAAATAATCTACCGTGGCCATTGGTACTCGTTACATTTAATTTGCTAGTGGTTTTTGTTTTTGACCGGGGTATTCTTTTTCTGGATTACCCACGATTACCCACTGAGCTGATAATACTACCCACAGCTACCCACATACAAGTACTTTTATATACAAATAGCTATGTTTAGCACTCTACTTATCCACAGTTTTACGAAGGAACATGGCTTATCCACAACATATAGCGCTTACGGCTAAACCGGGGCGCTACGGTTAATAGCCGGAATGGTGCGCCGCACGAATGCCTACGTCAATGGTTGTAGCCACGCGGGTGGTCTCTTCACGCATGTACTGCCCCACAATGCCATAGCCCTGTGCGTAGGCCTCACGCATAACACTCATTACCTTACCGTCACTTTTAAGGATGGCAACCATAAGCAGCCCGAGCACGAACAGCAAGCAGTACTGCGTGCGAAAGAAATGCTCCAGGTGAAGGTGGAATGGTTTACGGTGTTTATTGATTGTTTTTGTTTTCATTGTTTTTGTTTTAATACGGTACAATGCTTATAATAGCAAAACATTAGCTCTTTGTCAATAAAGTGTTGAAAGACTACTAGAATCATTAACATTAGTTCATGTTCTATTCAAAATAACAATGTACACTGAGCTGATCATGGCGCTACCGCGGCGAATGCATCAAATCCCCCTGGCCGACCGTCCACGCGAAAAACTAGAGCGCAAAGGACCAGCTACACTATCAGA
This sequence comes from Saccharimonadales bacterium (SeqCode), assembly GCA_035480575.1. Taxonomy (GTDB): domain Bacteria; phylum Patescibacteriota; class Saccharimonadia; order Saccharimonadales; family UBA4665; genus PMNU01. The sequence goes on along the minus strand of DATIHR010000006.1, from coordinate 67,927 downwards.
TTTCGAGCTGCTTGAGGTACTTATTGGCAATGGCTCGCCCGGCGCAGCTGTTGGCACTATTGCCAAACAGATTCAAAAGCTACTCCTTAAAGGTACCGATGGCTTAACCTACGAATCACTAACTGCCATTCACGGTGTTAGTATTGCCACAGCCGCTAAAATACTGGCGTCGCTAGAACTAGCAAAACGACACCTTATTCGGGACATAGAGCCCCTCAGGACCCAACAAGACATTCTGGCCCGGTTGCAAGACTTGCGAACAAAAAAACAAGAGTATTTTGTATGCCTTACGCTGGACGGCGGCCAACGACTTATTGCACAACGCACCATAACCATCGGCACGCTCGATTCTGTGCTCGCCCACCCCCGTGAGGCGTTTGCCGACGCCATTGCCGACCGTGCCGCCAGTATTATTGTTGCCCATAACCACCCGTCCGGCGACCCAATGCCTAGCCCAAAAGACATTATCTTCACCCAGCAGCTTGCTGCGGCCGGCCAATTGCTTGGTATCACGCTGCGCGACCACATTATTCTGACGCGTACAGAGCACTTTAGCTACCGCCAGCACCACCTGCTGTAGCCTACCTAAATTATGAACTTTCGGTTTTTTACAACGTTTACCCCTGTTGGGTTAACTACTAGGCGAACATCCTCTATGCTATGATGCGGCGCATCAATACATAAGGGGACGTTAATGACACAATGTTATGTCGAAATACGATCAACAACCGCACGTGGCACCGATAGTGTTACGGCGGATGTTATGAGGCATGTATATGCCCGCCAGCACCTAGGGAAAGTCGTCATCATTAGCGAAGAACCGCCCGAGTACGTGGCCGCAGCACGCAAGCAATGGCTTAAATTGTCGCGTAGCTTGCAAAAAGAACGGGCAGGTACCCTCAATGCCGATAAAATTTTAAAATACACGCACACCATTACTCGCATGCAGCACATGCACTTTACGACTCAATCACCCCTGGATGAAGACGATGCGGAGGCATATTTTTTACCGGCAGCCGGGCTGGCCGTTATGCCCCTGCACTGCTACACCGTCTATCTGCTAACACCCATAGACATGGCCTTGGCCGAACATATGGTGCAACAATTGCCGCCCGGTGCACTGGTGGTCGACTACAACAAAGCTGCCGTATGGGAGGAAATGCTTGGCCTTACACCCAAGCGGGCGCTTGAATCCCGCGTGGCACAAGAGTGGCATAGTGTAGTGCAATTCTTAAACCAACACCAGATAAGAATTGCCGAGTTACTACCCCACACCATCCGTGCGTTCGACGCCATGGATACCGCCCTCGACGAATTACTAGCCTACAGCAACGATTTCTTGCCACGTGCCGGCGCATTTCAGCGTGCCCTTGAACTAGCACGACCTTATAAGGCGAGCAAGGAACAGCGCGCCGCCTACGACACGCTTATATTGTTAGCCCACCGCGTACAGGCCCTCAGCCCAGGCGACTTTAGCCGTAAGTTCCTGGAAAGCTACGACGAAAACGACACGTTCTTTTTGTACGACCGCGGCCGGCCACAAAAAGAAGCCGAACCGCTGGCGGCCGCATATGCCCGCCACATGCAAGCCGGGCGTGTACACCTAGCACGAGCACTCCTGGCAAACCACAAACACATGCAACCGTTACAATAGTGATGTCCTCTAGAAGCGTTCTCGTACTCGGACAAGTATATGCAGTATTAAGTGTAAGGACTATTAATTGTCCATATATACGGACAATTATGCTACACTAGCAGTATGGAGTCTGCAGCCGTTATTCGTACGTATTTGGAAAAACTCGGCATCGAGCCGGACGCCACAACTGTGTATATACAGCTTGTTCGTAACGGCCACTCCTCTGCCCTACAACTCGCCAAAACAACTGGCATTAGCCGTACCCAGGTCTACCGACATCTTGAAGTCTTACAACGCAATAACCTGGTTAGCGCCGAACAGCTTAGTTACGGCACGCTGTACCGGCCGCTACCGTTGGATAACATCGAAGGACTGCTGGCTAGCCGCGAAGCAGAAACCGCCGCCATACGCCGCAACCTGGGCGCTATGACGGCCGCACTGCAAGCTATTGCCGGTGGCAGCGGGCCAACTGCCAGCGTACAGCACTACTACGGTATAGCTGGTCTTAAGCAAGCCAACTGGAACCTCACGAAAGCCGATAAATCCTATAAAGTATTCGAGGCAGCACACATTTCGGTACACCTCGATAAAGCCTTTGCGCGACGATTGCGCGAGCGCTACATAGAACGCCAGCTTACTAGTTACGACCTTACAAACGCTACCAAAGTATCCGCCCGCGAAATAGAACCATTCGAGCCAAGCAGAACCTTCTTACGACATATCAATCCGGAGGTACTAACCATTAATTTTGAGATGTGTCTCTACAACGACGTTGTCACCCTATTCGATTACAGTAAAAACGCCATGGCCGTAGAAATTCATCACCCAGCCCTACACGCCATGATGGAACAATTGTTCGACGCAATGTGGGTGCAAGCCACACCACTAGACATTACACCTTAGCCGTTTACCACCTTTAGTACGTCCGGGCCATATTGCTCAATCTTCATGGGGCCAAACCCAGTAACTTTGCGCAGCTCTTTTTCGTCTTTTGGCTTGGCGATTGCCAGCGCACGTAACGCCTTATCGTGCGCAATTATGTACGCCGGAAGCGACTTTTCGCTAGCCACAGTACGGCGCCAATCGCGCAGGCGTTCGAATAATGCTTCGCCTTCGGGCGACAATACCTCGCCGGAAACCTCGGCAGCCTGTTTTTCGTGTTCGCCGCTGGCCTCGTCGTCGTGCCACTTTTTAATGGCGTCTGCATATAGGCTCAGCGCTTCAGCACTGCGCATGCGCAAGTCGGCATCAATGAGCTTGGCCTGGGGGCTCACCCGCAGCGCCATACCATTGAGGCCGTCAAGTATAAGGTGTTGCAGCGACCGTACCCGTGATAGCGCCACATAGCCCATACCTTCCACGAATGCACGGGACAAATCAATACGCGCTGCGTCTAGCGTCATGCCCTGGCTTTTATGCACCGTAATCGCCCAAGCCAGTCTAAGGGGCAGTTGCGTCAACTGTGCTCGACGCTTATCGCCGTCCATTAACTCCCAGGTTTCAGGCCGCGCTACCACTTGCTTGCCGTTTACTAGTGCCACAATTGGGTAATCTGTCGCTTGCTCAAAACCAATCACCTGCCCAAGGCTGCCATTAGCATAACGCCGGTCTTGGGCATTTTTAATAAACATAACCTGGGCGCCTTCCTTAAGGCGCAACACTTCGGGCGCTAGGCACGAGCGCATCAACTGCTCTACATAGTTTTTGCCGCCGTGCGTTTCCATGGCGTATTCGTGTACATCGCCTTCAAGTTCATCGAGCTGTTGGTGGTTGACGGCATCGACATCGACGTTGACGGTTAGTAGCCGCGTGCGCGAGGCAAACGGATCCTCTGCTGCAGTAGTGCGTGCTTGCAAGGCAGCTAACTGGCTCCGGGTAAGCACCCCTTTACGGATGCCGTTTAGTATTTCTGTATACAGCGAGTCATCTGTTTGACGGTATTGTTTCTCTAGATAGCAAACATCGAACACATTTTTTTGCCATGCTTCCGAAGAAATGACAAAACCACCCTGTCGGCTATCGTTACGGTTCACTGGCGGCAGCTGAAAGAAATCACCACACAAAATAACCTGCATGCCGCCAAATGGCGCTTCGTCTTCGCGTACTAGGCGCAGCACTTCGTCTACCATGTCTAGACGATAGTCGTGTAGCATGCTTATTTCGTCTATAACTAAAATATCCGCTTTACGGATCAGCTCTTGGCGCGCTTTGCCCAGTTTAGCCACCATGTGCGCGTCCATGTGGTCATGCACGCCAATGCCAGCCCAGGCATGAATCGTCGTACCATTTAAATGGGTAGCCGCCAGGCCAGTCGTGGCCGTAACCGCCACGCTCTTGCCCCGTTTTTTGGCGCGCCGAATAAACTTGTTAAGTACGTATGTTTTACCAGTACCAGCGGCGCCAGTTAATAGCACCGACCGCCCCGATTCTACTATCGCGAGCGCTTCGTCTTGCGTCATGCTCGTTGTACACCCTCCCTAGGTGGGCTCATTGTAACAAAGTCTGGAGCTACATTGGAATCGCATCGGGGTCGGCTATCTTGAGTGGTTTTTTACGGATAATTTCGTAGCGCTGGCCAGTTAGATTGGATTCCATGTAGTCGTCGTTAAGCAGGTTTACAAATTTGCCAATATCTTTTTGGTTCATGATAATAATTGCTCCGGCATCGTCCAGCATAAGGTCTACACCCATCTCGTCGGCGTGGTCCATAAGCTGGTCTTGGCTGAGCTCGCCAATCTCGACAGCCTGTAGTTTATTAATCAGCCCCTTGTTACCGGCTATTGCGGACTGCAGGTCCATGCCGTCGGCAAAGCTCAGCTTATAATGCTGCTCTATCTCGTGCACTTTCTTTTCAGCGATGGCGTTCTTTTTGGCGTCGTAACTAAACAGGCGGTCGAGCTTTGCCTGGTTAAAGACGTATAAGTCTTGGTCGAGCACTAGCATATGCGCCTCAAACGGCACCTTTAACGCCGCTGCCTGGAACGGCTTAAACACCTTGCCTTGCACCATCCACGTGCCATTACCCTTGAGCATTTGCCCGCCGCTTAATGCTTTAATAATATAGAACGGCTGCGGCATTTTTGGATGTGTCACGCGAGCGAGTGCTCCTTTAATGCGTTTTAGGTCGTGCTCTTCCTCGGCAAACAATTCGATCTCGGCCTCTTGGGTACGAATCCAGTGCATGACTTCGCGCAGTTTTTCGACTTTTTTCCAGCGGATACGCTGCAGCACCCCTTGTTCGCTTTCGCCGTCGTTAAGGTCGCGAACAACAATGCCGTTTTCGGCGCCGTCTAATACTTGCTCGAGTGTGTTGTCTATAAACAAAGGTTGCAATTGGTTTGCTAGCGTTGGGTCAAGCTTGGTACGATACAACACGTTATTTTTGTTTATCCAAAAGAGTTCAATGGTCAGCTCTTCCTTATACTCAAACAAATTATTGGCCCACGCGAACACATCGCTTTCTGTATAATCATCCTCTGGCTCGGCCAAAATATCTATGGGTGGCATCGCCGTTTCTAAGGGCTTGTCGGCTGCTGCAGGAGCCTCGGTTTCTGCGTTGCTTTGTGTATCTGACATAGCCATCATTCTAACCTAATCTTTCACAACATGCCTGGTGTAAAATTTATGATTTTACTTTATCGGCCATGCAGCCAATCGCTGTCCAGGCTGACTCGTTGTAGACACCGCCATTGACGGCCTGCGTTTCCCAGGCCTCGGTAAGCTGTAACAATGCCGTCTTCATACGCTGCCGTGCACTAGATGTAATAAAAAACGACGGACAATATGCTTCGCCTGCATGTGTCACTTGCATAGTAACCACGCTATATGGCTGTCCCGCACCATACGGCCCAGCCGCCCCTAAGCGGTCGCCCGCCCTAATATGTGCATGGGGCACCACCGTAACATCAATGACATGACCATACGTTACGACCCAGGCCGACGTCTGGCCATCTGCAACCGGCGCAGGGCTTAAGCGTACCGTGTAATCATCCCGGCCATTTTGCTGTACATGCTCAACACTCACTACAGAGCCATCGGCAACTGCATACACCGGCGCTCCCGATCGCACAAGGAAGGTCATGTCGCTACTGACACTTCGTTGAGCCTGACGACCAACCTCCGTAACAGGACGACTAGGTAGGTCTGTATTGCCACTAATGAGCACACGGTCGTCCATATATACATCGCCTGCTAATTTACTTGAAGCATTTAGGGCGGCAATAGTGACCGGCCAGTTTTGTATGTGTGGTTGGCTGCCGGTCTGCTGGTTATTGGCGGCTGGCTGTTTCTTGTTATGCAGCGCATCATTCTGCTTGCTTACTACTACATAGGCAGCGCCAGCGATCAATAGCAGTACCAGTAGTGCCAATATCGATTCGACAGATAAAAACCCATGCTGCTTAGGACGTACCATTACGTACAGTATACCGCTTATGGCCGCGCTTATTTAACTAGTGGCGTGCGTATTGCGGGTTGCAGAAGACGCCCCGACATATAGATGCGCGATGCCATTTACAAGCCCCGTGGTTACCATAATTATAGCCAGTGCGGGTAGATACCGTATAACCGAGCCATCGACAATGGCGTAAAAGATATCTTGTTGTGGGGTCGTTAGCGAAACGATAGCCGCCCCTAGTAGCACGTAGCCGATAATAAATAGTACTGTTCGAAATCCCTTAGTAAACCCTTCTAGAAATCCGCCCCTCTTGGTAATAGGTTGTACCGTAGTACGCATATGGTCATCCCCCCGTTTACTGTATCTACCAGCATAGACAGAGTTGACGTAAATCGCTGTAATATTTTGTAACAGTCCTGTGTAAAATACCTAACAAAACCGGAACAAACACTACACTACGGAGCAAGCAGGCCAATAACCAAACCCATAACTAAGAACGTCACAAGTTCATGCGCTACATTAATGACCGTTAAGGCAACTGGCCGACCTTCGAACGCATCGTGCGTAATAAACCGAGCGGCTGTCATGCCAAGCCACAGCCAAAAGGCCGTACTCAGGCTATCTAACAAAAATGAATTGTTAAAAAAGAAGTGCGCCAAATACACCACATGCGCGAGTACATAGGCGGATATAAAGCTAACGGCTAACGTAATGAGTATGGGCCGCAAACCGGCAGTCTGAGCCTTTTTACGGTCCAGGTGTACAAGCCGCATCCAGGTGTTGCCAAACACCTTCGGGGTATACCACACAGACCCAACGACCATAGTCGAAAGTGTCGCCAGCACTACCGCCAACCAGTTAACTTCTACTTGCATACCGCGCCCTCCGCATTGTTACTGTTATCTACCAGTATGCCCGGCCAGCCAGCCGATGACAATGTAGACACAACTCGCTATGCGCCCTGCGGCTGCCACACTTTGCTGCCAGGGGTATGAGCGGTAATGCTGCTGCGGCCAATACTAATCTCCTTTGCATGTGACGTATTGTGGCGCATTACAAGTCAGACCAGTAGCAAGTATAGTCGTTGCCCCTATGCATACCGAGTTGTTCGTAGCGTGCACATAGGTCTTTGTCGCCGACCGGCGTATACACCAAAACTTGTTCGTGGCCACGGCTACGTAGGATACTTACCGCGTGGTCGTATAATTCTTTGGTAACCGCCGGGTCGTTATCCTGTACAACCAAACGGAACAGCATGGCCATGCGGCCGTCTTCGACAATAGACACCGAACCAATAAGTTCGTCGTTCCGCTCGTACACCCACAACGATGCTGGGTCTTCGGCAATTTTAGTAGCCAACCGCTCGCGGCCATCGCGGGCTTTACTAAATTGCCCGCCGTACCATTCGCTATGCTGGTACAGCTGTTCTAACGCCTCGTAATCATCCTCTGTGTAAATTCGAATCATCCCTTTATTATGCCACAAAACTAGCTGCAACTAGCGCTAGGCTCGCTGTGCTATGGTATTGCTATGGCTATTCAAAACTCCACCATGGTCGAATTAATGGTACCGCGCAGCAGTATTACCAAAGCGCGCATCACAGGTTTTTACGAAGGCATAGATTGGGAAACCTATGCGGATACCGATGAGCATAATTTTCTGTATGTACGTCCGGTTAAGGGTTCTGTAATTGGCCCAACCATAGCCTACTGGCTGACTACAAATGCAGAAAAAATCGCCCACTTCGAACGGTACGATGACTACAAACCAAGCCGCTACGCATTTGGGTGGCGCTTACCAATCCTACAGGATCTTGTAGAAATATCCTTAGTGCTACCCAGCGACCAAGACGTGCAAGACCTCTACGAACGTGGCGGCGACTTGCTTGCTACGCATACCCACATTGGCCCGCGCGAGCACGCTGGTGCACGGGAATTTAGGTTTGCCGATCCGTTTAACTATTCTCTGCGCGTAACCGCGGACCCGGGATACCAGCTGCACGGCCCCCAATAGCCTGATGTAAGCCCATAAAACTACCAAACATGGTAGAGTATGTGACATGACTTTTGAACCATGTAAACAACCAGCACCTACCGATCTTGCATTAACCAACCCAAAAGATACGCTCGGCATGCACCAAACATTATTAGACGCACAGCATCGATACTGGTCGAACAAAGAAGTAACGTCAGGACAAGCGGTCGATCTAGCGCGGCATACCCTCGCCCATACCATGCATCAGGAAATATGGAATATTACGAGAACACATATAGCACACACACTAGGGGCACGGCTGACGCCCACCATTATTGAACAAACCAGACGTAGAGGCCTACGCGCAATTGCCGTCTCGGTATTTTTACGTCGCCTGATCAAACCAGATGAAATCCTAGATGATGGTTTAGCCCAACACAGAGCAAATCTTATTGTTGATATGTTCAAGGATGATGCTGATATGCCGCTGGACGCCCGTATTCATGCCCTACCGCAGGACGGCGACAAGCTGCTGCCGGTAAGCACTGCCGAGGATCAGTGGTATCGCAAAGGTAATCTGTATGTACGTCGTACCATCCTCGCCGAACCGACGGACGCTATGCAACTATGGGCTCATGAGCATAACATGAGTGTGCCATTTAACGAACTTATAAGCTTATTGCCCTACATTGCCAGTAAGCATTAGGAGAGGCATCCCCACTTTTCGGACTTAAGCTGCTTGCACGCGCGCTTTGTTCGCCCACTGGTCGGCTAGCTCGTTGCCCGGGTCGTTGGCATGGCCGCGCACCCACACCAGTTTTGCTTGCGACGACTTATACAACGCGCACGCTTCCTTAACGATATCTAGGTTTTTGATTTCGCCGCCCTTTTTCTTCCAGCCCTTGGCTTCCCAGCCTGGCCCCCACTTGGTTATAACGTTTATCCAGAACTCGCTATCGGTATATATGGTACAGGGCGCGCCTTTGGCATCGTACAGCGCAGCAATCAAGGCAAAGCCTTCCATTCTAATGTTGGTGCTATTAGGCTCGCTGCCCAAACGACACACCTGCATATCTTTTATAACTGCAAACCCCCCCTTGCCTGGGTTAGGCTCGCAGCTACCATCGGTATAGTAAATAGTCATGTGGTCATTATGTCACGAAACAAGGATTCTATAGACTGGCTAATAGCTTATCTACTGCTATGCGTTGTTGTTCGGCAGAATCGCGATCGCGGACAGTAACGGTGTTATCTTCTAGGGTCTGGAAGTCTATTACTATACATGCCGGGGTGCCGATTTCGTCTTGGCGGCGGTAGCGCTTGCCTATGTTGCCGTTATCGTCCCACATAACTGCGCCAAGTTCTTTTTTAAGCATATCGTAGACCTCTTTTGCCTTTGTAGCTAGCTCTGGTTTGTTTTTGAGCAGTGGGCTTACGGCTGCTTTAATGGGCGCGAGTTGTTTTGGCAGTTTAAGGTATACGCGCTGGTCGCCGTTCATTTCGTCTACGGTATATGCGTTAGCCAATACCGCTAAAACATGGCGGTCAACGCCAAATGTTGGTTCTATAACATGCGGTACAAATGGCTCGCCACCGGCCTTGGGGCGGTAATCCATGCTCTTGCCGCTGTCGCGCTGGTGGTTTTGCAAGTCAAAATCGGTGCGGTATGCAAGGCCGGCAATTTCTTTGGTGCCAAATGGATACGCGAACTCGAAGTCCATAGTGCGTTTTGAATAATGGGCGCGGTCTGCTTCGGGTACTTCCAGCTCGTGTATCTTTTCGGCTGGTAAACCGATGCTGACAAACCAGTCATGCATTAAAGCACGCCACTTCTCGAACTCTTCTTGCCACGATTCAGGGTGAATAAAGTACTCAAACTCGGCGATTTCAAACTCGCGCACCCTAAAAATAAAGTCACGCGGAGATATTTCGTTCCGAAATGCCTTGCCTACTTGGGCAATACCAAATGGCAAGTCTGGGTAAAAACTGTCTACAATATTTTTGTAGTTCGTGAACATTCCTTGTGCGGTTTCACCGCGCAGGTAAACGCTCGAGGCTTCGTTCTCTACGGCACCAATAGATGTTTTAAACAATAAGTTAAATGCCGCGGGGTTAGCCAGGTCGTTGCCGTCTGGACTTTTAAGGCCCTTTTCCTGGATGGTTTGCACCATTTGTTCCATGCTCATACTGGCAGCATTGTCTATGCCGTTGTCCTCTAGCAAATGGTCCAAACGATACCGTTTTTTTGTTTTAACGTCTTCGATAAGCGGATCGTTAAAGGTCGCAACGTGGCCACTGGCGACCCATACCTTAGGATTCATAAGTATGGCGCTTTCGATACCGTACATATCGTCCCGGCTATCGACAAAAAACTTCCACCATGCGTTTACAAGATTGCGTTTTAGGGCAACACCCAACGGGCCATAGTCCCAGGTGCCGGCCAGGCCGCCGTAAATGTCCGAACCTTGGTAGATAAAGCCGCGTCGCTTGGCGAGCGAGGCAATATCCTCTAAAGAAATATCACTCATATCAGGGGTATTATACCCTATTGCCGTTTACCGTTGAAAGGGGGCGAAGTCGCGAGGCTGCCAATTCGGCGGGGAGTGGCGTTGGGCGCCGGCATAAAGTCTGCGATAAAATACTCTATGGGCATGCCGTATGTACCCTCATCCCCGTCCGCAAATGCACGAATGATAGAATCCATGTAGCTTTCTTTATGCAAGAAACCCAAATCGCGGAACATTTCCCATTCCTGGGGTTCCATATCCCTGAGGATGGCGTCAGCCGATATGGCGTCTTCAGATGAAACGTATTCCTGGCGAGGGCGATAGCGATGCTCTGACAGGTACGCCAGTGCAAGCGGCACATTAAAATCAGGTTCGTTTAAATAATAACCGGCCTCTGTAGCATACTCTTTTGGTAAATAAAGCACTTCTGCGTCTGGCGTCGTCGGCTCTACGTCGTGCGGCAGATCATCCGTGCCGGCTGTACATTTGATTGTTTCACTCAACCCCGTCGTAAACCCGAAAGCAAGCCTCGCATGTAGACCACTAAAATCTATCTGCGACTGGGGGTCTTGGTTGTATACCCCTATGCTGTAGTCCCAGCGATCTTGGGGTGTGCCAGCATAGCCACGCGTCCCTAAGCTATACACCGTACGCGCTAATCGTTTGTTGGCGTACGGATAAAACTGCCCTTCAGCCAGCACTACACAACCTAACTGCCCTATTAAGACAGGATTATCCATGCGTCGCATTGCGTCCCATGTGTCATGCAGTATGTCAGTTCGCGATGCTTGGGCGGGTGCTATATACGTAATGTAACCTGGTCCTATAACCCCATCCTCGGCTATCGGCTGAGTGCCAATATAGGTATAGGTTTGCTTTTCGGCAAAATTATTACGTTCGGGCGGCACGCCCTCCAAGTACGCATTCAACCACGAAAGACCGCGCTTAAACTGCCCATAGGTGCCCTGCCGTAACCATTGCATGGCAGTTTCCGGTGCGGCCAACATGGCAGCACGTGGCTCGGCATCCAGCGCTTCTACGAGCGGGTGGGGATAACGAAGAGTGAAACGAGGGTCTTGATTGCCTGTAGGCAACGGTACGGCTTCGGACATGATTTTACGTATCTAACGAAAAAATAATATTACCAGTTTTTACGACTTTGGCAAAGGATATTGATTGAGTACAGAGCTCGCGGGGCCGTAAATGCCGTCGTCGCCGTGGGCAATACAGTCTATAAGACTGCGAAAAAATGCATCTTTTTGCCTGTCATGCAAGGTTAGTAAGGTGTCCCGCACCAGGTATTCATCGGCATCGCGAATACTATGTATATACCGGTCCGGCGATAACACGGGTCCGGCCGGGCTATCAACCAGGTATGCCCCAATGTCCTGTTTGTTGTGTTGCAAGTAGGCAGCGATACTTGCCGACCCAAAATTGCGCTCGCCAATAACATACGCAATCATCATCTTATTGGAAGGATCCCTTGCGGGCAATTTCTGGATAATCTCGGGGAATGTGCCGGGTGCACCATTGCTAGCAATCGTGGGGCCAGCGTAGTTGGTGGCTTTGGCGATTGCGTTCGTCTGATGGGTCGAGAACGTACGCGCCACCGTACTGCTTACAGGGCTAAGGCCGTGTTTCATGTATACGGCACGCTTAGTGGCAAGCCGAGTGTAATATGCCCTGTCGGCCCTGGTTCCACCGTACCCTCGGCCGCTTGGCGATAGCAACTGTCTACCAACCGCCAGGGTGCGGGTGTGGCCGTTATACAGCCGGTGCACGCTTGCAGTTACCAACCCTAGCATAGTAACCGCATCGTCAGCGTTTTCCATGCCCTGTCCAGCCCGTAAGGCTTCATTAAGGTATACGAGTGTATCTTGATGGCCTGATGAGGTGTACAGCACCTCTTGGCCTGGCGCACTAGGCTCCAGGGCTTCATTGCTGAGCATAGTTACCATACGGACAGGCGGAGGAGTCAGCCCCCGCCCTTCGCCCAGTGGCAGGAGCGTACTATTTAGCAGCACAAGGCTACATACAAAATCCGCTTCGGACATACCACGAAAGTACGCTTCGCGGTCTGCAGGCGTCGCCAAAAAATCAGCAGCGCTACAGTAATCCAAACGCTCGGTTATATTCATATCGTTTAAAGATACTGCTTCGTCATCGTTCGTGCAAACGGCAGCCAAGCGGTAGTGAGCCTACTACTGTCCTGCACCATAGCCAATACTTTTGGATCGTAACTACCATCAAACACCAACCGGGCAAATTTTATGTGGTCAACACCCAGGGAACCATGGTTCGACGCGGACGCCAGCGCCATGGCATCTATATCAAAACTGTAGGTTCGCTTTGCATCAAGCTTGCGACCCTCGCTGTCGGTGACTAAGTTAGGGGTGTGGCCACCTAAAAGCAATAATTGCGCGGCAAACCACAGGTCTATAAGCGGTAATGAAATGACCGGGTCGTTTAGCGCCTCGAAGGCACGGCGCATTAGTGCAAAATATTCGGTCTCGGCTTGGTCCTCGGTCGTCTTGTGCAGTTGCTTTATAAGCTCGTACCCCAGCATGGTGCGGTCCAGGTCGTTCACGATAGCGCCGTAGTGCACAACCAGCCGTGTAGAGATAAGTGTGCCAATTTCGCCCCTGCCCCGAACAAACGTAACAGTACTTATACTAAATAGTTCTATACCACCGGCCAGCTTGGATTTTACCCGCCGCACCCCCTTTGCAAGTAGGCGTAACTTACCATGGTCGGGTGTTAGCACGGTTAAAATACGGTCTGCTTCGCCATAATCGGTACGGCTTAAAATGATCGCATCCGTAACCAGCTGATTATTCATGCACTTTGCTCGCGCACGAGACGTACTAAATCTTGTAGCGAGGTATGGGGTTTGTACGCAATAACCCCTACCCCCATATCCCGTTGCAACGCCTCGCGGCCATCGCCTGCCAAATGCGACGGCGTAATACCTGTGTGTACTACGACAGGCACCTCCTGCCATTCGGCATACGAGCGAAATTCCTGTAAAAACTCTACGCCGTTATGTACCGGAAGTTGCAGCTCTAATACAACGATATCGGGCGTTCGTGTATCGGCTGCCGTTATAGCCGCTTGTGCGCTCGTTGTATGCACGACTTCATGGCCGGCGCGCTGCATCGCCTGGGTATACGTTTTGGCAAGTAAGGTGTTTGGTTCTACTAAAAGTACGTATGACATGAATACATTTTTTATACGAATTGTAGTTGACGACTTGGTTGAAACGTTGCCGCTAGGCCCGACAAATGCTGGTACCTACCCACCCGTAAGCCCGACTGCATAGAGCGCAAGATAGTATCGGCCACGAATAGCCCGGCACCACTACCACTGCTTAAAGATGTAAACGGCTGTCTGGCCTTGCCAGCAAGGGCAAGCGCCGTACGCCAATGCTTGGCGGTTATGAGTTCGTACTCGCCATACATGCCCGTAACAATGCCGCGGGGTGTACGGTGTGTTGCAAGTTGCAGCCGGCGAGGTTTATGCGGGTCGCCAGCCGCTTGGGCCTCTACCAGCGCAAAGCCAAGCGACAATAAGGCCGCTTGCAAACCGCGCGCATGGCCCATGACCGGCCCATACTTGCCTGCCGTGGCAAGCTCAATATGAACACCGTAGTGGCGCGCAAAGCGATCCAGGGTATGTGCGGTGTCTACAAGCAGCGAGGGCACCGACACGGGTTCTAGCTGCAGCTCGGTTTGCGTGCGCAACAGTTCCAGCCCGAGTAAGTAGCTATCCAAAAGTGTCAAGGCCGCCATTGCCTGCGTATGTATAACGCCGGCGCCGGCGTAGCCAGGCGCATCGATGGCGTCTCCTAGTTCGACTTGCCGAGCAATAGCCGTAAGCGGCACTTTAAGCTGCTCTGCTACGCTTGTTAGCAAATCTTCTGGTCCCGTAAGCGGCGTATCGCCTGCGCTCACGCGTTGTTACCTCCGTTATAGAGGTTATTATATCACTCTTTAAGGTAGTCGGACGAACCTATGGTGAAAATACAAGGTTTGGCAAAATCGTATTATCTAAGTCGCTTACAGATTCTGCCGACTCAGTCCACACCTTTAAGGTTACGTTTCGCACCGGCAATATTACCATCACCCCTTGGGTCTTGTTGGATATCTGCCCTGTTAAACGTACACCGGTAACGCTAGGGACCTTTGGCAAGCTGTATGGCACAGCGGCTACCTTTTGGCTTTTTACTTCGTCAGCAAAACTGTCGACAACGGTGTTGTAGGGCCGTGAGACGATCTGCATACGGAGCGAGTACGGCTGGCCGGTTTTGCCTACGTCAGGCACGTAATCCGGGTGAAAATACGCATCCAGGGGCGTCACGCCGTTACCAAGTACGTATGCGCTCCAGGTTTTCGGATATTGCAAGGTCGCCGCACCATACGCCGATGGACCGACGAATGTCTTGAGCGGGCTCTTGGCCTCTTCGGCGTACTTGGCTTGCTCGGAGACTTTGGTTGCCTCTACGGCTTTTTCGGCGGCTGCAGCAGCTTTTTCGTCGCTATTATTTTTGTAGTCTTGACGGCTGGTATATGCCCAGCCCCCAAAACCAAGCGCCGCTACCAGCAGGATAATCGTAATAATTAATGGAATAGCGAGGGCGTCCATGTAGCCTGACTCACGGTTATGGAGAGTACCAGTCATATTGCTCATGGTAGCGAAGTTTACTGCCTTCCGCAAGTATGGCTGCTACTAATACTTATACAAAAACACGCCAGCTTTTTCTGCATCCGGTTTTCTGTGCGGAATGGTAAACGCCACGCTAGCCAGTCGCACATGGCGGCCACCCCGCCAGAGCTCTATACGCTTGTCCAGCTGCTGCATTTGGCGGCCAATCATAAACGTGTATATGGCATCGGCCTCTGGCCACTGGACGTAAAAATAATTACCACAAATAATACGCACTTGTTTTCGGTACCGTCTGGTACGAAACCATGCAATAAAAGCTAGGAGCGGGCTCAGTTCTATGCCAACCACAGTAACGCCGCGCTGGGCGGCCGCCACCAGTACCCGGCCATCACCACAGCCCAGCTCTAGCATGGTCTCGCCTGGTTTAAGATCGAGTAAATCGAGGGCCGTCTCTTTTTGCTGCTGCAAAGACGGTAAGTACGGTGGCCCACAAAAAACCGTAAACGCAACCAGCAACAGGACTACTACAATACCGATAATCAGCGGCATTACGACGTACCTTTAGTCGCCTTTGCCTGCAATTGTAGCTTCTGTATGGTGTTTTCGGCACCTGCTACATACGATTCTAGCTTGGCAATAAGCTCTAAACCCTTCTCGTACAAGGCTACTGCTTGGTCTACTTGCACTTCTGGGTCTTGTAGCGCAGTCAGTACACCGTCAAGTTCGGCGCTCAGTGTTTGGTAGTCTTCTGTTTTTTTAGCCATATATCTACTCCATTGTAACATCGGTAATTGTAGC
Organism: Saccharimonadales bacterium (SeqCode); assembly: GCA_035480575.1. Lineage (GTDB taxonomy): Bacteria > Patescibacteriota > Saccharimonadia > Saccharimonadales > UBA4665 > PMNU01. The sequence goes on along the minus strand of DATIHR010000006.1, from coordinate 51,954 downwards.
ATCGGCATGCCCGTCGGCCAGACGAATAGACACACTGTCGCCCGGTACGAGCCCCGCCGCACGTACAACGCGGCCGTCTTGCCGCACTAGCGCATAGCCCCGTAACAGCGCCTGCTGAGGGTCGTATGCACGCAACAATTGCCTTGCCTGCACAATACCACGCCGGGCATCGGCCACCGAACGTTCGGCGGCGGCCGCCAGCCGCTCACGTCGCACGTGTAGGTCGGCACGCGTCATGCCCATAAGCGTTATGGCACGTTGGTACAGCGCATCTGCCTGTGCCGAAAGGTCACGCAGTAGCACCCGGCGATCGGGCACCAAAAGCTCCGCAGCATTACTGGGTGTACTAGCACGTACGTCTGCCGCTAGCTCGGCCAGGCTTACATCTACCTCGTGTCCAATTGCCGCTAATGTCGGTATGCGGCTAGCCGCCACAGCACGCGTAACCTGCTCGGTGCTAAACGCCTGCAGATCTTCCGCACTGCCGCCGCCACGAGTTACCACCAGCACATCTGGCGGCGCGCTTGCTTGGTTATATTGCTCTATGGCGGCCACTATTTGGGCGGGGGCAGCGTCGCCCTGTACTTGCACATCAATAAGCCGAATTGCCAGCCCGCCCCACCGAGCGCCCAGCACTTTTATAAAATCGCGGTAAGCTGCGGACTCTGCCGATGTTATAAGCCCAATTGTTTTAGGCGGATACGGTAGCGCGCGCTTGCGCAAGGGGTCGAATAGACCCTCGGCAGTTAGCTTGGCCTCCAGGAGCGCCGCGGCTTTTTTAATAGACCCTTCACCAGTCGGCCGGATGCTCAGTATGTTGACGCTAAAGCCATACTGCGGATGTAAGCGCGGCGCGCCCTGCACAGCAAGTACCATGCCATCTTCGAGCGGACCTGGTAAATGGTATACCGTACCAAAAAAACGAACGGTCGCCGCCTCGTCCTTAAGGTCAAAGTACACCCACTTGTTTTTACTAACCTTAAAGTTAGCTAGCTCGCCCGTAATAGTAACTACCGGATACGCATAGTCGAGAGTCTGGTTGACCAGTGCTACAAAATCGCTAACGCCGAATACAAGATCGTCAGCTTTCATGCGGCTGATCAAGCGGTGTCTTGCCTGTTTGGTGCACGCTCTTGTGGTAGAAGTAATAGCCTGGCGGCAGCTGAATAACCGTGCTCAGCACCCGATACATAACGGTTACCGGCAGGCTTAGGGCTGCCGGGATACCTCCTGCAGCAAGCACGGCCGTCATAAGCGCCTCATAAATACCCGCCCCACCTGGCAGCACCGATACAAGGCCAGCAAAATTGGCGACCGAGTAAGCCAAAATAATAGCCCCAACATTCACCCATTCGTCAAACGCCACATACACCACATAAATGGTGAGTATGGCGCTTAGGTTGTACAGCAGCGCCCATACAAACGGCGCACGCAGGTTGCGGTATTGGCGCTCAATAAGCTTGTAGGTGCCATGCAGGTCACTCACGATTGTTTCGGCGCGTTCTATGCTAATAAGGTCGGGCCGCTCCCCACGACGGAACACCTTAGAAAATTTGTTAATAACCCGTGTAATGGCCGTAAATGTCGCATGAATCCGGCGCTGCGACCCAATAATCAGCACAAATGCTACCGTACCAATGGCCAGCAGCGTGGTAATAGACCCAGCGACCAATATCATCAGGTCGTTCGCCTTGCCCTCCAGCGCCAAGATAAGCAAACCAATAATTAATAACGCCTCGAACGACACAAATAACAGCAACAGCTTCATAAGCTGTACCAAGCTAGCCTGGGTAGCCGTAATATTGGCACTGCGCATGCGCACCCCAAAGTACGATATACCCGATACCCCACCACTTGGGAACACCTGATTCACAAAGTTCAGCTCCAGTGTTACCCGTGCCGTAAATTTGTAGTGCAGCTTGTGGCCGAGCAGCTGGAACATATCCATGTACATTTTGGTTTGCGCATGGTAGCCCAATACCGTCAGCGGAATAATCAACAGTAAGACCTGCCAGTTAACCCGCTGGAGGTTGGCAAACGTCTCAACAATTTGGTCGCGAATAATATAAACCAGAGCAACCAACACTACAACAGTAATAATGTTAACGATCAGCTTCCAGTTACGCCGAAAAAAGGATTGCTTTGCCATTACGGGCATTATAAACCATACCTGGGTATAATGAGGGTAGTTATGCAACCGAAAAGTATTTTTATCTTAGGTCGCCAGCCGGCAATTGGACGCGCCGAGCTGGAGAGCCTGTTTGGCGCGGAGCATGTGCAGCCCCTAGGTACTCAAGCAATGGCAAGCGATATTGCCGCCGACGCCGTGCCGTTTGCCCGGCTGGGAGGTAGCATTCGTGTGGCGAAGGCCCTCACCCGCCTGGATACCGCCGACTGGCCCACGTTACTACGCGCTGTTGCAAAAGAATTACCGCAGCTTTTAGATTACTTGCCGGAGGGTAAGCTAAAGTTAGGCCTGAGTGCTTTTGGCCTGAACGTTTCGTCGCAGCAACTATTTCGGAGCGGGCTCGAGCTTAAAAAAGTCTGCAAAAAAGCCGGGCGTTCGGTACGCCTAGTGCCCAATACCGAGCCAGCACTTTCCAGCGCCCAGGTACTGCACAACCAACTTGCAGGCGAATTAGGCATAGAACTTTTACTTGTGTCGGATGGCGTGCGCACCTGGCTGGCGCAAACAACAGCGGTACAAGACATTACTGCCTATGCCAAACGCGACCAAGGCCGGCCCAAACGCGACGCCAAGGTAGGTATGCTGCCGCCTAAGCTTGCCCAGACTATTTTGAACTTAGCAGCTAGTAACTTGCCTACCCTAGAAAAAAACGTAATACTTGACCCATTTTGTGGCACGGGCGTTGTACTACAAGAGGCCCTCCTTACAGGCTATGGGGCGTACGGTACCGACCTTGAACCACGCATGATAGATTACAGCCGGCAAAACCTGGAGTGGCTGGCAACCCACGGCGTACATGGCACGCCGCAGCTTGAACCCGGCGATGCCACCACCCACCAATGGGGCCACCCGTTCGCTGCTGTCGCCAGCGAAGTATACCTAGGGCGCCCGTTAAGCAGCTGGCCCGGGCCCGACACGTTGCAAGAAATTATGGGTGCATGCAACGTTATCCTTGAAAAATTCTTACGCAACCTAGCCACCCAAACCCAACCCGGTTTACGCCTGTGCCTAGCCGTACCAGCGTGGAAAGCGCCAAATGGGCATATCCACCACCTTGCGGCGCTTGACCATCTCGAGAAAATGGGGTACAATCGATTGCAGTTTGAGCATGCTCCGGAGGACGAATTGGTCTATTACAGACCAGAACAAACCGTTGCCCGCGAGTTGCTTGTAATAATAAGAAAGTAATAACGCAATATGTCACACGTCAAAGCCGGCGGAACCGCCCACAACCTCAAAGACAGCCCAGGCCAGCGCCTTGGCCTTAAAGTATCTGGCGGCCAAAAAATTAAAACCGGCCAAGTAATTGTGCGCCAGGTTGGCATGACCAAACGCCCCGGCAAAGGCACCAAGCTATCACGCAACTTTACCGTGCACGCCGACCGTGACGGTGTTGTTACCTTCAAAACCCGCAAAGTCCGCCGCTTTACCGGCAAGACTGTCCGCCGCACCGAAGTCATCGTCGAATAACTTCCCTACCAATAAAAAACAGCCCTCTCGTTGGGCTGTTTTTTATTACCCCGAAAGCTACTGCTGTTGTGGTTTCTGCGTCTCGTCGTAGCGCTCGCGCCACCCTTTTGTAAGAGGTTTACCCGTACCCGGACCAATCAAGCCTACATTAGCGTCTGAGCTGGGATTAACCGGTTCAGAAATTTCCTTGCCAACTTTCGCTTCCGGTTCAATCACAGGAGGCGTAAATGGTGCCGGATCAAGCTGAACAGGCCTACCTGCAAAACGCTCACGACCTAGCGGGGCCGCCTTGTCGTAAACTGGATCAGTATAGGGCTTCTCTGGCGGTGTTTGATCGCCTATAGGCAATGTGCCTGTTAGTGCATCGTTTCCCCGTGACTCCATAGGAGCGGAAGCAACTTCCGCAGGAGCCTGCTCGCTAGTAGCTCCAGCGGCCGCAAGAGCACCCAAACTACGAGGATTGCCAAGAGTGGGGCCCACAACCTGCTCTGCAGATTCTTGTCCAGAAGCAGCAACATCCTCAGGCGCTCCAATTATGGGAGGAACTGGTTTTGGTGCATCTTCTGCTGTCATAGATAACAATATAGCAATATATTGCGGTTATGTCAATAAGCTTATGCTTCTCTAAGGTTTACGACAAGCCCAGGTGGTGCTTGATACGGTCTATAACGTCGCTAATAACGACTTGGGACTTTACGAGGTAGTCATCTACGCCCAAAGACTCGGCACGCTTGCGGTCGGCCTCTTGGCTTAGAGCAGTGAGCATAATAATCTTGAGGTTAGCCGTTTCGGCGGTGTTACGTAAAATGTCTAGCACGTCAAAGCCGCTTACCTTGGGCATCATAACGTCTAGTAATACAAGGTCGGGCTTATAGCTGACGGCAGCTGCCAGGGCGTCCTCGCCGTTGGCGACGCGTTTTACATCAAACCCCTCTGCTTGCAGGCGGACAAGGTATACCCCCGCCAGCGCATCGTCATCTTCTACAAATAAAATTCTCTTGGGCCGGTCAGCCATAGGTTGTGCGGGCTCATCCATATAGTTCTACGCTACGCTCATTCCGTTACTTTTTCAATAATGATGCAATAAAACTGGCAAACATCGGGTGTGGTCGGTTAGGGCGGGACTTAAATTCGGGGTGGAATTGGCTAGCCATAAAGAACGGGTGGCCTGTTGCTTCTATCATCTCGACTAAGTGGCCGTTAGGACTCAAGCCCACTGCCCGGATACCCCACGCCTCGTATTGGTCTCGGTAGTCGTTGTTGCATTCGTAGCGGTGGCGGTGGCGTTCTACGATGTCTGTTGCGCCATATGCCTTTGCCGCCTTGCTGCCAGCAGCTACCACGCACGGGTAGTCGCCCAGGCGCATAGTACCACCAGTGTTTTCCTTGCCCTTTTGGTCGGCCATAGTGCTAATAACCATATGTGCTGCCGACGGATCAAGCTCCTCGGTTGTCGCATCTTCTAGCCCGCCATTTCGGGCGGCAGCAATGACGCCCATTTGTAAGCCTAAACAGAGCCCCAGGTATGGCAGCTTGTGCTTTAGTGCGTACTGGGCGGCGATTATTTTGCCTTCTAGGCCGCGGGTGCCGAATCCACCAGGCACCACAATGCCATCTATGCCCTTTAGGGCTTTGGCGGCGTCCTTGGCTTGCTCGATACCTTCGGCATCGATCCACTCAATAGTAATATCGGTGTCGTTCGCCCAGGCGGCTGCGCGGAGCGCTTCGAACACCGACATGTAGGTGTCCTGATTATCCAGGTACTTGGCAACGACACCAACGGTAACCTGGTGTTTATGTTTGCCGAGCGCCCGGCTAACCATGTCGGCCCAACTGCTTATATCGGGCTTTTTGGCCGGCAGTCCGAGGCGCTTACAAATGACGCCCGCGATGCCCGTCTCTTCCAGAGTAAGTGGCACTTGGTAAATACTTGGCGCGTTCGGTAGTAGTGCAATCGCGTCCTCGCTGACACCCGTAAATAAACCGAGCTTGGTTTTAATGCCAGCATTTGCAGGTTCTTCGCTGCGGCACACGAGCACGTTTGGCGTAATGCCCAAGCCTTTCAGGTCGCGTACCGAATTTTGCGCCGGCTTGGTTTTCGTTTCGCGGCTGGCATTTAGGTATGGCATGTACACGACGTGTACATAGGCACAGTTATCCAAGCCTACACGCATGCCAAGCTCGCGTATGGCCTCTAAAAAGCTTAACGATTCTATGTCGCCTACTGTACCGCCAATTTCAACAATATGTACGTCAAATCCTTTGCCGGCATCCATAATAAACTGTTGGATGGCAGCGGTTAGATGCGGCACAATCTGGACGTCCTCGCCCTGGTACTTCCCTGCCCGCTCGTCCTGGATAACGCGCAGTAGCACCCGGCCGCTCATAAGCGAGCTACCGGTCGTAAGTTCTTCGTCTATGAACCGTTCGTAATGGCCAAGGTCAAGATCGGTCTCGGCACCGTCTTTAGTAACAAAGCACTCGCCGTGTTCACGGGGGTTTAGGGTGCCGGCATCAACGTTAAGGTACGGGTCGCACTTTTGCAAGTTAACGTGCAGCCCGCGGGCTTTTAGAAGATTAGCAATGGAGGCGGCGGTGATACCCTTTCCGAGTCCGGAAAGTACGCCGCCAGTCACAAAAATATATTTTGTAGCTTTTGCCACTCTTACCTCTTGCTGTTCTTCATGTGTTTTCTATTAGCTGATAGTATCTTGTTCGCCTGGCCTTTGGCAAGCGAAAACATATACATTACTGTTTGGTAATAAATTGTATGGCTGCATCCTTTTGGGGATCGGCATTGTTTTTGCGGTCTTCATCGGTTAATTTAACCTCGGTGTCGGGGTTTATACCCTTCTTGTCTATGTTTTGGCCATTGGGCCGATGCCACCGCGCAATAGTAACCTTCAGCTCGCCGCCGCCATTTAGCTCTACAATTTTTTGCACACTGCCCTTGCCAAAGCTCTTTACGCCAAACAGCGTGGCGGCTTTGTTGTCCTTTAGGGCGCCGGCAGTAATTTCGGATGCACTGGCGCTGCCCTCGTCTATCAGTACCGCGGTAGGCATGCCATGCAATGGGCTGTCGCCGCTTGCGTACTCGGTGTCGGTAATAACACCATTCTGACGTTCGGTCAGCACGACATCGCCCTTATTAAGCCACAGGCTTGATACAGCAACTGCAGCGTCCAGGCGGCCACCCGGGTCGCCTCGCAAGTCTAGCACGACACCTTTGACGCCTTTGTCCTTAAACTCTTGCGCTGCTTTTGCGGTCAGTTCGGCCGTATCGTCGCCAAAACGGGTAATTTGCATATAGCCGACATTGCCGTCCAGTATTTCGTGCTTAACGCTCGGCACTTTAATGGTGGCACGCGTTATGGTAATAGTGTGGTCCTCGGATTTATTGCGCAGGATACGCAAGGACACTTTTGTGCCCTCTTTGCCCCTAATTTTTGTAACGGCCTGTTCTACTGACATACCTGCAACATCCTTACCATCAATACTGATAATAATGTCTTGCGGGCGCAGATCGGCGCGACTAGCGGGCGTGTCGGCAATGGGCGCAACAATAACCATGTTACCTTGGGCATCTTTGCCAAGTTCTGCGCCAATACCACTGAACGTACCGTCGAGCTGATTATTGAATGCTTCGGCATCTTTAGCGTTTAGATACACCGTGTAGTGATCGCCTGATGCCTCTGCTAGGCCAGCCTTTATGCCGTCCAGTAGCTTGGTCTCATCCAGTTTGCCGTCGTATTTGGCTCGTAGCTCGTCATACAGTTCTTCGACGCTACTGTAGTTAAGGTCGGCAGGCAGCTTTTGGTTTGCTTCTGGTATTTGCTTATTTACGTGTATGCTGCCATTGCCAACACCCACGCCAAGCCCAAATATGGCAACTACTACCAAGCCAATGCCAACGCCTTTAATAATACTTTTAAGTAGCGAGGTTTCTTTGCCACGCTTTACAACAGGTTCTTCCCGCAAGACTGCTATCCCCCTCTTACTCTTATCACGATTATGCTGCACGTATTATAGCATTTGGATTCCGGGTCGAGCCCGGAATGACGCAACATTTGCGCCCGCAGTGAGTACGCCGCCTAGGGCGCTGCGCTTGAGTGCCCAGTGCGTATTTTTGTGAGGAGCGGACGGAGCGGTACAAATGGTACCGCGGAAGGAGCACCGGAGCAAAAAGACGTGCTGGGTGCCAAGAGCTTTAGTGCAAGCCGAACTTGCTTCGGCTGGAGGTAAAGCGGTGCAGTGGCCTAGGTTAGAAGTGGATGAAGACTAAGCCTGATTCGTTTAATACGCCGGGATTACCGCCGTCGGGGCCGCGGTACAAGCCGTCGCCTGCTCGGTTGTAGTCGCTAACAACCACACGCCCGTCGCCTGTTACAGCCTCGGCATACATAATGTGGCCATAGTAGCCCTGAGGGTTTACCACGGCGTCGCCGGCGCGTGCACCGCTGCCGTAGCTAACGCTAATGCCACGCGCCTTAGCCGCCGCTGGCCAGTTATTGGCATTACCCATAAAGGTAAAGCCAGTCTTGCCGTCGCTCGCCAGTTTGTAGGCAACCCAGCTGGTACAGTTTCTAAAACCGTAACCCCATGGGTCCCAGGCGCTGCTGTTAAAGTACCAGTCGTAGTTGTAGCAATCGCCGCCCACCTGCCCGGTGTGCACGCAGTAAGCATTACCCCATGGGTAGCCGCCACCTCCTGGAATACCCGGCGTAACACCGCCGCCAAAGAGCGCCAAGTTGGCGATAACCTGCTGGCGGCGCAACTCACTAATTTTTGAGTTATTAGCCTTAATTTGGTTGTTATATTCGTTTTGCTGCGATACATTCATGGTCAGCAACCGGTTTTGTTCAGCCCGGTTCGCATCAAGCTGTGCCTGCTGCGATTGTTGCTCGGCCAACAGCCGGTCGACATCTTGTTTTTTGTCTTTTAGCTCGGCTTGTAGTTTGTTAATACGGCGGAGTGTTTCCTGAATTTTTGACTGTACCGCATTGCGGTATTCTTCTTTATCGACAAAGTCGCTCAGGTTACGGCTGGTAGCCAGCATTTCCAGTGTCGTAATGTCGCCGTCAACGTACATTGCCTTAATGTCAGCGCTTAATACCGAACGCTGGTGGTCAAGTTCTGCCTGGGCTTCATCTATTTGCGTCTGTAGTTTAGCTTGCTCCGCCTGATTAGCGGCTATTTGGGCGCTCAGCTGAGTAATCTGCCCGTTCAGTAGGTCTATGGCATTTTGAAAACTCGACGCCTGCAGCTGTAATTCCTGCAACGAATTACGCGACTGCGAGTTTTGCTGCTGTAGCTGCTTAATCTCGTCGTCAAACCGGTCTGCGGTTACCTGTGGCACCACAGCCGCGGTTAGCAAAACGAGCACCCCCGCCACTAACAGCGGTGTGCCCAATTTTTTTTGCCAAGCTATTTTTTTGAATGTTTTTTGTTTCATGGCGTACGCACCATTTACTTAAACATTACCACAATCAACCGTTTACAACAAGGTTATTGGCCTATTTAGACGTCTTAAACTTAAGGTAGCGCTTGGTCGCAATAACCGATGAAGCAGCGCCAATGAGTATACCCAACAACACTTGCATAACCAGCAATTGCCAAAAATGCGCCTTAAAGTAACTGGCGGCGTAACCAATATCCAGAAGGCCCAAGCTACTCGCCTGCAACGCCGAGCTACTGGCGACAAATAACGAATGCATAATAAGGATGGATATAAGCGCCGACAAAACACCATAAATAATCGTCTCTACAACAAACGGGCCACGGATATACCAGGTGCTAGCACCAAGCAGCCGCATAATAGTCAGCTCGTCGCGGCGGTTAAATATAGCCATTTGGATGGTATTAAAGATAATAAGCACCGATATAACGGCGAATATAAGTACGGTTACAATACCTGCCCGCTGCAATATGTGTGTGGCATGAGCAATTTTATCTATTGCCGACTTACGGTCATCCCTGTACGATACGTCCTCCCACAGTTTTTTAGCGGTTGGCTTGTTTAAAAAGTCTTTTATGTCTTGGATTCTGTTTAGAGACACCGGCTTAATTTGGATGGTGGCTGGTATGGGGTTATCGGTTTCGTTTATGGCGCTTAGGAGTGCTGGATTGTTGGCGTTCTGTTCGCGGTATCTGTCGAGCGCTTCTTCTTTATCCAGGTAGGTTACGCTTTTAACGTTCGGCAGTTTACGCAAATCGCGCGCCAACCCCTCGCCCGCCGCCGGGCTGGTAGACTCTTTTAAATACACCGATACGTCAATTTTATCCGTAATTTGGGCAATCGTATTTGCAAACGTAGCGTTCGTAACAATAGAAAACAGCACGATAGTCAGCGTTATGATCATAACGGCCATGGCGGCAATTGCCAGCCAGGCGTTCCGGGCAAAGTTGACCATGCCCGTGTGTACGATACGGGAGAATGTAACGAGTCTGCGTTTCATATGTTATTGTATTCTGCTTTATCTCGGTCGCTGGCTACCTGGCCGTGTTGCATTGTTATGACCCGGCGCTTTAACTTGTTGACGATCTCTTGGTTGTGAGTGGTAAGCAACACCGTGGTGCCATAATGGTTAATTTTTTCGAGCACTTTAATAATGTCCCATGCATGCTTTGGGTCTAAGTTACCAGTAGGCTCGTCGGCAATAAGTATTTTTGGCTGGCGTACAATAGCCCGCGCAATAGCCACGCGCTGGCGTTCACCGCCAGACAACTCCATTGGCATGCGTTTTTCTTTGCCTTTTAAATTTACAATATCCAGTACCTTTGGTACCGTAGCGCGAATTTCGTGGTTCGTGGCGCCGACAATTTCCAGCGCAAAAGCAATATTTTCAAACACTGTACGGTTAGGTAGTAATTTAAAGTCTTGGAACACGACGCCTATTTTACGGCGCAAAAGCGGAATGTCCTTATCGCGTAGCTTGTCGTAGTCTATGCCGCCAACGATAATTTTGCCGCTGGTTGGCTTTTCCTCACGCGTTAGTAGCCGCAGCAATGTCGTCTTGCCGGCACCGCTCTGCCCCACCACAATAACGAACTCTTTCGGCTCGACATGAATACTAATGCGGTCAAGTGCAGGTGTGGCCACCTTGCTGTACGTTTTGGTTACCCTATCCAACAAAATCATTAGCTTTATTGTAACAAAAAGGCGCTTTGGCAGTAAAAAATTGCCTGCACAGATGGGTGCAATCTACAGGTTTGACGGGAACGGCGGGAAATATTGAATCTTTCCCCCAAGGTTCGGCTCTAGGGCACCCTTTTTGGCGCTGTCAGGCTCCTCGATGATTATCTTGTCGCGCGGCAGCATGGCAAAGACGCCAAGAATACGCAGGCCATCATGCACAGTAGCTTCGTAACTTGAACCGCGAACCTGTTGCGCCCAGTCTAGCAAGGCGGCGTTTTGGTATAGCATTCTATAGCTGACGTGCTCGTCATCGTCTTTAGGCACATGTTCAGACGCCATAACGGGCAACTCGCAAATACCCTCTTCTCCTCTAAAGACCATCTGCATACCATGATGCAGTGCCAACTGTCGCCTACCCGACATTTCTACTGCATTGTTTACTACATCAACCTCCAATACGCCAGTTTTGGCATGAGCTTCCTGAAGCCAGCTGCATGCTAGGACGCGCATCCCAAAAAGGACAGTGCGATCGGGGGGGCCGTGTGATGGCCTTGAATTCCTTGTCCCAGACTTCAAGTTTAGACATCTGTACTTCTCCCTAAATTATACGAAAAATATGCGTCAATATTGTAGCAAATACTGGTGAGCCGCAAAGAATTGAACCGTCTTTTTACAAGCCAAAATCCAGTAATGTCCTTACTCGTCAAAAAAACAGCTTACTCTTGGCCCATAGCAAAGTCTAGGTAGGCATCTATGAACTGTGTTAGCTCTCCGCTTAATACACCTTCGGCGTCGGATGTTTCGTAACCAGTGCGCACATCTTTTACCTGCTTATAGGGGTGGAGCACATAATTGCGGATCTGGCTGCCGAATTCATTGGCGGTACTGGGCCCCTTAAGCTCGCTGATTTTATCTTTGTGCTGTTCCAATTGCAGTTGCACTAACCGCGAACGCAAAATAGTCAGCGCCGTTTCTTTGTTTTGCAACTGCGACCGTTCGTTCTGGATTGCCACACTAATGCCCGTTGGCAGGTGTGTTATCCGCACTGCGGAATCGGTAGTATTCACGCTTTGGCCGCCGTGGCCGCCAGCGCGGTAAACATCTATGCGTAAGTCTTTGTCGTCCAGCTCCAGGTCGCTTGGGCGGTCGAGCTCCGGCAGTACGTCCACCTTTGCAAAACTCGTTTGGCGCAAATTGTCGGCGTTAAAGGGACTAAGGCGCACCAGCCGGTGCACGCCGTGTTCGCCTTTGAGTTTGCCGTAGGCAAAATCGCCGCGTATTGCCAACGTTACACTTTTAAGACCGGCTTCGTCGCCCGGCGATTGGTCGAGCGTGTCGACATCGTAATCATTTTGCTCGGCCCAGCGGACATACATACGCAGCAACATTTGCGTCCAGTCTTGCGCATCGGTGCCGCCTGCCCCGGCGTACATGCTAATAATAGCGTCACGGGCGTCGTACGGCCCTGCAAACTTCAACTCTTGTTTCAACTTGGCGAAATCTGCGGTTATTTCGGTAAGGTCGGATTCTAACTCTGGGCGCATTGTGTCGTCGCTAACATCGAACATTTCTACCAGGTCGTCAATACGTTTTTGCAAATCCAGCCACGGCTTAATGCGGCGTTCTAGCCGGGCTTTGTGGCGCTCTACCTCTTGGGCTTTTTTGGGGCTATCCCAAAAGCCGGGCTTTTGGGCTTGCTCTTCGAGCTTTAGTTGCTCCTGTACCAGGCTGTCTATGTCTAGGCGCTCGGCAGCAGCTTCTATTTCGGCTTGTAGATCTAAGGAAGGCTGGTGTAGATCGTCCATTTGTTTAGTATACCGTACAGAGAGAAATAAGCGCCCGTCATCCCGGGCTTAGACCCGGAATCCCGCCCCGTCATCCCCGCGAAGCCAGAGACCCACCACCCCCGTCATCCCGGAATAGATCCGGGATCCAGTAGAAAAATAAAAAAGTCTTTATATATTTATAGTTACAGGGCAGATGCTTTTCTTTCATCACCTCAACTTCTGTCTTCGCCAGTGGTTCTAATGTTACTTTTTGTGCCAACAAAAAGTAACCAAAAAGCTCTCGAAACATCATGCCAGACCCGATTGCTGGAACGGTATGTAGCCGGCGCAAAAAGAACTCCTTCCACTGCGTTCCAGTCGGCCCCTCCCTTTTTTCTTTGGGAATATTCCGGGGCACACTTTTTGCTTGATTCCGTCTACACACCGTTCCAGCAATCGAGTCTGGCCTGGGGTTTCGATCCTGGACTGCAGACTGGGTGGGTGGCTTAGCGACAGTAGACAGAATGGGTGTAGGCCTTTCCACTTAGCTGAGCGCTCGCACTCATTCTACCCAAGGTAACTCTAACCGTAGCGGAGCCGGAAGTTAGTAAAAAAGACCGAAACAAATCAATCAATATACCTTCGTTCCTTACGGGCTTTTTTGCTAGCTTACCGCGCGTGAGCGGTTACCTTGGGTAGAATGAGGCGAAAGCGACTTGGAATGAGGGGCGGAGGGAGATGGTAATTTTTAAGGGAATGTGATGGAAATACTTGCGTGATATTTGAATGTGTTGTATAATCTGGCTCGTTAGAGCAAGAGAGCATATATACAATGCGCGCGCCCCACGAATCACATGCGGGGGCGACCGCAGCCACCTCTTATGAGGCACTACGGCCACCCTTAGTAGTCTTAAGACGAGATCAACTTACCGACCCCGCCAGTGCTCTTGATTATATCGATAGCGCCTACCCCCTCCCCGATTCACACGCAACCGCCTTCAATGAAGCAATGGACGGTAGGTGGTCGGAGACTACAGGCAACTTCCCCTCTGGCGTTACGCTTACATCTTACAGCGGCGTTCTCCAAGTCGGCGAAACGAGAAAAGACCCCCGCGATTGCCAAGACCGGCTTATGTTTGACCCAGCGACCGGCCGTGGCGCTATAGCAGACGGCGTGGGCGGCAATGAGGGAGGCGCGATGGCTGCAACAGTAGGCGTTAGTGCCTACATAGAAGCTGCCGCCCGCCACAATCTAGAAGAAACTACGGACATTCAGCGTGCTACCACAAAACTACGCGCTGTCGCTATAGAGGTTGACGACGCTATAGCTAACACTAAGTTAAACATTGCCGCCGTTGAGCCCGAGAGCACAGGCATACATAATGCCAGTACCACCCTAACCGCCTTCCAAGTACTGCCGAGTACGCCTAAATCCAACGCTAGGCTAGGCCATATACAAGCCGGCGACAGCGCGCTCATTCACCGTGATCCCACCACTGGCGCGTACAGGGGCATAACCGAGGACCATTCCCATCCTACAGTGCCAAACGCTATTTATAACTCTTTTGACGGCACTCGCCAGAGCCCCAAGCTGCATAAACTCCGCGAGGCCGCAGGTGCCAAGGATGACATAAGCGTTCGGGAACTACCGACCGGCACAAATGTCATTATTGCGCTGACCGATGGCATTTTGGGTAACAAGCCAGAGAACGCTCTCTCTGTTGAGGAAATCGGACGGTTAGCTGATAGTGCCCTAGCCGAAGCAGGCATTGACCATAGCCATGCCGACGCGGCGGATGTCATTAGCCAAAAACTGATTGCGGAACGCAAGAAAACCAGTGATGACGGTGGCGTACTAACTGTCGTTATGGATGTCGAGGACGCACGCGCCGAGATTAATGCCAAGCGTACGGCCGCCGATGCAGCCCGAAAAGCAGAGGCAGAAAAACCCTGGAGTAAACTTGACTATATCCGCCCCTCTACCCTTGCATACTGGGGTCTGGCAAAGATACAAAGCAATGTAGCAGGTGCACAGCTCAAAACCGGACGCCAGTTATACAACGAACAAGGCAAGGTTAAACGCGGCATAATCCGCGGTAGCATTGACCTACTTGCCGCCGCTCCGGTCGCAACAGCCGCCGTCCGCCTGGGAGCAGTTGGTGTAAAAGCATTCGTAGAGCACAAAGGCTGGGGCTCGATGGACTTTGTGCATGATGTCGTCCATGCTGGGTCGCACGGCGCGCATACTGGTGCCGCACCCGAATGGCACGACCCATCGCCGCAAACATCGCAAGGCCCGGTGACTACCGAAACATCCGACCAAGGCCTGGACGCACCAAATGTAGCCGAGCATCATTCAACGCCAACTCACACCCCCGCACCGACGCCTAAGCCTGAACACCCCATCCCTACTTCCCTGCCCAAGCGCGAAGCCATGACGCACGACACCACTGCCGGCCGCAAAGACGCCGGGCCCTCCACCATATCCCACTGGGTACAGCAGTATTACCACGATGCCATGCGGGCACATGGCGCCACCGAAGCCCAGGCTAATGCTAGTGCACACAACGCACACAATTTAAACGCTGGCATTCATCAATTTATGCACGATAACAACACTGGTTCTAAGGGCTGGCTCTACGCTGGGCATACATACAATGTAAATGGCGTACACAACCTTGCAGAGCAGCAAGCAAAACAATGGGAGGCCGCACACCATCCACACTTACAAACTGAACACACTGCTGCCCCTGCTAAGCCCGAAACAGCTGAATCTGCTGATCAGATTACAGATACCACCGGTGACAATGAAGAGTCCGCGCCAACCCGGCTTGTGGAAGCGTTGCCAAAGCGTCCAGGCACCGCGTGGTATGAAAACCCCAATGCCTACATTTGGCCGGGCGGTACCGGCACTGTAGTTGGACTGGGCTGGCTTGGCATTGCCCTCTATAGAAACCGCCAAAATAAAAAATACGCACCATCAAAAATGGTTGGCACTACGATCATAGAAGATACACGGCCCCATGGCCGCCACAGTATGGAAGCCAAACGCGTACGTGATCGTATGAACGCTAAGTAATCAACTGTTTAGCCAACTCTTCGGCCGGCCATAGTGGCGTAATTTGCTTGTAGAGTTCAGTAGCAAATGGTTTTTCGCAGTTGCTTAAAATGCCCAAGCCCCAAATTTTATCCGCAAACAACTCGCGCGACGTCTCGACAATGTCGGACTTAGTAACCGCCTTAATGCGCCGCGGCACCTGGTAGTAATCTTCGATAATGCCATCAAAAAAGTACCGGCCACTGTACCCACCGGCCACTCCGGCAACCGTTTGGGCGCTCCGCTGGAACCTGCCCAAGGCATATGCCTTGGCGGCTTCTATGTCTTCGGTTGCAATCTCGCCTCGAAATACGTTGGAAAGCTCGTCCATAATAATCTCGAATAGTGCGCCTGCATTACGCTGCGATACCTGCGCCCCAAACCACCAGTTACTAGATAGCTTGGTCTGGCCGAAGCCACTGCTCATGCCGTACACCAGCCCCCGTTCCCGTGCTGTACCTAAAATTTTAGAATACAAGGTTTCGGTAAGCATGGTGTTTACCAGGTTGAGTGCGTCGGTTTCGATTTCGCTCATACGGCGCAACATAAAGCTGTCGATGTAAAAGTACAGATTTTTGACGCTTTTGTTGTGTATGTACACTGGCCCAACTTGTGCTTTAGGTTTTTCGTTTGGCAAGTCAATACGCAGCGTACCCACAGGTAGTTCCAAATGCTCCAGTATGGTGTGCACTGTTTCTTGGCGCTTAGGCGTCAGATTGCCGGCAATAATAAAGCGCAGGTTTTTAGTGGTGTGCGTGCGTTCGTAATGTTCGCGCACGTCCGTTACACTGACGTTATCCATAAGCCTAAGGCGTTCTTCGTCTGTTTTGGCCATAAAACCATAGCGCTCACGAAGTGCCAAGCTTAGGTGTCTAAAGTGGTTATTGCTGCGGGCGGTTAGCTCTTCGCGTACGTTGCCTGCCTCGGCCTCGAATTCGTCGGCCAAAAACAGCGGCTTTGTAATAGCCAGCAGCATAAGTTCTAGAACGCGTTCCCATTCAAAGTCGGCGCATTCAGCTTCGTAGCTAATCTCGTAAACGCTAGTGCTGGCATTACTGTAGGCACCGTTTTTTTCTATTTCGGCCTGAAAAATGCGGCTTTTAGGGTAACGCTCGTTAGCGCCAAGCAGCATGTGTTCCATAAGGTGGGGCGTCTCCCACTTGGCAGATTCTACCAGGTACTCGCCTGCCCGAAAGTTAAATTCGAACGACATAACCGAGGCGTCCGGGACATGGATAAGCAAACCGCGGGCGCCGTTTCTAAGAGTAATTTCCGTAACTGTGTGTTTCATAATACCACCCCAAGCCCTATTTGCGCTTACGCCCTTGGGCCTTACGTTTGCGCTCGGCCTTGCGGGCTTTCTTGCGTACATCGGTTGGCTTCTTAACCGGCGCTTGCGGTCCGCTCGTACTGCCGCCAGCGTGGGAAGAACGGAAATCTTTTTCGTCAAAATCAGCACCCTCGGCCATAATGCGGTCGGCATTGCTTATGGATTGTCGGGCAGCCAGTGTCAGTTCGGTTTCGGCAGCGCGGTCGAGCTCCTCGAACGAAATGGGCTGGGCATGGAAAATAGTACGTACGACATCGCGGCGCAGCACCAGCTGCATCTCGTCGAACAAACGCTGACTTTGGCGACGATATTCAACCAACGGATCGCGCTGTCCAACACTCATCCAGTGAATACCTTCGCGCAAGTGGTCCATATTCTCTAGGTGCTGCATCCACAAGTTATCCAAAATTTGCAGGTAAATATCGCGCTCGACTTTACGCATGATCTCTTTTGTAAAAGCCGTCTCGCGGGCTTCGTACATTTCGTCGGCCTGTTTTACAAGCGTATCGCCAAACTTGTCGGCTGGTGTATCGAACAGCCGGTCAAGCGCTGGGTCATCGAGCGGAAAGACGTCACGCACGAATACTTCGAACTGGTCACTCATAAGGTCGGGCGAATCGGTCAATGCCTTGGCTTCCTCGTTGATGAATATCTTGACCCGCTTGCTAATATCGCCGCTGTTCAATATCTCTTTGCGCATCGCGTACACCGCTTTACGGTGGCGGTTCATGACATCGTCGTATTGCACCACATGCTTACGTTGGTCAAAGTGGAAACCCTCTACCTTCTTTTGGGCGTTCTCGAGGCTTCGACTAATCATACGGTTTTCTATGGGTGTTTCATCATCTACCTTTAGGCGCTCCATAAGGCTGGCGATGCGCTCGCCACCGAATATGCGCATGAGGTCGTCTTCGGTGCTTACAAAGAACTGCGTAATACCTGGGTCGCCCTGGCGCCCGGCACGACCACGAAGCTGGTTATCAATACGGCGCGATTCATGCCGCTCCGACCCGAGCACAAACAATCCGCCCAGCTCTTTAACGCCTTCGCCCAAGATAATGTCGGTACCACGGCCGGCGATGTTTGTAGCCAAGGTTACCGCGCCCTTTTGGCCGGCACGGGCGACAATAGCAGCTTCTTTCTCGTTGTTTTTAGCGTTTAATAGCTCGTGTGGAATGCCGGCTTTGGAGAGCATGTTGCTCAAAACCTCGTTTTTTTCTATAGATACCGTACCCAGCAGTACTGGCTGGCCCTTGGTGTGGAGCATTTTTACTTCGTTCACGATTGCCTTAAACTTACCCGCTTCGTTTTTATAAATACGATCGGTGCGGTCTTCGCGCGTAAGCTTACGGTTCGGCGGCACCTCTACAACGTCGAGCTTGTAAATTTGATGGAATTCTTCGGCTTCGGTCAGGGCGGTACCGGTCATGCCGGCTAGTTTTTCGTACAGCCTAAAGTAGTTTTGGAAGCTAATGGTCGCGAGCGTCATGCTCTCTTGCTGCACTTCTACGCCTTCTTTAGCTTCGATTGCCTGGTGCAAGCCTTCGTTGTAGCGCCGACCCTTTAGTAGTCGTCCGGTAAATTCGTCGACAATGACGATTTCGCCGTCGTTAGTTACCACGTAGTCTTTATCGCGCTTAAAGAGTGCCTGGGCGCGCATGGCTTGCTCTAGGTGGTAAATAGTACGGATGTTCTCGGTTGCATATAAGTTACTAATGCCTAAAATCTTCTCGACTTTGTCGGTGCCGTCGTCGGTCAGGATGACTGTTTTGCGTTTTTCGTCTACTTCGTAGTGTTTTTCCTTCTCTAGTTGGCGGGCGACTTTCGCAAACTGCGCATAGGCGTTACCGCTTGTAACACTTGGGGCCGAGATAATTAGCGGCGTACGGGCTTCGTCAATTAAAATCGAGTCGGCTTCGTCCACGATAGCGTAGTGCAGTTCGCGTTGGCGTAGTTGGTCGACCTCGCGAACCATGTTGTCGCGCAAGTAATCAAATCCAAATTCGTTGTTGGTGCCATAGGTAATGTCGGCGGCGTAGGCTTCGCGGCGAGTTGCCGGCTTGAGGTGCCTAAAACGCTCGTCCTCGTGCTCGGTATTCGTAAAGGTTGGGTCATATAAGTAAGAATGGTCGGCAACGATAACCCCTACGCTCATACCCAAAAAGGTATACAACTGCCCCATCCACCCGGCGTCGCGCTGGGCAAGGTATTCGTTGACAGTTACTACATGCGCGCCCTTTTCGGTTAAGGCATTTAAAAAGATCGGTAGTGTTGCGACAAGCGTCTTACCCTCACCAGTTTTCATCTCGGATACGTTGCCTTCGTGCAGTACCATGCCGCCAATCAGCTGGACGTCGAAGTGCCGTAGGCCCAAGGTCCGGCTGGAGGCCTCGCGCATAAGCGCAAACGCATCGGGCAATAGCTTGTCGAGCGTTTCTTTTTTGAGGCGTTTTTTTAATGCATCTGTCTGTTCTTTTAGCTTGGCGTCGGACATTTTTTTGTACTTGTCCTCGAGCGCGTTAACCTCCCGCACCCGCCGTTTCAGGCGTTTAATGGTACGCGCTTGGGGGTCGCCCAGCAATTTTTTAAACAGACTATTCATGATCATGTAAAAACACTCCCTCTTTCGTAGTTTGCGGCTTTATGTTTTATTATAACGTGTTGTATCAGATAAAGCGAGATAATTTGCATATACTATGAGCGAGTACACACCCCCGTCACAGCCCGAACTCCGCAGTCTGCACTACAGCCTGAGCGCCCTGGCAATTGAAACCGATATGTGCCCAAAAAACAATGCTATCACTGCTTCTCAGGGTATTATGAGTGTCGACGCCTTGCCCCCTATTACTAAAAGTCGTTTTCCCGTAATACATGACCACCTTCCTATCTTTTACCTGAACATACTAGATAAAAAAGACCCTTATGCCAGTAATTTTCCCAATCTTTGCAGTGCAGCATTTATTCGCTTTGCACCTCCAGACGGCCGCGAACCGCCCGCCGACATGCCCCCATACGACCATATAGAATGGAGCCTCAGGTACAGCATGTATTACTCAAAAGATGCACAGTTTAGTATTACTTCCGTGCTTACGGGCGCCAGGCGTCATACTCCCGTAGCACTAGCCGGCTCTGGCGAGCAAACATTGCAAAGGATGGAGGCAGACGAACGCGCCGACGGCCGGCGCACACGCGTAACCATTCCAAAAGGACACCCTGGCAGCCGCGGCACGCCCATGCCGCCGGTCTCGGCTAGGGAATCCAGGCAACTTATGAAACTCGCCACCCTTACGCTACGAAACATCCAGCTACGGGACTAAGCCGGCTGCCGTTTGAGTTTGGCCAGTAAACGGCGGTGCAAGGCAGGATTAGCGTGCAACTGCTTGTAGCGATGTAGCTGATTTTTTAATTTTTCTTCAACGATATCAACCGCGGCAAACATGTTGATGGTCGTTTCACTAATTGTTATGGTGTCGTGCGGAAGATGCAGAATAACTTCGCAGGTGCGCGTTTGTTTGGTTTTAGCCTTGCCCTCTTTTAGCTTAACTTCCAGGTGCGCCGAGCCACGGACTGCCCGAGGAATATATTTGTCGAGCCGACCGATTTTCTTATGGACGTACCGCTTAATATCCTTGCCGACGTCCATGTGCACGCCGTCTATTTCAAGTTTTTGTACCATCTACACCCTCCCTGTATTAGCGAACGTTAGATATCTGCCAGGCCGCCCATGTAGGGCCGGAGCACTTCCGGTATTGTAATACGACCATCAGCGGTTTGGTTATTCTCCATAAGTGCCTTTAGGGTACGGGACATGGCAAAACCCGTTGCATCCGCAGTATGCGCAAGTTGTACTTTACCATCCTTGCGGCGGATGCGGATTTTTAGATCGCGCGTCTGGTAATCGGTCATGTAGTCGGCAGTGTGCGTCTCGCGATATCTACCCTGCCCTGGGAACCAACAGTTGATATCTACGCCGGCAGCATTAGGCTTGCCAATATCTGCAGTGCATTTTTCGAGTACCTGATACGGCAACCCTAGCTGCTGCATAAGATATTCCTGAATAGCAATATGCAGTTTATGCTCTTGCAAGCCAGTTTCGGGGGAGGCAAATGTCTCGAGCTCCATTTTGTCGAACTGGTGCATTCTAAAGATGCCTTCTTCGTCCTTGCCATACGTACCGGCTTCGCGCCTAAACGATGTACTGTAGCCCAGGTAGCGAATCGGGAACATGTTTTCGGGCAATATTTCGTTCCAGTACATCGTACATAGGGTGTGCTCGGCACTGGCATTAAGCCATAGATCGTCTTGCTCGATTTTGTAGGTTACTTCTTCTGCGTTCAAACGGGCGCTCGCGACGTATGGCTCAGTACGCAGTACTGCCGGCGGAATAACCGGCGTAAATGGTTTGGTACTTATATGTAGGCTGTTCTCTTCTACGAGCTTTTTAATAACCGTCTCGTCGCCCAAGGTCTGCATAACGAATTGCATAAGTGCTAGCTGCAGCCGTACCAGCCCGCCCTTTAGATACACAAACCGGCTGCCAGCAATTTTGGCAGCACGCTCTTTGTCGAGCAGGTCGTGCGCCTCGCCTAGCTGGTAATCGTGCTTAGGCGTAAAGTCAAAGTGCGGTTGCTCGCCAACGGTTTTAGCAACAACATTCTCGTCCTCGGTGCTGCCCACCGGCACATAGTCGAGTGGCATGTTCGGCACTGCACGGAGCAGCTCTTGATAGCGCTTATCTATTACCTCTAGCTTAGCGTCGGCTTCGGCTAGCTCGGTTTTAATGCGCTTACCTTCATCGATAAGGTCGGGGCTCGGCTTGCCGCCCTTCATTTTGTCGGCGTTTTCGTTGCGGCGCGCGCGGAGCGCCTCTGTTGCCGTTAGGAGCGCACGCCGTTCTTCGTCTACGCCTAATAATTCATCTACGTTAATGGCATAGCCCTTTTGCCGGCTTTTCTCGGCAACCAGGTCTTTATGATCGCGAATAAATTGAATATCTATCATGTCTCGTTATCTTTAGTATAACAAATTGAACGCCGGTTACGGAGTCCTAGACCAAGCGAGGTTGTGTTAACGCTGCGCCCGTACTACAAACATAAAGGCGGCTACAGCCAAGCCTATAACGATAAGCCCAAGAAGAACCAGCCCGACAACGCCGGACTCGTTGTTATTTTTATTGATACTCATAGTTTAATTTGTACTACTACGCCCCCGCCCTTGCAATGCTTTAATGGTTAATTCGGTACGCGCCTTAGCATAGGTACAAAATTCGCAGTCGCCGCCCATGGCGCTTACACCCATGGCGGGCATATCACCTTCCATGCATTGCTTCATTGAAACAAGCGTGGGCTCTATCCAGGCGTCACTGCCGGTATACGGAATAACTTTAGTCTTAAATTCGACGCGGTTATTAAAGCCGTCAAGGTCCATCCGGCCATTCGTATATACAAAATAGCCCGTTTCGTTAACCGTAAAACCGTTCTGGCGCAGTAGCCACTGATACACTTCCATTTGTCGCTTGTAGCTTATTTGCCATGCTGAGCTTATGCTTACTTCGCGGTCTTTAGCAGTTGCCTTGTAGTCAACAACAATGAGTTTGCCGTCGGTATCGATCCAGACGTCATCAACGGCACCGAACACCATAAGGTTTGTGGGTATATGGAGCGCCTGCACGCCCACAAACGTTTCGCGCCAATCGTTTAGCTTCTCGTGCGTAAAGGGCACCGCGTCTATCTCGTATTCAACCATTAAGGGGTGTGGGATTGCCTGTGCGCGGTATGTATCGAACTCTTTCTTGAATAATTCGTCTATGGCTTTATTGATATTAAACGGCGGGCCTTCGGGGCGTTTAATTTTTAGGCGCACGTCAAGCCAAAAACAGCGTGGGCATTGCTTAAATAGCTCTATTTTACTGCGGCTTACCTTGTACGACGCCGCCTGGCCAGGCTTATACGGCTGGCTCCGTTCCCTCTGATAATACATGTGTCTCTATTGTATCGTTTCGATGCTGCGGAACAAGTCCACGAGTTCGGAGGGTGTAGCCACCACAGCCATAGGCTTATATTCCGCAAAATCAGCAGCTGTATGGCCACTCCAGGTAACAGCAACCGCCTTTACTCCAGCCCGATGGGCAGCATGCATGTCGAGCGTTTCGTTACCAATATAGTACGTATCTTCGCGTTTCAAACGCCAGCGTTTTAACACCTTATGCATGCCATACACTTTATAAAACGAATTGCCATAGAATACGCTCACCACATCGGTAAAATAATGGTCCATTTTTTGTGCCCGCAAAAAAGCCCACACGTTGCCGCGCCGGTTTGAGCTAAGCACAAAAAGCCGATGACCATCGTTGTATAACTGACGTAGCATATCTTCTATGCCTGGAAATGGCGACACCCCTGACATGTGCGGATACATGCTGGGTCGCGTCTTAAGAATAAGTCGTGGAATATGCCACCGCGATATACCTAGTTTGCGCACCGCCTGTAACAGTGGCAGCGAACGTAGCTTATCTATCTCGGTTTTTTTTAATCGCTTAGCCCCCGAAAGTTGGTACGATACCTCGACCACCAGCGGAAACGTATCGGCGAGCGTTCCGTCGAAATCGAATATGAGTGTTTTCTGAGCCATGTACTATAGGAGTGCCCCGGCAAAAATCTGCCAGGCCAGCACGCTGCCGGTCGCTAGCCCCAAAAGCAAGAACATTTTTTCGCTATACAGAGTACTAGCAAAACGGCCACGCTGGCGCCAGCGGAATAGTAGTGCCAGTCCAATAGCGACCGACAAGATGAAACCACTTGCGTATACGCCGTACATGTAGCCCGGCAGGTTGCCATCGTACAACAAGGTTGCCACGAGTCCACCGATTAGCGCTACCCAAGGTAGTAAACCACCAACAAGCGCCATAAGCTTTAAGAGCCTGCCTAGTCCACGGCGTTCTGCCCCAAGCAAATCAACTGCCAAACCAGCAGCGCAAGCCCCAACAAATACACCCGCCAGCAGCTTGAGCGCCAGAAAATCATTTATGCCGCTCAGCAAATACACGGCGTCGAGTAATACTGCGCCGCCAATAGCGTACACGAGCCACCGTACAACATTTACGCCACGGTTCATTTTGGCTTCGAACTGTGCCCTAAAGTTAGTGGCAGCAGCAATATAGATAACCGCGGCGGCCAGCAGCGCAGCAGATACAACGTATGCTATAGGCATGTCGAACAGTTGCCGGCCTGCAACACCGTATACATCGTGCTTGTTAGCCTCTGATGCAAGAGTATCCAACGCTGGATAGTGCATAACAACAGGTACCGAAGCGCTTTTACCTAACAGTGCAATCAGTAAGCCCTGCAGGCCTAGGAATGCACCAGCTACCATATGCCAACGTTGTAATACGGCGTTTGTGTCCTGTGGCTTCGGTGCAGCCGCTTTTACGGTTCGTACAGTCGTGCTCGCTACTGGCTTTGCCGACTTTTCTGTGTCGGTCGATACCTTAGTGGCAGTTTTTGCCGCGCTGGCATTCGTCGTTACCGCTTTTGTTTTAGCCCCTTGGGCCGATTTTGATTTTTTTGCCTTCGTCTCTTCTTTTTTCTTAGCCATGCACACACTATACCATGCTCTAGCCCACAGGGGCATAAGAGATGTGGCACATACCTAAGCCCGTACGTTCGGTAAACTTCTGATGGAAGCTCTCGGCCGGATAAAACGACCCTGCGGACGCTATTTCCGTAACAATAGGCATGCCCAGGTGTTTTTGCGTTTGATTGCGCACTTGCACTGCTATTTTGTGCTGCTCCTCAGAGCTATAAAAAATAGCCGAACGATATTCGTCGCCAATATCCGGGCCTTGGCGCTCAAACTGGGTCGGATCGTGCATGCGAAAGAAGTGCTTTACTAGCGTTTCGTAGCTTACTATTGCCGGGTCGAACGTTACTAGCACCGCCTCGGCATGCCCTGTCTTTCCTGTCGCCACTTTGTCGTAGTCGGGGTTTTTGCTATCGCCGCCAGTGTAGCCCACCGTAGTTTTCGTAACCCCTGGAACTTGGTCGAAGTAATACTGAACACCCCAAAAGCATCCGGCAGCAAACAAAGCCGTGTCGGTCTTATGCATAGCAACCACTCATTGCAAGTACTCGCATGCCACTGGCATGCTCCCCCCAGAAACACCCTGCTGCGAATAAAGCCGTGACGGTTCTGGACATACTTTTAGTATACAAGCATAGGCGGTTTGTTACTCGGCCCCGTCGTAGTAATACTCATCTGTGCGCTTCATTGCACAACAATCCTACTACCTGTGGTATCAGAGTGGAAAACTGTTGTGCAAAAAGTGCACAAACTGTTACACTACGCCTATGCTTACTGATACCATCGCCATTCGCACCTACTTTGGTAAACTTGGCCTAGATATAGAGATTGCCGACATATACCTAGCCTTACATGCTCAAGGCCCACAAACGATATCGCAACTATCGCGCTCGTCTGGCGTTGAACGCACCCGCATTTACCGGCTTATCGACCAACTTATGGCTAGTAACCTTATTGAGGTAGAAAGCCACTACAAACGGGGCGTTATTAAGGCTGCGCCTATTACTAACCTGCATATACTCATAAACGAAAAAGAGCACGAGCTAAAAAACTTACAAGACGAGCTTGGCCTTATAGAGCAAGTTTTAGCCCGCAATTCGTTAAGTTCCCCTGCTGCTCGTGTACAGTTTTACCGCGGCCCTGAGGGCATCCGACAAATACTCTGGAATCAGTTGCGCGCCAGAACGCCCATTATTGGCCAGGGCTACCGAATACTGGACGAGCCCACTGGACGCGCTTTTATGGAACGTTGGGCAGCCGCTTTCGAAGAAAAACAACTGCACACTAAACTCCTTATAAACGATGAATTCGTTACCAGCTGGTTCGAAAACAAGCCCAAAGTTAAGGTAAGCCGCCGCATTGACGGTATAGAGTACAACCTAATTGCATCCACCACACTACACATTACCCACTCCTGTGCCGTATACGATAACGTCGTAGCATCCATACACTGGAAAGACGGCGAGCTGTTTGGTATAGAAACCTACAGCCAAGAACTTGCCGATACCCAACGCACCTTTTATGCAATGCTCTGGCCCCAATCTAAGCCCGAAACTCGTTTTTAAACTGCTTATCTCTGGTAAGGGTATTGACAATAAAGCATAACTAGTATATAATGCCTTAATCCTATCGAAATAGAGACTTCGGTGGGGTGTAAGGAGTTTTTATGAATCGTACTACTAAATTTGCTGCCAGTAGCGCAGCCGTAGGTGTTGCAATGGCTTTAACGGTTGCTGCCCCGGCATTTGCCTGGCACCCTAAGGGCGTTATAACTAAATACGTCCAGAACCAAAGCACTAATAGTGCTATGCTTGACGCCAACGACGTCGCAAACGCCGTAACCGCCCACACGGGTGATGTGCTTAAGTACACTATTGTTATTACCAACACTGGCGCAAGCGACAGCCGCGGGTACAACGACATGTACTACACCAAGCTTACTGACACCTTGCCTACTGGTGTAGAACTAGTAAGCGACACCTCTAAGCGTACTATTACTGAAGACCTCGGCACCATTAAAGCCGGCCAAAAGGTCACCAAGGAATACGTTGTTAAGGTAACGTCTACCAAAGATAAAGACGTTATAGACAACAAAGCCTGCTTTACCGGTGACAGCCAGGTAAAAGACAACCCGCAATCAGGTTGTGACATTGCCAAGGTAGTCGTAACCGTTCCGGTTACCCCCGACCAACCTAAGACCCCTGAACAGCCTAAGCCCGAAGTTAAGGGCGTAGGCACAGACACTCCTGCTACCCTACCCGCAACCGGGCCCGAAGGTGCATTTGCTACTGCTGGCACCATAGGCGTACTTGGTTACGTCGGTAATGTACTTCGCTTGAAGTACCGTACTCGCCGGTAATACAACCTGGCGCAACCCAAAGAACCCCCTAGCCTAGGGGGTTCTTTTTTTAGTCCGTTTTTTAGGCGGTGGTTTACCTTGGAGTAACGCCGCCAGGTAGCGAGCACTCCGGACAGATATGCCATGTACATCTGGTACGGTGTGCCAGGTAATATTGTGGTTTCGCCGGTACATCCGGCGCACGTCTTTGCGCGTCACGACTAGGTCGAACCGGCCATGAATAATATCTGTTGGCACTTGAATACTATGCAGCTCGCTATATGCAGTTTTCCGCATAATTGTATTATGCAAAGACCGCGAAAACGGTATCCATTCTGCCTCGCTCAAGCGTAAACCAACAATCTTTTTGGCAATACGCCAGACCAGCTGCGCTTGTGTGACAGCTAGCTGTGGATGTGCAGCGATGAATGTATATAGTGCAAAATAGTATTCACGGCGGCGCACATGCCCCGGAAACTCCGGGTCCATAGCATACAATGGTGGTTCGTATAAAATAAGCCGCCCTACCCGTTTAGGGTTTGTGCTAGCAATGCGCGTTGCAATAAGCGTACCCATAGAATGGCCAACAATAACGACCGGGCCTTTTACTTTAGCACGCTTAAGGAGCGCGATAACCTGTTTGGCGTGGTCGTGTACAGTGTAGTCACCCCACTGTGGTTTCGGTGATGCACCAAAGCCCAATAAATCGGGTACCAACACCCGCCATTCGGCTGGCTCTAGCAGGCGGATGAGGCTTTGCCACACAGCACCACTGGCGCCAATGCCATGCAGCAATACAACAGTTGTGTTGCCATGCCCTATATCGCGTGCTGCCAGGTTATATGGCCTGCGCAGCCACTTATGCCATACTGTATCGCCAATACCCACGCTGGGTATTATATAGAGCCGCTTGCCTACTTATAACCACATTACTTTCAGTGTTCTCGTGGCTATGTACGCTGTTGCTGCCTGATGAGCTCAATATAATCTTGCACCACCTCATCGTCCTCAAGGTCTGTCACGTTACGGCCACTGTCAATCAGAAATTGACGCGCAGCAGTAGGGTCTATTGTATCGACTACTGTAAATTGCCCGTCACCATCTCGGTCCCATGAATCGGGGGACACTGCTATAGAATCGTCAGTGGTGGGCAATTCGTCTTCGCCGTCTTCGTCATCGTCCTCTTCAGCATCGTTTGAGCGCGCTTCTGCCGCTTCACGAATGCGATCCCTTTCTGCTATTACTTCGGCTTGATGAACTTGGCTCGCAACCACTTCGGCTTGATCCCGCCGCTTCTTAACTGCTTCGCCGACTATGGTACCGCCAACAGCTGCCGCTGCTAAGGCGAATGTACCGCCTGCTACGTACTCAAGGCCTACCGAAGGGCCGCTGTCATGTTCAGCAGTTGTTGCATGCGCAGATGCATCGTGCTGGTACGAATCGTGCAAGGCGTCACGTTGCTGCTGGTTGTGTTCAACCCATTTTTGCGCTGCTTCGTCAGCAGTGCTTGGGTGCGCAGCAGTACTACCTTCGGGTTGTGCGGCAGTAGCAGTGTGGCCAGTATGGCCCTCGGCTGGATGTGCGGTATGATCGCCGCCAGCCGTATGAGGCGTGGCTGCCTCTGCTCCGGTCGTAGTTGCAGGAGTGTCATGGCCATGTACCATACCCTTAAAGTCGTCGGCACTAATGGTAATTTTGTGGTCGGCGTCTAAGCCTGTTGCAGCGTGCCAACGCTCGGAGTGTGTTGCATCGGGGCCACCGATGTTGTTATGTTTAAGCACGTTATCTACAGCGCGGTGGAACTCTTTACTGTCTGGGCCACCAAGGTCGTCCAAAATGCCGTTCTTTTCAGCGTAGGCGCGGGTATGTTCGTACACGGTACCTTGCACGTGGCCGTGGCCGTCTGAATGCACTTCGCCCAAGGGGGACGTTTCGGTCGGCAAGCCATGGCCATGGACAGCATCGCCAACGCTTTGCGCGTGGCCCTGTGCTGCTTCGTTAACACTACGTGCAGTGTGGGAGGCAGCGTCAGCAAACGTTGTTGGGTTTGCGGCTTGGTCGGCTGCGGTAGCGTGGACATCGCCAGCATGGAAGTGCCCTATACCCTTTAAGCTGGCATACATACCAACCGCCAGCATAGCTACGCCGCCAGCACCGCGCGCGAGAACGCGCACCCTAGCCACTTTCTCGGGGTCTATGGGCCTCTCACCACCGTACACACGGGCAGCAACCCGACCGGCAACATGCGCGATGCCGCTGTTTATGGCTTCGCCAAGCCCTAAGCCACCCCGCAGCGCGTACAATGCATTTTTAGCGCCCCTATACACCTTGCCGTGCGCTTCGTTGTATTGTACACGCGCCTCAACCGCACGTTCTTCTAAGGCACGATAGTCCTTAATGGCGCCACCGAGCGCATTAAGAGGATCGTAGTCTCGATCTTCTGGAAGGCTGGCAGCCCATGACAAATCTCGCTCTACCTTATCCGAGAGGAGGTCATACTCGCCGTCGCTCAGTGGAGCGCCCCTGCCCGACTCTAAATTCCGCACTATGTGTTCGACAACATGATCTTTGCCATCTTCACTAGTTGCATTCTTAAAATCTTGAGCCCAGTAAACAAAATCATTATCGTATACAGCGATAGGTTGCGCATCAGGGTCGTCCGGGTTATCGTCCCAACTACTTGTAGCAATATCGCTCACATGCTGGCCATATTCACCCCTACTCATGTCTTTGACGGCGTTTTCTAGGCGGCGTACTTGCTTGGCTTTTGGTGTACCCTTGCCGTCCCAAAAACGGTCATAATAACCACCCGCGTGACTAAACTTCACCCCTTCTTCTACCGGAGGAGTTGCTGGTGCTGGTGGCGCTGGTGCTTCTGGTGCTGCTGACATAGTGGTTGGGCGTTTTCTTAATTGTTGTACAGATTTTGGTTTTTTTATTTAATTATATTCAAAGTATAGAATACTTATGCTTAAAAGTCAATATCATTATTACATACTGCTATCCACGTTGGAATCGCAGTTGCATATTGTACCACTTCGCAAAATCCTGCCAAATAGTACCGTCAGCACCCGGAGCCTCAGCAATGGTATGGGTTTTACCAACAAATGTTACCAATTGTTCCATAGATTGCCCCTCGCCCTTTGGCGTATCACCTATAGTACCCCATACATCCTGCGAAAATGCCTTAGACTTTTTACCGTCGTAGTATACCAACGTGTCGGTGCAGCATATGCTGCGGTCTGTTTTACCTTGCATAAGCGCCAGGAAATCCTCGGCCTTAAGCCACTTGGCTACATCATTCATATACGCTCCTGGAAAACCGCGCAGTGCGATGATATTCCAGTACGAGTCATTGGTAACCACGGGCCGCCCGGCAAGCTTGTAGGCCTGCCTGGCTTTGTGCAGGGCTACTTTTTGCGGATCGTCGGACTGAATCTCGTCTACCGGCAGCGCTAGCTGCTCAATCTCGATACCGTACTGCTCGCACGCTCGCTGTAAATTGCCTAGTTTACGGGCACTGCCGGTTACGAACGCGAGTGCACCGCTCGGCGCCCGCGCAGCAGCCTCTATTTTTTTGAAGCGGTAGTGCTTGGTAATGTGCGCAAAAAAGAATTCGCCGTACGAATCGGTGCGTACGAAACGCTCGTAGACATCTGGGGCAACATCTAAATATTGGTACACGCGCTGCCCTTTAAATTCTATCTCGAGCACTCGGGTTTTTGGGTCGTACCCCAGGGACACAATATCGGAAGATTCTACGGGCAGGCGCTGCATAAGGCTATGCCTCGAGTTTCAACCGACGAACCAGCCAATCGCGCGGCAGAATGCTCAAAAACCAGCCGGCGCGAGGGCCCGAAGTCTTGCCTATAAGGGCTTTGTAGAGTGTCGTAAACATATCTTTGGGCTGCATACCAAGCTCGTCCTTAAGCTCGTAAATACGTTCGTGGAAGTATGCTCCGTCGGCATCAGTAGGAGCAGCCGCAGCCTTATCGCTTAGTTTACGCAGAAAGATTTGCTCTTGCTCGCTAAAATCACTAGTGCTCACACTATCGGCGAGTGCGAACTTGACATCTTCAGGGGCCCGCAGACGTAGCCATTCGTCTATAAACTTGAGCTCTTGCGTAATAATCTCTGCGTCTTCTTCGGCAATTTTAGAGTATTCGGTTCGTTTAATAACATCGAGTGTTTTGCCCGCGTCTTTTAATGAAGCCTGGTAGCTAGCGACTAGATGCGAGAATGGTACACGGCTAACGCTACGTCCTTGGTCTTTGCCTCGTGTACAGATATACCAAAGCTGCTGTTCAGACTCAGTCTTATCTGTTTTAGCCGCAAACGTAGCGAACTCGTCCACGAGCTGGACAACACCACTAACAGGGTCAAAGGACAAACGCTTCGCCGGTGGCGAACGCAATATAAAATAGCGGACGACTTCGGCAGGCATAAGGCTTGCACTCTCTACTGCATCTAGACCAGTGCCCTTTGAAGCGCTCATTTTTTTAGTGTCGCCGGCCATATTTATAAAGTCATAGGGTACTGCAAGCGGCGGTTCGGCACCGTATACCTCGCGGCAAATGTGCTCGCCAGTTTCGACGGAGCCCCCTTTGGTGCTATGGTCCCGCCCAGAGGGTTCACAGGCAAC
The DNA here is from genome assembly GCA_035480575.1 of Saccharimonadales bacterium (SeqCode). Classification (GTDB taxonomy): domain Bacteria; phylum Patescibacteriota; class Saccharimonadia; order Saccharimonadales; family UBA4665; genus PMNU01. Next base: position 20,410 of record DATIHR010000006.1, on the reverse strand, counting down.
GTGCTGCAAAAACCAATGCGCAGGAAAATCTAGACGCCAGTCCAGTTTTACTAAGCCCGTATCGTACGCTATGGTCTGCGGCTTACCCGCTGTATCCTGATACTGGAGCGTTTTGTTCGATGTGTCCATAGAGATGAACGGACGCTTTTTAAGCCGACCGTCTTCGATAATCTGAATTGGTGACCAGGTGTCATCGAGCTGACGGCCCGAGACTTCCTCGAGCACCTTGCGCACCTTGGGAATGTTAGTGAGCGCTAACTCGATTGCGGGCACAAACCAACCTTCGCGCCATCGCTTGTAAGCGCGAGTGTACTCCACCTCTATGCCTAAAATCGCGCAGGCATCAATAAGGCCTTGTAAGAAATAATCGGCATACGAACGATCCGAACCGTCGGGCGCTGGTATATCGCAAATGGGGTAGCCGATGTGCTTTTCGAATTCCGCAGGTACATTCACCGGTATTTTACGCAAGTTATCGAGGTCGTCTACAAACTGCACATGCCTGGACTGGCGGCCACGGCGACGCATTTCTAGTAGCACCGCATCGGCTATAACAAGCTCGCGCAGGTGTCCTAGATGATACGTACCAGAAGGTGCGCTGCCGGTCTCGATTAAGATCTCACCCTCAGGGTGACGAATTTCGAGCTCATCTGCAATGGTATTGAGCCAGTTCATATCTGTTACATAGTACCAAAGAACCCCTGTTAATAACAGGGGTTCTAGTGTGGAACGACTACTAACCTAGCTAATGTCTATAATTTTGTAGGCTGCGGTTTCTACCGGTGTTTTAATCTCGACTGCGTCGCCTTCTTTTTTACCCATCAGTGCGCGGCCAATGGGCGATTCGTCGGAAATCTTGCCGTTTAAGGGGTCAGCCTCTACTGTACCAACAACTTGGAACTCTTTGGTTTTGCCGTCTTCGCTTTTTAGCTTAATGGTCGAGCCCAGCATAACAGCGCCATCGCTCTTGGGCGTGCTAATAACCTGGACGTTCTTTAGGATGTGCTCAATTTCGGTAATGCGGTTTTCGTTACGCTCTTGGTCTTGGCGGGCGGCAGTGTATTCCATATTTTCCCCTAAGTCGCCAAACTCGCGGGCAGTCTTAATGCGGTCAGCAATAATACTGCGGGCGGCAATAAGCTCTTTTAGCTCGGCCTGTAGTTCGTCTACGCCCTGCTTTGTTAAGTGAAATAGTTTATTCATAGTTTGGCTCCATTAGTTCTTGTCTGGTAAATAACACCTCAAAACATGAGTGACAGTTAATTATAGCAAGTTCATTTTACTCCGGCGACCACTTTTATCACGTTATCTTTATCTAGCATCTGCGCATCCGTTTCTGTACGCTTTTTTACTTCGTATTGATTGGACTTGATGGTACGGTCACTTACCACCACGCGGTACGGAATACCCAATAAATCTGCGTCGGCGAACTTCTCGCCCGCCCGTGCTTCGACCCGGTCGTCGTAGAGCACTGAAACGCCTGCAGCCTGCAAAGCCTCATACAACTCGTCGGCAGCCTTCATAACGGCCTCAGCCTCCCCAATGCGCGCCACATATACCGTGTATGGCGCCAGTGTATCCGGCCAAATAATGCCCTTGTCGTCATGGTGCGCCTCAACGATTGCTGCCATAGTGCGGCCAATGCCGATGCCATAGCAGCCCATATAATACTTTTGGCGCTTGCCTGTTTCGTCGGTATATTCGGCGTCGTGCATTAGGTTAGAGTAGTGGTAACCCAGCTGGAAAATATTGCCCACCTCTATGCCCTTCTTTTCTACGAGTTTGCCACCGTCCGGGCTCATAAAGCCTGGTTGTGCGAGCGCTATATCTGCCTCGATATCCGGCTTGTAGTCTCTATCGATATTAATGTTCAAAATATCGCGGTGTTTTTTGTTTGCTCCACCGTACATATTACGAACCGTCCTGAGCGACTTGTCGCCAACAATAACCACATCGTGACCGCTCTTGTTACCCTTTTTAACCATGCCTATGGGCGATATAAACCCTGGCTCGCTACCTAGGTCGTCGCGGACCTCTTCCTCGGTAGCAGGACGCAGTTCCCATGCTCCGGCCGCTTGCATAAGCTTGGTTTCGTTTACGTCAAAATCGCCGCGAATAATTGCCAAAATGTAGCGCTTGGTTGCCTCGTCAAAGAACAAGACGTCCTTAGTTTGCTGCCACAAAGGCAAATTATGGAACTTCACGCCGTCTTCCATGGTCGTGCCACGCACTGCATCGACTTCTTCCATGTCGTGCATAGCTTCGTCTAGGTTTTTATCGTCTACCTTAAAGGTCGCGACGTCTTCGTGGGCGGCATAGCCCGACGTTTCATCTATAAAGTAGCGGCTTTCGCCTTGCTCGCTCTCTACAACAAATTCGTGACAGTACTCGCCCCCAATATAACCGTTATCAGCTGCAACGACATCCGCTTTTAGGCCAAGCTCTTCAAAAATGGCCTTGTAGGCGTCCCACATCTTTTGGTAAATCTCTTTAAACTGCGCCTCGTTGCTAAAGCTATAGGCGTCTTTCATGACGAATTCGCGGACGCGCAGCAGCCCGCCACGAGCGCGCATTTCATCCCGGAACTTCATAGAAAACTGGTAGATATTGAACGGCAAATCCTTGTAGCTAATATTGAACTTTCGTACGAGATCCACGGCCATTTCCTCGGCTGTACCGCCCAGGGCAAATTCAGCATTACGGCGGTCGGTGACCTTCATGAGCTCAAAGCCGGTCGTCGTCGTGCGATTTGTTTCCTGCCACAGTTCTAAGGGGTGCAATACGGGCATGACTACTTCTTGTGCCGACGCTGCATTCATGTGTTTACGCACCACATCTATAATTTTATCGTGCACATTTAGGCCAAGCGGTAGCAAATAATAACGGCCAGCTGTTGATTCCCTAATATACCCAGCTTGCGTGAGCATACGATGCGAAGGGATTTTATAGTCTATTCCTTCTGTCTTTGAGGTTCTTCCAAATAGTTGCGAGACTTTCATGTCCGTAGCACTCCTTCCTGATCTGTAATTAGCAAAATATTGTCAATAAGAGAAAGTTACGGCCTGCAGGCCGGAATAATCGGCATAATGGATAGACAGTGACGTAACTCGAGTTTCATTTGCCCCTAAGTATAGCACAAAGAGTCAAAAACGAGGGTGAAGTTTTATGCTGCTATCTCGCGCTCAAGAAAAACAGCCATATGTATGCCACGCCGTTTTTGAGCATATGCAGCATGATAGAGGCCCACAGATTGTCTGTTTTTTCGCGTAGATAGCAGAGCGCTAACGACAAAATAAAGGTATCGATGGCGCCGATCCATAACACCGATCCATCAGTTGCTTGCAGGGCGTGTGGGATGGCGAATAGTACGCTTGTAATAAGCGCTGCCTTTTTAAAATTAAATCGCTTGCGCAACCCCCCAAACAACACACCGCGGAACAGTATTTCCTCGACAATTGGCGGCAGCAACACTAGGCTCGCGAACGCCATAATAAGATCTGTGTGGGTTGTAACCGCTTTAAAGCCAATGTCTTGCTCTTGGTCGGTATTGACGCCAAATACGGCCTGTGCCAACGATGCGGCAGCGATAAGGGCGGCAAAATACACAATACCGGCAACGACGGCTCTGCCGGCGTCGCCAAGCTGTGGCTTGCGCTTAAACCCAAACGACGCCCAAGTGGGGTGCCGTTTTTTTAGTAGTTGCCAGAGCACTACAAGCGTAAGACCCTCGGCCGCAACCACCATAATAAATTGACCGCGCGTCGTCGACGCCCATGCGTCGGCCTCTTTTTGGGACATACCTAAGGTGTACAACACCGCAAATACGGCAAGCCCTGCGACAATTTGGCCAACAATAAGCCCTAATACCGCAGCCAATACCCCGCGGCGCGGGCCCCAAGGCACCGTATCGTACGCTGACGAGACCGGCTTAGAAGAATCGTTTAACATCTACAATTGTTATAACCAAAATTAGGAACAACAGGAATACGAAACTTGCGCCAACAATGCGCTCTTCCATTTGCTTAGATAACCTTTTTCGGCCAAACACACGCGACAAGAGCAACACGTAGAACCGGCCACCGTCTAGGGCTGGAATTGGCAACACGTTCATAATCGCAAGACTAAGCGATATCAAGCCTACAATAAGAAGTACAAACTGGTACCCAAGTAGGCTACCATCCCGCAGTACAACGACAATACCTACCGGCCCCGAGACCTGCTCGCTCGCTTTTGCGCCATCGCCATGGAATAAGGCACTAATAGCCGTCCCTAGTCCCTGGAACGTGGCTATCGTGAACTGCTTCATAAGCCCTAACGCCTGTATGGGCGCCGACCATGTAGCACGGGTCAGCGTAAATTCAGCGGGCGCCACCCCGAGGTAGCTGCCGTCCTTTGCCTGTTGTGTTGTACGCAATCGCACAGACGCCTGACGCGTCTGCCCATCACGCGAGTAAGACAATTCAACAGTACGCCCGGCGTTGGCCTTTGTAACTTTTGGTAAGTCAGCCGCAGCAGCAAACGGCTTAAATGGTGCATTGGACCCGGCCTGGCGGTAGCCAAGCAGCCGATCGCGCGAGTGGAGTCCTGCCTTAGACGCTGGCGAGCCAGACTCTACGTAGCCTACTAGTACTTGGCGGACGAGCACCTTGGTGTCGCTTTTTACCGTGTACTGATTATCTATGAGTTGCGGCATCCCCACCCAGGCGAGCACCGTAAAAATAACAAATGCGGCGAGTAGATTCATAGCTACACCGGCCAGCATAATTTTGGTTTTCGTCTTAAAACTCGCTGCTCCAAAACTACCGGGCTCGGTAGCGCTGTCGTTCTCGCCTTTTAATTTTACGAAACCCCCAATGGGTAACCAGTTGAGGCTAAACAGCACGCCGCTCCTCATTTTTTTGCCCCAGGCACGCGGCGGAAACCCAATACCAAATTCTTCGGCTTCAACACCGTTTCTACGGGCAGCAATAAAATGTCCGAACTCGTGCAGTACAACGAGCCCAACAAACAGTATGATGCCCACTATAAGTAATACGACTGACATTATCCCCCTCGATAATTTGAAGAACCTTCACAGAATGGTGCAGTGTGGGCGAAGTTTGAGCACCGAAGCGCAGCGTACATAGAGGTACGTGAGCATCGGAGCGCAGAGATTCGCTCGCAATGTGCCGCTCTGTGAAGGTTCTAGCCGCCGAAGCGGCGTTGACGCTTATTGTACTCTACTATGATATCGGCCACATCCTCTTTTGTCATGTCTGGCCAGTATTTCTCCAGGAAATAAAGCTCACTGTATTCGGCTCGCCAGAGCATAAAGTTGCTTAAACGGTGCTCGCCCGATGTGCGCACAATAATATCAATAGGCGGAATGTCGGGCGCGTACAAATGATCGGCTATAGCCTGCTCGTCTATTTGCTCGGCCGTCAGACCCTCGTGCATACAGCCGCGAACGGCATCGACTATCTCCTGTTTGCCGCCATAGTTAAAGCACACGGCGAGTGTTGCATGCGTGAGCTTAGCTGTTGCCGCCTCTGCCTTGTCGAGCGCAGCGATGACCGTATCGCCAAGGCCCGTCCGACGCCCCAAAAAAACCACTCGTACACCTTTTTTAATAAGAAAATCGATGTCTTTAGCAACCGCGCCGACCATCAATTTCATAAGGCCCGAGACCTCTTTGGACTGGCGACTCCAGTTTTCACTAGAGAAGGCATAGAGGGTTACGTACTGTATACCTTTATCGTATGCAGCTTCTAGCACCTCTTTCATAGCAGTATAGCCGCTTAAATGCCCATCCATGTCCGGTATGGTATGCATACGTGCCCAGCGCCGATTGCCATCCATAATAAAACCGACGTGAGTGGGTACCTTGAGTGCTTGATCGCTCATAGAAATACGACCTAGATGGTCATGATCTCGGCTTCTTTAGCCTTGGCCGCGGTCTCGACCTCAACCTTAGTTTTTGCCACCAAGTCGTCAATTTGCTTTTGCAAACGCTTAGCGTCATCTTCGCCAATAGCTTTATCTTTTTTAGCGCCATCGATAGCATCCATAGCGTCATGGCGAATGCCGCGCAGACTTACCATGCAGTCCTCTACTTTACCACCGAGCGTTTTGGCAAGTTCACGTCGGCGTTCCTCGGTAAGGGGTGGGATAGGCACCCTGACGACACGACCATCATCCATTGGGTTTAAGCCAAGCGTAGGGTTATCGCGAATAGCGCTAGCAATTGCTTGGATAGTACTAGGATCAAACGGCGTAATCTGAATAAGTTGCGCCTCTGGTGCGGTAACGTTCGCCACCTGGTTCAGTGCCATTTGGGTGCCGTAGGCAGTCACCGTTATGCCGTCCAGCATGCTAGCGCTGGCCCGACCGGTGCGCACTTTTTTAAGCTCTTCTTTAAAATGCTCGAGCGCTTGCTTCATTTTGTCTTGGTATTGCTTCGTATCCATGTGATCTCCTGACTCCTTTATGATAGCAAACTTAAAACCCCGACCTTAAAGGTCGGGGTTTTGGTACCGCTGCACTGGCTAGGCTACTTCGCCGAGTGCCATACGGCTAAATCGACGGATTACAATGTTTTCGCCTAAGCGAGCGTTGTGATCCTTAACATAATCGCCAACTGTTTGATCGGGGTTTTTAATAAACGGTTGGTCCAATAAACAGCGTTCAGCAAAATGTTTTTTAAGCATGCCGTCTACGATTTGGCCAATCATGTTTTCGGGCTTGCCATCTGCTTTTACTTTTTCGGTAAACTCGGCTTTGGCCGCTTCGCGGTCGGCCTCGGGGATGTCATCGGCACTGACGTACTGCGGGTTTGATGCGGCAATGTGCATAGCAAGGTCTTTAACCAAACCTGTAAAGATTTCGTTGCGGGCTACAAAGTCGGTTTCGCAGTTTACCTCTACAAGTACACCAATACGGTTGTCGTGCAGGTAGCTACCAATAATTCCGGCGCGCGCTTCGCGCTCGCCACGCTTTTCGGCCTTTGTGAGGCCTTTCTTGCGCATTTCTCCCAGTGCTTTGTCGAAATCGCCATTTGCTTCGTCTAGAGCGCGTTTAGCGTCGGTCATACCAACACCAGTTAGCTCGCGCAGGCGCTTAATTTCTGCAATGTCTACTGCCATAACGTCTCCTTGTTCGTTATTTCTTTTCTTCGTCTTTGTGGGGTGCTGCCTTAGCGGCCTTAGCCTTGCCTGCTTCTACCGCCTTTTTGGCGTAGTCAGCAATAAGCTGGATTGTCTTGATAGCGTCGTCGTTGCATGGAATAGGATAGGTTGCGACGGTTGGGTCGGCGTTTGTGTCTACAAGGGCAATAATCGGTATACCGAGCTTAATCGCCTCTTTGACAGCATTACTGTCGGCCACAACGTCGAACACAAACAACGCACCCGGACGGGCTGCCATGTTCTTGATACCGCCATAAATAGTGTTCATGGCATCAATCTCTTCTTGGAACCGCTGCACCTCTAGCTTGCTATATTTGCCGGCAAGCTCGCCCGAAGCCATTTTGGTTTCGAGATCGTGCAAACGTTTTACACGGCCAGAGATAGTTGGCCAGTTCGTGAGCATACCGCCCAACCACCGTTCGGTAACGTATGGTTGCTTTACGTCTTCGGCGAGCTGCTTGACGATATCCTGGGCTTGGCGCTTCGTAGCAACAAACAGTATTTGCTTGCCCTCGCCTACCGTTTGGGCAACAAAATCGAGCGCGCGCTCTAGACCTTCAACAGTCTTAGTGAGGTCAATAATATGGCTACCGCCACGCTTGGAGTGAATGTATGGCGCCATTTTAGGGTGCCAACGAGCCGTTTTGTGGCCGAAATGCGCACCTGCCTCTAATAGTTGTTTAATGTCTACATCTACTGTAGCCATGGGTGTGTCCTTTCTCTTCGGATGGGTACCTGTGCGGGCCTGCACGGCTGTCGCATAGGAGGATGTATGTTCCCAACCTGCTTATATATTTGTAACAGGATAATTATACCAGATAAGACCGCCGTCTGTCTACGGCTCTAGCCTGCAATTCTGGATATGCAATACAGGTGTCGATTATCGCCGAAAGTGCACGATGATGGACGCGACTCATACGATCAAATCCTAGATCCGCTTCAATCGATAGTGCCCTTCGGGACTGTGCAATATCTTGAATCTGCCGGCTGAAACGTCGAGCTCTTGCGACATCATCATCTATTGTCTCTAGATTATCCCCTTGTAATACGTATGCCGTTTCCCTGTAAAAAGAAGATCTGTGTGGCACTACATATTGCACTTCGCGTTGTGCAGTACAGTGAGCCTCCGGCTCATAGTGCGGCCCGACAGCAATTATCCCCATCGTTCCCGCAAGTCCCAAATCGTCCACCGCTTTTGGCACTACCTCACGCAACCTGTTTGACAACAAAGCAAGCCGTTTCGTGAACCCCGGTAGAGTTACAACGAGTTCCTCGCCAAATCCGTGCTGTGTGCGAGCCGGCTCCACGAGTCCATACTCCCAGACATGCTGGAACGTTTTATCCTGCAACTCAAAAAGTTCTTTTTGGCTGGCGAAGCCTTCTTCGTATCCTGTCGGCACAAGTAACATACACTTATTATAAAATATAAGATTATAAAAAGATAGTCCTCCCTGTTTTCCCCCATAAAACACCTTTGACATATGGTAACAAAACAGATACAATGGCCTAGATTATGAAAAAAGGCATCCACCCCACTAGCTACCGCGCGGTTGTGTTCGAGGACCTAAACAACGGGTTCCGCTTTTTAACACGCTCAACTGTTGCGACCGACGAAAATACTAAATGGGAAGACGGCAACGAATACCCGTTAATTAAAGTACATATCTCGAGCAGTTCGCACCCCTTCTTTACTGGCGAGGAGCGTATCGTAGACATCGAAGGCCGCGTCGACAAGTTTAAGGCTCGCGCCGAAGCTGCAGCCAAGGCTCGCGAAGCCCGCATGAACGCAGCTAAAAAGCAGCAAGCTCGCAAAGCCGCTAAGGCCGAAAAAGCCGAAGCTAAAAAAACCGTCACAAAGCCCGCTCGTTAGCTACGTTTTTAAAACCGCCTGTCTACCTTTAGATACGGGCGGTTTTTTATACGCACTGTATACTTACTTAAGAGAAATACTATGGAACAAAAAGAACAAGCATTGCGTCAAGAACTCGCCCAATTAGAAGGACGTCTCAGCGATCCGGCTATTTTTAGCACCAAGGAGTACCCTCGACTGGCCAAACGCCGCACCGAGCTAGAAGCGATTGTTAATCTGTTTGATACGCGTGCTAACCTACAAAAAGCCAAGCAAGACGCTTTAGAGCTAACAAACGGTAGCGATCCGGAGCTTACGGAGCTTGCCAAGGCCGAACTAGAGGAATTAGAAGCTAAAATATCGGCCAACGATGGCGCCCTGGACGAAGCCTTGACTCCCAAAGACCCGAACGACGACCGCGATGTTGTTATAGAAATTCGGGCGGCAGCCGGCGGCGACGAAGCTAGCCTGTTTGCCGGCGACCTGTACCGTATGTATATCCGCTGGGCCGAACAGCACCAGTACAAAACCGAGCTCATAGACGAGTCGCCATCAGAAGTTGGCGGTTTTAAAGAGATAATTTTCGGCGTTCGGGGCGACGACATATACAAGAAACTCAAGTTCGAGGCCGGCGTACATCGTGTCCAGCGCGTACCCAACACAGAAAGCCAAGGCCGGATTCACACCTCTACAGCGACCGTGGCCGTATTGCCCGAAGCCGAGGAAACGGATATAGAAATTAACCCGAGTGACCTTCGCATAGATGTCTATCGCAGCAGCGGCCATGGCGGCCAGTCGGTGAACACAACCGATTCGGCGGTTCGCATTACACACTTGCCTACTGGTATTGTCGTTACTTGCCAAGACGAAAAATCGCAAATTAAAAATAAAGATAAAGCCTTGGGCGTTCTCCGTTCGCGGTTACTCGCCATAAAAATCGAGGAAGAACAAAAACAGCTGAGCGATGCACGCAAAAAGCTCATTGGTTCCGGCGACCGCAGCGAAAAAATCCGTACCTACAACTTTCCGCAAGACCGCATTACGGACCACCGCATCGGCTATTCGCGAAGCAACATTCCGGGCGCTTTGAATGGCGACATAGACGATCTTATAGACCAACTGCAAACTTACGAGCGGCAACTGCTGCACGACGAACCATGACCATCCAGGAATTCCTGGTAGCAGCCACTACACACCTAGAAACGGCCGGCATTGAGAGTGCCCGCCTGGACTGCCTCGTACTCCTTGAGGATGCATTAGGCCGTGATCGCTCGTCCCTACTTGCCAGCCCAAGCGAACCATTGCCAGAAAAAATTATCAGTAAACTGAACACTCAAATTGTCCAAAGAATCGACCACACACCCCTCGCATATATCAGGGGTAAGGCAAGCTTTTATGGCCGATATTTCACTGTTGGCAAAGGCGTGCTAGTCCCTCGCCCAGAAAGCGAGGCCATAATAACAGCCCTGGTAGGCCTGCGCTTTGATCCGGCTAGGCACGATAAACCGATACGTATTGCCGACATAGGCACGGGTTCTGGTTGTCTTGGTATTACTGCGGCACTAGAGCTTCACGGGGCACACATTGACCTGTACGATACTGATCCGACGGCCCTAACATATGCAGCAACCAACACAAAAAAACACCGCGTACACGCCACCCTCTATTCGGAGGACCTATTGACGCACGCAATACACCGCCATTATGATGTGCTACTCGCTAATCTACCCTACGTTCCACTCGACTATCCGATCAACAAGGCAGCTATGCACGAACCAAGCGATGCGCTCTTTGCCGGCAACGATGGGCTTGATGCCTATCGTCGACTTTGGCGACAAGTTCCCGGCATAGACCAGAAGCCACGGTATATTATTACCGAGGCGCTGGAATCACAACACGCCGCGCTAGTAGCGTTGGCCGAAGTGGCAGGATATAGACACCAGCACAGCGATGGTTTGGTGCAACAATTTCAGTTTATATGACCCTAACTGGTCGGGGCAGCGCCGAGGGCGACATCGATTTTGACATCTTTACCGTCGCGGTGAATAGTAAGCGTTACTTTATCGCCCACCTTGTGCTTATTAATGAGCGACGATAGGCTATGCTTTTGATCAATCGTGTCATCGTTTATCTTTAGGATAATATCGCCAGCCTTAACGCCTGCCTTGGCTGCAGGGCCGTCAGACAAAACCGATGTCGAGCCAACGACCTCCGACGGTGGAACGTACGCGCCACGATTGACGTCAAGCTTGTATTGCTCGGCTACATCGTTCGTAATCGGAATATACACAACGCCTAAAAATGGACGCTCAAGCTTGCCGCTTTGCTTGACGCTCGTTATTAAGCCACTAACGTCGTTAATAGGAATAGAAAATCCAATATTTTCGGCATTACCACCGGCGACGGCCGTATTGATACCGATGACTTCACCGTCCAAGTTAACCAGCGGACCACCAGAGTTGCCTTCGTTAATGGGCGCATCGGTTTGGAACATGTTTTCTAGACTCTCGCTGCTAGCTCCATTGCCATCGCTTGCCGTTACACTCCGGCCATAGCCAGATAGAATACCCGAGGTGACAGTATTTTGGAATTGGCCTAGTGCGTTACCTATGGCAACAACGGGGTCGCCGACCTCCATCTTACTGGAATCGCCAATACTCGCAGCCTTGAGTTTCTTGCCTTTGGTATCGTTAATCTTTAGAAAGGCAACGTCCAAGCTATCGCTACTGTTCGTGCGGCCAACAACTGTCACGTTATCTAGCTCGGTACCATCTGCAAGCGTAACGGTAACATCGGTTGTGCCTGCAGGCACAACGTGGCGATTAGTAACAATAAGACCATCGGACGAAATAATAATACCCGTTCCCGCACCCTGCTCTACGCCGCCGCCAAAGCCAAACAGGTTAGTCGCGGCGGCTTGGGTAGTATTAACCGAGACAACACTCTCGCCAACTGTTTTTGCAATAGCACTAATGACCTGCCCTTGGCTTTTTAGAACGACCTGCTGTTTTTCTGCAGTTGGCGTACTATCCAAACCCTGATGTTTCGCCGAAAGCCAGCCGCCAAAAAATCCCGATGCAAGGCTCATGATAAGCAGGGTCGCCATAGCTAAAAACTTAATACGTGGGCTGTCCGGTCCATGCGGTTGCCTTGGTGGTAGTGACGCCGGCATATACGGCCCCTGCGATTGTGTTTGATCCATTATCCCCCCTTCCTAGCGTAAAAGTGCACGCACCGTACTCATAATATTTACTGTTAACGAAGCAACAACTGCAACAATAATCGTATAGGTAGTGACCATAATTTCAAGCCGTACTAACTTTGACAAGCGTTCATGATGGTCAAGATAGTACATGGCAGCCAGACCGTACCCGATTGCGACCAGCAATAACGTTGGCTGCGCCATAAAACCATAGAACAACAACCAGTGGCCAAGTACCCACGTCAGTGCACCACCGAAGTACGCCCATAAGTACGCCAATAATTTTGCATATGGCTCGTCGAAACTATCAAAAAAATGCCGCGCTGCGAGGTAGCAAATAAGCGACGCAGAGAGCACCAACACATACAAAGGGCTTGCGCCAAGGTGCAAAAACAGTGCCGTAAGACCAAATAGCAAGCCCACTGTTGCCTGCACCGATATCATAAGGGCCGTCGATGCCGGTTTTACGATTAAAAGCCACAGTGCATAGGCAGCCGCCCAGATTATTTGAACTAACTGACCGCCGCTATGAACCATAAATGCAAGGAGCGACACGCCGACAATAATATCGACTGCGTTGGCCCTTATATTGGCCGGCCAGAATCGAGGACGCACAGCAAACATACGCCATTTACTTAACAGTATTACCAGCAAGGCTAGCTGGACAAAATCGATACGAACCAAAATAAATACCAGGAGGACTAAGAAAATATTAAGCCCGACATGAATGAGCCGCGAGAAGCCGCTGGCCGGCTTAATTTTGGTAATAAGTGCTCTCATTTTTCTAAGACGCGGTTAATTCGCATCATCCTGCCCTAAGATTATCACAAAATCCGCCCCTTGGGACTCTATTGTGCTATCGGGCATTTTTGTTGTTGCCTTAACGCCAAAACGTTTTTCGAGATAATTCTTGGTGAATGGCTTCTTGCCACCTGTCTTATCGACAATAATAGTGTGAGCGTATGCCTGGGTTGGTGCATCGCCTACCTTGGTTACTTTGTAGCCAAATGATTTTAGCTCGTTCGCTTTGGCGGTGGCCAGACCAGGCACGGTTGTACCATTGAGGACAGTGAGCGAAGCATTCTCTTTAGCGAGATATGGATCGCGGAGCGTGTTGCGGATGTAGTTTTGAATAGCGCTATAGTCCCCCAGGCCGGCAGAAGGCCGGACAATTGATACGCCCCCAAGATTATCGGTTTGTAAGTAATTGTTTGGCGGATCTGCAAGGCCGACCGACTTAATATCGGACTGCTTAACATTCTTGCCAATTTGCGCCAACCGGATGGCATTACCAACACTGAGATCGGTAGCAATGTGGTCACCAAAATCGCTCATAAGTTGGGATACTTTAACTGGGTTCGTAAACGTACCTGCCGACAATATTTTTTGGCTCAAGGCTTGAATAAACAATCGCTGTCGCTCGGTGCGGTCAAAGTCGCCACGAGCGCTTGTGTGCCGTGTACGCGTAAAGAAGAGCGCGCGAGTACCATCGAAGTGCTGGTTGCCTGCTGGCACATTAAGGTAGTACGGTTTGCCTGTTGTTTCATCCCACATACGTTCGGTTACAGCTAACTCTGTTGGTACATTCATGTCGACGCCACCTACGGTGTCTACTGCTTGCTTAAACGCTTGGAAGTCGACGATAGTATAGTAATGAATGGGAATGCCGAGCACGTCGCTAACGACGTTCTCGATAGCCTTCGCCCCTGCTGCTTCGGCCTTGGCTTTGTCTTTTGGATTGTTATTAAGCGAACGATATTTTGCGTTGGCAAACACAGCATTTACCTTGGACGAACCAGCCCCAGGTACCGTCACCCATAGATCACGCGGAATACTAACTAGACTGGCCGTTTTGTTAACCGGGTCTATGCTGGCTACCAAAATAGTATCGGTCAGGTCGGGACCAGCGTGATCGCCACCGCCACGACCAAGCAGCAATATATTAATACGCCCGTCGCCTTCACCTTTTAATAGTTCTGGCTTGACATCGCTTTGCAGCGCTGCCGCGGTGCCGCCACCCTTAAATACCTTGTTGACTTTAGTAAGTGCTTTAACGCCCAAATACCCGCCAAGCAGTAACGCTAGTGCTGCTAGCACCAGCGTAGAACGGACGAACCATTTGCGGATAGTGTGTAACTTGCCCTGTTTTTTAGCCTTCGCTGCCTTACGAGCACCCCGAGGGCTGCTTTTAGCACTGAGCTCGCCGCCTGGTAACGTCATATGCAGTAGTGATGCTCCCGATGCTGCTGTAGCAGCCTTGGGGGCAACCGGTACATGCGTGCGAACAGTGCTGGGCTGCGTTGGATATAGCCCGTCGGGGCGGCGAAATCCATCCACTCGCCGGCCGCTTGTGCGAAGCCCATCCATAGCCAATGGTCGCCTGCCGAGCGGACGTTCGGAAGGACGCTGTTTGGCTGGCCCGCCCCGGATACTGTCGATGCTGCGACGCTGATTATCCCGTGAGGGCTTTCGAAAATTGTCCATAAGCAATGCCCTTTAGTATATATTTTTTGCGCTTATGCGTAAACCCAGTTTAAGGTGTTATACACATTGTGCAAGCCTGTTTTAGTGGTACGTCGGGCTAGCATTCAGGCGGCCTTTTTGTGCTACTGGAGCGTCATGAGCAGTAGCACCGTTCCGTCTGCATCGGGCGGCCCAAGCACCTTACCGATAATCTCGCCCCACACTGGGCTTGCGGTAGCCGATGCCTTGCCTTCTATGCCATCTGCGTGCAGCATTTGGCCGATAGCGGGAGTGCCCGTTACGGCGACCTTAGCCGTACCGCCAATTGCTACTTCTACGATACCGCCAGTGCTTACGCTGGTAACGGCTACGCCTATGACTCGTGTATCACCAGTAGTGGTAGTAGTGGTTACCCACCCTGGAACGGCGTCTAGGATAACAACGCTACCGGCTGCAATCGACTTGCTCGCCTTAAACCGCTTAACAATTGGGTGCGCCACCGCTGCCTCTGGATCCTCGGTGCTAGAGCCTAAGACAATCTTGTCGCCGACGGTAATCGATGCCACCTTAGCCGTACCTGTTACCACCAAGTCTTTGGTGGTAGTCGTACCGGCAACGGTTAGATCGCCGTCGATAGTAAGGTTACCCGATATATTGAGATTACCAGCGATACTTACATCGCCCTGCAGATGGTTGGCGTCGGTGCCTGGATCTGCAAAACCAACCTGTAACTGTGTCATAACAAGGTCGGAGCCAGTGCCGTCGTAGGGCATAAGTGCTACGCCGATGGCCCGACCGGCCTTAGTAGCCTTCATGGCAACCCCTGGGACCGACGAAGTCGTCAGGTAATCACCTGGGTGGATTGGCCCATTTTCGAGCGATACTTTGACTGGCACGCGTCCAGATAGCGCCATGACTACCGAATGGCCATCGTCAGCACCCATAACCGTGTGGGGCGTGGTCGTAACGACGCCAATGACCTTCTCGTCGTACGGCACGGATGACTTCTTGGCAGATACGTCGCTATCACCGATAGTCAGTAGCTCGCCCGGTGTTGGCTGAGCACCAGTGAAGTGAATCCACTCGGCAAGGTCAGCGGTATCTACAGTTGTGTTGCCAGCCGCGCCTGGGCCGTAGCCGACAATACGCCATGTGCCATTGATGTAGGCGACGGTGTAGCTTTCCGATACAGTGCCGCCCGTGTCCGCATTCGAGACAGTACTTACCGTACCGCCGTTAATTTGAACGGTTACCGTTAGCGTGCCAGTCGCACAACCGCCGTCAATTGCCTTAGAAACAATGTACGCGAACGTGCCTTCGGTATTAGGTATGCCAGTTATATTGAATGTCTTCGAAGCCCCTGTACCACAAACGCCCGTAGTGTCAGTGGATGACACATAGTATGCCAGGGCCGGCGTTGTAATAGTCGAGGTGACTGCAGAATCGCTTGTGGTCGTGGTACTCGTGTTACCCTGCCAGGCACCATTCACCTTAATGATACTATTGGCGGTATCGACACTAAAGATAGTGCTGGCAGCAGCGTTTTGGATTGCGAAGGCAGCGGTTGAATTTGTAGAACCATTAAGCGATAGCACACCCATAAGTGATATACCGTCTTTAAATGTCGTGCTGCCAGTAACGTTTAGATTACCAATGATGTTTGTATCACCAGCGGTTAGTTGCCCGCCACTGCTGCCATCGGCCAAGTTCTCGCCACTGAGGTTCACGAGGTCAAGGCCTCCACCTATAGTTACACGGCTCGTGCCAGCGTACTCGACACTGCTTATATGCGTGCCATCCTCGCCACCAAAGCCATACATATATCCGTTCGCAGCGACTGCCGCGAACTGACGTCGCTGCGCGTTCATAGAGGTCGTTGCCGTCCATGCCCCTGTATCGCCGGCACTACCAATCTGCGCGTAGTACACCGTGTCGTAGGACGTCGCGCTGTTGCCACCCATATGATATATATAGCCATTCAAAACAACGCCTGCAGCAGCGTTCCTATTGTCGGGCAGACTTTGCGACGAAGTGCTCCATGTACCAACAGTACCGTCAGCATTCAGCTTGGCATACTGAACAGACGCAGCTGCAACGCCGGAAACTTCCCCCCCGATGGCATAGATATACCCATTTGCAACAACCGAAGTATGACCAAGACGATCGGTACCTAGGCCATTCGTACTTGTCCAACTGCCTATTGTGCCGTCCGCGTTGAGCTTGGCGTAGTACACTGCTGCCGAACCCGCACCCGCCCCATCGCGGCCACCAATAATATAGAGGTAGCCGTTGGCTGTCACTACTCCTGTCTGACCAATACCGCCCGATATTGTACTCGTCGTGTTCCAGGTGCCAACAGTACCGTCTTGATTAATCTTAGCGTAGTAGACTGTACTCTGGAACGAGCCCCCAATAGTCGTGTTGCCACCTATGGTATAGAGATAGCCATTAGCAGCGATCGTCGAATGGAGGTTACGGACAGCCGGTAGGACCGTCGTTGTTGACCAACTGCCAATAGAGCCACTCGCATTGAGCTTGGCGTAGTACACCGTGTTTGTTGGCACATCGGAAGCATCAGCCCCGCCCGTAACATATACATACCCATTTGCCGTGGTTGCACTATTGCCATACCGGGGTGCTGGCAAGGCATTGCCGTTCGTCGTCCAACCACCGCTCGGTATAGTGCCTGTATTGTTATTAAGCAAACGAATGTTCGAGCCGGTCGTGTCAGCACCCAACACTTCACCGCCACCAGAGCGCAGGATACGGAAGGCATTGGTGCCGTCAGAAAGATTTTGGAAGGTAGTTGCGCCACCGTCGGCAATGGTTGCTACCGCTGTCGAGTTGTCCTTAAAGATGGCGATGCTGCCGGTGCTTGTAGAGTTGCTAACCGTCAAGGTGGTGCCAGAGCCAGAAGTCGGGCCCGTGAGCGATGTCAGGCCGCTACTGACATTAATGGCAGTACCAGTGTTAGCAGCAATGTTAAGGGCCGTACCGCTGGTGAGCGATGTACCCTGAATGTTCACAATGGTACCTGCCGTTGTGCTGTTTGCCAGGGCATTGACGAGACCGTTGTTAGAGGTAGAAGTGTAGTTGCCCGTTGCTTGGAACGATACGATACCGTTCGTGTTGACTGCGCCGGTGGTTGCCGAGCTAACGTGCAGGAGCGAACCAGTCGTTAGGCCAGTACCGGTACTCGTAACACTAATGCCCTTGCCTGTTGTTAAGCCGTTGGCAGCTACCGCTAATGCCGTCTCGCCGTCTATAGAGTTAGCGGTCAGGTTAACGGCATTTGCGTTGTTAGAAGACTGGGTCATATCAAGTACCGAAACTGCTGCAGTCGTGTTTTGCTGGGTCAGCTGCAGCAAGAATGCACTGTCGGTGCCAGAAGAGGTGGGGTTCGTAAATACAAGGCTATCGTCGGCACTGGTAAGCGAGATTGTTGCGTTGCCGCCGTCTGCATCATCGGCGTAGGCCTGCTGCAGGGGTGTCGTAGCGCCAGCACCACAACCAAGATCTGTCAGGTTACAGAGCGTCTTGGTAGTACCGTTTTCGTTAACCTTGAACTTATTGGCAGCGGTGTCATACCAAATGTCGCCAGCTGCTGCGCCACTTACACCAGATACGCCCAGGCTGAGGAAGTCACCAGTTGCTACCGTTACCCGCCCCGATGCCGAGTCGAGTGTTAAGCCGGAAGACCCGCCAGAGCTTACCGTAAGCGCGCCTGCGCCAGTGTATGAACCGCCGGCTTCTAGTGATATAGAGGCAACACCTGCGCCGGCGTTCGTAACAGTAAGCGTTGAGTTGGAGGCATTATTAAGGTCCATGGTAAAGCCAGTCGTGTCTTTGCGGATGTCAGCAGTGGTAGTAGCCGAAGCAAAGTAAATGCCGTTAGTCATGGTGCCGCCCAAGAGCAGGCCGTTCGTAAGTGTACCGGCCGACTGTACAATCTGCACACCACTAGTGGTCGTGCTGCCGGCGGCACCCTGGGAAACACGCAGCCCACTCGTCATCGTGCCGCTGCCGGCGCTGTTCTGGATGAGCACGCCATCTGTGAGCGTCTCGGTGCCCTGGTTATTCACAAAACGGGCAATACCGTCAGCAACACCGGTGTTGGTGGAGTTGTCGGCATTGTTAACGTTAAGCGCGTAAAGCGTGCCCGTCGAAGCGTTCGAGTTGTTCGTAAGTGTTAGGTCAACCAGGTTAATCGTGTTGTCGGCGGTCTCGGTACCATTAATTTGCAAGTTCGAACTGTTGCCGTGCGTCAGCACGATATCGCCGGTAGTGCCCGGGTTCAGGGCTATGTTATTGGCGGCGGCACTGGTAAGGGTTAATGCGCCGGTGCTGGTAAGGTCGTCGGACTGCAGCGTGTCGGCATTTGGAATAATAACTGTTGATGTTGCATCCAGTGTCAACGTGCCAGTGGAGGTAATTTGCCCGCCGTTCACCGCAATATTGTTTGAGGTCGTAAACAAGCCTGCACCCGTCACACTCCAGTTAGCATCGTTCAAGGCTAGGTCGCCTGTAGATGCGTTACCGATTGTTATAGTGCCTGCATTGGTACCCGTACCAATGTTCGTAGCATTAGAGCCCGAAGCGTTAATGCTGGTTGCTCCAGTAAGAGTTAGACCGCCAGTACCCTGTAGTAAGCCAGTGCCGGAGTTGACGCCAACAGCTGTTACCGCACCGCCGCCCGTGACGCTAAAGTTAGTGCCGGTAATTGCGTTTGCGCCCAAGGCAATGGCATTAGTAATGTTGCTGCCCGATACATCCAGTGCAGTTGTTATACCACCCGCAGCACTTGTTACCTTAAGGCCAGAGGCCAGAACTTGATTCGTGTCGTTATTGCGCACCAGCACGAGCTGAGCAGGCGGCGTCGCATTACTGCCATCGGTTAGCGAGAACGTCGTGGAGCCAGTGCCGCCGGCTGCAGTCGCTACAGTAAAGTTATCACTACTGTTAAGCGTGAACGCAATGTCGTTGCTGCTAGTAGAGATTGTGTTGCCGTTGTTGTATGCATTCTGCAAGGTGACCAAGCCGGTGCAGGTCGACCAGCTGGGTGCAGCGCCGGTGTTGCCTACCAAACACTGGCCGTTGGTGCCTGCGGCAGTAGCCTGGACAGCGCCAGTGTTGTTGCCATACAGTACGCCATTGCTAGTAAAGCTGGTTGCGCCGGTACCGCCCTGCCCTACAGCTACGGTGGTAAACCCGGCACCCAATGCACCAGCGGTTAACGTACCGACTTTGGTTATGTTCGAATACGTAACGCCACTACTAAAGCCCGCGTTCTGGATAACCCCTGCACCGCTAATAATTTGCGAGCTGTTCACGCGTAGTACATCAGTGTAGCCAGTACCCGCAAAGTTTAGGCCATAGTACAGGTTGTTGGCAGCGGCTGACGGGTCTTCGAACTTAATAGCACTGTTAGTATTAGTGCCACCAGAAGTAGCCGTGCCAACAAGCGTAATGTCATGCGCGTTAACCGCTACCGATGAACCACCACTGTTGCTGTTGGTAGCACTCAGCGTTTGGGCAGATGATGCGCTGCTGCTTGCGTAGGTCTGGGCAAACACACCGGAACCGTTCTGCAGTGTAAGATTCTGGTTGGCGGCAATGGTAGCCCCCCCATTCGCAGTAAGCAACTGCGTAACCGTAAGAGCACCATTATTAGTTGTTGTGACACCGCTATGGCCAATGCCTACGCTGCTGGCATTGGTCGTGCCAATGCTGACA
>DATIHR010000005.1:0-86134 GCA_035480575.1 Saccharimonadales bacterium (SeqCode) | reverse complement strand
TCCCGTCTTCGTGCCGCGTTGCCGCGTTTGTGGGCGCCGCTGTTTATATGTACATCGATGAGCTGGCTGCTGGCGCCAAGTTTACACCTAAAAGAACCGCTACTGCTGATAAGTCAATACGAGGCATTTGGGCAGCCATATGGTTGGCTATTTCGAAGCTTTGACATCATTGCTGGGCTATTGCTGGTGGCAGGCATTAGGCAATTTGTGCGCCGACAAGAAAACCCGTACCGCGGGGCACTGTATACAATTGCCATCTTGGCGATAATAGATGCCGTTTTTGCATCCGGCACCGCACCAGGCTGGCAGGCGATAAGCGGCAGGATTCATGGTATTGAGTCAATTATAAGTGTTGGCATGGTGGTATTTGTAACGCTAATCGACATTTGGCGGCGACGTAGTGTGCCGACTATTTGGTTTTTAGTAACGCAGACTGCCTGCCTGGCGCTGGCCTTAGTATTTTTAGATCAACGAAGTATCTTAGCGTTATTGCAATATATATACCAAATTGCTACGGTTTCGTGGCTGGCCTGGTTCGTGCGGTCGTTTGCTGCACCTGTACAATGGTCAGAATCGGCACGTCGTCGCTGGCTGCAACTATTTGGCTATGCGTCGGCAAGTTTAGGCGTGGCGCTTATAGTAACGGTAGCGCTACCGGCACACCATTTTGGCAGATTTTTCCATGGCTTCGAACGGGACTACGGCTTTATTGGACAGCACAGCGTTGCAGCTGGTGTATTACTACTGTATTTAGCGCGGCACGTCGGGCAGGGGCAACGACGCGCCGCTGTATGCATTGGCGGACTACTTGGCTTTCAGCTAGTGCTGTATAGTATCGTCCGGCCAACGCCGAGCATGCTCTTTATTTCTCTTATAGCCTACGGCCTATTATGGTGCGGAATTGCGGCTTTCGACCGCAATGTACGGCCACTCAAAGTAAGTGGCCGCATTAGCGATGCAGCTGTAGTTATTGCAGGCACCGTGCTTGCCATTGTGCTGTGTTTTGCAGCCATACGACAAGCCAATGGACAGCAACAGGTCGAACGTATCATAAGCCGTGCTATTCATGGCAACAAAACAGTCCATGTGCGTCATTTGCCAGTTCCAGAAGAAATTACTGAACATAGCGCTGCCTATGTGCGCCGTGTTGGCAGCACGCTCATTGTAGCCACTACATTGACACTTCTATGGAGCTTATTCCGGCCGGTAGCGCCGCCCAAGCATGGGCCAGCTAAAGACGAACAAGCGCTGGCGCGTAGCCTGTTGGAGCAGTGGAGTCATTCAAGCGAAGACTACTTTAAACTGTGGCCGGAAGACAAGCAGTATTTTTTTAATAAGGCGAGGACTGCCTTTATTGCTTATAAGGTCAGTGGCGGTACTGCTTTTGCATTGGCCGACCCCATTGGCCCTTTACGGACACACAAACCCATCATCACGGCGTTCCAAAATTTTTGCCGGCAGCAAGGTTTGTCGGTGTGTTTCTTAATGATAGAACACAACAAAGTCGAGAAGTACCGAGCAGGTTTTAAGATTATGAAGATAGGCTCGAGTGCCATTATTGACTGTAAGGAATTTGCCACTAAGACTGTCAAAAGCAAATGGTGGCGCTGGCAACATAACCGTGCCCAAAGGGCAGGGTATACGTACGCGCTATCAAGGCCGCCGCACAGTACCGCGCTACTTGCCGAAACGGCACAGCTCTCGAACCTATGGCTCGAACGCGCTGGCCACACAGAACAAACATTCGCCTTGGGCTACTACGACACCAATTATGTACAGCAGTGCTCGCTGCACCTGCTGCGCGAGCCCGGCGGCCAGCTCATTGCATTCGCCAACCAGCTGCCGACCTTTAATGACAACAGGCAAGCGACGGTTGATCTTATTCGTTTTAATCCAGAAGCCGACGGCGCAATGCCCACACTTGTTATGTACATTATTTTAGAGCTCGCGGCCAGTGGGCAGGAGCGTTTCGACCTTGGCTTTGTGCCACTTGCCAAGGTAGATACGCCTATTGCACAACTGGCTCGTACCATAAGCACGCGTCGGTTCTCGATAGACGGGCTGCAGCAATTTAAAGGCAAATTCAAACCGCAGTGGCAGCCAAACTACGTAGCATACCAGGGAGACCTGCTGAGCCTTGGTGTTATGATTACCCAACTTGAATCACTGATGTCACCAAAGAAACAGTAGCTAGAGTATGTCGTATTCGTATTCGACCGCAGCGTTAATTGCAGCGTGGAAGAGATTTTGAAGCGGCGATGGCTCGCGGTCCACGAACCCTGACGTCTGCGGGTGGACATGCGCCGGGCATTTTAGCTGCACATTCGGTAGCTGCGTAAAGCGCGGATACACTTTTCGTATATTAGAACAGTCGGCATGCCGGGCCAGGTACAAGCCTGTCTCTTCGTCCTTTGTTATGTGCAGGCTGGGCAATTGCGGATTGCCAATGAGCAGTTCAAAAATATGTAAGCCCGCAAGCGTAGTGGTGATGTGTGCGGTGTCATGCGCTGCGCGAGGATGCTCTTCTTTGGCGATGTCTTTGCCATTCTCACGGATCGTGCTGAGGTGTTGAAGCACAGCAAGCGACAATGCTCCCGTGCGCAGCGCACGATGCATAAACACACCCTCTAGCGGCATAAGTGGCGTAAGGACCGACTTGTCGGGCGCCTTATAGTTCATGATCCGCATACCACTACAACCCAACCAACGGTAACGCCGGGCGGCAAGCGGCCACCAGGCATGCTCGGCGTCGGCGCCGCCGGTGTACTCGTCGCGCACATGGTATGCGCCAATTGACAGCGTTGATTGTATGTCTTTACGAAAAGCTTTTCGTCCGCCCTCGCCCTTTTTATTTTTACGGAACTGGGTAAAGTGTGCGTTTGCGCCAGAGCCTTCAACCAAATACTCCGCCTGCTTGCGAATGCCGAAGCCGGCAATTGTATGCCGCTCGGCTTTATTCCAGTCCAACTTCGGCACGGCTGCTATATCATGGCCATCGTCAGTAAATGTGTCCTCTAACGCTTCAAGGATCGCATACGGATTTTTCTTGAGGCACGGGGCGAGCTCGGGAATACGGGGTAAAACCTCGGCGCGCGCGGCGCGAAGTGGCCCGTCAAAAGATGTCATGGATACACACTATACCATAAGAAAAAGCAGGTGTTATGCACCTGCTTTTTCCGGCTGCGCTATGGGGGAGTTTACGCGGGGCTTACGACTGTGCCGTTATCGTACTTGTTGTTCGTCCAAACGTTGCCAGTACGGCCGGTCTTGAAGTCGGTAATAGGGCCGTACGTACCACACTTGCCGTTCGCGCCCCGTTGGAACACGTTGTCGGTAAATACTATGTAGGTCGCATTGTTGGCGTCATTACTATATGGCTTTCCTGACGTACCGCCGCCGTACGCACAGAACCCAGCCCCTACGTTGTTTGACAAGAACAGGTTTTTGTCGATGGTGGCGTGCATAATAGGAGCGAAGTCAGGATAGCCGGACATGTCTGCCGAGCAGCCAATCTCGCCGTTCGGGAATGGACCGGTATAGTCACACCCGAGTGCATTGTGGCGCAATGTCAGGTACTGTTCGTTACGCACAGAAGAGGCGTGCGCTAAGTTTGATGCAATGGGCTGCAAATTAGTGCCATGGAAGTAACTATCTTGAATGGTGCAGGTAGATTCGCAGTATGCGGCACGGTTAGTGTGCATAATTTCTGTGCGCAAAATGGTAAAGTTGCGATAGCCCACACCACATTCGGTGGTAGCGTTGTTGGGGTCGCCGCAGGCGTACCCGTTACTCTGGTTATTGTCGATAACCGAGTCCTGGATGGTAAATGTCGCGGAACCGTCGCTGATGACCCCGCCTTTAACATACGAGTTTTTTATAACTAGTCCGGACGCACCGGTGCCA
This sequence comes from Saccharimonadales bacterium (SeqCode), assembly GCA_035480575.1. Lineage (GTDB taxonomy): Bacteria > Patescibacteriota > Saccharimonadia > Saccharimonadales > UBA4665 > PMNU01. The sequence goes on along the minus strand of DATIHR010000005.1, from coordinate 82,231 downwards.
ACTGTTAGCGGATTACAGTTAACAACCTTGGAATCGATGGTTGTATTAGCGGCAGTAATCGTGCAAGACCCCGAGTATGTAGACATTGATGATTCCGCGGCACTAGGCCCGGTGTTGCTTGGGCCAGGCCAGCAACCACCCATACCGTCTGGGCCATCGGGAATATGCGGCGTGGATGTTGCACACGTCCCGCTAGAGGGTGGCGGAGTAGGGGTAGGAGTGGGCGTAGGTGGCGGGGGCGTCGGGCTTGGTGCAGGAGCCGTAAACTGTATAGCCTTACCACCGGATGCTGTGGAATCACTAACTAGCTTGGCATTGGCCGTCAGCGTACCGCCTTCGGGTTCTAGCCCCGCAAAATACCCCGAAGCCATGGTGAGTACAATAACCAGCCCTACAGCAACTACGGCCGCACTAACACTAATGGCCACTATTTTATTTTTCGTTGACGTCTGCCAGAAAGAGACTAGTTTTGACGGAAGCTTCATGCGTATCTCCGAGTTTCTATTACTACTGCCATCATAATAGCATTAACAGTACCCAAGTAATCAACAATAGATTTTATTCAGTTAATCTGCGTTTCGGCATAGTGCCACCTATGCCAACCATAAGCATCGTGTATACTGTACTCAGATACTCTAAAAATCCTAAAAAATGCATTTACCGAGACACCGCGTACTATCTATGCTGGGTTGGCCGATATTGATAGTGCTAATTGGGCTACCAATTGTTATATGGCTTGGCATGACACCCCTAAGCGCACGGTTTTCTACACCGTATCTTACCCTTACTAACATTGGACGCCTATCTGGTATTATTGCAGCGGTATTATTTTGTCTAAATATTATCTTAACGTCGCGGCTGCGTTGGATAGAATCGCTGTTTGGCGGCCTGAACAAAATGTATATTGCACACCACCTTATTGGTGGGTTTGCGCTCTGCATTTTGCTGGTACACCCCATGATGTTATCGTTACGGCAAACTACCGTAAGCGCACACGACGCCGCGCTGGTACTGCTGCCATTTACTACCAACTGGGCAACTACTTTCGGCGTGCTCGCGCTGTGGCTGTTTATACTGCTCATGGTCATAACGTTCTACATAAAACTGCCGTACCATTAATTTATGGGGGTCGTGCTGTTGGGCATTATTCTACACATTTTGCTGGGCTCGGCAGATGTAGCGAACTCTTTCTCACTGCGCTTATTTTGCTGGACGCTGCTCGGCTTAGCGGCGGCTGCCTTTGTGTACCGGACGCTACTACCACGGCTATTTATTCGCAAGTTTCACTACCGTATCAAAATGGTCACTACGCCTGCTAAAGGGGTAACGCGGATCGTTATGGAGCCGGTAGGGCGGCCTATGCCGTTTACGTCGGGCCAGTTTGTATTTGTCAGCTTTCGTTTGCGCGGCTTTCCGCGCGAGTGGCATCCGTTTAGTATCTCGTCCAACTCGGCAGATTACGGCTTGGCACTGACTGTAAAGGCATTGGGGTCGTACACGACCAGACTAACCAGCATCGGCAAAGCCATGAACGGTACCGATGTATGGATAGAAGGCGCCTATGGCCGGTTTGCGTTTAAAAACTTCTCGTACAAACGGCAGGTGTGGGTAGCAGGGGGAATTGGCATTACGCCGTTTTTAAGCATGATTCCTGAAGTAACCCGCGACTACCAGGTAGATCTATATTACAGCGTTAAATCGGCAGACGAACTTATGGACTGGCGTTTTTTGCAGCACATTGCCAACAGCAGTGAAGGTAATGTGCGCGTTATACCTATCATTACCGACCACGATGGCTTTTTGACCGGCAAAAAGATAACCGAACTGTCCGGCCAGCTCGCGGGGTGCGATATACTGCTGTGCGGCCCACCGCCCATGATGCATGCACTGACCGCACAACTAAGGGCCCAAGGGGTTGCTAAAAAACACATCCATTCAGAGGAGTTTGCAATGTCATGAAGTTACGTAACGTAGTCGCAATTTGTTTATTGTTATATGCCGCAAGCAGCATCACCATATTGCTTGTCGGGTTATGGGTAGCGCCAGGCACTCTAGCAACCCAGCAGCCAGCCGTATCGCCAACGTCTGTATCGGCCAACGACAGCGCATCTCCCGTGTCCGCGACACCAACCGGCAGCCCCAGCCCCGCCGACACATCACCAACGCCACAAACAAACAATACCAATCCCTCCAGTCCGTCGCCCAACCCATCCTCTAAAAATCCATCACCATCACCTACGCCAGGCAGTCCTAACCCAGGCCCGGCGCCCACCCCCAGTCCAAACCCTGGGCCGAGTCCAAGTCCGTCGCCATCGCCCACTCCTACTCCCACGCCAACCCCGACCCCTACGCCGACACCCCCACCACCTACATCTAACTGCGGCAACGCCGGCGGTTCCTGCACGACCGCCCAAGTCGCCGCACATAACAGCCAAACAAATTGCTGGATCATATATAACAACGGTTACTACATCGTGACATCATACGTAAACGCTCATCCCGGCGGTAAAGCCGTCTTCAACAGCACTACCTGCGGCCATGATATTACTAGCTACCTAAACGGCAGTGCATCGGTTTCCGGACAACGCCATACGCACTCGTCTACAACGTACAATATTTTGCAAAGTTACTACGTGGGACCTATACAATGAAACAACACATAAAAAACAAACCCGCAATGCCCAGTTACGCCATACGCCGCAGTCGTGGCACTTACATGTGCGGTTCCCGTTAGCCGCGCTTATGATAGGCTTGTGGTTTGGCCTAGGCATATTCACGGGCATTTTGCTCTTGTATGCCCACCAGCAAACGCCCGAGTATAAGCACCGGCAACCCGCCCACTACATAGATGTCGACGTCGAATCTGCATCGCTCGACCCAAACGGCATAGGACCATTTACACCCGGCACCGGCTACACGTACGTTATCGTACAAGTAGAGGTAGAGAACTATTCCGGCGAGCTAATGCATCTAGCGCCAGTGCTCCAGACGTACCTAACCGACGACGCCGGTAACCGCTACGAAATGGCGCCAGATCCCATACCAAACCCACTCATGGCGGGCCCTGTCGCCAACAACACCAAGCGTGAAGGCGCTCTAACATACAATGTGCCCACGTCCGCACACAACTTTACCTTCCATTTCGACATCGACTCGCCGCTAAAGGCGCGCATTAGCCGCCCACTCACGCTGCAGTAGCGTTACAATAGAGACTAGTAGAGTAAAGGGCAGGAGCAACGTATGAGCGAGCAGGATATACTAGTAGTAACCACCAACGACATACCGGGTTACACAGTAACCGAGGTGTACGGCGAAGTATTTGGACTTATCGTGCGTAGCCGCAACTTGTTTAGCAACATTGGTGCCAGCTTCCGAACTATTTTTGGCGGTGAAGTCCGCGGCTATACAACGCTGCTATCCGACAGCCGTGAGCACGCCCTGGCGCGCCTGCGTGCTGCTGCAGTAGCAAAGGGCGCCAACGCCGTACTAGCCATGCGCTTCGATTCCGGCGACATAGGCGGCGTCATGAACGAAGTCGCCGCCTACGGCACGGCCGTTCGTATTGCCCCCAAAAAATAAACGACATATACTGGCGGAATGCTTCGCAAATTTACTGATGTCGAACTGCCCATTGCCGCCAGGCCAATCGATGCAAAACCACTATTTACAAAACTTGCAACTACGCCCCTACCGGCAGTAGTGGTCGAAACTGGCCAAAAAACCCTAGAAGACGCAATTGACAGCGTGCAACCGTACATGCATCCAGGTATAAACCCCACCCGTGTCAGCCCGCAATATACATTTGGCATCCCCGAGACACCCCAGTTCGCAGGCCTCCATTGGGATACGCTGCCACCACAACACGGCCAAGACACAATGCCACTTACGTTCCATTTTACCGAAAACGGCGTTGCCATAGGCTCCATGCTGCGCCCTGGTAAACATTTTATGGAAATGGCCAGTGACACAGTCGAAGCTCAAGCGCTATCCGTAACTGCACGTATCAATTTTCTGCAGGGTGTAGTAGACGAAAACTACCTGCAGCCGACCCGATTTCGATGCCTCAGCAAAACAGGTACACTTGTTGTCTTTAAGAGCGGGCAACCGCTCGTGCATATATTCGAAGACCAGCCTCCTCGCCGTCATTCGATTGCCTACGATGGTACTATAGTTATCCACCCCAACATGGGTATACGCCGCCGGTCATAATATTCACATGCGCATACCTGAGACACCGACAGTCATGTGTCAAACCCCCGCACAAACTTAGCGGCATCGTACATTGTAAAAACTTCAAACCTTTTGTATGATCATTATTTACGGTCATGCTTGTGGAACTCGGGTGGGGGTTACATGTTTTTGTCAATTTACAGTAACGGTACAGAACCTACAGGTGAAGCACCTAAACTAACAGTTCATAAAAAAGAGGATGGCTATTTCGTTGGTGGCCAAACGCCGCACCGCCAGGCGTATGTGCGCGCTCGCAAGCATCAGCCTAGTACGTACTGCCACGCAACGCCCAACGGCGACATCTATATGGGCTACGGACCCAGACACGCAAACGAGACTACTGAATTTTTGCATGTATATATGGGGCGGGGTGGAGATATGCGAATAGCTCGTGACATGTACTGTACCTTACCGCTCTTCTACGGTACGAGCGAAGGGATCGTTGTAGTAAGTAATGACTTTAACTATGTGTGCTCAGCCCTACCACGCCTGACACTAAACCGTGCGTATGTACGCCAGTTTTTACAAGGGACGGAGCCATCTTGGCAGACGATGTTTCACGAAGTGCGCGTACTTGGCGAACGACAGGTCTTGCACGTGCACAACAACACGATTCGCATCACACAACCACCGCCGCGTAACTGGTTATATAACGAGGAGCTACCGACTACCAACCCACGAGATTTCTTGCCACTGTTAAACTGGCAGCTAGAGACTTTTCTCCAGACACGTTTAGTGAGTACTCATTTTGCATTCGAACTCAGCGGCGGGCTGGATTCCAGTTTGGCGCCTTTGTACATGCGGAAACACGGCTATACAGGCAAGCTAGTAACCGGCAGTATGCTATTACACGAACCCGAGATGCGGGAGTGCCAGCTTCAAAAGCTTAACGCATTAATAACCGCCGCCCAATTGAAGCCATATTATATAGATTTACACCCAGGACGGGACGTTCCGCCGGCGATACATCCTGCCGAGCAACAAGGCTACATGCACACCCTACACGAGCTATACACTGCAGGTGTACGACACTTGGCCGATTACTTTCAGGCCCAGGGGATAACAATGGTAGTAACAGGCATGGGCGGCGACCAGTTATTTGCAAACAAGCCACATCCACGCATAGCACTACCGTCGCCATATACCCGCCCGCTGCCGGCATTCGTACACCAAGAACTTGCGTATGCACCATATGCAGTAGAGGCCACGCCCGAACAGAGCCTACTGGCTGGTAGCACTATGGTAGAAAGCTTGTCGCGAGCAAACATATATATCGAGCGCGGTATCTGGCCGGTCAGCCCTTTCCACAGCGTCATACTCTTTAATTTTTGCCAGGCATTAGCCATCCAGTACCGAACGAACCGTAATATTCTACGCGGATACTACCAGGCATGCGGATATCCAGAACTATTATGTCTCGGGGAGGAAGATTTTAGCAGCTACTTTGATGTATGCCTGCGCAGCCCTATAGCTGCATCTATGGTACGGCATTACGGTACTCGCCCTCTTAGCCAGGCATTACGACTGATCCACCCAACGATACTACTCGACTTATACGGCACGGTCTGCAGAACAAGTACCGACCCCGAGGAACATTTGTTCGCAATATACAACTGGCTGGCAGTTGAACGTAATTTACGCGTTGCACACACCCAGGCTCGTTTGGTACCATAAGCTTTTACATAAGGGGGGCACTATTATGACAGAAACAATGAACCTGCTTGCTACGGAAGCTATGCCAGACATGGACGCAGCAAGGGTTGTAACCCTCGAAGGTGCACCAGCACCAAGCGAGACCGTCGAGAGCGCAGAACTCAAGCAGGCTTTTGACAAAATGGTCCAGGGGATCGATGACGCATATGACCAGTTTTCCACTGCTGAAAAGGAACTCCTTGCAAACAGGACACACGATAAATCGCACGGCGTATCCGACAACGGCACGCACCGCACAAAGGTTTAGCCCGTACAGCTAGTACCGCGGGACACTATTACGAAAACAAAAGAGACGCACTAAGCGTCTCTTTTGTTTATGTTACGACAACCCGTCTTCTTGTACAAAAGTGTCGGCGTAACAGTATACTAGGGTATATGAACGAAGTTATTTGCCCTCACTGCAACAAAGCCTTTAAGATTGACGAGGCTGGTTTTGCAGACATTCTAAAGCAAGTGCGCGACCACGAGTTCGAGAGAGAGCTAATGGACCGCATTGAGATGCTGGAAAAAGATAAGGAGAACGCCGTTAAACTAGCCGAGGCCAACGTTAAAAATGAGCTGCAGGCAGAGGTTGGCAAAAAAGACGCCGCACTAGCAGAGTTAAAAGCCCAGCGCGATGCCCTTGTAAACGAGCTAAAAGCCGAGAAAGATGCCGAGATAGCCCGCTTGCAAGCTAGGGTAGAATCTGCCGAAACCGAGAAAAAACTTGCCGTTACCGAGGCGGTCGTGAGAGCCGAAAAAGAGCGCGACGAACTGGCCAGCGAGCTAAAATACAAGGACGCCGAGCAACAGTTGCTTGCAACATCTTTAAAAGAGCAGTTCGCAGCAGAACTACGAACCAAAAACGACATTATTAAGCTCAAAGACGAAGAAATCGCCCTCCGTAAAGATATGAAGGCCCGTCTTTCCACCAAAATGGTCGGCGAAACATTGGAACAGCACTGCGAAACAGAGTTTAACAAGTTGCGGGCAACTGGCTTTCAGCGCGCCTATTTCGAGAAAGACAACGATGCCAAGTCCGGCAGTAAGGGAGACTACATCTACCGCGAAACCGACGAAGCCGATACCGAAATAATCTCGATTATGTTCGAAATGAAGAACGAAGGCGACGAAACCGCCACCAAACACAAAAACGAAGATTTCTTGCGCGAGCTCGATAAAGACCGTGCAGAAAAACACTGCGAATACGCCGTGCTGGTAACATTGCTGGAGGCCGATAGCGAACTATACAACGCCGGCATTGTAGATGTGTCGCATAAGTTTCAAAAAATGTACGTTATTCGCCCGCAGTTTTTTATCCCCATAATTACGCTACTGCGCAATGCCGCACTTAACTCGCTCCAATACAAGTCAGAGCTAGCGCTGGTACGCGCTCAAAATATTGACATTACTAACTTCGAAGACAGCATGAACACCTTTAAAGATGGCTTTGCCAAAAATTATGACCTTGCCAGCCGCAAGTTCAAAACGGCTATAGAAGAGATAGATAAAACCATTGGCCACCTGCAAAAAACCAAAGACGCGCTGCTTTCATCCGAGAACAACCTACGCCTGGCAAACAATAAAGCGCAAGACCTAACCATTAAACGCCTAACGCGCGGCAACCCCACCATGGCGGCGAAGTTTGCAGAACTAGACGACGAGTAACGTATAGATGGGGGCAACAACATCAAAAATATCTTTTAAAATTTATCTAAATAAAGTAACTTGAATGTATATGTAAGGGGGATCAAAACATATGGATATATTAACGGATGTACCAGAATTAGATGTTCAGAAACTATTTGAGCCGAGCGTTAAAACTATAGGCGCCATTGGCCAGCTGACATTGGGTCCCCGATCCAACGGCGACGAACGGCTTGTGAACGCATTTGCCCGCTCTGCACCTGGCACCATAACCTTTGAGAGTGAGTAGCCAACCCGAAGTAGGCTGGATTACAGGCTCGACTGGTTACCATACAGAGGCGGCATGTGCCGCCTCTGACATAGGCGAACCATTGTGGCCGGACACCCCGCATATACGTAAGGGCGGCGGCTGGCGACCCGAAGAATTACGCACGGTAGAATCACATGCCGGTAAAGTGGCCGTTTACGGCGAATGTCTGGCAACCGATGCTGAATTACGTGCTGCCGCTGAGAATGCCCTACGGTCGAACGATCCAGCTACCATTACTGCCATGCCTGGCAGTTACACCAGCATCATTATTAATAAAAACACCACTCGTTTTGTCGGTGATTCAGCCGCTCAATATCCGCTATATTATCGTTCCGAAAAAGATGGCGGCATAACATTTGCAACACATACCGAACCATTTCGCACTGGCCCGCAAGCAGCACCGCCGGATAGGTTGTCTTTAGCGCTTGGCGTTGGGATGCCCTGGGTATACGAACTTACCGCTGGCCGTACGGTCGTTGCCGGTGTTTCGGCAATTTTGCCGCAGGAAAGTGTTAATGTGCACCGCGGAGGTACAATCACAACAACACGGCACGATTCCATGTTCTCGGCGCCCCGACTAAGTGTCGACGAGGCAGCAGAGCAACTTCGTGCCGCACTACTGTTGGGCGCAAAACGGCGAGTCAATAACGGGCGTAAGATAGCAGTCGATTTTAGCGGCGGCTATGATTCTACTTCTGAGGCTTACGTGTTTGCCTCGGTACAGGATGAGCCGCTGACGGCAGTAACACATCATTCACCCGATATGCCACTCGACGATATGGATTATGTGCAAAAGTATTTGGCCTTGCCAGATAGTGCCGGAAAGTTTGACCACCACGTATACGAATATGGCGTCGCCGATGCTATGTATGGTGGGCTTGATACTATTACGCCCGGTGACGTACCAGACATTAGCATGCGCGATAAGGCCTGTTATGAAGACTATTATGCATACTTGCGCCAGCTAGGCGTAGAAATGCACATAAACGGGGTCGGCGGTGATGTCGTTACAGACATGCGACCCGGGCAGTATCTTGGCCACTTCAAGCGCCCATGGTCGATAGGCTATTTTGCTCGTGCTGTACTCCAAACAGCACGGACCGAAAAAACATCGGTGCCAGCCGTTCTGGCAAGCATTAAACGAGCCGACGCACTGGACCCGCGCACGCTGTTATTGCAGCTAGCGCATGTACTCCATACACCAGGAACGTATGACGCAGACTACATTGGCGATATATTCGGCATGGCAACGGCGCCGCAGTGGCTAACGCGGGCAATGCGCAAAGAAATAGCTGAATATGCTGCCGAACGAGCCGATCATGTGGCAGTACCCGGACGTATGACACCAGCCGATTATCGTGCCTATACCACGCTGCTTACCATGGGTCCGGCGCAGCATGGCATGACTCAGCATGCCGCAACCCATGGACTGCGTACAAGCACACTGTATTTTGATAATGACGTGCTGAAAGCATGCTTTGGGTTGCCGGCTTACAAACGCATGGATCCCTGGGTATTTAAAAAATTAATGGGCCACGCGTTTAGCGGTATCGTACCGTCCGAGGTAACGAGCCGTACGACGAAGAGCCTCTATACACGACACGGGCTGGAGGGCCTACGAAAAGCGCGCGGGCGTATACAGGCACTGTTGCGTGATTCGCGGCTCGCCGACCTAGGTATTATTAACCCACAAGTGGTAGAAACAACATTCGACGATGGCTTTATGGGCGCTGCCGTGCCAGGGGCGTCGGTAGCCGGGTTGATTGCAAGCGAACTATGGCTACGGGGGCTAGATGACGCATCGTGGGACGCCCGAGGCTACGCCGCGCCTCCTGCTGTCATAAAAAAAGAAAAGCCAAAGCCTGCTGCAGCGCTCGACCAAACAGCCCGGTATGGAACAGCGCCCGGCGTCGTTGTTGCAACTCGCGCCGTGGGTGCCGGGGCGTTGCATATGCGTGCCGGCAGCCATGTACGACTCAATCAATATTCACTTACTATGCTGCGGGCATTACAGGCAACCTCTACCCTAGGCGCAGCGTACGATATACTTGAACGAACCTATCCTAATGCAGATAGCACATTACTCCGTACAGCCGCAACACAATGGATGCAAGACCTCGTACGCCACGGTATCGTAGCAGTCCACAGTACCGAATTCGCCATTTTGGAAGGTCAAGACGCTACGGAAGCCCTGCCGTCACAAATGGTCCGGGTGGCAGACAATGTGGCGAACGTGCGCCCTATGGACTACGTTGCAGCATTTGCCGGCCTAGCACTTGGCCGTCGGCTGGAGCGTAGCAAGAGCTTCGAGCAACAAATGCAACGACTCGGCACAATCCGCGAAAAACTAACGCGCAAGCCGGCGACAGCAGACGAAGCTACCCGCATACTGGCCGCATCCCACCGCATTGCCATGCTCGCCCTTGAGCGCGCAGCCTGCCTGGAATTATCTAGGGCGGCGGTTATCGGTGCAGCGCTCCGCGGACGACGCCTCTCTTTAGTACTCGGTACGCAGTCCGACCCGGAAAGTTTCCATGCCTGGACCGAAACAGCGGACGGGACAGCCATACGTACCGACGCCGATGAACAAATTGCCAGAGTATACCAGCCGCTTATACGGCTTTAATTTAATATAGTACAATCGACATAGTAGAGGGGGATATATGGCAGACAAACCGTATGACATTGTGTTGGAAGGCGGCGGTGTAAAGGGTACCGGGTTAGTTGGTGCATTACAGCAGCTGGCAGATGCAGGGTACCGGCCACGGCGCGTGGCGGGTACCAGCGCCGGTGCAATTGTTGGCTCGCTACTGGCAGCCGGCATGTCGCCAGACGATATGGTAACAACCATGCAGCAACTGGACTACCTTAAGTTCCAGGACGAGGGCTTTATAGACAAACTGGGGGTTCCAGGCAAAATAACGTCTTTAGTGTTCGAGAAGGGCGTGTACGAAGGTGCATACCTGCAGTCGTGGCTAGCCAAGCAACTAGAACGCTTAGGCATACGTACCTTTGCCGACCTTAAATTAACCGACGAATGGGCAAAAAAGCTACCCCCGGAACGGCGATACAAACTGGTGGTTATCGTGTCAGATGTCAGCCGCGGGCGCATGGTGCGCTTGCCCTGGGACTATGCCGAGTACGGGCTCAACCCCGACGACCAACTAGTGGCACATGCTGTTCGCGCCTCTATGTCTATTCCGTTCTTTTACGAGCCAGTTACCTTACAGGGTAACTATTTGGTAGATGGCGGACTGCTATCTAACTTCCCGATTACTATTTTCGACGATCACAATGAATGGCCGACCTTTGGCATTAAACTATCCGCCAAAGCCGAGGCGCTTACCAAAATGAACCCCGTAACAAACTCGCTGCAGTATGCACTGGCAATTTTATCTACAGCGCTCAACGCGCACGACGCCCTGCATATTGACGACCCCTGTACCCAAATGCGCACCATTTTTGTCGATACGTTCGACATTAAAGCGACCGATTTCGCTATATCTACAGCAGATCAAGCGCGCTTACTACAGAGCGGCCAAAAATACGCCAAAGTTTTCCTGAACACCTGGGACTTTACAAAGTACAAAAACACCTGCGAGAAAAAGTAAAACCCGCTAAAGCAAGGCATTGGCTACAGCTCGCCCTGCTTTTATATGTGGCGCAAAATTAAGCGGAACTACCTCAGGCGGTTCCGTAGCCACTAGTTCTGCGACTTTAGCGCCAAATAAGCGTGCCGCGTTAAAAACAACTTTGTTTAATAATCCGCCGCAACCCTCGGTCTCGTACTCTGGTATGTACATCTCCGGAAGTTTAGCGGGGAAGCCGACGGCATTGCAATATGCAGGGCTATAAGGCGGTTCGACGTTCAGTGGTGACGGCTCGTCATACACAAACGGCTTTGTCTTACCCTGAACGCGTAAACGATGCTGCCGGGCAGTAAACGCAATGCGATACGGTTGGGTAAGACGGCCGCCGGATTCGGCAAGGTTGTAAAAGTATTCGCCGCGCATCGCCATAGGCGCAAGCATACCGCTGCCCGGTGCTAGTGCGGTATAGCCGGTAACAGCCCGTGCAAACCCCTCTACGTTGGTAGCTATAGCGGTCCCGCCGAGCCGTAGGTGGGCTCCTGCAAAGGCAATACTTTCGTAACCCTCAATAAACGTATCCATAGCGGCCCTGTTCGGTAAGACGCCACGGTCACGCTTACCAACCCGCACAAGTAATTCGTGCTGCTTATCGCCGCCAAGGGCAAGAGTAGCGTTAAGCTGGCAAGCATCAGCCTTAAGTCGTGCGGTAATAATACGCATGGCACCCTGGTAGGGTGTTGCCTCATCAAACATTGGTAAAAAACGGCTATAGCCGCCTTCGGTATACGCTATTACGTCAGTCGTGCGAAAGGCGTCCGGCATACCGGCATCAGTTAGGTCTCTCTGGATACGTTCTTTAATAAAGGAGTGGTCGCGGTTGCCGGCAGTAAACGTGTCGAATTGGCGCGCGCCAAGCAAGGCTTGTTCTTGAGCGCCCAGCAAGCCCACTGAATCGCTCGACCATAAACTTGCACCATGCGCCTGCCGTACCGTATCGGCGTTGGTGCTGCCAAGCGGTTGCGCCTGCCAGATAACAAGCTCCTCCTCGGTTATACGTGGCGAAACTACTTCTTCGGCAACCTCGCCAAGGGTCTTAAGCATCGTAAAATAAAGCGGATTTTCGTTACGGGCACGATGCATTTTAAGCTCGACTGACAGCGCGGCGGGCGCGTTTCCTAAAATCATCAAGTTCCAGCGTACGGATTGCCTGGGTTGGGTTACCTTTGCCGCCAACAGCAAAAGCATCCCGCTCTGTCGGTGGCAAGCCATATGACGATAACCGTACCGGGCCAAGCCCTTGTATGTGCTCTGCTGGTACGACCTGCGGCTTTTGGCCGCCATCCGTTAGCGGAGTATCGCATAACAAACGCACGAACATGCCAGGTGGCCAGACAATATTGGCAACTTTAACTGGTTCTAGCGACAGTGCGATAGACCCGCCCAGCACATTCGCATGCTCGCCTGTATGATTCTTTTGCAGTATCACCGGTACATTATGCTCATTAACCACGACTCGCAGCATTGAAGCGCGTGGTTTCTGAGCACGTTCAGGTATGCGTGGGGCACGTTCAAAGAAACGAGCACCGAGCACACCCAAGGCAAATGCAAAATTCTGCTCGGCATAGTTGCAGGTGGCAATGCGGCGCGTTGTATTATCAAATTCTGCAGCAGGCGCATACGCCGATGCTTTACCTTGTGTTTGGCTAATGATGTCTGATGCAACAGCCCCCGCAACTCCCCATTCTGATGGAATGTCGACTGTGGGGCGCAATGCTGCAGTTGGGTCTTGTCCAATCACGCGGGCGGCGTCGGCTACAAGCCCTAGCGCCTCCGACGGAGCATGGCAAGAGAGCGAGAATATATACGGCATATCCCATGTAATGGGCGGCTCTTGGAGGGGAACCGACATAACAACACTTTCACTCATTTAACATATTATACCATATATAACATTTACATGCCACACATCAAGCACTCTCATCAGGCCACGCCTTAGCTTGTTGTTACAGTAGTCCAGCCTCGGCGTGTGCCGGGGCAATGTCTGGCAGGCGAATCATACGGAAGGAATTAACCAGGCCAATAAGCCCGGCGCCTAGCGGAATAAGCAACGCCACCTGCAGGGCTTTTTGCCGCGCTTCGTCGTTGATGCGGATAATTTCTTGCTGCACAGCTGATGACTGGCCCTGCAAATGTTGTTCTAACTGAGTCGTAGACATAACCTCAGCATCCTTGTTAAGAATCGTCGCTACCTGCTGTTTTTCGGAAGCATCGAGCACGCTACTTGCATTAGATAGATTGGTAAACGAAAAAGTTAGCACGGCCAGCATAATTGCGCCTGCGAACGCCAAGCCAAACGACAGACCAAACGAACCGGCAGCGGAGTTCACGCCAGCCGCCTCGCTAACGTGTGCTTCATCTATGGGCGCAAGCGTGTAGTTATTAAGCTGCGATACTAACAGTCCCAGGCCCGAGCCGGCAAGCAGCAAAGGTATAGCCAGGCCCCAGCCAGAATCTGCCCGCGGCACGGTTACAATAACTGCCAGCAACGATATAACGAGCAGCATATACCCCAAGCGCACAATTGCACTGGGTCGCCTACGTCCGGCCGAACGGCCAGCCAGCAGCGCTACAATAAACATACTGAGCGATAATGGCATAAGCGACAAACCGGCCTGCAGCGCGTTATATTCAAACACCATTTGCAGATATATAGGCAGGACAATCATCATGCCGCCCAGGGCAATTTGCTGGAGCATCTGCTGGGAAATACCTAAACGAAATACCTTAGACCTAAATAAGCTTGGGTCAATCAGCGTTGGCTTATGCTGTCTCTTTTGGCGTTGCAGCCAATACACGAACAAACCCATAGCAACCAAACCTAATGCCAGTAGTAAGCCCACCGATTCGCCACCCTCTTGCCACACCAAAATACTCAGTACAGTACCGCCCATGGCTACAATGGACAGCACCGCACCGGTCGCATCTACGTGGCGTGGGCCCGTATACGGGCTATCGTGGACGAGCTTAATATTCAGAAGCACGTAGGCAATAACAACTGCCTCCATCAAAAAACTAACTCGCCAGGACAAATACGTGGTAATAAACCCACCCAGCAGCGGGCCTACTGCCGTAGCAATAGCAGCGGACGCGCCGACTACCGCATACGCCTTTTTTTGGAATACGCCCGTAAAATTACCGTGTATGAGTGCCTGCATGGCAGGCAATAGCAACGAAGCACCCAGGCCACCAATAATTGCCCAAAATACAATAACTGCCGTTATGCTTTGTGCAAGCATCATGGCGACCGCGCCAATGGCGTACCCTAACAGCCCCAACACGTAGGCTTTTTTGCGGCCAATAAGATCGCCCACCTTGCTGCCGATTAAAATAAATGCTGCCGACACCAACGCTTCGAGTGCGATGGTTGCCTGTAAAGCGCTGGCCGTCGTATGTAAATCACGAATAACCGCCGATATAGACACGTTCATTAAAGAGGTGTCTACTACCAGTACGAACATTGCCATCGCCAGCACGATTGCCAGCCGCTTGTTAAAACCCGTCTGCGTCATACTAGTATCCTCCTCGTTATTACGGGCTGGCTGGCGCCACATCTGGCTGCGCCCGGGGCTTAGGCCGTTTCCAGCTTATACCGGTTTGTTGTCTATACGCATCGGCTGCCGCACCGACCGTTGGATAAAAATGATGCGGGTTGAGTGGGCCTATCAGCTCGTAGCGTTCCAGCTTGCTGCGAACAGGATCTTTCAGGCCGGCGAACACAATTGATATGCCCTTGGCATTTAATTCTTCGTCCAGTGTCAGTAGCATATCGGCAGCCGTGGTATCGACATCGGTTATGGGTTCGGCGGCAATAATAATATAAGCCAGGTTACGGTGCGTTCTGGCCAAATGACGCATCTGCTCTTTAAAAATACGACTGTTCGCAAACAGCAGTGGGGCATCAAAACGGTAGATAATTACGCCGGATAACTGCTTGGCCTTGGGGTACATACGTAGGTCGTGGTGCCCACGTAGGCCAGACACGCGGCCAAGCGTCGTTTGGTACGGCCACCATACACGACGAAATACGTTTAAAATAGACAACAGCACCGCAATGCCTATGCCTTGCAACACACCCAAAAAAGCGACGCCCAAAAATGCTGCGCCCGCAAGCATAAACTCGGTGCGGCGCTGCTGCCACAACCGCACCATGCCCGGGACATCGGCCAGCGATATCGCAGCAGCTATAACAATCGCTGCCAAGGTAGGCTGCGGCAAATTTTTTAAAAGTCCTGGCGCCAGTAGCAGCATTAACACAATAGCGGCAGCACCTACGAGCCCCGTTAGCTGTGTTTTCGCGCCAGCTTGCTCGGCGACAGCTGTTCGTGATCCGCTGGTACTTACAGGGAAGCCCTGGAACAAACCAGCTGCTATGTTAGCCGCGCCGATGCCAATCATCTCGCCATTGCCATGCACCTCCTGTTTGGAACGAGCCGCAAACGCCGACGCCGTAGATATCGTATCGGTTAGGGCAACTAACGCAATGCCGAGCGCTCCGCCAAGCAGGAGCGGCAGATGCTCCCACACATTCGGAATGGTGAATGGCGGCAACCCCTGGGGCAACGAGCCAACTAACGACACCCCCTTATGCTCGAGGCTTAGCAGCGTCGATAAACCCAATGCCACAAGCACTGCTACCAACACACCAGGGACACGCGGCAGCCATCGCTCCAGCACTAGTACAAGCCCCAGGCTTAGTAGTCCAATGCCAGCAGCAGCCACGACGACCTCGGCGTGCATGAGCCCTTGCAAAAACGCACCGATCTCGCCTAATAAGCCGCTTGCATCTGTCGAAAAGCCAAACAGTTTTGGTAATTGACCGACAAAAATAGTGAGTGCCAACCCATTCATATACCCAATTTGGGTAGGCTTAGACAACAAGTCAGCCACAAACCCTAACTTGGCAATACCGGCAACAAGCATAATGATACCGACTAACAGCGCCAACATGGAGGCAAGGGCGACTGCCTCGCCTGGATTACCTCCAGCCACCATAATGGGCAAGATAGTCGCCGCAATCATGGGGCCGAGCGACGAATCCGGACCAAGCACGAGCCTGCGCGAGGGTCCAATCAGGGCGTAGGCAATAAGGCACAAAATGGTCGTATACAATCCTGTAATAACAGGCAGCCCGGCCAGCTCGGCATATGCCATGCCTTGCGGCACTAATAAGGTTGTTAACACAAGACCAGCCACAATGTCGTACCGCAACCACGACGCCCTGTAGTGGGCAAGCATATGGATACCTGGTGCCTTCGACAGTACCTGTATCATGCCCATGCCCCCTCCCGTGTAACGGTTTCAGTGTAACCGTACCGTTCTGTACTGTCCGTAACGTCGATCACAGTCGGAACGTTTACGAACTCATTATTAGTCGTAATTACGTTTGTGGATAACAAGTCCTACGGCAAAAATAACAGGGATAATTTTCTAAAAAACACATACTTGTTGGTCCGAACCGACAAGTACTTGCTTGCTGCGACCAGCAAACATATAATAAGACTCTATGGCAACACAGCAAGAGATAGACGCCTATGTGGCGCAACAAATGAGAATTAGTAATATACGTACTCGAAACGCCATCACTGATCGCCTAACAAAAGAGCGTTTTCCCAGGCGCAGCGCCATTCTCAAACTAGAGAAGCTGCTTAGGAGTTTTCAGGCCGGACAAGACCCGCGCTGGATAGCTTTATTGGGTTTAAGAGGGGTCGGAAAGACTACCATGATCTCGCAACTATTCCAGGCGATACGGTGCAACCCTAGAAATAAAATTTTCGTCGCAATAGACAATGCCAAAGACAGTCTAGAGATTGGCGTTTCTGAGATTGTTCAAGGTTACGAACGATACCTAGGACTTAACTTTGAGGAGTTGACTGAGCCGATTTATATATTCCTCGATGAAATTCATTTTGATCCTAGGTGGGCGCTTTCGCTAAAAACCCTTACCGACAGAAGTGAATACATTTTCGTCGTGACTACAGGGTCATCGGTAGCTGAGATTAAAAAGGCGTTAGACAGCGACACCGCACGCCGTATTCTGGCAGAGACCCTACACCCACTGTCGTTCACTGAATACCTGCTACTACGTGATGGCAAGAAGCCCATTGGTGGGCTTGGCGGAAAAATCCGTTGCGCCCTGTATGAGAGCGCGAATGTTGACGAGGTCTATACGCGCCTCGCAGCTTTACGAGAAGACGTAAGAGGTTACTGGTCTGGGGCTAACCAAACCGACATTGACAAGTACATCAAGTATGCGAATCTGCCGTTCACGCTGACCTACGGCGATAATGAGCAGTATATATACCAACAGATCGCTCAGATTATTACCACGATTATAAACAAAGACATTGCGTCGCTAGGCAATTTCGACAGCGCAACGATAAGAAAAATAAATCCCATATTGTACACACTGGCGAATACGTCAATTGCCAGCGTCAATAATATGTCGTCCGTGCACAGCATAGATCGGGGCGTTTTAACTTTCGTACTTGAGGCACTCGAGAAAGCTAGTGTAGTACAGAGAGTGTACCCTTATGCGCAGCATGAAGCTCAAACTACGCGTCCGTCTAAATACCTCTTTGTATCACCGGCATACCGAAGTATGTTCTTCAATCTGGTTGGTAGCGTCGTTACTTATGACGACTACAAAGGCTTTCTACTCGAAGATATAGTGGGCCTATATCTCTCAATCCTGACACGGCAGGGGTTATCTACTATGGCTGGCGGTCTTAGTATTACATACGATGGCGCAGACAATGGCGCTGACTTCATCGTTTCTAGCGATGGTCGGCGTATTTGTGTAGAGGTCGGTTACGGTAATAAAAAGTCTAAGCAAGCAAACGCCAGTAAAGTGCGTCACAGGTGCGTCTACGGTCTTACAGTCAGCTCATCGCCACTGGGTAAAAGCACGGATTCTGTGACAGTGCCGTTAAGCTTCTTCCTCCTCACTGCTTAAGGCTAACAGTAAGCTCGCTATTTATGTGCGACCGCCTGCCACAATTCGCGCACAATAGTCAGGTCGAACGGATTTTTGCGGCGGCTACGCACGCCTTCGGCTGGCACATATACAGTAAGCGCCGACGGCATGACCCGAATAGTAACAGGGGTTTTATATTCTTCACGCTCGCCATCGACACCGGCCACAATCGTGTGCTTTGGCGCGCCAACGGTAAATGCTGGCGTCACCCACTCATAGACATCCTGCAACGCGTTACTACTACGCAGTCTGCCGATACTCATAACCGTTAGCAGGCGGGCAAATAACGAGTCGGTCAAACGGGTGATGGCGGTTACCTGGAGCACTCCTTCGTCCATACAGTTACGGTGCCCCATCTCGAATATATCGAGTGTCGTGTATCTGTTGACGCCTACGAGTACTTGCACCGCTTTGCTAAACTGTTGACCTTTATAGCGGAACCTTAGCGGGTACGTACTTTTCGTGCCGCTTAACAAATCGCGCAGTACCCGGCGGCTTACCTCGCGCTTATGCTGGCGATAATTGGGGTTATCAATAATATCTGCATAGAGGCCAAACGATACGTTATTAAGCACAATCCGCCCATTGATGGTGGCTACATCCACCCGTCGCTCGACCCCCGTAAAACCATTGAGCGCATCGGCAATACGCTTTGGCTCAAGCCCAATGTCGCGGGCAAAGTGACACCGCGTGCCACCAGGCAATACCACCATTGGTAGGTTGTGCTCGATGGCGACTTTGGCCAGCGCGCCAATGCTGCCATCACCCCCGGATATTCCTAACACATCTGCACCCTGCGCGACTGCGCGGCGTGCGAGCGACTCTACATCATCACCCTTTTGGGTCACCAGCACTGACACGCCCATCGCCCGCGCTCGCTCGGGGATGCCTGCCTTAAGTGCACGGCCATTACCCGACTTAGGATTAATAATAAGAAACGGGTGGGTAAACTGACTGATCTGGCCAATTGCTTCACCGTGTCGCCGTGCACGCGCCCAGTATTGCTTGCGCAGCCCACTAAGGAGTGCCAGATACACGCAGGTCAGCGCGGCCAGACCTAACAACGCACGTATGGCATTGTTGTTGTGTACAAAATAAACAAGCTCAATACTAAACAGTACGAGGCCGACGCCAGCGACAATATAACCTTTGCGCAGCCGGCCGTGGCTACCGGTAGCCACCAGCCATGCAGCGTATACTAGACAGGGGATAGTCAACCCCATCACGAGCGCAAATAGTATATTATGCGCAAGCCACCATACAACAATAACCGCCAATACTAGGTAGGCAAACAGCGCGACCAGTGCCGCTAGCCGCCATTTTAAGTTTGTACGCATAACCACCCCCTTATACGTAGGAGTGTATGGCGCAAGCAGATACCGCACTATGATACAGATCACGAAAACAACTATTTGGTATCCGCGCTACGTCGCTAACACCATACTTGATATCGACAAAGCCACACTGGCCCGCCAAGGCATTACGCATATTGCATTCGACCTCGACAAAACGCTGCTGGCTCGCGGCGCACGCCGCATTAGCCCGAGCTACGTGCGGCATATACAATCGCTACGTCAGGCCGGCTTTACCATACTTATAGGCAGTAACGCACGGCGCGAAATTCGCCCAGTCGTGCAGGCGTTGGACGTAGCAGTTGTACTGCCCAAAGGCCTGTCCATGAAACCGTTTGGTTCGTTTTACAAACGGCTTATTGCCGCAGCCGGGACGACGCCAGACCATATTGTGATGGTGGGGGACCACATCATAAACGACGCTATAGGCGGCAATAGAGCAGGGTGCACCACAATATTAGTACGTGGATTACGCCAAAAAACATCACTGGCGTATCGGTTATATATGCGCATAATACTCGGCCGTGTGACGAGCGTCACGTAAATGCTTCCGCACCATTGCTAGACTGCATTGTGAAGGGGGGCACGATATGCGGCACATGCTAACCGGGTTCGCACACTGGCTGCGCTTAGATTTTAGCGGCGTGTGCGGCGGACTGATTTTCTTTTGGGCGTCGTGCACCCCTTCATTATTACCACGTGGCTACGTCGTACAGGGAATTGCCAGTGGCCTGAGCGTAGCAACGGGCTATGGCCTAGGCGTACTCGCATCGCGCTTGTACCATGAACTACCCGCCAAACGGCGGTGGGTAATGCCCCACGACGTCAAACGAGTAATCATCGTTGTATTTCTAGTAACATCCGTTGTATTTGTTTTTGCCGGCCTGCACTGGCAGCAAGCAGTACGCCAGGCAACTGACGCAGCTGCAGTATCCGGCGACTACCCCATACGTATTGTCCTCATTGCGAGCATATTGGCGCTGCTCCTTATTGCAGCCGGACGGGGAACGCGGCGGCTGGGCCGATACTTCGGGCGCAAATTGCGCGGGAGACTGCCACCGACAGTCGCACTGTATGGTGGCGGGATACTAGCAGCAGTCGTGCTGCTTTTTCTTATTAACGGGGTAATTATAAAAGGAGTGTTTGGCTTTATAAATTACTCGTTCGGTTTAGCAAACAAGGGGACGCCAGATGGCATTCATCAGCCGCAGGCCAGCATATATAGCGGCAGCCCCGACTCAAAAATAGATTGGAACACGCTGGGCGAAAAGGGCCGAGAATTCGTAGCCAGCGCACCACCAAAAACAGCCATCGAAGCGTTTAGCGGGCAGGGGAATGGTACACAGCCCAGCAGGCTCTACGCCGGCCTGGAATCGGCCGACACCTTGCAGGCCAGAGTTAATTTACTGGTTGCCGAACTTAACCGTACCCATGCCGAAACCAGGCAAGCGGTAGTAATTGCTATTCCCACCGGCAGCGGCGGTATTAATGCCAAAGCAGTCCAAAGTGTCGAGTATATATACAACGGCAACACCACCACCTTGGGTATACAGTATTCGTATCTGCCAAGCTGGCTATCGTTTTTGGCCGACCAAGAAACCGCCCGCGAGAACGGCAGGGTATTAACCGAGGCAGTGTACGACTGGTGGAGCCACTTACAGCCAACAGCCAACCGCCCCAAGCTACTGATGTACGGCGAAAGCCTGGGTACATTGGGCGCAGACGGCGCATTTAGTGGCGTAGCCGATATGCACAGCCGCATGAGCGGCGTACTGCTGGCCGGGCCACCCAACGCCAACCAGTTATGGAGCAATATTGTTGCAGACCGCGACACTGGCACGCCGGCAGTATTACCAACGTACCAGCACGGCGAGGTAGCGCGGTTTACCGATGGTAAAACAACGCTCGCCAATAATC
Source organism: Saccharimonadales bacterium (SeqCode) (assembly GCA_035480575.1). Taxonomy (GTDB): domain Bacteria; phylum Patescibacteriota; class Saccharimonadia; order Saccharimonadales; family UBA4665; genus PMNU01. The sequence continues at coordinate 60,460 of DATIHR010000005.1, read as the reverse complement.
CACCCGAACGCCCATGGGCAGACAACCGCGTAGCGATTATTCAACACGCGTCCGACCCAGTCGTATGGGCGTCTACCTCGCTTTTTATACACAAACCCGACTGGCTACGCGAGCCACGCGGCTACGACGTACTACCCAACATGAACTGGTACCCATTCGTAACCGGCTGGCAAGTAGCCCTGGATTTACCGTTCGCCTTCAGCGCCACACCAGGCCACGGCCACCGCTACGACAACAGTGTTACTAACGCCTGGATCGCCATCCTCCAGCCCAACTTGTCACCCTCAAAAGCAACCCAATTACAACATATTATCGATACGCTATAACCCTTACGGCTTATAGGTGCTTTGGCTTTTTGGCAGTAATAATCGGCTTGCCCATAGCATAGGCAACGCCCGCAGCCGCAAGCCGGTCAAAGGCGGCGCCCTCTAAAAGAGTGAGCGTCCAGCGACGCTCGCGGATATGACTCGAACCACTATATCGTTTGTTTACTAGAGCCTCTATAAAAAGGTTTTTTGTATATACAACGCCATAGAGGAGATTCAAGTATAGACTCTCGTTAGTCGCGAAAATATCCTGCAATACTACATAACTCATGGATAACGCATTTACAGCAAGGACTGTTTTGCCTAAAACAGTCCCATCCACTATATGGCCACCATGCTTTGCTTGTTCCCAAATACCTCGACGCAAGGATCGGTCAAGCTCGGCAGCATAGGCCTCCTCGCGCGTCATGCCAAAACGCTGCTGACGCTCGCCCACACGTTGTACGATGACCGGCTTATTTATGTTAACGCGGGCTTCAGGCCATTCATAGTTCGACAATACCTGGGGACGATCAACTTCTTTATGCGCACTGCTTAATTCTGTCTGGCGTCGTTCCCGTCGCGGCAGCAGCATGCCGCCTACTGCACTGAGCGAATCGCCGCTGCCGCTAAAGCCGGCCACCGTTTGCTTTACGTCTTCTTTTTGCGGCGGTTCTTCGAACGCCTCGACAGCGCCTACCCCAAGGATAGCGCCGCTCAGGCCAGCGATTTGCAACTGGCGCCGGGCAGCAGTTTGATCGATCCACAACTTAGAAAAGTCAGCAGCATCAACGCCAAAGTCGAGCGCGTGCGCGAGCGGATGCTCGGCAGTAGGCGCTATGCCCGCCTCCAGGTACGGTTGATACACTCTTTTCACGATTAGGGCATTTTAACAGAATAGCCCTAATCGTGAAACAGATTCAGCATAGCGATGCGCAATAACTCGGCATTGATTCTAAATACCGAGTATCTGCTTCTTTTTGGCTTCGAATTCGGCGCTGCTTAGAATGCCTTGGTCGTGTAGCGTTGCCAGCTGCTGCAGCTGGGCGACCTCTGGGTCGGCAGGCGAAGATGGTGGTGCGCCATACCCATATTGGTCAGCTGGTTGCTGGGCTGCGGCTGCCTGCGCATCCTTGGCCGCCCAGCGGTTTTGCTGGCGGCGCGATACCCTGTTAGCAACCGATGTGGCCGTGCCGGCTACAACCGCCGTACGTGCCATGCCTCGTAGTAGTCCCATAGTAAGCCCTCCTTATGCCTTGCTCATTTCCATTGCTGCTTCGGGGTGAATACGGCCCTCGGCAATGAGTTCGCCATTAGCTTTTAGTAATGCCTTTTTTAACGGTATTGCCCACAAGTGCTCGATAATTAACATACCGGCGGCGGTATTGTTTTTGAGCAATTCGGAGACTTCCTCTATATCGGCTTCTTCTACTGGCTGCGTCGGCTTGTACTTATTACTGAATTGCATAAGGTACTCCTCGCCGGTGTCAGCAAGGCTGAGCGTCGTTACTTTACCGGTGTCGTCCTTACGAATAACAGACATCGCAATAAGCCCGATAACCCCTTTATCGAGTGCATCAGTCAACGATTGCATAATACTGCCGTCAAACTCATTGCCTTCGAAACCCACAATTATGAAATCTATTGGCCCTCGTATATCCTGCATAGCATACCCCCCGTTTAACACTGCACTTTTATGGTACGGAAGTGCCATGGGGCATGTAGTGATCGTAATCACTAACCAGGTAAACAATTAATCTTGCGCGGGCAAAGGACGGCCGAGCCTGGCAGTCAGCGCCCCTAGGTCTCTGATATGTATACGGTGATTCGCACGCGTAATAATACGGTCGTGCTCAAGCCGTTCTAACTCGCGACTTACACTTTCGCGGGCCAAATTAATAGAATTGGCCAAGTTTTCGTGTGTTATGGGCGAATCGATAACCATTTCATTTTCTCGCTCCACGCCAAAACGACCCGCTAGTTGCAAAACCCGGCAGGCTACTCGTTCTGAAGCTTTTTTGTATTCCAGATTATCAAGCCTATCACCAAACAACCGCAGCTGTTGGGCGACCTCTAGGCTCATAGCATGGCTGACGTCTAAACGCTGCGTTACGAAATAGTGGAACCAATCCCGCGATATGCGCCACACGACACAGTCGGAAATGCCTTCGTAAAACAAATGCTCCGACCATGTGCCCAAGTATGCCCACGGTAGTGGGAATATATCCCCCGAACCGTAAATAACATGCAGGTATTCGTCGCCCTCGTTGCTAATAGAGTAGGCTTTTACGTATCCGGTATCTAAAAAATAAACGCCGTCTGGCTCGGCGTCGTTTCCCAGGATACATTCGCCCTTGCTAAATGCGAGCGGCTGTCCCTTTGTAAATAAATTACGAACTAAACTTGATTGACGGTATTTTGGCACTATTCCCACCTTCCTCAATACGCAATCTTAGGTAACAGTATAACCCTTACTGTACAGAAACTGTACAACTTTGTTGTGATCATGGTCACGGCACCGTATAAGCAATAAAAAATATACTGCAGGCGTACGGTAATAGAGGGGGATAAAGGAATGAGCAACTTAATTGTCATGGCGTTCGAGTCAGAAGGCGGTGCGGCAGCAACGCTTAAAGAGGTTGAATCGCTTCAAAAAGAACACCTTATTCAAGTAGAAGATGCCGCAACAGCAGTTCGTGGGCAAGGTGGCAAAGTAAAGGTCAAGCAAGTCGCCAGCCTGGCGGGCGCAGGAGCATTAGGAGGCGCCTTTTGGGGCATGCTGTTCGGGCTACTGTTTTTTGTCCCGTTCTTGGGCATGGCAGTGGGCGCAGCAGCCGGCGCATTATTTGGCAAAGCAGCCGATATTGGCATAAACGACGATTTTATTCGCAAGGTCAGCCAATCGGTCCAACCAGGCAATTCAGCATTGTTCTTGCTGGTTAGCGAGGCGAAGGTCGACCGTGTCATCGAGCAGCTCAAGCCCTATGGCGGTAAGATAATCGCCACGTCACTTGGTAAAGAAGAAGAGGTGCAGTTGCGCGAGGCCTTTGCAGCGTAAGCCGATAGAACACGTGTTGATAACACTATAAGGAGGTGCCAAACATGGCAGGAACTAGAACAACAAATCTAGACTTCGAGGAAGCATCCGGCTCATCCGGATGGGTAGCATTCGCGGGTTACCTTATGATAGTCGTGGGAGTATTCCAGTCGATCGCCGGGTTAGTAGCCATTTTTGATCCGGGCATATACGTCGCCGCCAATAACTCACTATGGCTGCTCGACTACACGCAATGGGGCTGGGTGCACCTGATACTTGGCATCATACTGGTTGCATCATCGGCATCGCTCTTTGCCGGAAAATGGTGGGGGCGGTTTGTAGCGGTAACGCTAGCCATGCTAAGCGCAATTGCCAACTTTGGCTTTATCTGGGCCTATCCCATATGGAGCACGCTGATCATTGTGCTGGATATATTCATAATCTATGCAGTCATTACAAAAGGAGGCATTCCACAGGGAACGTAACATAAGTTAAGAGGGGGCGATGAAACAGCACATCCGCACGGTTGTTAGGGTAGTACTTGTACTGATTAGCGGCATAGCACTCAGCGTATTCGTTGTCGTGCACTGGGCCGAACAACAACTACTAACGACCGATAACTGGGTAGCGCTCGTCGCCCCCCTACCTAAGCAACAAGTAGTATCCGACGCGCTGGGTGCCTACATTGGCAACAGCGTGTTTTCTGCCGTACCGGTCCAGAATAAAATTGCTGATGCATTACCGCCACGGGCAGCCTTTCTGGCCGACCCATTGGCCGGACAGCTACAAGAGCTAACCGTTAAGGCAGCCCGAGGGGCAGTGCAGAGCGATACGTTCCAAACCATATGGTCTGGCGCGAATCGTATTGCACTGAATCGTCTGCTTGCCACTGCCCGCGGCGAGACACCGCCTTTGCAGGCTAAAATAAACGAGCGATTTAACCTGGACCTAAGTAACGCTTCTGGGCAGGTACAAAAGGCATTGGGCAGTGCCGCTCAGGCGCTACCGGCATTGCAACCAGCGGCGCATAAAACCATTGCGCTATCGACCGATTTAAAAGCCAAGCCCCAGCGCGTGCATCAAGTAATCCGCACCCTGGACTATTTGGCGGCCATTCTACCTGTACTATCTATTGCCAGTCTGCTCGGTGCGCTCGCAGTATCCGACCGGCGGCGCAAAACAGTCATGGCGTTTTCTGGCACCATAATTATTCTCATGTTCATCGAGCTCATTGCCCTAAAAGTACTGCGTGGCCAAGTACTTGACCAAGTCCATAGGCCCGAGAACATTCCCGCTATCTCGTACATATTCGACACGCTCGTTATCTGGTTGCGGCACATGATGTACTGGGTGCTCGCAGGCGCCACGGTAGTTTTGGCAATCTGTCTCGTGCTTGGTTACGACAAGTGGATGCGCGGCATTCGCAGGCTAGTGCATTTTGAACGCCTCACAAACAGTGCTCTTTTTACCTGGTGGCATACTGTCCGTGGCAACGTGCGTACATGGGAGGCCTACGTGTGTGCTGGCATTGCGGCCGTTGTTCTGGGGTATGCCGCACTGTTTATGACCATTACCACGCGGTCGGCTACGAACGCGCTGCTGCTCGTTCTTGGCCTGTGTGCGCTCACGCACATTATCGCCACACCACCCAGCAAACGGAAACCGAGCAAACGCGTGACCGGCGTCACGGCAGCCCAATAAAACAGCACGCTATAGTGGAGAGGCAATGTTAGAGAAGGGGGCACTGTTATGACAATACTATACGCATTATTATGCGCCTTGGTAGGACTAGCGCTACTAGCCGGAGGGTATCGCATTGCCCGCCTTATTATTCCACTCGCCGGTTTTTTAACCGGCCTTTCGCTGGGTGGGTCAATTATAAGTGACCTAACCAACACAGGCTTTTTAGGCAGCCTGCTCAACCTCGCCTTTAGCATACTTGTGGGCGCCGCTTTTGCCGTGTTCGCCTACCTATACTACGAAATATGCGTCATCGTGCTGTGCGCTGCACTTGGTTACTGGCTTGGCAGCGGCTTTATGTACATGCTGGGCGCACAATACGGCATTCTGCCACTGCTAACCGGCATAGGCCTGGGCATTGGCTTAGGTGTTGTGGCACACAAACTGCACGCACCAAAGTACTTTCTTATGCTCATTACTGCCATGGTCGGCAGTGTACTAACAGTGAGCAGCCTACTACTACTCTTTGGCCAGATCGACCTAGAATCCTTTAGCTATGCGTCGGCACATGTAGCAGTCAACGACTCGGCCTTTTGGTCGATTATTACAGCGCTCCTAGCCGTACTAGGCGTTGTCGCACAAGCACGGTTTGGCAGTGGCTACCAGCTAAAGCCATGGGGTCCCAACGAGGACCGTATCGACCCCAGTCACCTGAGCCCAACAAGTTATTATTAAGTTGGGGACCGCTCGCACAATCGACGAGGTACGTGTACTATAATTGAACTATGAGCACAGCCGCCACCAAGCAAGATATCACCGAATTACGTAAAGAGCTCCAGAAGAGTAATGCTGAGTTACGTAAAGAAATAAAAGAATCGTTTGCCGATGTTACATCTTTATTACAAGTTTTTATGCAACAAGTCGACGAACGGTTTAATAGGGTTGAAGCCGAACAGCAGAAAATCCGTGCAGACATTTCCAGGATATTTGACTACCTTGATAGCATGCTTAAAAAACAAGAGATCAGCGACGACGAGCGCCTTGTGATGGGGCACCAGCTAGACCGCCTAGACAAGTGGATCCACGAACTAGCCGCCAAAATTGACTACAAATTAGAATGATACGAAATACTAGCCTCGCCACTCTTGTTGCATGTCAGAACAAACTCCCTTAGTCGAAGCTAACACTACTCCAGCCCCGGTACCGTTTCATCAAGCCGTCTTAAAAGTACAGAGCGACTGTAACATGGCGTGCCCCAGCTGCTACATATACACAGCGGCCGACCAAAGTTGGGCGACAAAGCCTGCCCGCATGACGCTGCCAATCCTAACGCGCACCGCAGAACGGCTGGCCGAACACGTCGAGGCTCATGATATGCCGGGAATACAAGCCATATTCCATGGCGGCGAACCGCTTATGAACGGCCCCCAGTACATCAGGCAGGCATGCCATATTTTGCGCAGCGTTATGCCGGAAGGCAAAAACATGAGATTAGGCGTCCAAACCAACGGCGTTTTATTAACACCACGCATGTTAGACGTATTGCTTGAAGAGAATGTAAGGGTAGGGGTTAGTTTGGACGGCCCGGCACAAGTAAATGACGCCGCAAGGCCACTCAAAAACGGCCGTGGCACATACGATATTGTCGCACGCAACCTAAACCTCCTCGGCAGCGAACGCTATCGGTCTATCTTTAACGGTATACTTTGCACCGTTGACCCTACTAGCAATCCCCAAAAAGTGCTAGACACACTCGTACAATTCAAGCCGCCACTCATAGACTTTTTAATGAGGCACGCCACGTGGGAATCTCCACCAGAACACCCAGCGCCCGCTACCGGCAAGTGGCTGCTAGACGCGTTTACCTATTGGGCAGCGCAGCCCGACCCAGACTACCCGTCGGTCCGTTTGTTCGGAAGCTTAGTATCCCTGATGACCGATCGTATGTCACGATCCGAGCAAATCGGCACGTCACCGCTTGCCGTGGTAGTAGTAGAAAGCGACGGCACGTACGAACAAAACGACATTATGAAAATTACATACGCCGGAGCGCCAATGACCGACATGAATGTGTACGAACACAGCCTGGACGACGTACTCGCCCTGCCCGCAACTCGCGCTCGGCAAATAGGCCTGGCGGCCCTGGGCAAAACATGCCAGGCGTGCGCCATAAAAACAGTCTGCGGCGGCGGCCAGTATGACCACCGTTACAGCCGCAAAAACGGTTTTGCTAATCCGTCGGTGTATTGCAATGATTTACAGGTGTTTATCCGCGGAGCAAATAAACACTTAGCCGACCTTATCGATGCAGCTAAGGCACAAACGCCCGAAACAGCTACTGACTAACAGTAAAATCGCCAGTTATGCGGTCTTCCAGGTGGTCGTGGAATTTGTAGGTACCTGGTTCGGTCAACCGAAAGGCCATGGAACGGTACGGGCGGATTGCCTCGCCGGGGTTGCCGGCATAGGTGCCGTGGTGGTCGTGCTCGCCGAAGTTTATTTGGCGGGTAGCGTCATCTAAGTTAACAATAATCAGCGTATCGCACAAATGCGCGTCTACGTGGCTGGGTGCTGGCTGGTCATTTTTAAGTTCAATCTTGTAGCTTGTCCCGGTTCCAGCAGGGCAGGTACCGGCCTGCACACCGTTTACTTGGTGTACAGCTTCGTCGGCGGCTATTTTATCGGTTACTTGCGTGCCCATCATGTTGTAATGCAAGTTATGCATTATCCAGACCGAAGCAGTCACGATAAACACGATAATACCGACGGTGGAAACAAGGAAAAACAAGTTAAAGCGCGGCTTACGCTCGCGCCCGAGGTGCAAAAAGAATACCACCTGGATAACCAGCTGTACGACCGCAAACGCCATAATGGCTAGTAGCAGCGTATTTTGCGTAAACGATTTATGGACTACCGCATAGTACGGGACGAGCGTAAAAAGCAGCGATAGCACAAAACCAACGACATACGATGTCAGTGTCCCGTGGTGGGGTTTTGGCGTAGTGCTGGTAGGTTGTAATTGTTTGCTCATAATTATATAAATGCCATTAGATACACGACCGTAAAGATAAATATCCACACGATATCCAGAAAGTGCCAGAACAGACTAAGCAGTGTCAGCTTGCCCACCATGCGTGCGCTCAGCCCGCGTTTCCATATAAAACCAAGTGTCACAGCCATCCAAAGCAGGCCAAAGGTAATGTGTAGCCCGTGCGTGCCAACCAACGTAAAGAACGACGATAGCGAGGCGCTGCTTCGCCAAGTGTGCCCCTCCTGTATAAATTCGGCGAATTCCCTCAGCTCAAGCCCCAAGAACGCCAGGCCCAGCAAAAAGGTAATGCCAAACCACACAAGTACCTGACGTTTACTGCCGCGGCGAGCAGCCAGCATGCCAATACCTGCGGTAAAGCTGCTGGTAAGCAATATAAGCGTTTCGGCCAGTGCCTGCGGCAAACTGAATAGCTCGTGTAGTGCCGGACCGCCATAGACGTTATTGCGTAGCACTGCAAATGTCGCAAACAACACCGAGAACATGAGCAGGTCGGTCATAAGGTACACCCAGAACCCAAAGGTTACTTTGTCTAGGGCTGCGGCTTCGTGATCTTCGTGTTGTTGCACGTTAGTTTCCATTGGAACGCCACCTTCGGTTACGTACAACATCAAACGCCCAGGTTACAACCGTTTTTATAAAGTCCCATAGGCCCATGTCGTCATCGTCATCACTAGCAGTGGGAGCGTGTTTTTTGGTACGGCTCGCCTCTAGCTTTTCGACCTCGGCGGCAGTGAGGGTGTACTCGGTATCTTCAGCAAAGGTACGAACAATAACGGTAATAATTACGCCCACTAGGCCTGCTATAGCCAACCACGTAATGTGCCACACGAACGCAAATGATGCCGCAAAGGCGAACAGGGCAATGTATATACCAGCGGCCGTGTTCTTGGGCATGTGGATGCTTTCGTATTTTGCTGTAGGCAATCCGCCGTGCTGTTTTGCCTCGTAGAATGCGTCGCGGGTCGTTACCGTAGGGATAGTAGCAAAATTATAAAACGGCGGCGGGCTAACGGTTGCCCATTCCAAAGTGCGGCCACCCCATGGGTCGCCGGTTGTATCGGCTAGCCGGCGTTTTTGGACGACACTGGCAAGAATTTGTACTACTTGCAGGGCAACACCAGCCATAATGACAAGACCGCCAAGGAACATCAGTATATAGAGTGGCTGCCAGCCAGTGGATGCTGCGTAATGGTCGAGCCGGCGTGTTGCCCCCATAATGCCCAATATGTACATAGGTATAAATGCCATACAAAAGCCAGCAATCCAGCACCAAAACGCGTAGCGACCAATGCGTTCGTTTAGCCTAAAACCAGTAATTTTAGGGAACCAATAATTTATACCGGCAAAAATGCCAAACAGCACGCCACCAATAACATTGGAATGGAAGTGCGCCACCAAGAACAAACTATTGTGCAGCTGGAAGTCAGCTGGCGGCACCGCCAGGGCCACACCAGCCATGCCACCTATGGTAAATATGGCAATAAACCCTAGGAACCACAGCATAGGTGTCGTGTAGCGTATGCGCCCCTTGTACATGGTCGCAATCCAGCCGAACACTAGTACCGATGTCGGTATAGCAATGACCATGGTCATAACACCAAAGAACGCGTTTACGTCTGCGCCGGCGCCCATGGTAAAGAAATGGTGTAGCCACACCGACAGTGCAAATAAGGTTACGCCAATCATGCCCAACACCTGCGAACCATAACTTGCTATAGCCTTACGGCTAAATGTCGCAACCACCTCCGAGAACACGCCAAATGCCGGCAGCACCAATATGTACACCTCGGGATGTCCCCACATCCAGATAAGGTTGGTGTACATCATGGCATTACCGCCAAAGCCAGTCGTAAAGAAGTGCATGCCAAAGTACCGGTCAAAAAACAGCAAAAACAGTGTTGCCGTCAGCAGGGGAAAGACAGTAATAACCATTACCATGCTGCATAGGGACCCCCAAGTAAACATCGGCATTTTCCATAACGTCATGCCAGGCGCGCGCATCTTAAGAATAGTCATAATAAAATTAATACCGCCCAGCGTGGTACCAATACCGGATATCTGCAAACTCCATATCCAGTAATCCACGCCCACTCCGGGACTAAACTGCGCCTCGCTCAAAGGTGCGATGGCTAGCCAGCCCGTTGCAGCATATTCGCCGCCCAGCAAAAAGAACATGTTAACCATAATGACGCCGCCCACATACAGCCAGAACCCTAGCGTATTTAGGAAGGGCGATGCCAGGTCGCGGGCGCCAATTTGCAGTGGCACAATGTAGTTTATAAGGCCAAACACAAAGCCCATAGCTACAAAGAACACCATAATGTTGCCGTGGGCTGTGAATATTTGTTGGAAGTGATCGGCCGTCAAGTATCCGTGGGACGCGCCAGACGATAGCGCTTGCTGCAGCCAAATCATAATGGCGTCTAGGCCCCCGCGCAGCAGCATAAAACCAGCTACCAAAAAGTACATTATGCCGATTCTTTTGGGGTCAACAGATGTAAGCCATTCGTTCCATAACCACTTCCAGCGCTTTGTATAGGTAAGCACTGCAACTGCAAACAACGCGAGCAACACAAATGCGACCGAACCGCCAATGGTAAACCATTCGTGCGGCAGTGCGTGCGCGTCTAGTTTACCGAGTAGTAGTTCTTTCATTAGTGGTGTGCCCCATGGTCCATGGACTCGTCGCCGGGCGCCATGTATTTCATAAGTACTTTATCATACAGGTTGTCGACATAGTCGCTGTAGAAGGCCGGTTGGTTGTTCTCGCTTGGCTGTACTAATGCTTCGTATTGCACCGCGCCCAATCTGTCGGGCGATTCTTTGACCGAGTCGACCCATTCGTCGAACGCAACCTGCGAGCTGGCGCGCGCCGTAAATTTCATGCCGGCAAAACCAGCGCCGTTTATCTCACCAGAGCTACCCGTGTAATCGCCCGGCATATCGGCTATAAGGTTAAGCCGATTTTCATGCCCCGTCATGGTGTACAGCATGCCGCCAAGGTTCGGGATCCAAAACGAGCTCATGGGCGCTTCGTCGGCGGTTAGCTCGAATGTAACCGGCGTATCTACTGGAATCTGCACAAAATTAACCGTCGCGATGTGCTGGTCAGGATATATAAACAACCACTTCCAGCGCAGCGACACTACCTGAATGGTCAGGGGTTTCGCATCGGCTGCGACCGTCTTTGTGGGGTCCAGCCGGTGAGTTGCCGGCCACATAATACAGGCCAACACAATGGCAAACAACACCGGCACCGACCACACAGCAACGTCAAGCCGCCGGCCATAACGCGCATTCGGCTCGTGCGCAGCTTTCGTATTCGACTCCCGGTATTTCCAAGCAATAAAATACACCAAAAAGAGTGCAGGTATCGCCAGTATGAGCATAATGCCCACCGTCAAATACATAAGGTTGAGTTGTTCGTGGGCAATCAGACCTTTTGTATGTATAAGAGCAATATTATTGCCGTGCAGCAAAATCGTAATCAATAGAGTTAGCGCGGATAAGCCCAAGATAATGCGCCCGACAATGCTACTTATGCTGGTCTTTTTTTTGTTTTTTGTCATCAGGACCTTAGTCGTGTAATCACATACATACTATACCATGGCGATCCTGAGCAGGCAGCGGTTATGCTATGCTGCAAGGAAGATGCGTACAACGCTCAAGGCCTATTATAGGCTCACCAAACCCGGTATTATTTACGGCAATCTCCTTACAGCAGCCGCAGGATTTTTAGTGGCCGCTGGTGGTAACATAGCGTGGTTGTCGTTCGTATCGGTACTTGTGGGCACCGCGCTGGTTATTGGCGCAGGGTGCGTTATTAACAACTATTACGACCGCGACATAGACGCAAAAATGGCGCGCACCAAAAAACGCCCCTTAGTAACCGGCGCGATACACCCACGAGACGCACTTATTTTTGCTGCCGTGCTGGCCGTACTCGGCTTTACGGTCCTTGTACTCGGCACCAACACGCCAACAGTTATTATTGGGCTCATCGGCTTTCTCGATTACGTACTGATCTATACATGGTCCAAACGACACACTACGTACGCCACCCTTATTGGCAGCATATCTGGCGCCACGCCTATTGCCGCCGGCTATACGGCCGCTGCCGGCGCGTTTGATGCCGGAGCACTCCTGTTGTTTGCCGTAATGGTCATTTGGCAAATGCCGCATTTTTACGCCATTGCCATGTTTCGGCAGGACGATTATGCGGCAGCACATATTCCGGTACTACCCATAGCCCGTGGCGTTCGCCGTGCCAAAATACACATGCTGTTTTATATAGCGGCCTACATTGCGGCCGTAGCAGCGCTAACTGTTGCCGGTGTTACCGGGTTTGTCTTTGCAGTTGTTATGGTAGGCTTAAGCGCCTGGTGGTTGTGGCGCAGCATACAAGGCTTTAACGCTCCCGACACCAAACGGTGGGCCCGCAAACTATTCGGATTTTCGCTGTATGTACTGCTGGGATTGTCGGTTATGCTGTCACTCAATTCGTTATTACCATAGAACTCGTCCCGCCCCCAGTACAGGGCCGCCGCTCTTTTGATCCTGACTTCTAACTGACCGCTCACGCGCGGTAAAGAATTAAAAAAGCCTGCAAGGAGCGAAGGTATATTATTTGTCTTTTGTTTCAGTCTTTTTTAATTCTTTCCGGCTCCGCTACGGTTTGAGTCAGTTAGAAGTCAGGATCAAACGCTCGCCAGTCGTTAGCCCCACGCACCCATTTGCAGCCGTAGGTCGGTGCATCGGCACCTCCCTGATTGCTGCAGGGATACTTGGACGGAATCAAGCGGCAAGTGTGCCCAGGAATCATCCTCGATCAAAAGGGAGAGGCCGACCGGAGCAAAGCGGAGGGAGTTCTTGCCGCGCCGGCCAAGTATTCTGGAAGCAGTCAAGGAGGTGACCCCGTACCGAGAGCTTTTTGGTTACTTTTTGTCGGTACAAAAAGGAACATTAGGGCTACTAACGAAAACAGAAGTAGAGGTGATGAAAGAAAAAGCATCAGGTTTGCAAGCGTAAATATATAAGGACTTTTTTCTTTTCTACTGGATTCCGGGTCGAGTCCGGGATGACGGGGGGGTGGATCCCCGCCGGAGTTTACGTCGGACTTGATCCGGTGCGGGGATGAGATTCGGGGTTTAGTCCGGGATGACGGAGGAGTGATTCGGAGCAACAGAGTCAAGAACGAAGACCAATCAACCGTAGTGTATACTAAAAACATTATGCTACTGTTTCACATTCTCACTGCAACTATTAGCCTCATCTACACAACCATCACCTACCTGCGGCCCAGCAGCGCAAAGCTAGGCACGTCGAGTGCACTCGTTGTGCTTACCATTGCTAGCGGCACCTATCTTGTCGCTACTATGCACGTCCACATACTTCAAACCTGCGTTAGCGGGCTGACCTACCTTGCAGCCGTGTCGTTTGGCCTAGTAGCCGCGTACCGCAAGCTAGCCGCCAGCAAGTCCGACTAATACCCATACGTTCGATGTTTCCCAAAACTTGCCCCGTTTGCAAGCACGATACGCTCGAATACGGCGACAAAACAGTGCACTGCACCAATTGCACCGTGTACTCCAAAGATTTACCGTTATATGTACGGCCCATTACATGGGCACTGGGCAAATCCGGCTGGTGGTGGCGGGCAATTATTGTGTGTTGGTTCGTTGTTATGCTCGTACAAAACTGGGCCGACCCACAGTTCGCCTTGAATCGCCTGGCAAATCCTTTTTCGGCCCTCGATCTTGGTATTCACGAAATCGGACATTTTGTTTTTATACCCTTGGGCGAGTTTATGACCATCGCTGGCGGCAGCTTATTCCAATGCCTATTTCCGTTGTTCTGGGTAGCGGGATTTATACAAATTCGCTATTACTTTGGCGCGGCATTATGTTTTTGTTGGCTAGGCCTGAATATGTTTGATGTTGCCTCGTATGCCGATGACGCACGGGCCAGACTGCTACCGCTTGTTGGTCCTGGCAGTTTTGTCAGTGATGGTTCGGATGCATCGTACGACGCCGGACATGATTGGTATCAATTATTGAGTCGTACCGGGCACTTGAATGCGGATCACAGCATCGCGACGTTATTGCGTATTGGCGGCACTGTAGCATTTTTTGTGGGCATTGCGCTTGCTGCCACACTTATTGTCTGCATAGCCATCGGGTCATCCCGCCGCAAGGCAGCGCAGAGCACAGAAGACTTGCAACCTCACGCATAAGCACTTACAGTAAACCCAGTAAATAAAGGAGAAGTCCGATGCTTAAACAAATTGTTACCGAAACAACCGACGCCGTAGTGGCCGCCATTAAAGGCACCGACGATATCATGACCGCCATAACCGGCACGGTAAAAAACCAGGTGGTCAACGTACTCAAGGGTACAGGCGAGGTCGCAACAGCCGGCGTAGATGCCGTGGCATCGGTTGCCAGTGGTGCTATGCAAGCGGTCGGGCAGGTAGGCGCATCGGCCACTACTGCCGCACAGGAAATCGTACACGGCGCCATTGTAGGTGTTAGCCAAACCGGTGGCGACGTAATTGGCGGGGTTAAAGATGCCGTACGTGGCGTTGTACAAGGTGCTGCCGAAGCAGGTGGCGATGTCGCCAGTGTGGCCGTAGCCGCCGTCGAAGGCGCCATTAAAGCCGCAGGCGAAGTAGGTGCCGACACCGCCCTAGCCGCCAAAGCCGCCGTAGGCAGCGCACTCGATGCAGCCGGCGACGCCGGCGACAAAGTACGCAGCGGCCTCCTCAGCGCAGCCGCACTGCCACGCGACGTGATCGAGTCCGCCATTAAAGGCCACGACGAGAAAAAATAGGCCTACAGCTTTGCAGCCATCTCACGGTATGCGGCAATTTCCAGGTCGCCAGCGCAATCATCACAGAAAGGTTTGCCTGCGGCTATAGAGCCGATAATCATTTCGTAGTCGGCAGCGTCTTTGGTCATAGCACAGCTTGGCACTTCGCAGTGATCAATAACTCCAAAAGTATGGGCCGTTTCGTGCACCGTTGATATTAAGCTGTCACTTAATTGCCAATTTTCGCCTGGCGTCCCCGTGTGTACGACAATTTTAGACTTCTTAATGAGCTGGGTAACCCTACCCTGTGTTGTCTCATTGATTCCTCCGGGATGCACCCTTTTACGCCCTTGAATGCGACGGCCGGTAAGCAGCATATTGTGCTCGCCCGCACCGGGCACATTAAATGTCGAGGTGTTTATTGCCGGCGCAGACGTTCGCAAGCGTAAGCCTCGTAGGCGCGGCACACTAATCTGCCCGACATAGGGCGCCACTAAATCGACAGTAGCGCCATATAGGTAACGCGCCTCGTTAGGCTTAACGTTATATGGCCCACCAACCTCGTAATAAGCGTCTAGTTCGCGTACTGGTTTACTCATAAAGTTATTATATAACTTTCCTGTATTTAACGCAATAATCTTGGACCACCGTAAGCATAAGGAATATACTAGGTACTTATTGCATCAAGCAGATGCAACTATTTTTATTGAAATCGCAAGAAAGGACCCCTGGTGGACTACAAGCAACATTTTTCTAGTAGGGCACTAACCGCAAAAAACAGCCCCATTACCACACTGTTTAAGATTATTCAGGCGAACCCAGACATTGTATCGTTTGCACCGGGCACGCCTGACCCTAGTGTATTACCGGCTGAAAAATTTCCAGCCCTTACACAACAGGCGATAGACAAATATGGCAAGTCAATCATCCAATACGGCATGCCTCAGGGGTTTGAACCGCTACGAAAAGCGGTGCTGCCGCTCCTAAAAAAGCGGAGTATTACTGCCACGGCCGACAACGTACACATATCTACTGGTGCCTCGGGCGCGCTAAATAATGTGGGTATGGTGTTGTTGGATGCAGGCGATACCGTGCTGGTAGAATCGCCCACCTACAACCAGGCCGTGTCCGACTTTTTGGCGTACGAAGCAAACGTACAGGAAGTCGCCTGCGACGAAGATGGCATGTTACCCGACGCGCTGGAAGCCCAACTACAAAAACAGCCCGTCAAGTTTATATACCTACTGCCAACCTTCCAAAACCCATCCGGCCGCACTATGCCGGCCGCACGCCGCAAACAGGTTGCCGAACTAGCAAAAAAATACGACGTACTTATTATTGAAGACGACGTCTACTACGACCTCCGCTATACCGGCGAGCACCAACCGGCAGTGTATTCGTACGCACCGGAGCGGACCATTTACTTAAGCTCGCTGTCTAAAATGTTCGCGCCGGCCGTACGCTGCGGCTATTCGGTTATGCCCGAGCCCATCCTAGAGAAAGTACTGATGCTGAAACAATACATAGACATGTTTACGTCGCAGTTCAACCAGGCGCTGGCCGCCGAGTTCTTGGCAGGCGAGTACGATGCGTTTATAGGGAGCTTATGTAAAACATACAGCAGCAAACTAGCGACAATGCAGCAGGCACTAAAGCAGCACATGCCAGCAGGCTACACATGGGACAAGCCCGAAGGCGGCCTGTTTATTTGGCTAACCGGCCCCAAGGCTATAGACACGGCTGCACTACTAGACAAAGCCATACAAACCGGGGTAGCCTACTTGCCAGCAAGCGCGTTCTTTTTGGACCCAGCCGAGGGCAAAAACGCCCTGCGCCTAAGCTTTGCATTTCCGCCCGAGGACCGCATAGAAGAAGGCGTTAAGCGGTTAGCGCGCGTATTACAGGAAGCATAGATGACTAAAGCTTCTATTGTTGGCGTATGGCGCGTTAAAACACCGGACGCGCCATTTACATACCATATGTTCACGTTCCACAGCGATGGCACACTCATGCAATCCAACCCACCAGCAGGAAACACCAGCACTAGCGATACAGCCGGCATGGGTATATGGCGCACAGGCAAAGACGATACCGTACAAGCCCGATTCGAGGAATACCGCCTTGGTTTTACCGACAAAACTGTAACTCGCGGTGTGGTCGATTTTAGTCTACGCCTAAACGGCGACACCCTCAGCGGTAGCGCCATGTTTACCATTTACGATGCCGAAAGCGGCGAGCAGCTGCGCGGGCCGCTCACAACAGTCGTAACCGGGTCGCGTGTTACATTCGTGGGCTACACTTCGGCTTCTATGAACGAGTAGGGGCGCATGTCGCCTATGGTCCAGTGTTTTGGCAGTTTAAGCAGGCCGGCTTTAAAGTGCTGTTTTATATCGGCAATAACGGCGGCAGCTTTTTCTTCTAGCTCTGGCAGCAGCACGACATCGTCATTAAAATGCCGATCGGTACGCGTCTCGGTAGCGACTACCCGGTGTTTATCGCTCAAGTTAAACCCAATGTGAACGGCATTGTTTGGTATAAACAAAAAATCGCCCGGGCCGGTAAAGTAGGGCACTAGTTTTGGGCCGATTAGCGTTACGGCCCAGCCTTCCATAACAAACAGCACCGTTTCGGAATGTTCGTGTTTGTGTACCTTTGTAGCATTGCCAGGCGTAATAATGCCAATAGCGGCGCCAATCCCTTCGCTGCCGCACGCTGCATGGGTAATGCACGGCACCAATTTTTGGTTTTGATTGCCAAGCATAGCTGCCGCAGTGCTAATAGGTACGACCAACGGTCGTTTCGTTGGTACGGTTGATTTTGTAGCCATGAGAACCCCCCTACATATAGGTAATTTTACAACAGACACAAAAGCCAACCACAACAAGTATGCCATAATTGAACTATGTATTTTCTGCTTGTTGTTTTGGGTAGCCTAGTTGCCGTTGCCGGCACTATACCATACATAGTAGAAACCGTTAAAGGTAATACCAAGCCCCGCCTGGTATCGTGGCTAACATGGGCTGTACTGGCTGGCGTAGCCGCCATCGCCAGCCTTGCCGATGGGCAAATTGCAGCCGGCCTCTTTGCTGGCCTGAGTGCCGTTGTACTAGCAACCGTACTCGTGGTGGGGTGGCGCTACGGCGACCGTAGCTTTAAGGCGCTGGATATAACGTGCCTTGCGGGCGTAGGCATCGGCCTAGCGTTATGGTGGCTGTTTAACGATCCGGCTATTGCCGTGTGGGCGGTTATTATCATTGATTTCATTGGCCTGGTACCCACCGCCTTGCACGCCTGGAAGCAGCCGCACGAGGAAACGCCCATAACTTTTGCGCTGGCTGCCGCCGGCGGCTTACTAACCAGCATTGCCGTTGCGCACGTCCAGGGCATATCCATGACCAGCATTGGTTACTCGCTGTATGTCGCCATTTCGCTGGGCGTCGTTACGGCCATTATTTTGGCCCGCCGCGCCGGCAAGACTGCTGTATAAAATACTAAAAGCATAAACATTGCAAAGCTAGACAAGCGGCATATAATAAAAGGTAGCCATGGGAGCATGAACGCTGTTAGTAACGGCGTCATAGCACGCAGGCTTATTATCGCATTTTCAGGGCAGCATACTTCGGTCACTGCACGCCCTTTATATATAACCCGCTGTACCTGTCAGGCAAGGCAACCGAACGGTTTGCACCGCCTTACACAGACAGTATCACCCTCAAATCCGTTCCGACTGTCCTAAAAAATACAGTTGTTTTTTAACGACCCCTAAATTTTGAGGAATGTATATGACGAAAACTATGCAAGTACCGCTCGCCACCACAACACGCGAACAATTACAACGAACGTGGGCGTTCGCCAAACACCAACGCCCCACCAAACCGTACAAACGACGGCCAGCTAACCGCTACAGCATTATTACCTCGTGCTCCAAAGAGGCAGCACTGCTTGGTGTGCGCATCGGCATGCGCTACCACGAGGCGAAGCTACTCGTGCCAGGCATAAAAATTCTAGTAATCGGGGGCAAATAATGTATGAAGTGGCAAGAATATTTGGAAACGCCTATAAAACTGTCCGCCCCTTCGGCATTAGATGGGAGGAAAAGACTTATACCATCACCCAAATTGGCTACCGCCATAAATACCGCGAGGGTCAAAATACTATATATGTATTCTCGGCTTCGGACGGATTAAATTACTTCGAGCTATTGGTTCAGAGTAGCGATGTACGCTGGATATTGGGCAGGGTACAGCAACCTAACAACTGGGTGGTTCCGCCAAAATAAGCTGTTTAATTTGAGGTACCGATTTACCAACCAAGACTTCAGGGTAGTCGCTGCGCTGCTTAACAGCGACTACCTTGCAGCTGAGCACCACGCCATTCTTGACTTCGCTTGGCGTTATACTGGCAATTGCTTCGTTCAGCTTGGTTGTATTTTCGTTGTGTTTACGGACGGTAAGCAAATTAGCGACCATAATCATGAGGATAACTAGGGCGAGCACTATAAGTCGCTTCATAGTCACAGTATAGACTACGCACCAAGCAGCTGCTCGAATTGTGCGGCTGGCAATGGGCGTATGGATAGCCGATGCATTTTTGTCGTGAGGTACGTTTTAAGGATATTGTACGCATCGAGGTCAAACGTACGCGCCGTGTGCTCAAACACCGGCTCGCAGTACGGTTCCTCACGCAGCCGGCCAATAACCCGCCATTTATCCACCACTAAACCGTGCTGCGTATGGTCAGCTTCTGGGGAGGACGTTTTTTCTTGTATGATCACTGGGCCTGCGTAAGGCCAGGGTTCTATGCGCGAACGCTCAAACGCAGTGTTTAAACGCGCATTGTAGGCGCTAGCTGGCTCTTTGCCCGTGCAAGGACCCTTGCAACGGCCTAGCTGGCTCATAAAGCACGCACCTTTGGTTTTTTCGAGCCCGAGCAATTTTGGGCATAAGCCCCAATCTTTCACCATTTGTTCCAGCGTGCTCTTAGCTTTACTACGGCGCGAATAGACCGCCAAGGCATCATGGCCCGCAAGCACGTCTGAAGGATCTGCTTCCTCTAGTTGTACCGTATCGTAACCGGCCTCGTTTTGGGTGCGGCGGGCTAATATAACCTTAGTAACCCGGCGAAGTTGCTTGTTATATAGTGGTAATTTCTCTTTAACGAGTTGCGATTCCAGTAGCAACGCCTCGAGTTCGCTGCCTGTTTGTATATGGCTAATACTCCGCACATGCTGGGCAATTTTGAATTCGGCGGTATTATCGTGGTCGCGCATAAAGTGCGATGCCACACGCGTGCGGATATGTATACTTTTGCCGATATAAATGGGCACGCCTTTGTCGTCCTCTAAAATATACACTCCGGTGCTATTGGGCAATGTCTCCAGCACATGTGGGTCCAGCCCCTTCGGCAGTGACGGTTTTTTAAGCTGGCGGGCAATAGCGGCCTGCAGCACGCCCGGGTCGGTTGTGGACTCTACAAGCTGCAAAAACTGCCATAACGCATGGGCGTCGTCGTAGGCACGGTGCCGTGCAGATACCTCCAAATTATGGCGCTGTATAAGGTCACCAAGCTTGTGCGTGCGATACTGCGGGAACAGTGCACGGCTCAGCCGCACCGTGCACAGCTGCTTGGGGTTAAAACTTTTGCCGATGCGCTTAAATTCTTGCTTTAAAAACGAGTAGTCGAACCGCACATTGTGCGCTACAAATACAGCGCCATCCAATATGTTATATAGTTCGTCAGCAATTGCCCCAAACAATGGCGCATCGGTAAGATCGTGCTCGGTAATACCCGTCAGACCGGTAATAAACTGGGGCAGGGGCGTGCCTGGGTCTATCAGTTGTTTAAATTCGTTGACGACAGCGCCATCTTCCACCCTAATAGCGCCAACCTCAATAACACGCCCACGAATGTGGTCTAGTCCATTCGTTTCAATATCTACAAAAACCAGCGGCTCCCTCAAAATACCCATGACTTAATCTATTATATCCCGCGAAACCAAGAGCTTTCTACATACGCTCTTGTATGCCATACTTTCGACGAGTCATACGGAGGGTTACATGAGGACGCACCCAGAATTCGAACAATTCATGCAGGAGCAAGCAACCACAGCCACCGAACAAGTACGCGCCGGTAGCGACACGGTGATCGCACAAACCCGAGAGCTAGTAAAAACCATGGACGAGTTCGAGCGTGCCCGTGATATGTTCTTCGCGTATGGGCACACCGCGCTAAACAACGATCCGCCGCTTGCAGACACGTTCGAGACAAAAGCACAATACTACCAATTTTTAGCGCATGTTGGCCGCCGGCCAGGGCAGAACATAAAGGCAACGGCAAACGTGCTCAAAAAATCGGCATCAGCAATTGATGCGCTCCATACGCCCGGCACCATGGTGTATTTAGCCACAGACGTACAGGGCAATCACCTTATAGGCACCCAGTACGCCGTTGGGCACATTACACAAGCACGCGCACGCCTATTACCAGGCGCGTCAGCTGTGCAACATCACACGCTTGTCATAGATGTCGAAACAAACGTGACACATGGCGAACCACGTCATTCGGAAGTATGCGTACAAGATATTACCGACCAGTTCGAGCCCTACCATTCTGGCGATGCTCGCGCTATCGCCATCGGCAAGCAGGCAGTAGGCACGTATGTCGAGAAGGCATTCGATTCCGATAAACCTACAGAATTTAACTGGCTCAAACCGACCGCGCACGAATATTTCTTAAGGGCTATGTGCTACAGCGGGCTAACGCTCGCAGCCTGCGGTATATCTCCACAATTCATAGACGGTATGCGCAGCAGGGTCATTGGAGAGCTCATGACCGTTCGCGACGGTCAGACTGTCTATAGATCGCAGGTACTTAAGTTGCCAGGGTTACTAGGCAGCAATGGGGCGGGGCTTGCAACAATACAAGAGTTACTAGGTGGCAGAGATCCCGAAGCTATAGATCATGACCTAGCCCGGGATATACGCACGTTACAGCGGCTCCAAAGCGGCCAGCCAGCCTAACGGCTTGTGGCACCGTACGATACGTCCTATATTATTTGCATGCGCATAAATGGCGAACCACACCTATCAACCGGATGTCCTGCACGGCACTATGAAGACTTCGACCTGGCTTCGGCACATCTACTTTTTGGCACCGGCATCTATACAGGCGCCGATGGCCGGCCCGGAACCGAGGTTATCACGGCACTCTTAAAAGAAGGGGACGAAGAGGTAACTGCAGAAGACGAGCCTTTTTGTATCGTTAACGAGGACGAGCCAGACTTAGTACATAAAGCTATTACCCTGGAAAAGCTGTGTGACACCGACGGAGGTGTTACTACAGAAGAATTACGTGACATTTTTTGCGAACGGATTGCGACATGCCCCGGCAAGTCGTCCAAAGGCGAGTGCTGGGCACTTGGTGCAGCCGGTATACGGACAGTTATAGAAGAATACAGCCTTCCCGACTAAGATTCTCAAAAAAACACGTCAAAAAAAGCACAAGTAATAAAGCACAATATACATTTTTGCGGTATCATTAAACCAATACGATCGCTCAGACTATGCCCACCCAAAAAGTCTGAGCGGTCGTATTGGTTTATTAGCACCTCTGTAAACAGGTACTAATAGGTACAGTATTGCACCCAAACATTAAAAGAATACGAACTCTGTAAAAATCGCAACGCCCAATATCTTTGAGAGAGTTAATGACAATTTAATAATTACACTGCTACGATAGGTCGGTAAGGGCAGGTAATGAAATTATTAGTTATCGAAGATAACCGATCACTAGCCAAAAGTCTTAAGACCCACCTTAGCAGCATGTTCACCGTTGATCTCGCCCATTCGGGCGACGATGGGTTGCGACGCGCATACACCGGCGGTTACGACATGATTGTGTTGGATTTGCATTTGCCTGACAAAAATGGCTACGACATATGCAAGGCCCTCCGCACCCACCGCATCATCACACCTATTATTATTCTGACCGCAGAGGACGACGTTGCCAGTCGTGTCAGCCTATTGAACGGCGGTGCCGACGATTACCTAATAAAACCGTTTAATATCGCCGAGCTGCGTGCCCGCATGACCGCACTGTTGCGTCGCGTACCTGCAAACCCCAAAAACAGTGTTATTATCATCGAGGACCTCCTTATAGACCCAGCCCGTCGTCGCGTTGAGCGAGCGGGTGTTATGATTCCGCTCCGGCGCAAAGAATTTGATATTTTAGAATACCTTGTGCGCAACCGCGGCCGGGCCGTCACGCGCGCCATGATTGTGGATCATGCCTGGGATTCCAACAAGGAGACCTGGCACAACACCGTCGACGTACATATTAAGCACTTACGGGACAAAATTGACAGGCCATTTGGGGGCGACCTCATAAAAACAGCCTATGGTATTGGTTATATGATTGATGATGCGTAACATAAAGAGGGGGAGGGGGAGTTATGAGCGACGTTATGACGAGTATTCTCAGCGGTAAAACGCGCGATGCAGCATCTGTTGAGAAACTAGCCGTACACAAAGCCATCACCGACAGTGGTCCTTGGGCAAGTGTAGCCTAGGATCGCTTAGGGGACGGTAAGAAGCCCACTCTACAAGAATCGGACGCTGCGACGGGCTCTGCATCATCAGGTCTAGACCATCATCCGATTCCTGTATTTATTAACAGAATATGTTCCGTAAACTATATACCGACTACATTAAACCCACTCAGCTTGATGAAGACCTACGAAATCGCGAGCTGGTTTTAAATGTGCTGCTTGTTGGTACGCTGCTCGTAGAATTACTAGCGCTCTGTATTTTGCTGGTCAGCTATTTTGCCTGGGGCAACCACTATGTTGACGCACGTATCCTTATTTTTATTGTCGTCCTAGCCGTCACAGCTGGCACGTACGGGCTGTCACGCAGCCGGCAGCATTATATTGCATCGTTGATACTACTAAGCATTTATGCGCTATTTGCCGTAGGCGCTTCGTTAGCATGGGGCGTAACCATGCCTGTAACCGTTGCGCTCTATGCGCTGCTTATCATCTTGTCTGCCATACTACTGGGCGCAAAATATTCCTTGTACAGCACGGCATTCGTTATTGGCACAGTCAGCGTGCTGCAGGTTCACCAAAATGCCGGCACTCTTAGGCCAGACCTTAGCTGGACGCACTCAGCCCTGGACTATGGGATTGTTATGGGGTTCTGCATTATATTCGTGGTCGTCGGCCTCGTAACATGGCTGTTTAACGTGCGTATGGAACATTCACTGGCGCGAGCACAGCGCGCCGAGCTGAACTTAAAACGCCAGCGCGATTTACTCGAAACGACCGTAGAGGAACGAACGCGCGAATTACAGGCAGTCCAGTTTGAACGTTTGCAACAACTATACCGCTTTGCCGAACTTGGCAAAATCAGTACCGCGCTCCTGCATGAGCTCGCTGGGCATTTAACGAGCCTGAGCCTAGACATCGAGGGCTTGGAATCGCAGGAACATTCGCAAGTATTGAAACGCGCCAAACGCAGCATTCGCTACATTGACGACATGCTTCTAAAAGTTCGCGATCAATTACAAGGTAAGTCAGTTGTTCGGCCATTTAATGTCGCCACCGAGACAGAGGAAGTCGTTGGCATCTTAAAGCACCGCGCCGCACGAAATGCCGTTACACTGCAACTCGAAGCAACGGGCGACCGCAAACAATTGCGCGTCCGTGGCGAATCGGTACGGTTCCGGCAACTAATAGCCAATATCATTAGCAATGCTATCGATGCGTACGACGAACTCGACGTAGCCGATCCGAAACAAGTAGTAATCCACATCCAGGAACAAGACGACCAGCTTACTATTGCCGTTAGTGATTGGGGCAAAGGTATTCCTGCCAGCGAACGCGCCAAATTATTTGAACCATTTTATAGCACTAAAGAAGTCGGTATGGGCATGGGCCTATCAATTGCGCGGCAAATTGCCGAAAAGCATTTTAGCGGCACGCTATATCTTGACAACATCACCGAATACACGAGCTTCGTGCTAAAGCTGCCGAAAGCCTGATATATATGGAACAGGGGCGGGCCTATACAATAGAGCGAGCCATTGCCTTTGTGCGCAACAAGCAAGCGCCGGACGGCGGGTTTGTCAGCTTTTCAAGTCCAAACCAAGCGCCTTTTACAAAAGCAAAAACATATCACACAACTTTTGCGCCAGCTATTCTATTAAACGCCCTGGTGACAGTACCAACTGCCCAACCAATTACCAATCGTCTCGCCGCATGGCTTATAGCACAGCGGAGCGACACGTGGGCATTTAACTATTGGGCAGTGCATGCCCCCGAGCGAACCCGCCTGGCATATCCCGACGACCTCGACGACACTGCCTGCGCTCTTATTGGGCTACGTCGTCACGACCCTACAGTTATTGACGGTGCCGTGTTAGGTGCCGTGGTCAAACTCCTGCTTGCCACAGAAACAGAGGTAGGCGGCCCGTACCGTACCTGGCTCGTGCCGCCAGATAGCGAACGTGTATGGCTCGATGTAGACCTGGCAGTAAACTGCAATGTCGCTTTTCTGTTACGGCTCGTGGATAGCTCGCTACCAAGCCTAGACAAACTTATGGATCATGCCATAACACACCAGGCCTACCACTCGCCATACTATCCGACCGTCTATCCGTTATGGTACTATGTGGCCCGCGCGTACAAGGGCACGCACGCCAACCGCCTCGCGCATCATATTCAAGCAGCCCAAACCGACGAAGGACACTGGGGAACGCCGCTCCGTACAGCACTGGCACTTTCATCGCTGCGTTCGCTCCACCAACCACTACCAAAAGCAGCCGTACAATACCTTATAGCCGCTCAGCAACCAAACGGCTCCTGGCCAGCCGAGGCATACTGTATTGACCCCGCCCAAAAGGGCAAAACGCATTACCACGGCGCTGCAGTTTTAACGACCGCACTTGTGATCGAGGCGCTACACGAGCCACCAGCCCCGCCCACGGCAACTGTCCGTCGCAAGGAACCACAAGGGCAACATATGTATACGACCATCCTCTCTGATGTCCGCACGGACCTCACGGCGCTACCAAGCGCGTTACGCACGGAGAGCCTAGCCATGCTCGATCACATGGAACGCCTGCAAAACAGTCGCGAGATTATACTACTGCCATACCTGTTTGCGCAGTCGCTTATGAAACCGCCGCCGGCACATACGACGCTGTTCGCGCGCCTCGGCACTGCCAACTTATTCGGATGGATGGCATACACCATTTACGATGATTTTTTAGACGACGAGGGCAATACCCGCCAATTATCTGTAGCCAATGCTGCCTTGCGTCGCTCACTGCTTGCATTTATGCACGCTCTGCCGGAGCATGCTGGATACCAAGCCAGCGTACTTGCGGCATTCGATACCATCGATAGCGCCAACGCCTGGGAGCTAGCCAATGCTCGTTTTACCGTCAGTACAGGCAGGCTGGATATTACCGCACTGCCAGACTATGGTTCGCTCCGCGTGCTAGCCGAACGATCCATGGGCCATACGCTTACACCCCTCGGCGTATTAGCCTCGGTAGGCATTGCACCAACAGACCCTTCGGCTACGCATATTACCAACGCTCTGGCGCACTACATTATTGCGCGGCAACTAAGCGACGATGTGCACGATTGGCAAGACGACATACATGCCGGCCATAGTACCTACGTCATTACGCGCATTTTGCAAGATATGAACATACAGCCAGGCAGGCATAACCTAAAGACGCTCATGCCAGCCATGCAGCGATACTTTTGGCATCATACCTTAACCGCTCTGTGTGGCGACATGACGTACCACTTGAAGCTGGCGCGCTCACACGCCCGGCAAAGCGGGGTACTTACACCAAAAAACTGCATAACCGAGCTATGCCACCCCATAGAAGAATCGGTGGCCATAACCCTACACGAACAAAAACAAGCCAAACAATTCCTGCGGTCATATACTGCAACATAGATTGTAAAAATCGCTATTTATTGAATAGACGATTACTGCTATACTATAGTTGCTAGAAATGCGCTGCTACATGATAGTTCAGTAAAGTATTAACAGATTAGAATTCTGGGGAGCAGCTAATCCCACCACGGGACTTACCTCAGTACGAGAAAGAGGATAAGTTACCAAATGGCAACAAAACTATTTGTTGGTTCATTAAGTTATGGCGTCGACGACGACCAACTTGCTGATGCATTTGCCGCCTTCGGCACTGTCGCATCCGCAAAGGTTATCATCGACCGCGAAACCGGCCGCTCAAAGGGCTTCGGTTTCGTTGAAATGAGCTCTGACGAAGAAGCGCAGGCAGCCGTTAAAGGCATGGACGGCAAGGAAATCAACGGCCGTGCCGTCGCCGTAAGCGAGGCTCGCCCGCAAGAGAACCGCGAACGCCGCCCATTTAACGGTGGTGGCGGTGGCAACCGCAACAACGATCGCGACCGCTACTAGTAGCATTCGGTCTGACAAAAAAGACGCCCACATTACGGGGGCGTCTTTTTTTAGTTGTTATTCAGAAGGGTCATCATTGGCTGGATGGCCATGCGCTGCCTTGTGCGTCTTAAAACGATCCCGCACTTGGAACAACACATAGGCGCCAACCACTACGCCCAGAAGTGACAATAGAAAATCGTCAAAACCACCTTGTTTGGTTAACAGCAGCAACACAGCCGTCGCCGCCTCTATGATCACCGCATAATATGCCATCTGCCAGCCGTCTTTTTTCATGGCTTTCAGCCCTGGCGAGGCAAGCAGCAACAACGCCGCTACTGTCCCCATGCCAAGCAACGACAAATAAAAGAACGGGCTTAAATGGGTTGCAGCCAACGGGGCGCCACCATAATACGACGAGACCGCATTGGCGTAATCAACCAAGCTGTCTATCCGATGCCCAGCTTCCCACAGCCAATACGACGCAAGTAACTGTAAAATGCCAACGATAAGCGTAATAATCCACAGCCCGTCGGCCAACATACTGCGCCCATTCGGCGGTATAGTTACGGGTGCTTTTTTGTTAAGTCTGTCATCTAGTACGACTTCAAGCTGAGCCAATCGCATACGAATCCCTTCGGGTTACATACCAAGCATATGCCCGGGCATGGATATTATGCAAGCAATGCTTTACCGGCCACTAGTTTGACCGGCTCATGTTTGCGATACTCTGCGGAAAGGGAAGATCATACCGTTGCGCAAGCAAGGCGACTTCTGTCACATTGCGGAAACCCAAGGTAGTAATCATATCCAGATCTCCAGGTCTTAATTGCGGCGGGTAGGCCGATATAGTTGCCGAGCCAATACGAGTCGTAACCAACCCGGCTGGTATAAAATCCACCGCATGAGCATGCGTTTTAGAATAGCCTACTCTACCTTCTAAACTTAAGTACCCTACATAAAGATTAATAAGATACGTTGGCGTATGCTCGCCAATCATGGCCGCAGCTTTTGCACGCCACTCTACGTACTCTACAGTGGCATCCAGATTTCGTCTGTTTGCAGAAAACTCAGCCAAAGGTCTGCCGGTCGCCCTGTAGACATCTACCATCGCCTCGTATACATCATCCGGAGTATCAAGCAGTACTGAGTGCTTGTTCAGGCCGTCGTCGCGGATCTGATCCCGCCTCGGGAACCTAAGCGGAGCATCATCGGCAAATCTCCATATGCTCAAATCATCCGGCAATGGCTCGCCCGTTTTCTGTTCTTTGGCATTGTACGCATGAAACATTGGGTCCGTTTTGCGTGGTACCCATTTTCCGCCCTCAAGCACCATTGGGGCAGCGTTAGTAACAGCTTGATCAACCTCAGCACGAAACCGGTTCATCGCCATATAATAAAAAAATTAAATATAGAAAACAATGCTTAGAAACTACGGCGGACGTGGCTAAAGCTATAGTCCCAGTCGGCGTCAGATTTTTTGTGGGGGTTAAAGATGTTGTCGGGGTCAAAAATGTGTTTTACATCGCGGAAAAGGCCAACTACCTTGCGGCCAAACTGCTGCTCTAGCCATGGGCCGCGTACTAAGCCGTCGTTATGTTCGCCCGACAGCGACCCTTTGTACTTGAGCACCAGCTCGTCGACTTCTTTCATGGCGGGCAGTAGCTTTTTACGTTCGCGTGTTTCTTCTATTTTCATGAGGGGAATAATGTGGAAGTTGCCATCGCCAATGTGACCCTGCAGTGTGGCAAACAGTTTGTACTTTTTAATAATACGGCGCAGCTTGGGCAAAAATTCCGGCAGGTACTGCGGGTTTACAATAAGGTCGTCAATGAACGGTGCCGTGTGTTTGTCGCGCACCTTGGAGCGAAGTAAGTTAAAGCTGTGCCGGCGCATAATCCAAAATTTTTCGGCCCGGCCTTCGGTGGGGTCTTCTTCGAAACCGTTAATTTCGTAGCGGGCCCGTACATGGCGTAGTTCGCGGTGCAGGGTTTTTATACGCTCGCGTACCTCCGCCTCGGTGTTACCGTCGAACTCCACCATTAAAACCATTTTAGGTATGCCGCGGAGCAGCTGCAGGCCATCGGGAATCAGGTTTATCAGCAGTTTTATAAACCGCACCAGTCCCAGCATCTTTAAAAAGTAGGGCATAAAGCGGATAGATAAAATAAGGGTCGTGTCGTCGAACGATTCAAATGCCGCGGGCTTGTGGGCCAGTACGGTATTAACCAAATTGCCAAGCTGCTTTGTATCCCGCATAAACAGCACGAGCAGCCCAGAGTGCGCCCTCCGGGGCACCAGCCGGTACTTTATGTCGGTTACAAAGCCCAAGGTGCCCTGCGAACCAACGATTAGCTTGGTCATGTCAAATATGCCGGTGTCGCGGTCCCACACATCCCACAGGTTGTAGCCCATGGAGTTTTTACTGACATGCGGGCGGGCTGTCTTAATAACATCGTAGTGCTTCTCGCATAGGTCAAACACTTGCTTGTACAAACGCCCTTCGTAATCTTTTTGGGCCATTTTTTTAACAAGCTCTATACGCTTGAGTGGCCGTACGGTGTATTCGTTGCCATCGGCAAAGACTACCTTCAATTCGTTAATAAAGTCTTTAACCTTGCCAAATTCCAGGGATTTTTCGCCGCCCGAATTGTTGGCAACCATACCACCAACAGTGCACAAATCGCGGCTTGCAGGGTAGGCGGGCATAATAACGTTATGCTTTATGGTCTCTAGGTCGAAATCGCGATAAAACACACCAGGCTCGGTGTGGGCTTCGCTAGCTGTTACGCTTTTAATGGTAGTAAAGTGCTTATTAAAGTCGACAATAATACCTTCATTAATGGCACCGCCGGACATATCGGTGCCGGCCGAGCGGGCTGTTAGCGACAGCTCGGGGTATTTAGATTTATACGCAGCAACAAACTTGACCAACTTTTGTACGTCTTGGCTGTTTTTGGGCATGACCACCAACTGTGGTTTAATTTCGAACAGCGATGCGTCGTGGCTATATTTTTCTTTTGCTTCTGCGCTCGCGTCCATTTCACCGCTAAAACCGGCCGCCAGCAGCTCTTGTTGTAATGAATCCATTTCAAATCTCCCCGCAGTTATGAAAAAGCAGCTGGCGAGTACCAGATTTCAGTTCTTGCGAGGAAGCGTAACTGTAGTTACGGTGACGAACAAAACTGGAATATGGTGCCGTCAGATGGTTTTGCAGTTGGGGGGAGATTTGAAATGGATTCATAGGTTCATTCTCTTAAGCTTAAGCGTAACAAGTAATAGACGCAAGAGGGTGTATTATTTTAATGACTCATGCATAAAACAGAACCAAGTATTGTCGTTATTGGCGGCGGCACCGGCCCAGTGAGCGTGCTGTCGGCACTCAAAGACGCATCAGTGGCCGTAACAGCACTGGTAGGTATGGCCGACAGCGGAGGATCTACCGGCATGCTCCGCGACGAGCTCGGCGTATTACCTCCTGGCGATGTGCGTAAAGCGCTCGTGGCACTAGCCCGGGCACCGCAAATGCGCGATTTATTTACCTACCGATTTGATAGCGGCAGCCTGGCCGGCCATTCGTTCGGCAACTTGTTTTTAACCGCCGTCGAAAAAATGAGTGACAACTTCGTAGAGGCGGTCGAGCTAGCTAGCTCGCTCCTTAATATTCACGGACGCGTCCTGCCCATAACACTCGATAAAGTAACGCTGGTGCTCAAGGAACAAAATGGCCATATAATCCGCGGCGAAGCAGCACTTGATAAAGACATACGGTTCAGCACTCCGCGACCAGCAGTACGGTTAGAGCCAGTGGCGCACATAACGCCCGAGGCCGCAGTTGCAATTGCCAAGGCTGACGCAATCCTTATCGCTCCTGGCAGCCTCTACGGCTCGCTCGCGGCAGTGCTCGTGGTCGATGGAGTGGCCGAAGCCCTGAGCACCACGCAAGCTCCCAAAATATTCGTGTGTAATCTAGTAACTGAACAAGGGCAAACCGATGACTTTGCCGTGCACGACTTCGCCGACGAAATCGAACGTTTTTTGGACCACAAGGTAAAACTGGATTACGTACTATACAACACACACAAACCAGAGCATGCGTTACTAAAGCGTTACGCCGAGGAAGGGCGTACCTGGGTTCCGTACCACCCAGACGTGCTAAGCACGAAACACTACACTGCAATTGGCGATAATTTTGTAGCGCCACCAACCGACAATCATCGGACGTTTATCCGTCATAACGGTCAGGTAGTTGCCAATCATATACTCAAAATCATAAAACAGGGGTAGCGAGGCCAGTATTTTTCTGGTACGGTAGGTCGGTATGAAGTGTACAACAGCAGTTATAGCCTTGGCCGGCTATGGCACCCGCCGGCTCCCCATTACGAAAGCAGTCGAAAAATGCATGATGCCCGTTGGCAACCGCCCAATTGTGGACTATGTGGTCGACGACCTCGTTAGCGCGGGTATAACCGACATCATCTTTGTCGTCGGCGAACAGGCCGACCAAATCCGCACCTATTACGGCCACAATGCACTCCTGGAATCGCACCTAGAAGAGCACGGCAAAACCCACTACTCGGCGGAGCTAAGCGCGCTATCTGCCAAAGCCAATTACAAATTTATCGTACAAGATCGTTACCGCCCGTATGGCACCAGCACGCCGCTATGGCTTGCCAAAGACCTTATCCCCGAGAACGAACCGTTTCTTATGATGTACGGCGATAACATCTACTACAACCCCGATGGCAGCTCGTCTATTGCCGACTTTCTAGCCCAGGCCGAAGTCGCCGGCACCCGCGGTGCCATGTTAGCCGTGCCCGTGCCCGAAGAACTCGTTAGCCGCTACGGCATTGTTGCTACGCGCCAGCAAGACGGCCACGAACTATACGACCACATTGTTGAACACCCCAAGCCAGGTGAAGCGCCAAGTAATCTTAATAATGCGGGTTGTTTCTTGTTGCATACCGATATTTTTCGGCACGTCGAACGCAGCATGAAGGAAGAATCAGATCACAAAGAAAAGTGGCTCATCGACACTATCAACTGGTGGGTCGAGGCAGGCAACGACACGGTTGTAGTGCGTATGAAGGGCGAATACCTGACTGCGGCAGCCTAGAGGGCTGGTTGTACGCCAACAATCGCATTGTTGGCGTACATAACGTGTAACCCTCCTGTATACTACAAAGCATGAGCAATATTCTTGATGTCGTCATTGTTGGCGGCGGGTTTGCCGGCACCAAAGCCGCGCTGGAGCTGGCGGACTGTGGTAACTGCCGGGTTACGCTAGTAAGCGACCACACGCATTTCCGGTATTATCCTGGCCTGTACCACGCGGCCACGGGCGGCAAGCGCGCTGGGTCGCGTTTACGGCTCGAAAATATCGTAGACGAATCTAAAGTTACATTTGTGCAGGCCCAAGTAACCAAGCTGGACCTGAACAAAAAACACATCATCACCAGCGACGGCAAAAGCATTACCTACGACATGTTAGTCCTGGCGCTCGGTAACGTTACTAATTACTTTGGCATTCCCGGCCTTAAAGAGTTTTCGTTTGGCATAAAATCCACCGAGGAAGCCGAGAAATTCAAAAATCATCTGCACCAGCAACTACTAGAGGACGGCAAGCCCGACCCGCACTACATTATTGTCGGCGGCGGCCCTACCGGTATTGAGCTAGCCGGCGCACTACCCGGCTACTTGCGCGGCGTCATGAAAAAACACGGCGTTAAAGCCCGCCGGCTGCACATAGAACTTGTCGAGGCAGCCCCCCGGCTACTGCCACGGTCACCCAAAAGCGTCTCCCGCGCCATTACCCGGCGCCTACGCAGCCTTGGCGTACATGTTATGGTAAACACCGCAGTAAAGGGCCAAACGCCAGACACCCTTATGGTAGGCGACAAGCCACTTAAAAGCGAAACAGTCGTATGGACCGCTGGCGTCACGAATAACCCGTTCTTTAAAGAAAATAACTTTAAGCTAACCGAGCGGGGCAAAGTAGAGGTAGATGAATACCTGCAATCCGAACCGCACATTTTTATATTGGGCGACAACGCCAACACACCATTCAGCGGCCTGGCCCAAACTGCCTTGCACGACGGGGTGTTTGTAGCTGAAAACATCAAACGATTACTACACGATAAGCGTATGCAGCCCTACAAGCCCAAACGGCCCATTACCGTTATACCGGTTGGCAAAAACTGGGCCAGCGTTGAGTGGGGCACCTGGCACTTTAACGGCTATATTGGTTGGATTTTGCGTTTGTTCGCAGACCTCATTGGTTTTCATGACCTACAATCGTGGCCTAAAGCAGGCGAGCAGTGGATTGCCAGCATGAGCGACGAACAACTTAACTGCCCGAACTGCTGCCCGCAGCCGAATCGGCAACGCTAACAAGCTCACGCAGCTTTTGCTACAAGGCTTTAATGATCGGCTTGCCGACAGGCACGGCCGCCATATGCACGAGGTCGCGTTCGGAAGGGAGGTCTAAGTATTGTAGTCGGCCTTTTGCGTGCAGCATTGCCTCACGGGCTGCAATGTTATAAGCGTGGCCCCATAACGCAGCAACTTGGGACGAGCTATGAGTTTCGACGGTTTGGCGGGCAACAAAATTGCCAATTACACGCGGGCTGACAACCAGTAAGGCCGCCGGACGCTCGACGACATGTTCTACAAGAGCCCAGCCAGCCCAGTCTTGCTCACGCGCTTTCGTAGCAGCGCGTCTATAATCAGACTCAAAGCCCTCAAAATGCACACTTGCAGGCGCCGTAGCCTGTTCGTCATCGATGAACGCCAGGTTTTTAATACCATGCTCCTGTGCAAATGTATCCAGCTGTTCTGTAACGAACCCTAGTGCATCAGCCAGTTCTGGTGTAGGGGACGACAACGAAAAAATTTCTTGGGGAAGGTTGCGAAAACGTGTATAGCTCATATAATCGCTATACTGTGCCACAAACACATTGCTAATACAACCCTCAGTTAATCTACGACTTTTGCAAATGTGCACACTTTTGTGCCCAGCCAGGCTACTGCGGCACGATCGACGTGTTTGGCGGGTATAAGCGACCAACACACTTCACGAGCCGAGCGGCCCTCCTCTTGTGCCATCACGGAATTAATAAGGTTGGTTCCTAATTCGGCAACGATTACTGTAAAGAGCGGAAGGGACCACTCGGGTGCATTTCGAAACGCATGTTCCGTAAAACTCATCTGGCTTAGCCCAACCGCTCCAGTGCACATAAATGCTGCTGATAATTTTTCGTATCCAGGCGTTTTTTCACGGACAAGATGATTCCAGGCAGCCCTAGACAATATAGACGCTGTCGTCCGGTCGATGACATGTGCCCACGCGGCTGGGTCCCGCACGCGCCCCTTAGGCAAGGCGTCTTTAATATGCGTTGTGTTCAGCCGTACGGTAAAATTGCCCTTTAGGTGCACGGATGGCGCTCCCTCTGCACTGGCTAGTTCGCCTGGCTTCGTACGTGCAGCAATCAAACCCATTGCAGCCGACGCTGCGCCACCCCCGGCGTGGCCACCTACGGCCACCACGCTCTCGGTGTTCTCGCCAGCATAGCCAACCACCGACACCTCGCCGTGGTAGCCGGCCAACGCCGCTATTCGTCGTATATTAGGCATGTGCAGCCCAATACTATCGGGCTTGGCATAGTCGGGCAAGCCAAGGCCGAGGACCTCTGATGCTAGCAAGTACTTTTGTTCGCTCACGTCAGATCACTTTGCCATAACAGCCAATAGAACACAAGCCAGCCATTCGCTATACTAGTAGGACCTATGGGAGGATACGCAGAAGCACTTCGCGCGCTGAATACAGCGCAAGCCGAGGCCGTCAAAACAATTGACGGGCCGGTGCTGGTGGTGGCTGGGCCAGGTACGGGCAAAACACAGCTGCTAAGCGTGCGCGTTGGCGCTATTTTGCAGGCCGATGCTGCCATGCTGCCCAGCAATATTTTGTGTTTAACGTTCACCGATGCCGCCGCGGCCAACCTGCGCGAACGGCTCATAGAAAAAATTGGGCTGGGGCAGGCCGCCTACCAGGTAGCTATCCATACCTTTAACTCATTCGGGTCGTGGATTATGGCTACCTACCCGGAGTATTTTTTTGCCTGGCGCGAAGCCACCACCGCCGACGAGCTAACCAGCTACCGCTTGCTCGAGTCCATTTTGCAAAAGCTACCCGGCGACCACCCCCTGGCCGCTCAAAGCCACGACGATTCGTTCTTTGCCACCAGGCAAGTACAAAACTTTATTGGTGACTGCAAACGAGCCAACTTATCGCCCCAAGAAGTCGCAAACATTATAGATGCCAACCAAGCCACCTACGAACTATACGCGCCGCTTCTTGCCAAACACTGGCCAGCGCGCATGACCGACAAAGATGCGCTGCCTAAAATTGCGCAGTGTATTACCACACTAGAGGCTGTCAAAGTTCCTGGGACTACAACCAAAGACATCACCGACTTATTGTCGTTAGTACTGCAGGGCTTGCATGCCGCCCAGGCCGAGTCCGACGCTCTAGTCGGCCGCAGCAAAACCAAACCGTTTACCGCCTGGAAAGATGACTGGCTGGAGCTAGATGCCGAAAAACGCTGGATATTCAAAGCGGCTAAACACTACGCCAAGCTAGCGGCCGCGGCCGATATATATGCCCAATACCAGAAAGAACTCGACAACCAAGGCATGGTCGATTTTAATGACCAAATTATGGCCGTGCTGGCGGCACTAGAAAACCATGAGGAGCTACGTCTTAACCTGCAAGAGCGGTTCCAATATGTCATGATCGACGAATACCAAGACACTAACCGTGCCCAACTACAAATGGCCCGCCACATTACAGATGCAAGCGTGCACGAAGGGCGGCCGAACATAATGGTAGTCGGCGACGACGACCAAGCCATTTACCGGTTCCAAGGCGCCGACATGAGCAACATTGCCGCATTTGAGGCCGCATATAAAGACCCGAAAATTATTTGGCTAGATCAAAACTACCGAAGTAATCAAGCGGTACTCACTCCGGCGCGTAGCGTTAGTACACAGATTGCGCTCAGCCTAGAAAAACTAAAAGGCATAAGCAAAGAGCTGGGTATTAATGTTGTTCAAACAGGGCAGGGCACCCGCTTGCACGAGTTCGAACACGAAACCCAGCATTACGCCTGGATTGCTGCCGAAATCTGTAAACTCCTAGACGCCGGTGGCGTGGGCAAAGACATTGCGGTGCTTGCGCGTAAGCGCGACCAGCTGGACGCGCTCGTACCGTACCTACGCGATCAGCATATACCTATGGATTACGAACGCCGCGAGAACGTACTGGAGCAGCACCATGTAGTCGCGCTGCTGACGCTCGCACGTGCAGTCTATGCATTGTCCGAACAACGCCTACAAGATGCCAACGCGCTATTGCCCGAAGTACTAAGCCACCCTATGTGGGCGATCCCGCCGGTAGACCTATGGCGCATCGCGCGCGAAGCACACACGGACCAACGTTTGTGGCTCGATGTTATTTTTGAACAAGAAGGCACGCCGGCCAGAGCCGTAGCCGATTTTCTGTTTAGCCTGAGCCAACAAGCCGGCAGCATGCCACTCGAGCACACCCTAGACGTTCTTATTGGTCTACAGTCCCAGTCTACTGCCGACGATGTGTTTATATCCCCCTTTAAGACCTACTACTTTGGTGACGACTTATTTAACCAACAGCCCGCAGCATATTTAACGCTACTATCGCACCTGGCGTGCTTGCGGCGGCATATCCGCGCCTACCAGCAGGGAACCGACCGCATGCTGACGCTTGCCGATCTGATTCAGTTCGTAGACTCGTTTACACGTGCCGGCCTTACGATGACCGATACCGCTGCGCACCGCGAGGACACCCAGGCAGTGCGACTGATGACCACCCACAAAGCCAAAGGGCTAGAGTTTGGCACGGTGTTTATAATTGGCGTCGAAAACGACGTATGGCACAAGAGTGGCGGCAACCGCCAGCGGTTCAGCTACCCCAACAACTTGCAAGAGATCAAACCTTCCGACAACGATGACGATGACGCACTGCGCCTGTTGTTCGTGGCCATGACCCGAGCAAAACAAGACTTGCACATTTGCTACTTTAAAAAGAGCGAGGATGGCAAATCGCACCAACCTTTTGCGCCGCTACTAGCCACCAACATCGTAGCCGACACCCCGGATGTCGCTACCGACACTACTGCATTAGCATCGCAGTACGAACAGCGCTGGCTGAGCCGCCATGTTGGTGTCGAGCACGCCGACAAGCATGCCTTGCTTGACGACCGCCTGCAGACCTACCAGCTAAGCGCAACTCATCTGAACAGTTACCTCGATGTAACTCGTGGCGGCCCACTCTACTTTTTAACCCAAAACTTTTTACATTTTCCAGCCAGCCAAAGCATCGAGGCATTGTACGGCAGCATCGTGCACGATGTTTTGCGGCGCGCACACGACCAAATAAACATGGGCAGCACACCCGACATTGACGCACTCATTACGCACTTTAAAGCCAAGCTAGCGGCGGCGGCCCTCAGCAACCACGACCGCGCCCAGCTAATGGCGCGCGGCGAGGAACACCTGCGTGCATTCTTTACCCAATCGCTGCCCACGTTCTCTACTAATCAGCGGGCAGAGGTTAGCTTTAAACATCAGGGCATTACACTGGGCGATGCCCGTTTAACTGGCTCGCTCGACCGCATAGACCTTGACGACAAGAACCGCCAGTTAGTAGTCGTCGACTACAAAACCGGCGAACCATTCGGCAAGTGGGATTTATCCGCCAGTATTAACGACCATAGCCGCGTTAAACTGCATAATTACCGCCGGCAGCTGCTGTTTTACAAACTACTAGTAGACAGCTCACCAGATTGGGGCGGCAAGGGCTGGCACACCGAACAAGGCATGCTGCAATTTATAAAACCCAGCCCGTACGGCAAAATAACCAGCCTGGCTATAGACTACGAGCCAGAAGAACTAGAGCATACTAAGCAGCTTATTATTGCAGTCTGGCGGCGTATTATGGCGCTCGACTTTCCTGATGTCAGCGATACGTATAGCCCAGATCTTAAGGGTATCGTTAAATTCGAGAATGATCTAATAGATACGAGCACTGAAGATGTTGTGGTATAGTAGCCTGCATGACACATTTCGAACCAGGTCCCAACAACGAGTATTACCGTATGGCAACACATGTTGACGCAGCAGGCACAGCTAACCTTGACGCGATAAAAGTGCTAAACAGCGGCTCTATAACCGAAGGTATGAGGAGAGTTGTTAGCTTACACAGAGCTTATGCCGATTGCAAAGCC
Source organism: Saccharimonadales bacterium (SeqCode) (assembly GCA_035480575.1). Lineage (GTDB taxonomy): Bacteria > Patescibacteriota > Saccharimonadia > Saccharimonadales > UBA4665 > PMNU01. Next base: position 21,824 of record DATIHR010000005.1, on the reverse strand, counting down.
TTAGGCGGCTTGCTCATTGCACAAACCGGCAGCTCCCTTGATGTATTAAGTCCACCACCCAAAAAACCCGCCGAACTTGGCGAAGAGCTAGAGCTCGCCCAGATGACCATAAACGTTAATCCTGACGTACACGACTATCTTAAACCGCTAACAAGCCCTAACAATCCTACTGACCTCGTAGATTTCTGGGATGCTGCGACTGGCTTCTATAGTGACACACACGAGCGATGGGTGCTTAGACAAAGATTCTTCAGGCTAATGAGTATAGTGCCCGGAAAAATAGCTGAGGTTGACTTTGCTGTCTACTTTGGTGAACCCAGCAAAATCGCCCAGCCGTCTACTGGCTGGCGAGGGCTGCTTGGATTGCTGCGTAAGCCGGCTTCTTAGAGCCGTCGGCGTGCACGATGCCAAAGTCTTGCTCGCCAGTTGGCAGCACCACACCAGGGTCGGCGTATGTTGTCCATATAAGCGGGCCGGTCCAATCGTAGCCGCGGTATAGCTCGGCGGCTTTGGTAATTATTTGTGCTTGGACTTCTTCGTCCACATGGGTTGCATCCTGCGTGCGGTGGTTTTCCATGGTGGCGGCAGCGCCGGTACCGCTAGTGGGCGCGCCAAAGTCGGTAATCCATATCTTTTTGACGGCGTCACCGTTGGCGATCATGGTCTGGCGTAAGTTATTAGCCGTCTGGCTCATGCGCGACCAGCCCTGTTGTGAATTATGCGAGGGGATGAACGGATAGGTGTAGGGGTGTGCGCCAACTGCGTCAAAATAACCCTTGGCGCCTGCCGCATATAGCTGGGGTAGGTACTCAATCTCGGCAATATGGTCGTCGTCGGTTGGGTGCGGCGATAAGCCGCCGGTAATGACAATAGCCTGCGGATTAGCTTGCCGAATAGCCGGGTAGGTTGCCTGTAACAATTTGGCATAGGCAATCGCATCCGGCTGAGCCTGCCAACTGGCCGCCGTATTGGGTTCACTCCATACCTCCCATATCTGCACGCCCATTGGCTGGTAATGGGTTGCTGCCCGGGCAGCAAACGCGGCGAACTGGTTGGCATTAGCAAAAGGGCAAGCGGCACTGCACGCACCCTTAGCCCAGACAGGCGCACTGTAAAGTGTCGCGATCATCTTAAACTGATACTTACCCAGGGCACGGATAACACGGTCGTACGCTGTCCAGGTGTAATCGTTTGGCCCCCTTGGCTGGACATCCTGCCAGGCAATTGGCACACGCACCCAACCAATACCCACAGCCTGCATGGCAGCCAAACGCTTTTGCAACGCTGCATCGTCTAGTTGCAACACATCGGGCCCTATGGCAATGCCGTAGTCGTGCAGTGGGTCGGCCAGATTGCGGAGCTCGGGCGCAGGCGCAGGGCCGGTGTCGCCAACCGTTACTGACACGCCCAGCAACTTGTGTTTTACCCGAGCCGTAACGTCAGATGTCTGTGTCAGTACGTATGCCTGCCATGGTATAAATAGCAGGGCACACACAGCTGCCAGCCGCACCGGCCAGCGCATTTTACTCCGTTTTATTGGGCCACGGCCCAGAATAAATTTCTTTTTTGTCTTAAGCATAACAAGCCTAAGTCTATCCTAACATATAACCTAAAAACCTCCCGGCGCCGAGCACATGGGAGGTTAGGGTAAACAAGGGACGAGTTTATTTTTTCTTCTTAGCGGGCTTTGCTGCCTTTGGTTCCTTGACGTTTGCACTAGCGCTACTTGGGCGCAGCTCCTCGACGGGCGCAAACAAGAGTGCGTATAGGTTAAACGCTATTACAGCACCAAGTATTGGGCCAAGTACATAAGTAGCCCATTCCCAATTACGCGTGCCAAGTGCCAACGCAGGGTTTAGTAGTCCAGCCGAAGCGACCGAGGCGACAAAAATACCCAATGCCAGCGAGCTGCCAACAACAAAAGCAGCTTTGCCGCTTTCTAGCCGGTTGTATACGGCAGCAGCCCAACCTAACGCAAATATAAAGGTACCGACGGTTTCGGCAACCAGAATACGGCTGTCAAAGTCGCCCGCGTTTGGCCAGGATGTTTTAACAAAGTATACGTACAGCATGTACGCAGCAATACTACCCAGCAACTGCGCTGCTACATACACCAAAGCTGGCAACGTCTTAACACGCCGGGCGCTCCACAGCCCAAGCGTAATTGCCGGGTTAAAATGTGCACCCGAAACCCTGCCGAACACCAATGTGCCCGCGGCAATTGTAAGGCCAGCGGCAAGGGCAATAAAGTAGGGAATACCAATGTTAGACTTACTAACCCCCAATACCACGAGCGTCAGTACCGCAGTACCGAGAAACTCCGCCATAAGCATGGCGATCTTTTTTCTTCCAAACATGTCCCCTCCGTAAGATTTACTGTTGTTTCAAGCGTAAAACAAACTGCTTATTTTGTAAACAATCTTAAGGATAATGCAACTTATAGGTAACCGACACGTTATAAGTATAATGGGCGTCACGGCATGGATATAAAAACAGAGCAACAGATTGTCGAAGCCGCCAAGACGAATCACGCGGCTTTCGGCAAGCTGTTTGATGCGTACTATCCCCGCATTTCCCAGTACGTCTTGCGACGTGTGGGCGAGGTAGCACCGGCACAGGACATTACCTCGGTGGTTTTTTTAAAGGCGTGGCAGGGGTTGCATACATATGAATGGCGCGGATTACCATTTTCGGCGTGGCTCTACCGAATTGCCGGGAATGAGGTAAACAGCTACTTTCGACACCGCAAGCTTTGGCCGATATCGCTGGATGCCTTATTTGAAGAGGTAGGATTCGAGCTGGCAGACGACCGCGACATCGAGCAAGAATGCATTGCATACGAAGACGAGCTGGCGCGCCACCAGGACTTCGTGGCAGTGCAGCAAATTATGCTGGGGTTGCACATAAAGTACCAGGAAGTGTTGGCGCTCCGTTTTTTTGAACGTATGCCTATCAAACAGATTGCACTTGTCCTCAACAAGAAAGAAAATACGGTGAAATCACTTCTAAAGCGCGGCACCGAGCAGGTAATACGAAACTTTTCTGAACGCAAGGCGTTATAAAGGTATGGCAAGGCGAGATATAACCAAACACACACTGCAGACAATGACGGTTCCAACCGCCAGTCTGGCCGCGCATCAGGCGCAACTCAAACAGGCTTTATTAGCCGCTTCGCCTCCTACCAAAACCACTACAAAACATATATGGAGGATCCTTATGCGTAAGAAAAAAATCGTTATACCCGGCGTAGCGTCGGCAGTGGTTGCCCTGGCGCTGGCTGTAGGTATCGTTATACAAATGCAAATGCCTGTTTCGGCAGCTGAATTAACGCGGCGTAGCATCCACACGGTGGCGACACTTTCGCCCAGTGAGCGCAAAGACTTGAATACCCGTGTGAACGGCGATGCGCAAAAAGTATTAGAGGACGCCAAAAAAGCCAAGGACTTGAAGGTCTTAACATACGACGAATACAAAAAACAGGCTACCCAGGTGCCTGGTGCCCCAAATGGCTCGGCGAGTCTGCCGATTGGCGATCGCGCGGGCGGCCCGGATATAACCAAATTGCGCTACCTTGTATACACAGGTAATGACGGCACACATAATGTGATTGGCATCGACGATAATAATCTGCCAGTGCTTATCATGACATACCGCAGCGGCCCGGATGGCGGCCAGCAAGGTTCTGCAATGATCATTGACGATAAAGGGCAACCCGGTACGTCTACGGCCGGAAACGGCACGACCCCGGTTGGCGGCTCAACCCAGTGCACACAACAAGCAGGCAGCGAAACCCCGGTATGCACCACAACCGGGGACGCGCCAGCCCCCACCTGCACACACGAGCTTGATGGCAGCACCAAGTGCAGCACCGCATCGCCCGACAACAGCTCACGGTAGCAAGGAACCGGAGGCCATATGGCTCGGTGCAAACCTGTACTATAGTATGGAAGTTATGGCAAACATCGGGCCAGAGAGTCCTGACGCAATAGATATGGCTTGGGCGCTAGGGGAAGGTATACGCGCATCGTACGAAACAGCGTTTGCACAATCCCCACGCCAGGCCGAAGCCGCCAGATATACAGCCGACAAAACGGTTTCGTTCTTACGAACGGAGCTTACTGGCAAGGGCGGACTAACGCCCGTCGAGCTCATTGCCTCTGGTTTTGATGATGAAAAACTAGCCCGCGTAATAAGCTGGGGTGCGTTTGACTATAGCCACAGGCGCGATGACGGTAGTTACGAGACCGTTACTGCAGAGACATTCATGGTGCCATTTGCCAGCGCATTAGCCGCCCTAGGCGACTGCATGACTGCAATATCAAATCTAGAAAAAGCAATAATTGCTATGCGTTTGCATAGAACGAAGAAAAGTTCTAATACCAAAACATCCGATCCTACTCTAGCGTTTATAGAAGATTACCTGGCGAGTGTCGGTAATCCGTTGGAATCGACCCAGGAATAAAAGCTACAGTCTACGCCTTACCAACAACGTACGTAGGGAGGTTTTTGGCCAGGGTGCCGTGGCCGGCATCGGCGAAATCTTCTAGGGCCATGAGGGCAATGCGGTAGTCGGTGTCGGTACCACGGCCAAAGAGGCGGCCAGTAGCTTCCATGCGGGCGTCGTTAACGCAAAACACTTCGCGGCCGTTGGTTTGGCGGGCTAGCCCTGCTGTATCTAGCGCGACATGCGGCGTCTGAATGCGTACCACAGCTTCCTCGACATGCCCGTGTATGCCACGTCCGTCGTCTTTTAGCTCGGCAATAGCCTGCTTGCCGCTTACCAACAGTACAGCCTCGACAAATGTATCAGCCGTGAGGCCATCGTAAGCTCCCGACTCTAACCGCTTGGCAAGCGCAGCAAGCATTTCGGCGTGCAGCCCTTCGTCGTAGACACCTCTAGGCAATAGAGCCTGCTGCCTGGCAACAAATTGATCGTCCGCATGAAACCTGCTCACATTGTCGATAACAGATAAAAACCCAGCGGCCGCGCCACAGCCTACATGCGTGCTGGGCAAGCTACCGTTTTCGTGCAAAAAGCGTGCCACATCTAGCACACGCTCGGCTACTGGCGCGCTCGGGTCTTTATAAAAACGCGGCCCCAGTGCTTCGGCAACGTAAAAAGCACTGACTATATCGGCACCCACCATTTGCTCGCGCACAGGGACTACGCTACCGTCTAACAATCGAACAGGTAAACGGCCATCGGTACATGCCGCGTACTGCTGCTGTAGTGGGTCTACAGGCACGATGTTAGCCAGAACCGCTGTTAGCAGGTCGTCGTCCACGGCCGCTATTTGGGGTGTAATGGCGCCAACAGCCCACGCCATATCATCGGCAATTTTAGTAGCCTGAAAGCCATTCTTTACAACACTTTTTGCAGCAAACATAAATAATGGTCCTTTGCCCATTTACTCTGGCATTATTATACGCCTGCTTACAAGTAAGCAACAGACAAACTATTTGTAGTGTGATGCATCGCACAGCTCACACTACATATAGTTGTTATGATAAAAATCATAGGGGGTACCATGAGCACACAAGAACCAACGACCGCCGCCGTCAACCTATGGCTGCAACAAATAAACATAGCGGACGCGCACGAAACAGGGTGGATTGCCATGAATAGCCGTTTTCATGGCGTTACCCGTGCCATGCGCCCCTACACGCAAGCACGGTACGCATCGTCCCAAGAACGGCAAGCCGCATTCGATGGTTTGACATTGGCCCTACTGGCTTTATCGCACTTTGCTGACGTCCATACAGCGCAAAAACTTCTTAGAAAATAATTAGCCTCGATGTGATAAACAACACATGCAACCAGGTTTGACATCTGCTACAGTTAAGTTTGTAAGGAGGTAATATGACGACAGCATTACAGGATGCCACGCCGGAAACGGTCGCATTGTGGCTCAAGCAAATCGACCACAGCAAACTTTGTGACGAGGCCTGGCTGATTATTACCGAGCGATTCCCAGGGGTCAGTAAAGGAATTGCGTCGTACCTACTAGAACATTATGGCGATACACAGGAACGCCAAGCTGCGTTTGACGGTCTAACCCTCGCGCTACTTGTAGCATTACGCAGCGAAGACCTGCAGCGTGTAGGCGAGCTGTTCGACCAACCAGCAGTAGACGAACCGGCAGCACCATACAAACGACTCAGCGCTGCCAACTAATAAAAAAGCATTATTGATGACGGGAGTGTCGCCGTTTGAGCTCGGCCACTTCCAAACGGACACCTTGTCGCTCCAGTAGTGTCTGGGCGCGATCTAGTTCTACCTGATTCTTGGCATTTTTGCGGAGGGCAAGGGCGGCGTCGTGCGCCTTTTTGGCTTCGGCTTCGTTAATTTCGTCGCTGCCAGCTGCTTCGTCTACTAGTACCCGTACGCCGGACTTACTAATTTCGAGTACGCCGCCGTAGGTAGCATAGTGCTCGAGTTTGTAATCGGCATCTCCCTTCGTACGTCGTACGGTAATAACACCAGGGATGAGCTGACTTAATAACGGCTCATGGCCGGGTAGTACAGTAATCTGGCCAGCTGCGGTTGGCAGTTGTACCGAGTATGCCTCGGCTTGGTACTTAACACCGTCAAGCGTTACGAGTTCAAAATTCATAATCACGCCTTTCGTAGAGGCCCCCTTCTTCGTTGGCGCGATATTCCAGCCCCTGAGGGTATATAGGGGGACGTCTACCGCTGCTTTCACCGGAAGGGTATGTGTCGTCGTCCGTTGCAACAGTACGATCAGCATCAAAGCCTTCGGGCTGAGCATCCAGCCACCATGAGTGTCCGCCCTCAGCGTCACCCGAGTAACCGCAGCCAGGCAGGATGCCATCGCGTCCCCATTGCTCTGGGTCGGGATAGCGTAATCCTTCGGCCATATTATTTAACCTCGCTAATGTCGCCCTTCATGTAGAAGGCGCTTTCGGGTTTATCGTCGTGCTTGCCGTCCAAAATTTCTTTAAAGCCCTTAACGGTGTCTTTCAGGCTGACGTATTTACCAGGGTTGTTGGTGAATATTTCGGCAACATAGAATGGCTGGGTTAAGAACCGCTGGATGCGGCGGGCGCGGGCAACAACTTGCTTGTCTTCGTCGGAAAGTTCGTCCATGCCTAAGATGGCGATGATGTCTTGCAGGTCTTTGTAGCGTTGCAAAATACGCTGCACTTCACGGGCGACTTCGTAATGCTCTTGGCCGACAATTTCGGGGTCCAAAATAGTGCTTGAGCTGTCTAGTGGGTCAACGGCCGGGTACAATCCAAGGTCGGTGAGGGCGCGGTTAAGCACAATGGTGCTGTCCAAGTGGGCAAAGGTTGTAGCCGGGGCCGGGTCGGTAAGGTCGTCGGCCGGTACAAACACGGCTTGCACCGATGTTACGGAACCTTGCTTGGTACTCGTAATACGCTCCTGCAGGGCACCCATTTCTTGCTGCAAGTTCGGTTGGTAGCCTACAGCAGATGGCAAGCGGCCAAGTAGGGCAGATACCTCGCTACCGGCCTGGGTAAAACGGAAGATGTTATCAATAAACAACAGCACGTCCTTGCCTTGGTCGCGGAAGCCTTCGGCAATAGTCAGGCCAGTTAGGCCAACGCGAAGGCGCGCGCCCGGGGGCTCGTTCATTTGGCCGAATACCAGGGCGGTGTTTTTAATAACGCCGGATTCTTCCATTTCGCGGTACAGGTCGTTACCCTCACGGGTACGCTCGCCCACGCCGGCAAATACCGAGTAACCACTGTGGAATTTGGCAATGTTGTTAATAAATTCCTGGATCAAAACGGTTTTGCCCACGCCGGCGCCGCCGAACAAACCAACCTTACCACCCTTAAGTACTGGGGCGATGAGGTCAATAACCTTAATACCGGTTTCGAGCACTTCTACCGAGCCGGATTGGTCATCAAACTTCGGTGCTGCACGATGGATTGGTGCTCGCTGTTTAAAGTCGTTATTTTTAGTAATGCCATCAATGGGTTCGCCAATGACGTTAAACATCCGGCCAAGGGTGCTGTCGCCAACCGGCACGCTAATAGGTGCGTCGGTGTTCGCGACGGCATCGCCGCGCTTGAGGCCATCGGTACTGGCAAGCGAAATCGTCCGCACAACCGTCTCGCTTAAGTGCTGCGCTACCTCTAGCACCAGCTTTTGCCCATTTAATGTGGCGGTCAGGCCATAGTTAATGGCAGGTAGTTCGCCTTGCGCGAACTCGACGTCTACCACCACGCCCACAACCTGGACGACCTTGCCATCCTTTGTTTTTACATTTTCTTGTACTGCTTGCGCCATTGTTATGCTCCTTGATCTGTGCCGTGATTAAACGCTGCTTCTAATTCCAGTAATTGTTCTAAATCTGCGATACGAGCAGCTATTTCTTGCCTGTAAGGAGCAATAGCCGCCTGTTCTGCGTGCTCGATAACGCGCGGGCCATATTCTATGGCGTATGCACGCAGCGCCATAACGTCGCCGTCCTGAATACCTTCGTCAGCCTCTGGTAAGGGGTAAATCCTACGTGCAGCTTCGTGAGCGGCTTCTAATGGGCTACCTAGATAAACGCTCATTTCATGGCCTCTGCACCGCCGGTAATTTCGGCTAGTTCTTGGGTAATGGCTGCTTGGCGGGCGTTGTTGAACTCCAGTGTAAGGTCGTCTATAAGGTCGGAGGCGTTATCGGTGGCGTTCTTCATGGCCAGCATACGCATAGATTGCTCGCTGGCGGCTGCCTCTAAAAATGCCTGGAATAACTGAGCCTCTAGCAAGCGCAGACTAGCAGCCTGTAACAGCTCGCTTACGGAAGGTTCGACATCGGCGCGCTTGGCTTCTTCGTCCAGTTCTATTTCTTCAAACCCGGCAGGCAGTATGCGCTGCACTTGTACCTGCGTATTAATAGATGAAATAAATTTAGTAAAAATCATGTCTACGGCATCGACTTCGCCCGAGGCGAACTTGTCGACTACGGACGTTAAAATAGGCCGGAGTGTATCCGCCGTGGGGTGGGCGGGCAGGGCGGTGTAGACGCCTTCTACCTGCATGTCGGCGACACGGCTGGTAGATTGCGCCGCTTTACGGCCGATTGCAACCACGGCGGTAGAAACCCCGTCTGCTTTATCTGCTTTCGCCTCATTAAACAGGGTACGTAGTACGTTAGCATCGTAGGCGCCGGCCAGGCCAAGGTCGCTGGTAATCGCTATCAGCAAGCGGCGCTTAACGGGGCGCGGTGTAAACAGTTTGGCTTCGCTTTCGTCGCCCAGCTGGCGCAGACGTGTCAGAATACGGCGGGCCAGCTCGGCGTAGGCACGCGGATGCTGCACCGCCTCTTGAGCGCGGCGCAGCTTGCTAGCCGCTACCAATTGCATGGCACGAGTAATCTGCCGGGTGTTCTTAACCGACCCAATCCGCCGTTTAATCTGCTGCCTAGACGCCATGCGTCCTCTCTACGGCGATTCCTTCAAGTGCAATACTACCTGTAGCCGTAACGGTTACATACGTTTCAGGACGAACAACTTCAGGGGCTGCAGGGGCAGGCGGCGGCGCTTGCCGATCAACCCCAATATGCCAGCCTGCACTGCGTAAGGATTCGTTATTAGCGAGCATGTCGGGCGCATTTGGTGTATCTTTCGCGCGATGACGTCCCGTACGATCCTCGATGGACGCAACACTACCAGGCAATCTAAATGGTCGTCGTTCCATAATGTCTACTCCTTTGCCGCCTTATCTTGGGTAGGCTTGGCAGTAACAGCATACGACTTTGCGACTTTTTCGGCAGCGTCAATTATCACTTTTTCCAGCTTTTCATCAGGCTTGTTGCCGGTATTCAGGGTCTCCATAACATCTTTGTGCTTGGACTCTAACAGGCTAATCAGCTCGGCTTGGACGTCCTTCATTTTGGCAACCGGCACGACGTCGAACGGACCCTTTGTTGCGGCCATAAGGCTAACGACTTGCTCGGCAATGCTGAGCGGGTGGTATTGCTTTTGCTTGAGTAGTTCGGTCAGGCGTTGGCCACGCTCGATGCGTTGCTTGGTTTCGGCGTCTAGGTCGCTAGCAAACTGCGCAAACGAGGCTAGTTCGCGGAACTGGGCAAGGTCCAAACGCAGGCTACCAGCTACGCTTTTAACTGCTTTGGTTTGGGCACTACCACCCACACGCGATACGCTCAAACCAACCGAAATAGCTGGGCGAATACCCTGGTAAAACAAGTTGGTTTCCAAAAATATTTGGCCGTCGGTAATGGAAATAACGTTAGTGGGGATGTAGGCGCTAATGTCACCAGCCTGGGTCTCGATAATAGGCAGGGCGGTTAAGCTACCGGCACCAAGGTCGTCGTTTAATTTAGCGGCACGCTCAAGCAAGCGTGAGTGCAAGTAAAACACATCGCCCGGGTACGCTTCGCGGCCCGGTGGGCGGCGCAGCAGCAACGACATTTGGCGGTAAGCAACCGCGTGCTTGCTAAGGTCGTCATAAATAATCAGCGCGTGCTGCTTGTTGTCCCTAAAGTATTCGCCCATGGCACAACCGGCGTAGGGGGCCAGGTATAGCAGCGGGGCAGGGTCGGACGGGCTAGTGGCCACAATAATGGTTTGGTCCATAACCCCCTCGCGCTTGAGGCGCTCTACAAGCGCTGCAACCTTGCTCATCTTTTGGCCAACGGCAACGTACACGTTAATAACGCCGGTCTTTTGCTTGGCTTGGTTAATCATGGTATCGATGGCAATGGCAGTCTTGCCGGTTTGGCGGTCGCCGATGATAAGCTCGCGCTGGCCACGGCCAATAGGCACCATGGCATCGATGGCTAGTAAGCCGGTCATCATGGGTTCGTGCACACTCTTGCGGGCCATAACGCCAGGAGCAGACCGCTCTAGCAAACCACGTGCTTTGGCGTTAATGGGGCCTTTGCCGTCCAGTGGTTCACCCAAGGGGTTTACGACCCGACCGACAAGCTCCGGCCCAATGGGCACGTCCAGTACGTGGCCGGTCATGGTAACTTTGGCGCCGGCAGCTACATCGGCGTCATCGCCCATAATAACCGCACCAATTTCGTCCTCTAGCAGGTTAAGCACAAAAGCAGTTACGTGGCTGCCGTGGCGGGTTTCGATTTCGATTACTTCGCTAAAGCCAGCGCTGCGCAGGCCGTAAATCCAGGCCACGCCGTCGCCCACACGGGTTACAATGCCGGCTTCTTCTAAGCCACGACTGACGCGTAGCGATTGAATGGCTTCTTTTAGCTCGGCGGATAATTCTTGGACCTTTAGTTCACTCATTGTATCTACTTACTCTCCTATAAGCTTGCAAGCTGCTTTAATTTCGTACGAACACTGGCGTCTAACTGAGCATCGGGCGTTTTGGCGATTAACCCGCCTAAAAGGTCGGGATTAACATGCTCGCTCAGCTCTACCGTGTCTGCGCCGGTAGCTGCTTGTAGTGTACGCGTAAGGTCTTCCCGGATGCCGTCAGATAAGTCACGAGCACTCGTAACAGATACAAGCAATAAGCCGCCTTGGTCGTATAGCTCGTGGGCTATATCGTTAACCAGTAAATCGGTGTCTTCAGCCATATTGTGCTCTACGACATATGCGGCCAATGCCTGCAGCCAGTGGGCTTTTTTGTCAGGCTCGGCAAGTAGCTTAGCTGCTACGGTGCGGGCAAGTACGCGGCGAGAGACCTTACTATTCATAGCTTACGCCTGCTTCTCCGTTAGCGCCTGCTCAACAAGTTTGGAATCTTTCTGAGCATCTAACTTCTCGTTAATAACGCGCTCAGTGGCCAAGGCAACGAGTTCAATCGTGTCTTTCTTAAGCGCCTGGCGCGCCTTGGTAACGTCTACTGCTAGTTGCTGGCGGGCATCGGCCACAATTTGTTCGGCTCGGGTCTTTGCCTTTGCTTCGGCATCAGTCACTACTGTGGCAGCCTCTTGGTTGGTGCGGGCCAATATGTCGTCGGCCTCTTTACGGGCGTCGGCTAGCATGCCAGCTACTTTTGCCTCGGCCTGCTCTAGCACCTCTTGGCTTTGCTTGGCTTCTTTTAGCCCAGCCTCGATGCTTGCACGACGGTCTTCTATGGCCTTAATAAGGGCAGGGTAGACAAACTTGCGTAAAATGGCGACCAAAATTAAGAAGGCGACGCACTGCGATATAAACAACTGCAAATTTAAGCCGAGCGCGCCGAACAAACCCTGGCTTTCGGCTGCCTGCGCGGTTGATTCTGCTGCTGCAAATATAAATTGCATACTACCTCGTTATTACTTAAGAAATTTGACAATTAGTGCGACCACAAGGCCGATGATTGCCAATGCGTCCACGAAGGACATGGCCAAAATCATCAAAGTCCGGATCTTACCCAATGCCTCTGGGTTGCGGCCAGCTGCCTGCACGGCACCCAAGCCCACCAAGCCCAAACCAATACCACAGCCTGCTGCTGCGATAGCGTAGGTAAGACCAAATGCTAGTGATTCCATTAAATACTCCTTTAATTACCTAAAATTAATGCTTTTCTGTGACTGCCTCGCCCTGCGGCGCTTCTGCGTGGGCGTCGTCCCCACTCGGAACGCCCAAGCTAATAAATGCAATCGTCAACATAAAGAACACATACGCCTGCACGGCACCCACAAACAACTCCATAACGTAAAACAGCGGCAACGATACAGCAGCGGCGAATCCGCTTAAGTAGGCAATAACCGCCAGAAGCACCTCGCCACCAAACACGTTACCAAAAATACGTAAGCTGAGTGCTAGTGTCCGCGAAAATTCAGCCACAATCTCCAGTGCACCTTCGAAGGCGTGCAGCGGATCTTTAAACGGATTAACAATGTAGCGTTTAATGTTGCCCAGGAAACCCTGGCGCTTTACAGCCCATATTTGCGCAGTAGTCATAGAAATAATCGCCAGGGCAAAAGTCGTGTTCATATCGGCGGCAGCACCCCTAAACAGCTCTTCGCCGTTGTAGGTAATAGGCCCAACAATAGGCAAAATGCCCAACCAGTTGTTAATTAAAAAGAAGAATAGCAGGGTTACAGCCAAGGGCAGCACTTTGCGGGCGACCTCTTTGTCGCCAATGACTTCTATGGTCGTGTCGTATAAATTCTCGAAAAACCACAAAATAGCGTGCATAAAACGAGAACGCGAGCCCCGTTTTAGAGCTCGCACAGTGTAGAACATAATACTCAGCAAAATAATGACACCTATAATGCCCAAAAGCTGCGAATTCGTTACCGCAAACGGCCCAATATGAAATAACGTTACTGGCGCAACGCTTACATGCGGTGTTTCAGCAAAAAGAGGAGCGATCACTACTGACGATCCTCCGCTGCCACGGCATCCAGCTGACGCTTTACGAGTAATACTGCAAATACAAACCCGATGACCACGCTGGGTAGCGTAAGCCACGGCTTAGTGCCAAAGGTACGGTCGGCAGCAATGCCCAAAAGCGTAAACAACACAACCGGCACGGCTATCCGCCAGGTAGTGTCCAAAAAAGTGTGCACAATAACAACAGACCCAAAAGTTGGCTCCCCACTAGTAGCACGAGTCGTCTTGGCGGCGGCTTTAGATGTCATGTGTTTATTACTATAACAAAACAGGGGTACGCACGCAACCTTTTAGGGTGTCGTTGGATCGTATGGATCGTAATAGAAGCTGCGAATGGGTAAATCGCGAACATCGCGTACTCGTACTGGGAACGAGCCAATTGTCGGTGCTTGCTCTCGCAGTCCAAAATGGTTCGGCTCATGTTCGACCGGCACCATATTTTGTTGCGGCATGACAACATCACCCTTGCCAATAACTTTATCCGGGGCCATAGGTGCTAGAGCATGCAGCAAATCTCGGTGCGAGCCCAATACATACGCTCCGACTCCAGTGTCATAGCGCCACAAATACGTACCGAGGTCGTAAACTATCTCGGTAGGCAAAATTTCGCGGCCAAGGCGTGCGCGGTCCCTTGGAACGTTGACGTCGCCACCAAAGGCAGAAAACAGCGTAGTCGAAGGCTCATTGCCTGCGCGTACTACAGGTACAATACCGCCACGCTCGTTCACAACAAGCGCCCCCCAGTCTGCGTCTGGCGGCACCGCACCCGAAAAAACAACGTCTTCAGGGAAGTTAGCATTAGAAATCGGCACACCAGGATCGCGATACTCCTCTGTACGAGCGCAGCCAATCATCAAATAACCGAGTGCGGCAATTTCAGCAGCCGTTTCAATAGCGGTTATATACCCTTCTTGGGAACGCTCTAAAACATCAGATAACCTGGCTTCTGTCCCTTGACTCATATGTTCCCCCTCTTTTTACTGGATCAATTATACAAACCGTTCATATGATCGACAATGTGGTGTGCAGTAACGGAGTTTGCTATACTTTGTATATGAGTTCAAAAATTATTATTTACGGCGCAGAGTGGTGCGGCTGGTGCCACGAGGAAATGCACTACCTAGATAAGCTGGGCGTACAGTACACATACAAAAATATCGACCTTAACCCGGACGACGCCCGCGAGGTCATAGAAAAATCCCAGCAAACCGGCATTCCGGTAACCGACATAGACGGCACAATAATCGTCGGCTTCGACCGCCCCCGCCTAAACGAAGTCCTCAAACAAAAAAAACTGGCCTAATCCCTTCTTCCTACGGGCACTTTTTCCCCTCATTACCACGTCGCTTTCGGATGCTACCCGTCCAGATGACCGCTCACGCGCGGTAAAAGAAAGAAAAAGCCTGCAAGGAACGAAAGGTATTCTTGATTGATTTTGTTTTCAGTCTTTTTATTTCTTTTCCGGCTCCGCTACGGCTAGAGTCACTTAGAGGGAAGGTATACCGAGCGCTCAGCTAGCGGTAAGGCCCACATGTATACCATTCACTGTCGTCAGCCCCTCTCCCAGTTCGCAGCCCAAGATCGGTGCACCGGCACAGACCCGATTACTGGAGCTGGACTCGTTCGGAGTAGAGCAAAAAGTGCGCCCCGGAATAATCTTAAAATCAAAAGGGAGGGGCCGACTGGAGCAAAGCGGAAGGAGTTCTTTTTGCGCCGAACGAGTCCAGTGGAAGTAGTCGAGTCTGTGACGCCGTACCGAGAGCTTTTTGGTTACTTTTTGTCGGCACAAAAAGTAATATTGAAGCCACTGGCGGAGCCGATAGTATGGGTGATGAAAGAAAAAGACATCAGGTCTGCAAGCGTAAATATATAAGGACTTTTTTATTTCTTACTGGATTCCGGGTCGAGCCCGGAATGACGGGGGTGAGTTCCCCAGCTGCGCGGGGATGACGACGAGTGCGGGAGTGTACTCAAGGAATGATACACTTGCTATATGCACATATACTTCTCCGGCATAGGCGGCACGGGCATTGGCCCCCTCGCCCTTATCGCTCACCAAGCCGGCCTAACCGTATCTGGCTCCGACAAGCAAGACAGCGCCTATATCCACTACCTTAAAAAGCAGGGCCTGCACAACATTACCATTGGCCAATCGTACGAACAAATTGCCGAACTGCATGCAATGCGGCCTATTGATTGGTTCGTGTATAGCTCGGCAGTCGCCAAAGAGCAAGCCGGCCAGCCAGAACTACGCTTTTGCAAAGAGCAGGGTGTACGTTCGTCACGCAGGAGCGAATTTTTAAGTGAATTTATTGCCTCGCGCAATCTAAAACTCATCGCCATTGCCGGTACGCATGGTAAAACCACCACCACGGCTATGGCAATATGGGCTTTCAAAGAACTCGGCATCGCGGCCAGCCATTCCGTTGGCGCCAAGATGAGCTTTGCCGAGATGGGCACTTTCAATCCGCACAGCGATTATTTTATTTACGAAGCTGACGAATACGACCGTAATTTTTTGTATTTCTCTCCCCACCTCAGCATGATTACCGGTATAGATTGGGACCATGCCGATATTTATCCTACCCGCGAAAACTACTACGCAGCATTTGTACAGTTTTTGTCGCAAAGCAACTGGAATGTTGTGTGGAAACAAGACGTTGCCCGCATCGCCATTCAGCCTGCAGAGCACTACACGGCGCTGGATGAATCAGACCCCCAGATACAGCAGCTAACGCTAGCAGGCGAAGTAAATCGCCGCGATGCCTGGCAGGTTGCCCAAAGTATGGCGCATTTATTTCCGGATCGTCCGCTCAAAGATATTATTGCAGTCCTTAACCGGTTCCCTGGAGTGTCGCGGCGCTTCGAGCAGCTTGCGCCTAACATCTACACCGATTACGCCCACACGCCGCCTAAAATTCGCGGTGCCTTGCAGCTTGCCCACGAAATAGCCGGTAATAACGTAGTGGTTGTATACGAGGGCCTACACAACACGCGTCAACACTTTATTAAAGATGAATTAAACGGCCTGTTTGATGGTGCTAAGCATATATATATCGTGCCGAGCTACCTTGCCCGCGAAGACGAAAACCTACCGCTCCTTACGCCTGTCGACCTTAGCAAGCTACTCGGCAATACCGTACAAGACCGCGTCACCCCATCCACATTAGACGATGCGTTGTTCCAAGCTATAAACCAACACGCCAAACAAGGCGATCTTGTGCTATGTATTACTGCTGGCGGGGGCAATAGTCTTGATGAGTGGTTGCGCGACCAGGACTTTGCACTGGGCACATCGCGGCGCTACTAGTTCCGGTACTCACTTCGTCGTACTTTTTGTACGCCTACGTTCCGTTCCTCGCTAGTATCACCACGCTGCACCCAGTGCAAAGTCCTGGTTCAGATAAGTGCTGCAATAAAGTAGGCGATAACCAGCAGCGCAAAGGCAAGCCACAGTACTGGATTGGCAAGTGTAGCTAGTATGGGATTCTGCCGTTGCGACAACCGGTGCTGCATATCAACCGCCTGCGATTCTATTTGATGCGCCGGATCCACCTGACCGCTGGATAATATATTCCCGCCTATACTGCTGGCGCCATACGTGCCACCCATAGTCATGGGTATGGGGCCATTTGCTCCGCCGTTTATAATTTGACGTTGGCGGCCCATAAGCTGAGCTTGCGGGTCGCTGTCGTTACCAGTGCCAGCGAGAGCACCGGCGGCTTGTTCGGGGCGTTGTTCGGCCTGCAGCGCATTACCGTACTGCATTGCACCCGGCACTTCGCGGCCATGCTCGTCTACGATCACACTGTACCAACCACGCCGTTCTAAGTGCTGGCCAGGTTCAAGCACAATCTGCTGACCGTCTTCGCCCACCACCTGCGGCATCCCTTCGCCAGGCTGCACAGCCTGTGCCGCAAGCTCGGTTGGAGGTTGTTGGTTCATGCCCGGATACAACTCTGCAGGCGACGCAGTGCCAAACGGCTGTTCATACCGAACCGGCTGTCCGCCGACCGGTGGATACATTGGCTGTTCAAAATGCGTTGTGGGTGCCGGCACCGGTACCTCTTGGGTTGTATATTGGTATTGCAGTGGTACTTGCTCTGCCTGCCGGTAGGGCTGCGCTACCTGGGCATCGCCCATACGTTCTAAACGCTGCTGCAAACGAGCGTTACCACTACTGACCTCGGCTAGCTGTTCGTTGGTAGCGCGCAAACGATTCTCGGCATCTGCCTCGAACCGGCGTTGGCGATTGCGCGCGACCCACTGCGATGCAACAAATGCAACAATACCCGTCGCAACTGCCCGACGTACCCCTTGTCGTCGGGCATCATCAAGTGCACGCTCGTGCGTCTGCCTATCGACATAATCACCAGACATAGCTGCACCTACCAACGATTTCGCTTGGGGTGCTGGCACTGCATACGCTGGCTGATAATACTGATACCTATCGTAAGCCGGCTCTTCTTGTGATACAGCCGGACCACCCTCTGGTTCGGGGCCAAAATCGGGCGCTGACGATCCCTCTGGAGGGCGCGGTGGCGTGGGCGGTTGCCCACCACCGCCCACAGCCGTGGCAATATCCGCAGTACCCTCTGGCTCGGACTCCAGCGGCATGAAAGATCCATCCGTATGCGGCTGTACAATCTCGGCTTCTTGCGGTTCGTCTGAATCCGTAGCCTCTGCATGCACTGCCTCTTCTAACCGTTCAATGTTTTTTGTGGGGATTGCCCCTTCGTGCATCTCTTCAAGCGGTACAACAACCGCTTCTTCTACAGGTTGACGCTTCTTGGGTTCTTGCTCCTCGGCAGCCTCATCGTCATCGTCGTCGTCGTCAAATTCTTTAGTACCTTCCTCCAGTGGTTTCGTATGCCGTGCCGCCTGCTCTGCCTTATACGGATCATATACAGGATGTTCGGCACGTGCTGGGTTAGGCGCCGCCGGTTCTACAGGAATAGGCACGTGCGGTATAGATTCGGTGTTTTTATTTCTGTCGACATCACCCTTAAGGAGTTCTTGAAACAAAATATCGGGCAATACGTGCTCTTCCATCTTCATGGGGCCTTCGTGGTTGCGCTTAAGTGGCAGGTCGCCTTCTACAACACCCTTAATTGGAGGGTTTACATATTTGGCCTTTTTGTCGGATGTTTCCTTATCTTTCTTGTCGGGTTTGTCCGCTTGTGACCAGCTTAGCTTTTCGGAAAGGGCCATATGTCTTAGGATAACTTATTATTTTACTTTTGTATTATACCTTGGAACAGATAGACGTGTAATTATCTCTCGACTACATCGAAAGATTCGGTATAGCCTCCAATGTAAATGGGTCGGCGGATGCTGTTTTTAGCATTGCTTTAAAACAACCGAGTGTCGCCACCATAGCACCATTGTCGCCACACAATTTAAGGTCTGGATACTCTATGGCGATGGGCAGGCGTTTTGCCAATTCATCTCTCAGCTGTGCGTTTGCCGCTACACCACCACCAATAATGATACTAGCTGGATTGTATTCTTCGTATGCAAGCAGTACTTTATCGACAATTGTCTCGCATGCCGTGCGCACGAAACATGCCGCAATATCCGCCTTCTGCTTCTCGTTCAATAACCCTGGCAATTCAAGTGATGACAATGAATAATCCCGGCCGACTACCTCTTGAGCCAGCCTCAAGACCGCCGTTTTAACACCCGAGAAACTAAAATCATATTTCTCGCGCATTCGAGCCTTGGGTAACTTATATGCGGCCGCATTACCCTGGTTTGCAAGCTTGCTGACATTAACGCCACCAGGATAGGGTATGCCTAAAATGCGTGCCACTTTGTCAAATGCCTCGCCAATGGCATCGTCCTGAGTCTGGCCAAGTAATGTGTAATCAAAATGATCTTTAAAAATAACCAGCTGGCTATGATTGCCACTGACGATTATACCCAACATTGGGAATTCGGGCTGTCCGGAACGCGGCGTAATACTGGGCACTTTGCTTTCGGTAATAAAATTGGCGTATAAATGCGCCTCTACATGATTTATTGCATAGAGCGGCTTGTGCTTGGTTATCGCAAGCGTTCGGGCTGTCAGCACTCCAATTAACAAGCTACCAAGCAGTCCAGCTCCGTTAGTTACGGCAATACCATCTATATCATCCCAGGTACAGCTGGCATCATCCAGCGCTTGTTGCACGACCGGCATAATAGCCTCTATATGGCTACGCGCGGCAATTTCCGGTATAACGCCACCATATTGCGCATGCAAATCCATACTGCTTGCAACAACATCACTCAATAGCTCGTTACCGTTGCGTACAATAGCAGCACCGGTTTCGTCACAGCTGGATTCTATACCGAGTATTGTCATGATGATTCACTATCCGGGATAACTACCCCGCCCTGGCGCAGTACAACCATGCCGTTATCGGTCAGACGGACCAATGTCGAAGGTGCATGCCCTGAAAAATCACCACCATCAACATAAAAATCTACTGTGTCGCCAAAGTAAGCTTTTGCTTCATCCAGATTATTTGCTGGCGGCTCACCCGGCCGGTTCGCGCTCGTTGTCACCAACACGCCAGTTACCACTAATAGTTGGTGCAACGCCTCCTCTTTAGGAATGCGTACAGCGAGCGACGCCAGCTCTTGGTGCAAATAGGCAAGTCGTTCAGGCGCAGGAATAATCACACTTACTGCATTAGGCCACAAACGAGCCACAGAACGCGCGCGTTGCTCGTCCACACCAAGTGCTACGAGCTGCTCAATAGTTGCAGCAATCAGTGTACCGGGCTTTTGTTCGCGGTTTTTTAGTGCGTACATTCGCTCTACTGCGGCTTTATTAGAAGCGACAGCACACAACCCATATACGGTATCGGTCGGTATAACACCAACCGACCCTTTCTGTAGTAGCTCGACGAGCTTAGGGTCTTGTAATGAATTGAGAACAAGCATACATGTTTACGATTTTGAGGTCAGATACATAGCGACCGCAATACCGGATAACACTATCATAAAGAGTACCACTGTGACAATAAAGGCAGTGGGCGCTTTAGGACCAAGGGGCGGTGCTTTCTTTTTGGTTGCTGCGGCTTTATTGTGTGCTGCCTCGTCGCCCTTTAGTTCTTTTGTAGCTTCAGCCAGCTCTGCGCCGGACATGGGCGCGGCTTTGGATGGCGTATTATTTTCTTCTACTTCTAAGTTAGCCAGTGGCGCGTCTTTAACAGTCAACTGCTCGGTCGGTGCGGGTTTTGGCGATGCTGCGGGCACTGCCTGTGGGGCGGGAGTAGGCACTATTGGAGCAGGCGCCGGAGGCGTGCTGGGCTGTACGCTGTGGCCCGGAGAAGGTGCAGGGGCGTCCGATACAGCCGGCGGGCCAGCGACAGGCGCAGGCAGTACCGGGGGTTTCGGCGGCGAAACGTCCATGACAGGTTTATGTGAACCGTTCGAGTGTGGATGCATTAGTGTTAATTATACAGCGGCGTTGTCAAAACCGTAAAGGGAATAGCTGGCGCCCGCCTTGCGTATCATACGCTCCGCTACAAGCGCATCAAGCACTTCGCTCAGCCGCTCGTCGATAATACTCTGCGCAAGCTGTTGCCGCGAGGCAGGCCCAGCGCCAAGCAGTTTTAAAACCTGTCCGCGTACTTGGCGCCGTGAACCATGAAAGGCCGACTGCTTAGTGTAATGCTTACTATGAACGCTCAGATTGCCGACTGTCTGTTTTAGGTGTGTGCCGTAGTCCATAAGCGCCCAGTACCAAGTACGGGCATCTTCTGGCAACGTACGCGCCACCATATCGGCAATATCTTTGTCGTGTACAGATGTCTGGTCGCTAAAAAAATGATGGATAAAAACCGTGCGGATGTTTGTTTCTATAAATACCACCGGCATATTGTAAGCATAGGCAAGTACTGCCCCTGCCGTATTAGCCCCAATACCAGGCAATGCTACCAGCTCGGCCGACGTACGCGGTAACTGGCCGCCGTACTGCGCAACAACCACTTGTGCAGCCTGCCATAAAAACTTGGCACGCCTGTTGTAGCCCAGCCCGCTCCACGCCTGAAGTACCTCGCCCAGTGGGGCAGCGGCCAGCGCCTGAACAGTAGGGAACTGCGCTATAAAACTGCCAAACTTTGGCAACACACGAGGCACTTGCGTCTGCTGCAGCATAATCTCGGACACTAGCACGTGATAAGGGTTAACAGTATCGTCTAACCCTACCACTCGCCAGGGCAGCTCATGCCGCCCGTCCTGCGTATAATATCCCAACACCACATCTTGAAATTCCTTAATCCGCTCCAAGTTCATAATCTCCAGATTAGCACACCCCCAAACCCCACCACCGATCTGCTCCCCACGTTCGGTACTCAGCACCAACCCGATTGCTGGAGCTAGCTCATTCCGGAATCAAGTGATAAGCGTGCCCCGGAATAATCTCAATATATAAGGGAGGGGCCGACTGGAACGCAGTGGAAGGAGTTCTTGTCGCGCCGGAATGAGTTAGTGGAAGCAGTCGAGTTGGTGATGCGTACCGAGAGCTTTTTTGGTTACTTT
>DATIHR010000004.1:0-38623 GCA_035480575.1 Saccharimonadales bacterium (SeqCode) | reverse complement strand
TTAGAATCTGGGTTTGTTTTTAACTGATCAATCGCCCAGGCTAATTGATCGAACTCGCTGCCGTCCGGCCGCAGCCAGTGCCGCCACTGGACGCCGTATACACGGCCCAAGTCGTTTGAGCCCTCATGTAAAAATCCGTCCCAATACCGTATTTTGTGGTCATGCAAGTACTGCACATCCGAACTGCCAGATACAAACCAAAACAGTTCGTGCAGCAAAATTTTAAAGGGCATCTTTTTGGTAGTAATAAGCGGGAAGCCGGCGCGCATGTCAAAATGCAGCTGGTGGCCGAAGACCGACTTTAAACCGTGCACACCCCGTGAAGGCTTGCTTTTACCCTCCTTTAGAATGCGCACCATGAGCTTGAGATACTCGTACTCCGGGTGAGTCATAGGTCCAGTATACGTCATCCCGGGCCTACACCAGAATCCTATTCTCTCGTCATTCCGGCCCCGAGCCGGAATCTAAGTCAACTAAAAAATCAATTCTTTAGCGTAAAATAAGAAGGACTTTTCTTTTTATTTAAATTGGGTCCCGGCTTTCGCCGGGATGACGAGCCGGAGGCAGGGAGAAATTATATGTCGGATAAGGTGTGTGATAACAGAAGCGTTGGCGTCATTATTAGTAACAGCGGCGGCAAGATTGCCCTACTAAAACGAGCCAAATTCCCCATACGCATGGCGCCCCCAGCTGGACACAATGACGACCACGGCTCGCCCGAACAAACCGCAATAGATGAAGTAGAGGAAGAGATTGGCTTGGTCATAGAGCCGTCAGACCTTATACCTACAGCCATCGCCGAACGACGCATGAACAATAAGTGCCGCCGCGAAGGCGGGGATCACCATGTGTGGTGGGTGTACGAAGTAGATCAATTTTTAGGCGATATCGACCCCGACCCCGAAGAAACCCAAGGCGCTGCATGGTATTCCAAAAAACAACTACAACGCTTCGCCGACCGCACAAAAGCCTATAAAGCCGGCAAAATCCCCGAGGCCGAATGGGAGCAGAACCCAGGGCTCGAGGACGTATGGATAGACTTCATGCGCGAGCTGGGTTACATAAAATAGCTAGTAGTGAGCCCACAAAACATAGCTAAAATACTAGAAGCCTACGGCGTGCCCATTGTACGCATACTGCCAAGCCAAAAGGGCTACCGCAACGCATCGCACCCTATTGAGTTGCCAGATGGCCAGCTGATTAACCTGCTCCTATACAAAATCGAACCAGGCATCGTCGATCGCATTAACAATGCTAACCGCGTCGCTAACTTCTTAGCGGGGCAGGACTATCCAGCTCGCAAGCAGCACGACCCACGCACCCTGCAAATACGAGCAGGCAAACAGCGTACATATTGCTGCCTGTACGAATACTTGCCCGGCACAACCATCCCCTGGGAGGCGTACACTCAGGAGCACCTGAAACAGCTAGGCCAATATATGAGCGACATGCACGCTCTCCTGGGTACTTTCGACTATTCCGGGTTGTCATCAGTCGCTGGCGAATACGCCGCAATTGCCGCGCGCATGGAGCGCTATTTTGCAGACCCAGGCGTTAGCAATGCTATGCGGCAAAAGCTAGGGCTTACGCTTACGCTGCCGATGTTCGAAAAATTGCAGCGTATGCTTGCGTGGGCGCGCACGCTCCCGGGCACCCAGGCGCTGCATATGGATTTTGTCCGCGGTAATATCTTATTTAATGACGCAGCCCAAATAACCGGCGTTTTGGACTTCGAAAAAACCGCTGCGGGCAACCCCGCATTCGATATTGCCAGGACGCTGGCGTTTTTGCTGGTCGACTGCAAGTACAAAGCGGCCGATAAAGTACGCAAGTATTTTCTTATGTCTGGCTACCAAAAACGCGGCAGCGTGCCGCTACCACCCCTTAAGCTCATTGACTCCCTGGTGCCGATGTTCTTGCTGCACGATTTTTACAAATTCCTGCGTCACAACCCCTACGAATCCCTCGCCCAAAACGAGCACTACACGCGCACCAGAGATATACTCCTTGAGCACAAGATGTTAAAATAAACTTCAACGATAACAAGTGGAGAGGTACCCCGTGGCAGCTGCATGGAAAAAACGACTGATTTCACAAAGCGACTTAATGACGCTGCACGAAAAGCTGAAAGAGAAGGGTAAAAAAATTGTTTTTACTGCCGGATCGTGGGACCTACTACACGTGGGCCAGTGCCGCTACCTCGAAGAAGCCAAAGCCAAGGGCGATATTTTGGTAGCTGGCGTTAGCAGTAACGAAGCAATCCGCAAAGTAAAAGGACCCAACAAGCCAATTCTGGACGAAAAAATCCGCGCCGAAATGCTCACCTACTTACGCTCGGTAGATTTTGTGACTATCTTGCCCGAACCCAGCTGCGCGCCATCGCTAGGGCTACTGCGACCCGATATTTTTATAACCGTGCGCGAAGATTGGGCAGCCAACTACAAAGAATCCAAAGAATACAAATTAGTCACCAAATATGGCGGCGAGGTACAGGTAGTGGACCGCCAATCTACGGCACTGTCCACCACCAAAATTGTTCAGCGCGCCATTGGCGGCGAACTGGGTGATATATTTAAAGATTTTATGGAACTGCGTAAAGACCCCCTAAAGGAACGATGAGCGACCAGATTCCACAAAACGAGCAGGAAAAACAAATTTACTACCGCGATGCCCGCACCAAAGGCTACTATGGCAAAATTTGGACAAGCGTAGGTAAGTGCGTCTTTTGCGATTTGCGCGATAAATACATTGTTCATGAAGAAAATGGCATTGTATTGGTGGTCGCCTTGTTCGCATATATAGATGGCAATCTTATGATTGTTCCACGACGCCATGTTAAATCGGCAAAAGAATTAACTCCAGAAGAATGGGAAACCATTCGTAAATTTATGTACATTGCTAAAAAGATAGTTCGTAAAGTGCATGCCCTCAAAGACGTCATGTATGTACTGCGTGACGGTGGCGCGGCGGTAAACAGCACTGTCCAGGACCACTTGCATGTGCATTGTATTCCGTCTGACGCCCCGGACCTTGTAACCTGGAACTACCGCGTGCTCGCACATACGCCACTCGAAAACGCCGAGCTGTACCGAGCGCAGTCTAAAAAAATTACACAACTCAGTGCCAAATTTGATGAAAAGTATAAGGAACAAACGCCATGAACTTTGACTGGGGCGATTTAGCTTTTGGCAGCAAGCAGCCGGTTAATAAACTGAACGCCACGTTTATTGCCGCACCGCGTGATATTTCGCTGGAACGGTTTAAACAACTTATCAAGACCTACTTGCCCAAAGGTAACATAATACTAGGTTTATCGCAGGAGCCGTTTGTCGAAGGCTTTGCCGACCAGCCCCAGTTTAGAATGCTGCAAGTATCTAAGGTGCAAGCAATTATAGATAAGGTAAATGCGTCATCGCCTAAGTATAAAATTTATACGCTGACGTACTTTCAGCGCGAAACCAAATACTTATTTGAAAAACTCAAGTTTACTAAAGTGTTGCTTATTAACGGATCGTGGCATTTATCGTTTCACCACACGCCCAGTTACTATGCACTAGTAAACAGCCATACTGATTACGAACTTATTTCACCATTTGTAGACGAAGCCGAAGCGCTTGCATACGCCCAATGGGCCACCAAAGAGTTCGATAAGCGCCTCAAAAAAATATTGCCAACCAAAGGTTACTTTACTGAGAAAGAGATGTTAGAGCTGGCGCGCGAAGTCGCCAAAGGATCGTTCGACTACACCTACCAAGCCGGTGTGGTGCTGGGCAAAAAGACTGCCGAGGGGTACCAGCTGCTAACCTGGTCGTTTAACCGCGTTGTACCGTACCAAACATATGCCTTGCACCATGGCAGCTTGCGCGAACAGCATTTTTCGCCGGCCAACGACCTAAACTATTACGATACCGTACACGCCGAAACCGAACTGCTTATTACAGCGCTCAAACAAAAAATGGACCTGAGCGGCACGACACTGTTTATTAACTTGCTGCCGTGCCCAACGTGTGGGCGCATGCTAGCCGAAACCGACATAGACGAAATTATCTACAGCCTAGACCATTCCGACGGCTATACGCTGCGCGTGCTCGAGCTGGCCAACAAAAAAGTAAAACGAATTATCGTCAAATAACAGCTACTTTTTAATTTTGTAATGCAGTGCGATCGCGTTGTCGTTAATTTGTTTGGTGTCGATTAGTTCGAGTTTGAGTGGAGTCGCGGCAAGCGGAATGCCCTCGCCGAACATAATGGGTTCGATGGTTAGATACAGCTCGTCTACCACACCGGCCTGCAAGAACATTTTGTAAATACTGTGGCCGCCGCAGACAGCGAGTTGCGCGCAGCCCTCGCGTTCTAAACGGGCAACTAATGCTTGCGGTGTTTCGCTGACCGTTTCGACATCCGGATGGTCAATGGGCGTGGCATTATATACCAAGTTGCGCCGGCCTTTGAGCGGCTTGCCGATAGTGCCATACGTAGTGCTGCCCATTACAATCACGCCGGCTTGCTTGGTAAGAGCCATAAAATGTTGTGTATCCTCTTTGCTTGTCCATTCTAACGATGATGCGCCGGTGCTATCCCGCGGGCCAATAAAACCATCTACCGACAGAGCAGCAATAACAAACACTTTCATATGTCTAGTATACCAATTGCCGCTATATGCAGCTGTTGTAAATATGCAGTTTATTTGCGTAAAAGGGTAGTCTGTGGCTAAAGTATAGTTATCAGAGGAGACAGTAGGCGTGGACACATCCAAAAGCGGGATTTTTATTGTCATCGAGGGAACGGACGGTTCGGGCAAGGCTACGCAGTTTGCCCTACTAAAAGAACGGCTCTTGCAGGCCGGGTACGACGTAGCCACGTTCGACTTCCCGCAATACGACCAGCCATCAAGCTACTTTGTACGACAATACCTAAACGGCGCCTACAATAACGGCGGTATACCCGGGCCGTACACGGCATCACTTTTTTACGCGCTCGACCGCTACGAAGCAGCACCCCAAATTCGCCAAGCGCTTAACGAGGGCAAGATTGTACTCGCCAACCGCTACACCGGGTCGAATATGGCTCATCAAGGCACCAAGCTGGCTTCGCCAGAAGAACGCCGTGGGTATTTTATATGGAATGACAATCTTGAGTTCGAGATGTTGCACATTCCACGCCCTAACATTAGTTATATTTTGCGCGTGCCAGCCGATATAGCCCAGGGGCTAGTAGACCAAAAGGGCAAACGCAGCTATACCGATAAAGCTCGCGACCTGCACGAGGACGACATTGATCACCTTAGAAAATCCGTAGAGGTCTACGACGACCTAGCCCAGCTATTTCCTAAGGATTTTGTGCGGATCGACTGTGTGCGGGACAATAAGCTCCTTGGCGTAGACGCTGTCAACGAAATACTCTGGCAAAAAATCCAGCCTATGCTACCCGAAGCGCCAAAAACTAAAGCCGATAAGCCAGCAGCTGCACCTGCTAGCAGCACCAGTACGCAAGCGCCAACTGGCCCAGAACCCGAAAACTCCCAACCAGCTCGCGCAGATACAATCACACCAAACCCAGAACCAGAGCCCATCCTCCGCCAAGACGAAACTGGCGCGTATGTTTTAACCGAGACTGGGCGGCAGTTCCTTGGGTCGCAAGTTACCAACAGCGCCAGCAGCATATACGCACTAACCGGCAAACTGGGGCCGGAACTAACAGCGGCCCTTGTGGCACGGTTTACGCACCGGGCCGGCGATTTGCGCAGCACGTTACTGCTTGAATTCGCAGCAGCAGCCGAACGTGATCAGGCCCTTGTTGCGCATGATGCATTCGCAGCCTATGGCGATGCATCCGTAGGGCAACTAGCCAGTGCGTATCTTGTATTGGGCAACGTCAGCAACATGCTCGCTAAACAGGTGGAGCACAGCCGTTTGGCGGCATTTGTCGAACAATCAGCTGCAGTAAGTCGGCACGAGGCAAAAAATCCTGACGGTACATACAACTATTACGTGCCCGAGACACTGTCCGAGGACACTACGAACACATACTGCCAGTACATGGACCGTATCTTCGACACGTACACCGACATACTCGAAGCACTAACCATTCACTTTACCGAAACCGGCACCCCCCACGCTCGGGCCGAAGCCGCGCGTATTGTCGGTAACGTCCTGCCTATTGCCACAAAAACAACCATCGTTGTCTATGCGTCGGCCCAGGCATTAGAAGGTTGCATTACCAGCTTGCTCAGCGAAGACCTACCCGAAGCCCGTGAAACTGGATTACAAATGCTAGCCGAAGCCCGCAAAGTACTGCCCTCGCTGCTTGCGCAAACCGACAAGTCGGACCATGGCGGTGCACAAATTGTGTACCATGCAGGCACGAACACCGCTGTACGCACACTTGCACAAGCGCAGCTGTCCGACAACCACGCGCCGCAAGCCGCGCCAGTACGCCTAAGCACCGTGTGGCCGCGCAACGAATTCGACCTGCTGCCCAACATGGTATACCCACACACAAACCGACCGTTACAGGACATTGCCGGCGAAATTGCCAACTGGCCCTACGACAAAAAAGCCGAAATATTCGAGGCCTACATGGGCGACCGCACAAACCGACGGCTGCGCCCCGGGCGAGCACTCGAACATGCGCACTACACCTGGGATATCGTGTCCGACTATACGGTGTTCCGTGATCTGCAGCAGCACAACATTGTAGAAGACATGCAATCACAGCTGCTAACACCGCGTTATGGCTACGACGTACCACAAATAATCGAAGACGCCGGGCTAGCCGACCAGTTTGAATCCTGTTTCGACGCCAGCCTAGAGCTATACAGCCTGCTCCAGCAAGCCGGCCACCCCCGCGAAGCGCAATACGCTACCCTTATGGGGCACAAATTGCGCTACAAACTAACGTACAACGCACGCGAAGCATTTCATATTCATGAACTGCACACAACAAAACACGCTAGCCCGGCCACCCGCCAGCTGGTACAGCTCATGCACGAAAAACTTGCCGAAGTCCACCCCATCATCGGCGAAGCCATGAAGTTCGTGCAAACAAACTAGGCAGCCGACTGTGGGGCGTCAGGAAACATGTCTCTCCAATAAGAAGCGGGATCTGCTGGGTCGGGCGCATCTGGTGTAACCGCACCCCAGCGCTCATCTATCTCTACATACGACTCGCGGTGCAGGTCAGCCGGTAGCACAACGTCGCCATTCGTCATCGCATCGTTTACCGCTAACCTTGCTGCCAGTGTGTGCCTTTCGGTAGTGCGGGCGCCCGCATTGTTACGATGGTCATCTGCTGATTCCAAGAGTTGGTCTCTTGCCAGGCCCGGCTCCATGCCTGCTGCCAACGTAAAGAGAAGCTCGCGAGTTCTTACCTCTCCAACACGTACTGCGCGTCTAGCTGCTCTTGATTCTGCCATGGGGGTCCTCCTAAACAAAAACCGGGCTCTTGGATTGAGCCCGGTTCTTTTTGCTAAATTATGTAGGTTATCGCTCAATCCGCCGCGGGGCGTATGCAAAAATACGGCGAATAAGGCCTAGGTTTTGCAACAAACGAATAACTGTTTGAGATGTACTCATGTGTCCATTTATACAAAATTCTTCTTGCAAGTCAAGTCCAAATACTGTAGGGGCCGCTCACTATACAAAAGCTCCCAGGGCGGGAGCTTGCTTTTTGTGTCTAGGTCTAGTCGTGTAAGTCGTTACTTATTTTTGACGCGAACACGCTCCGGCGCCCACTTGCGCAGGCCGAGTAATTGTTCGAGAATAGTAATAACGCTTTTGCTTATATTCATCACGTAAACATTCTAATCACTTATACTAAACGAGTCAAGTGTTGTCAGTACGAACCCAGATTGACGCTTATACTAATCAGGAGTATAATTCCGTAGGTAACGGAGACGGGCCCATGAAGCCCGTTTTTTATAGGAATGAAAAAGACTATGTCCTCGCCCACAAAACGTTCTGCCTGGGTTGATTTTTCGTCTCGGCTAGTTGCAAAATGGCGGCTTAACACCCAAGACGTCAAACAATCAGCCGAACCCGAGCTCGTCGGTATGCTCAGCGACCTTGTAAGCCTGCCGACAGTTACGGGCCAATATGACGCCAACCATGACGCACTAGATTACATAGAACGCTTTGTTGCAGAGCGGGGCATGCACGTAGTACGACACGAGTGGAACGGTGTCGAATCGCTCATTGCAACCACGAAAGTCACCAAGACACCTACTGTCATGCTAGCCGCCCACATAGATGTACTGCCGGCGCCAGAAGCATCGTTCCAACTTACCGAAAAAGACGGCAAATTATATGGTAGGGGTGTACTCGATATGAAGTTCGCTATCGCCACATATCTCAAACTAGTCGATAGCCTAGCGGACAATCTGCAAGACTACGACTTTGGCATTATGATTACAACCGACGAAGAAGCGGGCGGCTATGACGGTGTCGTTCGATTAATCGAGGCGGGCTACATACCAAAGGTTTGTGTCTTGCCCGATGGCGGCGATAACTGGCAAGTGCAAATACATGCCAAGGGTGCACTTGGGTTTACCTTAAGCGCTACCGGCAAAGCCTCGCATGGTTCGCGGCCCTGGCTTGGCGAAAACGCGGTGCTCCGCCTTATGGACGCCATACGCGATATATATGCATTGTTTCCCGAACACATGGGGCCGCGCACAAACACGGTAAGCATCGGCAAAATACAGGGTGGCAACGCAATTAACCAGGTAGCAGACAGTGCTGAACTATTACTGGATGTGCGCGTTCTTACCGAGGCTGAACACGCCCGTTTACTTGCTGAGATAGAAGCGATTTGCGAACGACACGATGTACAAGCCGCACTCACCTGGGATATTCCGGTTACCGAGTTCGACCTTAAGGACCCCTACATTAAGCCCTTTGCCGATATTATTCAGGAGGTAACCGGCACCGTCGTAAAAGGGTCGCGCACCACCGGCACTAACGACATCCGTTTCTTTAAGCCGCACAATACACCCTGCATATCGTTCTATCCACCAGGCGATGGCCATCATGGTCCCATCGAGTGGATAGATAAACAGGCACTCTACGATACTGCCGAAATAGTCGAACAGTACATACGGCGCATGGCCAAAGTACAGCCGTAACACCTCTGTTGACAAACAAATCCACCTTGTGTACAATAAGCCCTAACATTACCGAAGACCGTAGCGGCCCTAAAAAGCTTAAGCATGCTACCGAGGCAATGAAACAAAATTAGTCTTTTGTTTTAGAGCACGAATAGTCTTTGGTGATGCGAGCGCCAAAGACTTTTTCTTTTGGCCTCGGTCCTTAACAATTCAGCTTAGCCTCCGTCATCCCGGGCTTGACCCGGGATCCAGGTAAAAATGAATTCTATTTTTGTACTAGATTCCGGATCAAGTCCGGAATGACGTGAGGGTATTGGTCGATAGAAATAATTAAAGGAACATTACATGGCTTTAACCAAAGATAAGAAGGACGAAGTCGTCAAAGAAGTTTCTGCCGCATTGACTGCATCTAAAATGACCGTGGTAGCGAAATACCAGGGCACAACGGTAAAGTCAATCCAGCAGCTACGGAAAGACGCACGAGCGAGCGGCACGAAACTACGTGTCGTAAAAAACCGGTTGGTTATTAAAGCTTTGCAAGACATCGACGCCCTGAAAGACGTCGACACCAGCGCCCTGAGCGGTCAGCTTCTGTACGCGTTTAACAGCGAAGACGAAGTTGCGCCTGCCCAAGCACTGGCAGCATTTGCCAAGCAAAATCCATCCATCGAATTTGTTGGTGCCATTACGGCACAAGGCAAGTTCATTAGTGCAGACGAAGTCAAAGACCTGGCAACATTGCCAAGCAAAGACGCACTTATTGCACAAGTTGTCGCTACGTTGCTTTCACCAGTTAACGATGTTACGAATGCTCTTTCGGGCAACCTACACGCACTACTGGACGGCATCGAACAGAAGGCTCAGGCATAGACCTAGCCGTCATTCCGGGCTTGATCCGGAATCCATTATTTAATGTAAAAAGGAACTAATCACATGGCTGATTTGAAAAAACTAGCTGAGGACTTAACTAAGTTGACTGTCCTCGAAGTAAACGAACTAAAGAACATCCTTAAGGACGAATACGGCATTGAACCAGCCGCTGCAGCTGTTGCTGTTGCCGCCGGCCCTGCCGCTGACGCTGCTCCTGCAGCCGACGAGAAGGCAGAGTGGGACGTTGTCCTTAAGGACGCTGGCGCCCAAAAGGTTGCCGTTATTAAGGCTGTTAAGGACATTACCGGCCTCGGTCTTGGCGAAGCCAAGGCTATCGTAGACGGCGCTCCAAAGCCCGTACTTGAGAAGGCTAAGAAAGAAGACGCCGAGAGCGCAAAGAAGGCTTTGGAAGAAGCTGGCGCTACCGTCGAACTAGCCTAGTATCAACCCACAAAAGACTGCGCCCTATCTTGGGGGCAGTTTTTTGTTACCTAAAAATACATACTATGCACGAACAACTACCACCCACTTGGCCCTACCAACCGGGCAGTTTCGAGGCGCTCCAGGAACACTTTTTAGCCAAAAAACTGCCGGGCGAACTTACCGCCGAACAAGAGGTCGATCTGGCACAGCGTATTGGGGCCGGCAAGGCTGCACAAGCTGAGCTCACAAAAAGTAGCGATACTGGCCGGACCGTAGATACCGAACGGCAGTCAGAACTTATGCGCGAGCAACGTGCTGGTACCATAGCGTTTGCAATTTTCCAGCAAGCAAATCAAGGTCTAGTCAAGACAGCGGCAAACCTGGTTAAAGCGAAAAATTGGCACATGCCGCGCGTAGAGTTAGAAGAACTAGAAGACGAAGGAAACTTGCTCCTTGCCATAAACATACTGAGATTCGACCCGAGCTTAGGCAATAAATTTTCATCCTATGGCCTAAACAATATAATCAATGGCCTTATTACATGGGTGCACGATAAAGGTCGGCTTATACGCTTGTCGCGCGGCACGGGAGACAAGGTACGTGCCTTTCGTAAACTTACGAACGAAGGAGTGGATGCTGAAGCCGCTGCAGAGGCAACCGGGTTCAGCCTCCAAGGGCTCCTGGAAGCCGAGGAGGCACTTAAGCGACCCGACGCTATATCATACGACCATGCACTATCGTCCGATGATGATGACGCGCCGCCACTGCTTACATATATGGATGGTGCAGATCTAGGCGAAGCGTTCGACGAGCGCCTTACCGACATCCTCAGTGCCCGTACTGCGGCAAACGCACTGCGGCAGTGGTTGGCTTCGCCAGAAATGCAGGCCCACAATGACAAATCCTTAGATCCGGAACGCACATATGCTATTTTAATCGCCCATTACGGGCGTGGCAGGTCAATGACGAACATTGCTAGCGACTATGGCATAAGCCATGCTCGTGTAAGCCAGATTATCCGCGCTGCGCGTAAAAAAATTGTCGCCAAGCTGCCAGACAGCATTGCCCAACAAATTGAAAGCGCCGGTTATACAAAAACAGCAGCAGAACAGCCTCGCCACCCCTTATAGCACATGGTTATCCACAGTTGTTCGTAGTTATTTTGACTTGACTTATAGTTCGTGATAGTCTTAGGTGTAAGTAGAGACAAACAAACAACACACGTGGAGTTGTGAGAGACATACCATAAAGACATGGCAGACGTAGCAGATAAGCAAATAAAGCGGTTACGGGCACTCATTCAAGAGGCCGAAACAAACCTAGCAGCAGCAAACGAACTACTCATTAGTTTGGTTGGTGACGACGATAAAGTCGCGCCTGTTGTAAAGGACGACAACCTCGGTAAAGTTATCGAGGGTGTTTTTGACGGCCAAAATATGGTCGGCTCCGACGGCAAGACCTACCCGGTTCCCGCCAACTACGCCAGCAAATCCAAACTTGTACAGGGCGACATCCTTAAGCTTACTATTGCCGATGACGGCACGTTTTTATACAAGCAAATCGGCCCTATTCCACGCAAACAGGTAGTGGGCGGATTAAAACTCGAGAACGGACATTATTTTGTAGAAGTTGGCGGCAAGGACTACCGCGTACTCCTCGCCAGCGTTACGTATTTTAAAGCAAAGCCAGGCGACCAAGTCAGCGTTAATTTACCCGAGGACGACAGTACAGCCGAATGGGCTGCGCTGGAAGCTGCACTATAGCCACCGCATGGAGCTTATCAATTTAAACATTGAGCCCAACCTAGCGTTTCCGCGGGGCGCACAGTTGCAACAATATGCCTCCAAAGCTTACGCGCTCGCGATACAAGCCCTCCGCCCACGCAACGAACAAACAATAATCATTTCGCCGCCCGATGGGTATTATTTTGAAAAAATAGTCCAAGAACACGATATGTTCTATTTTCATGCCCCTGACGCCATGCTCCAAGGCACGCCAACGGATTGTTCTGCAGGCGAACGGCTACGGAGTGAAATGCTATGGACACCGGCCAACGATACGAAAGCTACAAACGCCGACTATTCCCTAATATGCGACATGCCATTAGACTCCCTATCGGACAGCCACGATATATCTAAGCTGCCAGCTAACACATGGGCAGGTGTTAGTATTAGCGAGCGGTCGCTTACACAGGGGCTTGTACATGTGGTACGCAACAGGAGCCGCAAACCAGGCAAAGAGTTCAATGCTGCCCCATACCTTAAGCGCCTGTTGCAATAGGACGATAAATCACAACAGCCAAACAGCTACTGCGCGCGTATAATTTGTTGTAATGGGACAAGCACTATACCGGGCGCACCGGCCTAAGAAATTGAGTGATGTCGTGGGGCAGGAACACGTAACAACTGCGCTCGACCGCGCACTCAAAAAGGGCACTATTAGCCACGCGTACCTGCTAACCGGGCCGCGCGGAGTCGGGAAAACAACCATTGCTCGTATTCTAGCGCACGAGATTAACGGGTTACCGTACGAAGACGATACGACACACATGGACATTATCGAAATAGATGCTGCCTCTAACCGGCGTATAGACGAAATTCGCGATTTACGCGACAAAGTGCATATTGCCCCGACCTCGGCCAAGTACAAGGTGTACATTATCGACGAAGTCCACATGCTGACCAAAGAAGCCTTTAACGCGCTTCTTAAAACACTCGAGGAACCGCCGGCGCATGTCGTGTTTATACTGGCAACAACCGAGGTACACAAGCTGCCCGAGACTATCATCAGCCGCACGCAACGGTATGCGTTTAAGCCGGTTGACCAAGCCAAGGTTATCGCCCACCTTAAAAGCATTGCAGCCGCCGAGGGTATTACCATTGCCGACGATGCCCTAGCCCTTATTGCGGCGCACGGCGAAGGGAGTTTCCGGGACAGCATTAGCTTGCTTGACCAAGTACGCAACACAGGCGACACCGTTGCCGCCGCCGATGTCGAAGCCTTGCTTGGCATTGCCCCCGACGACCTTATCGCACGCATTCTTACAGCATTGTCAGCCCACGACGTCGTCGCTGCTGCGACGTCGCTACAGCAAATGAGCCAAGGCGGCTACGAACCCGCACAAATTGCCCGGCAACTTGGCGGCGCACTACGCGAACAACTCGTACATGGTAAACCCGGCTTAGACAGGGAAGTTACCATGCAACTACTGACCCGCCTGCTCGATGTACCAGCATCGCCAGACCCCAAAAGTTACTTAGAAATCGTCTTACTAGACGCCGCACTCAGCGGCACGCCAGCCCCTAAACCAGCGGCACCAAAAATTATGTCCGAAGAGGTACAGGGCAAGCCAGCAGTCGTAACCGAACCCCACCCCAGCAGTTTCCAGCGCAAGCAACAAGCACAGCCAACCCTCGAACCGCCCAAAGCAGCGGTAGTAGCCACGGCCAAACCGGAAGCGCCTGCGCCAGAATCAGAAGCCGAGCAACCAGCAACCAACTCAACAGATACGCTCGACAAAACCGCTTGGACGCAGGTGCTAGCAGCTGTTAAAGCCAAGCACAACACCTTGTTTAGTATCGTGCGCGTCACCACGCCGCATTTTGAACCCGGCATTGTAACCCTAGAATGCGGCTTCGCCTTCCATCAAAAACGCCTGAACGACACACGCAATAAAACAATGCTGACGAATATCATTAAAGAGGCGACCGGCCACACAGTACGCTTGCAGTGCATTGTTGGCGAGGCAACCGTACCCGACATAACGCCATTGCCGCCAACCCTACCACCGGCCGACGAACAAGTCCACAACGTAAGTGCAGCAGCCCCTGTGCAACCGGCGGCCGCTACCGCGCCAGAAAACGACACCATAAAAACAGTAAGCAATATCTTTGGTGGTGCCGAGCTGTTACAATCCTAGTACAGTATGGATCCGGAGGGGAACGCACACCAACAGCCACAGAATGTTGAGGCAGAAGCCTCGCTTTTGGGGGCTATTTTAATTGATGCCGATGCACTCGTTAAGGTGGCAGATACAGTGCGTGCGGACGACTTCTTCGACCCGCGGCACCAGCGCATTTATGAAGCTATTGTTACGCTGTACGAACGCCGCAGCCCCATAGACGTCCTCACGCTAGCCGACCAGCTAAAAGGCGCCGGCTTTTTGGACATGGTTGGCGGCCCGGCGTATCTGACCGAGCTAACTAACTTCGTACCCACCGCCTCGCACGCCGAACAATACGCCGAGATCGTCGCTCAAAAGGCTTTACGACGCCGGCTTATTAGCGCCAGCAAGCAAATGACCGAGCTTGGCTACGACGAATCCAAGCAGCTGCGCGAGCTTATCGAGGAAGCCGAACAACGGCTGTTCCAGGTAAGCCAGCAGCATGTTAAGCAGAGCATTGTGTCGCTCGAAACCATCCTGGCCGACAGCTTCGACCGTTTGGACGACCTGCACAAAGACAAGGGCAAAATACGCGGCGTACCTACCGGCTTTAAAGACCTCGACAACGTCCTAGCCGGATTGCAACGATCCGATCTGTTCATCCTGGCCGCTCGCCCGAGTATGGGTAAAACCGCCTTTGTCCTGAACCTGGCCCATAATGTGGCGATTCAGGCTAAAGAACCAGTCTTGTTCTTTAGCCTGGAAATGAGCAAAGAGCAGCTGGTTGACCGTTTGCTATCTATGGAATCGGGGGTCGATGCCTGGGCGCTGCGCACGGGTAACCTGACCGATCAAGACTTCGAGCGCATTGGCCAGGCCATGGGGACCTTAAGTGAAGCTAAAATTTACATAGACGACACGCCTGGCATTAGCGTTAGCGACATGCGCACCAAAGCACGGCGCGAAGCCCACCAACACGGGCTTGGGCTAATTATTGTGGACTACCTGCAGCTAATGAGCGGTGGTAGTAAATTCGGCAGCAGTGATAACCGCGTGCAGGAAATTAGTGAAATTTCGCGCGGACTCAAGGGTGTAGCACGCGAGCTGAATGTGCCGCTCATTGCCCTTAGCCAGCTAAGCCGTTCGGTAGAAAACCGCACACCCCAAATACCGCAATTGGCCGACCTTCGTGAAAGTGGCAGCATCGAGCAGGACGCCGACGTCGTGGCGTTTATTTACCGCGAGGATTATTACAACCCCGAAACAGAGAACAAAAACATCACGACCATCCTCATTAAAAAACACCGTAACGGCCCGACGGACAATGTCGATTTGTATTTCGAACGCGACAAACAGCGCTTTCGGTCGCTGGACACAAAGCATCATGATCCATTTACGGAATAAGATGTTTGATTATATAGAGATAATTGCTTAGGATAGACAGTATGCAGAACTCAGATAAACCACGGCGTAAGAGCCAACGTAAAATTATTATTGGCGTTACAATCCTTATAGCCGTATTGCTCCTAATTATCGGGTTCTTATTTATGAAGTACCACAACCTCAGTAAAGATCCGCAGGCTGCCGCCAAGGCGACCACCCGCAAGATCGTCGGGCGCGTGGGCAACTTGTACGAAATCCCTACCGACGAAGAACCAACCGTCGCCCAAGTACAAGACAAAGACAAACTAGCAGGCCAGCCATTCTTTGCCAAAGCGCAAAATGGCGACTACATTTTGGTGTATTCAAAAAACAAACTCGCTATGATTTACCGAGAAAAGGACAACAAACTCGTTAATGTTGGCCCCATTAACATTACCGCCAACGGCGACCCGACCAGCGCCGCAAGCGGCCAAGCGGCAACCGCCAAGGCATCGGTAGCCGTCCTGAACGGTTCTGGTAGCGGTGGCAAACTGGACGCAGCCGTTGCCAAGCTAAGCACACTCAGCGACCAAATTAGCATTCAAGATGTAAAACCAGACGCCAAAAACAAAAACACGCCCACAACCATAGTGTTTGATGCGAGTGGCCAGAATCCGGCCATTGCGCGCAGTGTCGCCGAAAAAGTCGGCGGCAAGGTAGAGTTGGCAATGCCAAACGGCGAAGTCGTACCCAATGGTGCCACCATCGTCGTTATCGTCGGTAAGAATTAGCGTATAATTCTTTCTAATGCAGTTGAAACTTAAAGGCTTGCTAGTGAAGCGCGATATACAGCCGCTTATTATTTTTTTCCTGCTCATGCTTGGGGTGGCTGCCTTGCTATGGTGGCGGCTTGGTACGCTGACACATGGCTATAGTCCGGAAGAACTTCGCTCCTTACAGCAAAGTCTTAGTCTGAAATATATTTTTAACCACCCCCTTAATGCCCCGTTTTACATTATTGCGAGCGGCTTCTACCGGGTAATAGGCGACAGCTTACTAGCAGTACGACTTGCTAGCGCGGTGTTCGGCCTGGCAAGCATTGGTATTTTTTATTGGCTGGTGCGTTTTTGGCATGGCAGCCGCAGCGCGCTCATAGGTACGATACTCTTTGGAACGTCTGCATGGTTTTTACATACCGCACGTTTTGGCTCGCCAGATGTACTGCTGTTTTTACTGCTAGGGCTCGTAGCAAGCGCTGTTTGGATACGCCATAGCAAAACAGGCTGGCCATTGCTTGTCGGCTTTGCGCTGGCTACGGCGCTTATATACGTACCGGGCATGATTTGGTTCATTGCTCTGGGCGTGTTGTGGCAATGGAAACGCATAGACCGATTGTTTAAACGAAACCTCATCGCAGTAACTATTGGGGCGCTGGTTGTTGTTGCAGCCTTAGCCCCGCTTGTCTGGGCACTGTACCAACACCCTGAGCTTGGCAAACAAGTACTCGGCTTGCCTGCACAAGGCTGGCCAGACCCGCTGGCTTCGCTTAAAGCGCTTGTCCATGTGCCACTGGCATTCTTGTGGCGTAGCCCGGAAAACCCCGCCCATTGGCTTGCCCGGCTGCCAATATTAGACGCCTTTACCCTCGCCATGACTGGCCTTGGCATATATTTGTACGCGAAATACTGGCGTCTAAAGCGCAGTAGATTTGTATGCCTGGCTATAGTATCCGGCTCGATACTTATCGCACTAGGCGGTCACGTAACCCTCAGCATAATCATGCCGTTTATGTTCATTTTAGCTGCAACGGGCACTGACTTTATGCTGGAATATTGGCAGCGGGTGTTTCCGCGTAATATTATTGCCCAAGCAGTTGGCACCGTTATCCTGGCATTCGCCATTTTTATTGCCGTGTGGTACAACTTACGCCACTACTACGTTGCCTGGCCAGACGCACCGCCTACCCGAGCTGCGTTTAACATACGAAGCAACAGCTAACTCATAATTCTGGTAAAATAGGAAGGTAAAGGAGTACACACCATGAGCCGATTTGATCAGGCTAAGATGCTATTGAAGGTTAAAAAACTACAGAAAGAACTGCAAAAGCAGGTTATTGTTATAGAAAAAGGCGAGGGTGCCGTACGGGTAGAGATTACCGGCGAACAAAAAATTAAAAAGATCCATATAGACCCAGAATACGTCGACCTCGACGACATTGGCGTGCTTGAACGCTGGCTAGAAGACGCCGTAAAAGAAGCTATCCAGGCCAGCCAAAAGCTTGCCGCCGAAAAGATGCAGCCCATGATGGGCGCCCTTGGCGACCTAGGCCTGTAGCAATGCCAATATTACCGCCTGCACTCACCGACGTGATAGAAGCACTCGGCAAACTACCGGGCGTAGGGCCGCGTACCGCTGAACGGTACGCCTATTATTTGGTGCGCAACGACCCGGCCAAGGCCAAAACACTGGCCGGCGCGCTCCAGGCCATGCATGGTGGCATTGCGTACTGCAAAAAAACATTTGCCCTTGTACCTGCCGGCCAAGATGTATCCGACCTATATACCGACCCCAAACGCGATAAAACTATTGTAGCCGTTGTAGCCGAACCGTTCGATATTGTCGCCCTTGAAAAAACCGGTAGTTACAACGGAACCTACCACGTACTTGGCGGCCTTGTATCACCCATAGACGGCGTCGGGCCAGAAAACTTACGAATTGCCGAGCTTATACAACGTATAGACGACGACCATGTCCAAGAAATTATTTTAGCCACCAACGCGAGCGTAGAGGGTGAATCTACAGCACTGTATATCCAAAAGCACATTGGCGACCGCACGGTAAAAGTCACCCGGCTCGCCCGAGGCCTGCCCATTGGCGTCGACCTCGAATACGCCGACCAGATTACCTTGACCCGCGCCCTCGAAGGCCGCCAAAGTTTATAAATATCGCCGTGCGCAATGTGTACTCGCATACGTGGCGAACAAATTGTATACTCCGCGATATAAGAGGGGTATGTTATGAGTTCCGAGGAGTCAGAAAAATCTAAAACGTTACGCATTGCCCTTGATGAACTTCGTCGAGTACATGAACACGTAAGCAAGGCATACGATCAGCTTAGAACAAAAGCATTAGCAATGATTGCCGGAGAAGTAGCTATAATTACCTTTCTATTTTCAGGCGATAAAGACACACGGATAGGAATGCCAGAAGACATAGCCAGCCGACTCTTCCTCTTTGCTGGGCTACTGGCGCTAGCGGCTGCGTTCTGTCTTTTGATTCGCTCCATAGCATCGGATGGCTGGTATATACCAGGCGATATGGACGAGATAGAACAAATAGATAACGGCAAAGACAACCGATACGACACTAGTGAAAAATTCCTGCTTTTTCTAAAAAAAGACTATCTCGAAAGTACCCGAGATTGTATAAAAATATTAAACCGCAAGGGTAAATGGGTAAATTGGGGCTTATATTTGTTATTAGGGGGTATTATAATACTAGTTGTGATTAAGTACGGGGGGATACACACATGACCACTGCACCAAACCGAATAACCAAAGGCGTTTAGTAGAGCCCCCTTAAGGGGGCTCTTTTTTTACACTTGGCATAGGGCTTCCTAATCTCTATAGCGTAAGGTGTCTTGCCATACATATCGTAATATTGTATAGTTTAAATGTTATGTCATTCTGGAACAGTAGTAGCAAGCACTACCAAGGCCGGCATGTACTGAAAGAAGCGCGGTACGACGCTCTTGCCGGTATTTTTGGCCGGAGCAAACGTACCATCGCGATTATGACCGGCGGGGGACTTCTTGGCATTCTTGGAGCCGCTCACGCCGTTGAACTCGATACAAAACCAGCTACGCCAGCCGAAGCACCGGCCTACGCGCCAGCAATGCAACCCGAGATAGGGCGCCATATCCGTGTAGGGCAGGGTGTCTTGGAGCGCTGTAACGACGAGCCCATTGCGGTGCGCGCGCGTAGCCAAAACAGCGAACTGCTACACCTTACCCGCAATAGCTCGGGCGGCATTGTAGGCAACACCCTCAGTCCAGAAAAGCTCGCTCAAAAGGTAGCGCCTGCACTGGTACGGTTGGAGCAAAATGCGGGCATCGATGTTGCCAGCGGCGAAATGCGCGTTAACCGCTGGAATGGTGTTATTGTTAAGGGCCCGGACGGACCCAGGGTGGTCAGCGTAGGGCACGGCCTACTAAACGGCGAGAGCCCCGTGCATGTCACCGACGCCAGCGGCTACAGCTCTACCGTTACTGGCGGGTGCTATATATACCAAACCAACAACCACGACGTACCCATTCAAAAATACCCAGCACCGCAAAATCCCGCTGGCAGACCATTTACACCGCACCAAACTGCAGATGTCGACTTAGGCATATTTACTGTGGACGGGCTTGATACAGACGCCGCCTTGACGTTGGCAAGTCGTGCGCCCGAACGGGGTAGCTTTAATATGTTCGTCAACCACCCGCACGGCGGAGAGCAAGTAGACGCCTTTAGTGGGGTAGTCACTAGTGCGGAGACACCTATTCTTACGTACCTGACAGGTATTGACCAGCGGCGCGCGGGCGACGATACCCCACAGCTTGGCAGTAGCGGCGGGCCAATTGTTAACAAACAAAGCGAGGTAACGGGCATCAGTTTTGGCGTCTCCAAACCGTTAACCCCCAAGGAACTTGCTGCTTGCGGCGTACAAAGCACGCTACCCCAGTCCGAAAGCGATAACCAGGTGCTTGCGGTCGCGATAGACAGCGGCACTATAACCAGTGCACTGGAAGCCGCTTCGCAAAGTTCACAGAACACCATACTCGCGATCAACTAACACTAGGCTATACTGTAAATCATGGTACGTTATCCGGAAGCAACCGAAATTAAAGACATCCTGGCAACTGCGCAACGCGTAGTTATTATGCAGGCCGACAACCCTGACGGCGACAGCTTGGGCAGCGCCCTAGCACTTGAACAAGTTATAGGCGACATGGGCAAAGAGCCGCTACTGTACTGCGGCGTCGATATCCCCACATATCTACGCTACTTAGCGGGCTGGGATAGGGTCACGCAAGATCTACCCGTGCAATTTGACGCCGCTATTATTGTAGACACCGGCGCCGATAGCTTGTTCGAAAACCTGGAAAAATCTGGACAAAAGGCATTACTCAAACACAAGCCCGTCATTGTTATTGACCATCACGCCACCGAGGCTAGCATTACATTCGCACGGGTACTGTGTACACAAACCGCTGTAGCCACCGGCGAGGTCATATACGAGCTCGCCCAGCAGCTTGACTGGCCGCTAAACCAAACCGCTAAAGAAATGATAGCCACCGCAATTATGGCGGACAGTTTAGGGTTGGTAACCGAAGCCACGAGTGCGCGAAGCATTCATATTATTGCCGAGCTCGTGGCAGGCGGCGTTAGCCTGGCTACACTAGAACACAAACGCCGCGAACTTATGCGCAAAACACCCGAAATTGTCCATTACAAGGGCGAGCTCTTGCAGCGAGTAGAATATTTTAACGATAACCAGGTAGCCATTATTACCATCCCCTGGAAAGAAATAGAGACCTACAGCCACGAATACAATCCATCGATGCTTGTAATGGAGGACATGCGCATGACTACCGGCACACGCATTGCCATTGCCTTCAAAACCTATCACGACGGGCGTATTACCGCAAAAATCCGCGCCAACCAGGGCACGCCTATTGCAGCCGAGCTGGCTGAACATTTTGGCGGCGGGGGACACCCATACGCCAGCGGCTTTAAGGTGCAAAACGGCAAACCGTTTAACGAAATAAAATCAGAGTGTATGAGCCTAGCGTTTCGTTTAATCAACCAACTAGACAAGAAAGCATCATGAAACTCTACAATACACTCACACGCACCATCGACGAAGTACAACCACAGCA
The DNA here is from genome assembly GCA_035480575.1 of Saccharimonadales bacterium (SeqCode). Lineage (GTDB taxonomy): Bacteria > Patescibacteriota > Saccharimonadia > Saccharimonadales > UBA4665 > PMNU01. The sequence goes on along the minus strand of DATIHR010000004.1, from coordinate 17,059 downwards.
TCAGCCCACAGTAACCATCTACACCTGTGGCCCCACCGTGTACGATTACGCTCATGTAGGCCACTGGTTTAACTATGTACGCATGGACACACTGGTTCGCACACTCAAGGCTACCGGCCTGCAACCCGAGTGGGTCATGAACATTACCGATGTCGGCCACCTCGTTAGCGATGCCGACGACGGCGAGGACAAGCTAGAGAAAGGCGCCCGCCGCGAGGGTAAAACCGCTTGGGAAGTTGCCGAATTCTACGCCAAAGACTTTATGGACGGTTGGAATCAGCTCGGCAACCTCATGCCCGACCACATCGTAAAAGCCACTGACCACATCGCCGAGCAAATAGAACTAGTAAAACGCCTGGAAACAAAAGGTTACACCTACGTTATTGACGACGGGGTGTATTACGATACTTCAAAATTTGAGGGTTATGCCACATTTGCCCGCCTAGACCTCGACGACCAACAAGCCGGCGCGCGCGTGGCAGTAAACCAGCAAAAGCGTAACCCCACCGATTTTGCGCTATGGAAACGTACACCGGCAGGACAAAAACGCGACATGGAATGGGACAGCCCGTGGGGCAAGGGGTTTCCGGGCTGGCACATTGAATGTAGTGCCATGAGCATGAAATACCTGGGCGACACGCTGGATATTCACACCGGCGGCATAGACCACATACCCATCCACCACACCAACGAAATCGCCCAAAGCGAGGCCGCAACTGGTAAGCGTTTTGCAGTCATGTGGATGCACAGCAACCACGTTATGGTAAACGGCGACAAAATATCGAAGTCGCTTGGTAATGGTATTCGCTTACAAGAGCTAGTCGAAAAAGGCTTTAGCCCCCAGGTTGTGCGGCTAAACGTACTTGAGTCGCACTATCGCAGCCAAAGCCAATTTAGTTGGGACAGCCTAGAGGCGGCCAAAAACCGCCTGGCAAGCTTGTACGCCATGGCCGATTTACAGTTCCAAGCCAAGGACAGCACCAAACCCTGGCTGCTGGGCAGTACATACCTGGACGACATTCGTAGTGCCTTGCAAAACGATCTCGCCACGCCGCAAGCCCTAGCTGTACTGAGCGCGCTCGCTAACCAATCCGACAGCCAGTTACTGCACACACACGAAGCCAAGCACTTTACGGAGTTACTAGCCACCGTAGACGAACTGCTTGGTCTCAACTTGAGCACACGTACCGACATTACAAGCGAGCAAAAACAACTTATTGCCAAACGCGAGCAAGCTAGGACCACTAAGGACTGGGCAAAATCCGACGAGCTACGAGATACACTAGCCAACCAAGGCATTGGCGTCCGCGACACCGCACACGGCCCTATATGGTACCGCCAGTGACCCAGCCAGACACCCAACCAAACATGCCTGTCGTCATGTGGCACTACGAAGGCTACGGGCATAATCAATACCGAGAAATGGCCCGAACAGCCATAAAAAGCCTTATTAATACCGCGGCCTATGCAGCCGATATACGTATAACGCCCCACGGCATGTTACATCAAGAATTTGACGGCAATCCGCCTAAAACGCCTGATATGGCTTGGGTAGCGTACCGCTGCCACGACGAGCCAGACACAGATACGTTAATACGCCTCAGCTACGGCGTGTGGCTAAACTGGGCGGGCGACCATGGGTTGCTGCGAACCATACGAACCGCCATGGCGAAAGAACTGCCACCAGCACAGCAACCACCCCCCGAAAAAATGCATAGCATTCTAGGCCACCTAGTATTTCCAGACCTTATAGGCGGCCAACTACCCGGCACTTTTTGGCTACCAAAACCGAATAGGCTTAACGCAGCCGCCTGGCCAAAAATGCCGGATGCAGTCATGATAAAACGCGAACTCACACGCCGAGAATTCGCCGGCGAAGATTAGTCACTAGCGTCGAACGTGTCGGCGTACGGATTGTTTTCTTTGTCCTTCTTGTTCGTAATGGCGTCTTTGTAGGTTTTGTCTTCTATAATGTGCCGGCTGTGCAGGTATTCCAGTACTAATATACGAATGCAGCCCATAACCGGTATGGCCACTAAACCACCAAACAGCCCGCCAAAGTTAACGCCAATAATAACAGCCATAAATACCAGCAAGGGTGACATATTGGTAGAGTTAGCCTGGATACGTGGCTGAATAATATAATTTTCTATTTGCTGGTACAAAATGTAGTAACCCAAAATAAGCACCGCCGCCCACACCGAGGTAAACAGTGCGACCGTCGTAACAATAACCGCGCCAATTGTGTGACCAACCAGTGGTATTAACCCACAAATAAACACGACCACCATAAGTGCCACCGGGTAACTAACACCTAAGATAATAAGCGCAGGCAGCAGCATAGCGGCAGCAATAGCAGCCAGCACTACCTGGCCATTCACGTAACCCTTTACCACGGCATACATCTGGGTTGTTAAGCGATCTACACGTGCGTGTTGGCGTTCGGGAATAACATCTTTAATAAACCGTATCCATTTAGGCCCCTCTATAAGCATCATGAAAGTTAGTACCAAAATGGTAAGCACTGTAAAAACACTCGTCCCCAGCTTCGTAACACTACTTACGGCAGTACCACCGATGTTACCAAGGCGGTCGCCCAGCTCGCCGGATAGCTTATCTACCTGGCCCTCTAGGTGGTAACGGGTAATAAAGCGGCCAGCAGTGCTATTTTCGTCTTGTACCTGTGCTACAAGGTCGGGAGCGGCAGAAAAAAAGTTAGTTGTTTGACGAATAAGTGGCGGCACGATGCTTGCCAAAAAGCCGGCCAGCAACACGACAACCACAAAAAACGAAATAGCTGTTGCAATGGCCCGCTTGTTTTTGCCATCGCCCGGCAGGCGTATAGCCAGCCAGTGTACCGGCGCATTTAACGCAAGCGTCAAAAAGAATGCCGTAAAAATGAGCACCAACGCGTGCGAAGCCTGCCGCAGGGCAGCCAGCCCAATAAGCGACAGAATAACCACCACCATGACCCGCACTATGGTTGCATTAGGGATACTAAGGTTTATTGTTTGTGTGTCGCCATCTGCTTTTTTGCGAAATCCCAGCATGAGTTGCAATACCCCCTTATGTTATCTGTATTATTACGCATGTCCGTAAAGTTGTCGAGCCAGCTGCCATGGTGTCGCACTTTGCTATACTGGTGCGCATGTACACTGCACATCAGCCCGGAATAGATCGGCGGTTTCATCAACTTCTACACCGCGCATCTGGCCGTGCCATTCTAGTACACCCTAACAATGGCGCACATAATAGAGGCGAGTTAGCCGTACAGGCCGCACGTGGAGGCGCAACTGGCGTTGTGGTCACACACGAGCTTGCATGCACATTCGCAGAACCGCTCATTAATACGCCATTAGTCCTACATATTGGCCGAGCCACCATGCGGCAGCCAGGCGAGAATCGCGATGCACTGAGTGGCACGATCGAAACCGCGAGAAAAGACCATTTCTCGGCTATCATGGTCCCCTTCGACTGCACTGAAGTACCAGGATACGACAACACGTTCTATAACTTTGGAGATCTTATAGGCGCTGCCTATCAAGAGGGGATGCCGGTTATTGCGGACGTATATGTTCAGGCACAAGAGGGCAGCCCCGGCCCAGACGCATATGCCAAGCGCGTTCGGCATAGCGCAAGAATCGTCACCGAACTCGGCGCTACAGCCGTCATCCTGCCATACACGGGCAGCCGGAAAAGTTTTGCCACGTGTGTCGGTGACGGCCCGCTGGAACGTCCTGTATTAGTCAGAAGCCAACCAAATACTTCTATTTTGCGAAACCTGCAATTGGCGCGTGACGCAGTTGAAGCAGGTGCGCAGGGTGTGCTGTTTACGAGCGACGCTTTCGCGGCACCAGATGCCGAGGCGCTGACACAAACCGTGCAGCAAGTCGTGCACAGCAATGCTGTCACCCCAAAAATAGCGTCATTATAGTAGCTATGTACCGATATTGCGGCCGGACATGGCTTTGTCGTATATGGCGTAAAACTGCTGGCCAACATTTGGCACGTCAAATTGCTCGACGTACTTGCGCTGCCAGTCGCGGGCTTTTAGGCGCATATCGTCAAAATCTAGGGCGCCCAGCAGGCGCTTCGCAAGATCAGCAGGGTCAAGTGGGTCAAACAGTTGCTGCTTGCGCTTACCCAGTACGCTGGCATAACCGGGGTTGTTGCCAGCCAGCACAATGCCGTTACAGGAGGCCATAGCCTCGAGCAAAACAACGCCAAAGCTTTCGCCGCCAGTGCTCGGGTACACGACAACATCGGCCGAGGCTAAGTAGTGTGGTTTATCTTCCTCGGATATATAGCCCGTAAATTCCACAATCTTGTCCATTTTGTTAGCGTGCACGAACCGTTTTAGTTCGCCCTCCATGTGGCCGCCGCCGCATATAATAAGCTTGGTATCGGTAGGCCAATCGCCCTCCTTAAAAATAAGATGCGCGGCCTGTAGCAAATACTGGCAGCCTTTGCGCTCGACCAAACGGCCCAAAAACACCACATGTTTGCCAGCTTTATAGCGATCGAACGGCAGCGCGCCTCGAAAGCCATCCAGCCGAATAGGCAAGGGCACTACCTGGCAATCAATACCAAAGGTTTGTTTGGCAAACTCGGCAGCGGGTGCCGAGGTAGCCGTAAAGGCATCGAACCGTTTAAGCGTGCCGCGTGACCACACACCCAACAGCTTGTTAGCCACCGTAACAAGGTCGGAATGGGGCGCTATATGGAACGTACCCACTACGGCCGTGCCGGGGTCGGCGGCACTAATAATCCGCCCAGCTAAAAACGGACTATACGGCATTTGTACATGCAAAATATCGAACTGCTGTTCGCGCAGCAGTTTTTTTAGGTTATGGCGGTTGGCAGGCAAGGGGATTGCCATACGATTTTGATTAAACCGCACCTTGACGTTCTTGGATAACGAATGCAAATTGGGCAGATCCGTTCGTTTGGTCTCGCCCGTAAGGTAGTGCACATCGTGGCCCTGGGCGGCAAGCCACTGGCCCAGGGTTAGTACGAACTGCTGCACGCCATCTGGTTTATCCAGCGAGTCATCAAAAACCATCCCGACCCTGTGCATGATGTTTAGGCTAGTTCTTTCTGTGTCAACTTTGCCGCAAGCGCGTTTAAATAAACTTCCTCGTATTGGGTTACAATGTGCTCGTAACTGTATTTTGGCAGCTCGTTAGCCGCCCACTCCCGCCACAATTTACGCAAGTCAGTCTCGTGCAATAACAGGTCAAGCCGGCGAGCAAATTCGGCTGCATGCTTTGGGTCTACCAGCGAAATACTACCCAGGCCATTCATAACCGATGCATACCCCGGGTTATCGCCAGCAACCGTTACTAAGCCCGTTGCCATAGCCTCTAACAGCACCACGCCGAAACTTTCACCGTAGATGGCAGGGGAACAATAGAGGTCGCTATCTTGTAATAATTTTATTTTATCGGCGTGCGGTACGTACCCTAAAAACGATACGTTTTGCAGCTCGAGATCGGCCGCAAGCTCCTCTAACTTTTCGCGGTCCGGACCGTCGCCAGCTATTATTAGGTGCACATCAGGCTGCTTGTTCTGTAGCAACCGGAAGGCTTGCAACAAATACCTAACGCCTTTACGTCCTTCCAAACGGCCAACATATAAAATAGTCTTTTGCTTCCGGTCGTCGTAAATCTTGCGGGGCGGCTTATACTGCTTACTGTCTATGCCGTTCGGGATAATCGTTACCGGTTGTTTGGTTTGCGAACACACATATTCAGCTGCGGCGTCAGATACCGCCGTAAAAGCATCAATATATTTGAGTACCGATTTTGTATACGGCGTTACTACTTTAGCCATCGTACGGCTGATGATGGTCTCTGGCAATTTAGCATGAAATGTACCGATGTTAACCGTATTCGAACGACTAAGCAGTTGCAGACTAAGCATAGGAATCCACGGCTCATGAAAATGGAGTACGTCAAAATTGTGCCGGGCCAAAATGGTGTCGATAGTATCGTTTACACTCGCCGAAATCTGAATCGTCGTACGCGTAGGTGAATTAAAATCGGCCGCACTGCCTACAAAAATCATATGCTCGTGGGGCACCACGCCGTCATGGTCCTGTGGACGAGGGGTAAGTATATAGGCGTCGTGGCCACGCCTGCGAAGCACCGCTTGTATAGCAAAAACGATTTCTTTTACGCCGCCCCCTTTTGCGACGTTGTACGGAAACACCAATCCTACCTTCATATCTGGGCCAATTATACCATGCTACTGTTTGGCAATCTTGTGCAGCACGCGGCGCAGCTTGACCGGGATAAATGCGGCCGATTCCTTTTTGGTTGCCACGACACTGGGCGCATGGGTTGTAAGATCAAGCTCGATGCCGTTGAATTCTTTGAATATAATGCGCATGTGCTGCTCGACGGCGTGGTTATCAAAATAAAAATCACCCTTAGAGCCAATATGCCACACCGGCAAATCTATCTGTACCTTGCAGTTATCGACATGCAAAAACTGGTTGGTTGTATACATGTGTGTCCTCAGGTCGTTCACATGCCATAGTACGATCTCCATCTCCATCATCTTGTCAAACGCGTCTTTGTCTTTTGCTGCGGCAAACTTCTTTTTAGCATTATGCGTCCGGGCATATGCTTTGGTCAGCACCCATGGGTTCAGCGCCACCATCCTAAACACCGATGACACCACCGGCATACTTGCGGTGCGTGAAAGCATGCGATACATAAGCATACGCGAACGGCTAAAACTAAAATCGTCGTAACGCGAAAACCCAATGGCACTTATCAAAAAATCTACCTTTTTGGTTAGCTCCGGATACCGTTGCAACATGCGGGTCACCACCGTAAAACCAAACGAAATACCTACTAAAATGATCCGCTTGCGTTTGTACCGCAATTTAATAAACGATGCCAAATAATCCGCCAGGTTATCTATGGTAGGCTTTTGGCCAATCTTGTAGAAGCTATCCATACCACCAAAGCCAGGTAAGTCGGGCATGGTGACATTGCCGTAGGCGTTAAAGTTTTGCATAAGCCCCCACCAGCGTTCTAGCAGGGCATGGTGGCCATACACAACCAAAATCTCTTTATTATGCTTGGGGTTGGCCGATGGCACATGCAGCATGCGGCCCTGCAAACCGTTCATATTGAGCGGTTCAATGTAGTCGGCAGGGTTCGTCGTTTGTTTTGGCATCTTATTAAAATGTACGACACGCTTATAGGAGTGCACAATACCAAACCACAAAAAATGACAAAATTACATACCCCTGCCGTTACTGCTACAATATGTAGGTAATGCCTCCTGCCGCTCGCAAAGTACAAACAACATACCTGCTTCTTGCGTCATTCAACACCTTAGCCGCATCGCTTATTTGGGGTATTAACACCATATTCTTGCTTGATGCAGGGCTTAATAATCTTGAGGCCTTTGCCGCGAACGCGTTCTTTACTGCCGGCATGGTTATTTTTGAAGTACCAACGGGCGTCATTGCCGACCTAAAGGGCAGGCGGGCATCGTTTATGCTGGGTACGATCACGCTGGCTGTTTCGACACTGCTGTACATGCTGCTCTGGCAGTTGCACGCGGGGTTTTGGGAGTGGGCAGCGGTGTCCGCATTTTTAGGCCTTGGTTTTACGTTCTTTTCGGGCGCCACCGAAGCCTGGCTAGTAGATGCGCTGCACTTTACCGGCTACAAGGGCAAACTCGATACAGTATTTGCCAAAGGGCAAATAGTCAGCGGTATTGCCATGTTTACCGGCTCGGTCGGCGGCGGGCTCATTGCCCAAGCTACAAACTTGGGCGTACCATACTTGCTGCGCGGCATTATTTTACTTATTACGTTCGTTTTGGCGTTTACGCTTATGCGCGATTTGGGTTTTACGCCCGCAAAAGGCGAGCGACCGTTTACAGAAATGAAGCGTATTCTTAACAGCTCCATCGAGCACGGCCTTAAATATCCGCCCGTTCGCTGGATTATGCTTTCGTCGCCATTCATATCCGGCGTTAGTTTTTACGGCTTCTACGCACTGCAACCATATCTACTGGAACTGCTCGGCGACAGCAAGGCATACGCCCTAGCCGGTATTACTGCAGCCATTGTGGCCGGGGCACAGGTAGCCGGCGGTATGCTAGCGCCCCGCATTGGCCAAAAGTTCCGGCGGCGCACCACCATACTGGTCGTCGGCCTGCTGCTCAGCACCGTTGCCATTGCGCTCATGGGCCTTATCCCGCATTTTTGGGCGGTTATATTCTTTGTCGTGCTGTGGGCGCTCCTTTCTGCCGCGACTATGCCCGTGCGGCAGGCGTACCTTAACGGACTCATACCCACCGAGCAGCGGGCAACCGTACTGTCGTTCGACTCGCTCCTGGGTTCGAGCGGTGGTGTCGTCATCCAGCCAACACTTGGTAAGGCTGCGGATGTCTGGGGGTACCCTGCATCGTACTTACTGAGCGCAGGGTTCCAAGCACTAGCCCTGCCATTTGCCCTAGCCGCCAGGCGCCGTGCCACCATTGACCCCAAAGCCAAAGCAGCCGACGCGCTCTCCCCACACGAAAACCCCGCCAAACCCGAACCCGCAGCCTAGGACCACCAGCCTGCATTGCCAAAAGTCGCATTTTACGATAAAATCACTCTGATAAACCCAAAATATTGGGGGTTGGCCAAGTGGTAAGGCACCAGGTTTTGGTCCTGGCATTCGGGGGTTCGAATCCCTCACCCCCAGCCAGTAAAAATGCACCAGCCAGCGGTTGGTGCATTTTTACTGCCGGTGCGGGATTCGGACACCCGAATGCCACCCGAAGGGATGGCATGAGCGGGGCAGAATATGCCAGTGGCATATTCTGTTTTCCTTGTTTAGCCGAAGCGGTAGGGCTTTGCCCGTGAGCGGAGCACAATAAGGCGAATCCCTCACCGCGCGCAGGTGCTTGCACCGAGCACGGTCGTACGGATAAAGGACGAAGTCCGCTATCCCTCATCGGCCGTAAGCTAAACTTAAAAGCTTCAGTAGCAAAAGTAATATTCTTTAGCGCTGGAAGGTCGAGTCCCTCACCCTAATTCAATAGGTACCCTTAGTCTTTCTTCTTCAGAAATAAGCCTATTGAGGATAGAGACATCTCAAATGGAGGCGTAAACGGGTACACGAATTCGTTCTTATCGTTCAATACCTGTTTGCTCTGTTTTTCATCAAATGCCACTGGAAATATCTTAACGCTACCTGACTTCTCAATTTGCAGGTCGATTTCAACACTTTCCTTTGGCAATAGTCTCAATAATTCAACTATCGCAAACTTCTGACCTGATACTTCGCCCCTGTATACTACTACACCGTAGTTAATAACGAGACTTTCTATTTCAATTTCTTTCTTTACCTTTTCAAGTTTGAATTCCAATTTCTGATTGCCATCATGCCAAAAGACAACTTGTATAGAAAAAACTGGAGCTTCCGTTTTATTCTGTACTATTACAGAGTTAGTAGAATCCCAATGACGCGATTTTGTTTCTATAAAGTTAGGCGTTATTGCTATTTTCTTAGTCAGCTTATTTTTTATAAAGCTAACCGTATCGGGAGCTAAACCTAATACCGAAGTTGCAATGCCAATGACCGCAGCAAAATCCATGCTTCTATCTACTTGTGACTCAAGAACTTATCGGCGTAAGAGCTAAGCACACCGTTAATCATAGTCTGGTACTTAGCATTGTGCTTGTTTGCATACTGCTTAAATAGCTCCAAGCTATTCTTATCGATGGCAATAGTAATCTTTTCCTTTTCAGTCTTGAGTACGAGCTGCTCTGGGGATGGCAGGAAATCTTCTAAAGCGCCCGCGTTTTCCAATGCTTCGGCAATCTCGGTCGGCGCATCTGTATAGCTAACTTTGTTTGTCATATCGTTTTACTCCTTCTCGCCAATATCCTGCACCAATAATGCGAATATGGCCGTTTCTCTTAGTGAATCTGACGGTAGCAATGCCGCCGGTTGACGTCTTTCCAATACAAAAATATCTCTTTTCCTCGGACGAATGTTTTGTGTCAGGAAGAATAACTCTCTTCTTATCGAGGAAAGCGGTTTGGGCCTCGTAGAATGACAGCCCATGCTTGTGAAGGTTGAAGGTACTTTTACTGTCATCCCACTCGAATTCCATACATATTATTATACATACTTACGTATGGCTAACAAGTCGTAATGACGTAAACACCTTGTCTTATTCCAACTCAAGCTTTATGAGGAAGTTATAAAAGTCCAGGAGTTCGTCACCAATCTCTTTTGCTTCTGCGAGTATATAGTTTTTGCCATTCTGCTTTTCTAAAATCTGCCGCAATTGCTCGTAAGTTTGGTCACTAATCTCGGTCATAGCAAGCCTCGAAAACCGCGGGTTGGAAAAAGTTTGGAACATCGAATCCCGTCAGAAGTTTGGAATACGTTCACAGCTCCTCAAAACTCCCCACATAATGTCGCCGCAACTCCTCCGTAATTGCCGCTGGAGACACACTGCCAGACGTAGACCTCATAACCTCAGCCGCCGTCTGGGGCAACCCAAAGGTAACGTCTATTGTCTGTGGCCTGCCTAAAATGCCACTGCCTCTTGCTGCCACCGCTACAAGCAGGCGCGCCCGACGGATGCTATCGGCATGATACGGCACGACCAGGACATCAGGGCGACTTTCCTTGGGAAGCGACTGCACTATCCGCCCTACGCCTTCACGCCATGGCTTTTTTATATTATTGACGACACTCCCGCACGGGAAGATATTAACCACACCGCCCGCCACCAACTCCGCTGATGCGGCAGCCAAAGTGTCGTCTGTCAACCGCCGGGCGTCCACCGCCGGCTGCAACGACCGATGAAACCAGAGCCTGGAAACCAGCTCTGCATTCCACTTATTGTTACGATCACGGTCCAGCAGACGCGGATACACTGGCAGTGTTATCCCCGTGCCCACATCACCGAGCGCCCAGGTAACCTGGTTCTGGACGTAAAATTTCACGATGTTCTTCATGCTCGTGCGCCCAATTTGGCTCAGTACATCCATGAGCGCCACAAATTCGAACTGGCGATTGTGGTTGCCGATAAACAGCATGCCACCTTCGTGGTTTTTGACGAGGTCCACAGAGCCCTTGGCATGCACTGTTACGTTATCGCGTACCAATAAGTCATGCGTCGCCTGGAGGATTCCTTCGCGTTCTGCATGCTCGCGAATTTCGCGTATAAAGTGTGGTCTCCATGATTGTGATTCGGACTGATTACGCACGGCAGTTACGTATACATACTACCTCTATATTGTTGCCTCGTGCCCGAAAAACATCAACTCCCCCAATACAACCCTCTCTGCTTATGCATATCTTGACATGCCTAGCTAACTTAGCCAACATAGTGGTATGAAAACAATATCAATACGCGATGCTAAGACCAACCTCAGTAAGTACATCGCTGCCGCCAAGAAGGGCGAGAAGGTCTATATCGGCGGTTTCGGTAAACCAGAAGTACTGCTCGTAAAGATATCCGACCAGGAAAACGCTGTCCTGAATAAGCGCGTGTTCACTATTGGAAAAGGCAAAGTTGCGGCAAAAGCTGATGCGTTCTCAGAGGCAACAGACCAAAGTATAGCTGCACTCATGCAGGGCGAATAAGCCACATAAGACTTCTTATAGATACGCAGGTCTTTATTTGGCTTATTAATGGAGATGTGCGGCTGGGCCAAAATGCTTTAAAAGCACTGCAAGACACTTCAAACGAAGTTTTCATAAGCTACTTCTCGTTTTTTGAAATGACCCTCACCACCAGCCAGTAAAAATGCACCAGCCAGCGGTTGGTGCATTTTTACTGCCGGTGCGGGATTCGGACACCCGAATGCCACCCGAAGGGATGGCATGAGCGGGGCAGAAGCGGATAAAGGACGCAGTCCGCCCTCATGGGCTAGGAAGCAGTTTTGTCAATGAAGAAAATACTCCCTTTAACGTCAGGATTTTCGTATAAATGCACTCTGGTCGCATTCTCAGCACTGTAACCAATGATATTCTGGATTAACTTTTCGGATTCCTCTTCGCCGACACCCTGGGCTTCTAGATAGATAGTATATCCGTCCAGATCGTCATCGGTGAGTGGCTCGCTACCCAAGTATGTTTGATCTTTTTTGTCGAGCATGCCCATAGGAGCAAGGGGTGCGTGCATTGTAAGGCGCTCGGCATGTTTTGCCTCGTCGAGCGTCGGTACATGGTCAAACGTAGTTTTATACAGCGCGCAGTGCAGGACGTGCTGATTTAAGTCCAGTAGCCGCCATACTTTGTATGTGCCCTCATCAGTTTTGTAGGCATAGTACCCGCCCCAGCTGAGCATAAAAGCGAAGCCGTTATGCTCCTTGCTTTGCCGCATCGCATCATTCAATCCACCTTCATCGGCCATTTGCCCATCTCCTTATTTTATATCGAGTATACCAACTGTGTGAACTCGGTACCACACACGAGAAACACACGTGTATCGACAATTTTGTCATAAGCCTGGCATATGCGGGCAATAGCGCTTTTTGTTAGTATAAAGCCATGCCGTCACAGACCTTTCAGGCACAATTAGAACAAGATGCAGACGGCACTTGGTGGTACGTGCATGTCCCAAAAAAGATACGGGACAGTTTCAAAGAGTTTGAACGGCGCGGTATCATCCATGTTTCAGTAACCATTGGCAATACTACTTGGGACGGAAGTATGCTCCCCTGGGCTGACGGTTCGGCACAGGTATCCATACATAAAAAGATACGCGCAAAAGAAGGCCTAGAACGAGGCGACACCCTTCTGGTTACTGTCAGGCCGCGCTAGGCTACGTCGTGGGCGGAGCTCCGCTGAGCGGTCAGATGTCTTCAAGCCCCACTTTGGCGGAAAGAAAAGATCTATAGACTGCGGAGACCTTTGATACTTTGCCTTAATTTTTGTACGAGCGCTCGCTAGTTCTGGCACTGCCTCCCGACAGTATTTATCTGTTTCACAGAATAGGCCCTGACAATCGATTGCCTGAAGCGGCCTGCCAAATAGACCATTAAAAGGCAAACCCAGTCGTTCAAATTCTTTTTGCTGGTTCTCGACCATATACATGACAATCTCTGCTGCGGAATAATCGCCAAAGCTTTTAAATACTTTCTTCATGCCACGCAGTGCCCCTGGCCCCGACTGGGTAAAGTCATTTTCGTTAAAATTAATGATGTCTGAATAATTCAGGTCGATGGCTATTTGATACGACATAAAGTCGCCCATGAGGGGATATTGATGGAGTAGATCATATACTTCTTTTAGTGATGTGGCTGCCTGGAGTTTCCCTCCCAGTTCATCGCCCAGGAACATATGTCTAAAAAGTTCGACATGATTTAGATATTTACGGCCTTGCCCAAAAGCATCAGCCGCACAGAGTATGAAGGCGTGGGTATACAAACCGCCATTTTTACTATTGGCAGCTTCAAGTGCCTTGGTGAAGGTCCCATCAGCTAAGTCACCAAGTGTTGGATAACGCCCAAGAAAGTTGTGCACGACTTCCCAAGTTTCAATTTTGCTAAACATACGGAAGGCAATAATTTGAAATAGCCGGTCTTCTGGCGTACAGGCCTCGTCGTGATAGCAAACGTTACGAATCATATACTGCGAAACCCGGTCAGCCGCCCGAAACACATTACAAAATTTATATTTTTGTAAAATTACATCATCGGTCCAAGGTGCAGCCTCGCCATGGAGTCGTTTTTCAAAAATCCGTTGACGCTCCGACGCAAAATACCAATATATGTCATAAACTTCAGGCCTAGGCGTTGGTAAGCGTTTCATGGTATTCCAACTCTGGGCTATGCGGTCAGCAAGCATGAAGCCTACTATACTACTTCTCTGGAATCGTTGTCCCAGGTTCCATGCCTGGCTGCGGCCCTATGTGCCATCCAAAAGTGCATACTACCCCAAACACCTTTAAGCATTGCCTGGTAATTGACCATAAGTTATAAAGATATCATAATTAGAATATAATGCAGACTAATGGTGTAGCGGTTGCTGATTTTAGTGAGCGTATCGGCAACAATGGCCACGTTGCCAATGCATGGCCGTTTGCCGATTTAACGCCCACCGAATATTACGAGACGAATATTCCTCGTCTTACGCCCGGGGATGGGGTCGCCGTAGGCAGGGTCGTACTGGCCAATAACAGGGGGGCAGTCTTTGAAGTCCTGAGAGACGTCGATAGAGACTGGCAACCGGTACTGTTTGATTTCGACAATCCGCAGACAAGTCTCGCATGGGGCCAGCTGGCCGGTATTACACTAGCGGTAGCAGTACGTGCTGCGGGCGTTTCGCCGAGTCGTCGCCTTGCATATCATCCAGAAAAGGTATTGGCCATAGAGCCGCCGCTTACCCACCCCGAATATATACGCACAGCACGCTTGAGCCTACAAGCAGGATATCTGCACGGCGTGGTTGGTGGCGCAACCGCAACGTACAGGTCTGGCTCGCAAGGCCCCGTCCAGCTCGAAGTTGCCGGTTTCGAACAACCCCTAACGTTACTGTGCCGCGGCAATGCAGTGTTTAATACTTCTGGTGCCCAAAAACCACAAAACATTAGAGGCGACATTATAAGGACAGAGATCACTCGCCCAGGTACAAAACTACTAACCTATCTGACTAAAAACGCAATATACACCATTGGTCATCGAACTGCTCGCTCATAACAGGGGACAATAATGCCCAGCAGGCAAGAGCTACCTCCCGACGAAGCAATAACACTTGTACCGCCAAGTCCCGAAGAGACCAAAAGGCAGCACGATTATTTTTTGCAAGAGCATGGTATACAGCTGGCGAATGGCCAAGATTTAGGCACTGCACTGGCATCGCTGAACCCCCGAACAGAATATATGGTGCGAGGACTGGGCGGCTTATACCCCTTCGGTAGTAAGCAGTCCGAGGTACAGCTTGCGAAACGCCTAAATATTAGACCCGAGAACGTTCAGGGCACACAAAGGCGAGCCCTACACGCATTGTCCGTAGGCCCTATAGCCAAACCGGCGACCGGAGAAGTTTATGCCAGCCTCGAAGATCTCGGCCGGCTTGCACATGACGAGCCACAACACGTGACGCCAGAACAGCTGCAGCTCGTACTAGAGCTACGCGGCCTAGCACCGTTTAATCGACCGACATCTGCCGCAGTAATTGCCGAGCGTCTTTGTGTGTCCGCCGAGACAGTGCGGGAGCACGCGCGTTCGACTATACGTCAATTGCTGGGCATTCATACTGAGCGATTGCAAAAACCTAGGATACCCAAAACGGTAATAGCCGAATACGCACAACGACGCGACACAGGCATTTATGCAGCCATGCTGTGCCATTTTGCAAAACCCGAAACCCGGGAGGCGTGGGCAGCAATACTGGAGCGCGACCTGGAACGTGCAGCGGTACTGCGCGAACAGCGTCGAACGCGACTGGCTGCGCAAAAACGCAGGCTACTAGAATTTAGCAATACAGGCCACCGTAAACCCACCGACCAGCTAGACGCAAAGCGCGGTTTTAACCCCAACCTTGATACAGCGGTAGGTAGGGCTGCACTAGTGGAGGCAATCGCTGTGCGCGCTGCATACCTCACGAGCGAAGACGTAGCAGACCTTGCATTAGTTATTCAGGATGGCAAACATGCCGAACAGCAAATGATTGAAGGAGGTATTCCGCTTGTATTTTTTGGTGCCAGCCTTGTAATGAAGCATACCGGCGTCAAGTATCATCACCGCGACCT
Source organism: Saccharimonadales bacterium (SeqCode) (assembly GCA_035480575.1). Taxonomy (GTDB): domain Bacteria; phylum Patescibacteriota; class Saccharimonadia; order Saccharimonadales; family UBA4665; genus PMNU01. The sequence goes on along the minus strand of DATIHR010000004.1, from coordinate 1,324 downwards.
ATTAGCGGCGGGCTTCGAAGGGCTCCAGCAACGGCCCAGCGATTCGATGGCGAAGTGGGGCTTTCGTTTACTACTTACGCCACAAAGATGATTAGCGGTCATGTGCTGCGCGCAATAGATCGTAGGGCGGCAGAATACTACAACATGTCAATCAACACATTACTCCGTATACGTACTATACTCAACACCGAACGAGATATATACCAGGAGCTTGGGGGTATGCCCAAAAACATTGACGAATTAATCGCTGCTCGACTCAAAAAAAACGTTGCAACCATACAAACATACAAACGAAAATGGCGGGCGGCACACCCCATACCACTGGACGCTACAGTTGGGAGCAACCAAACGCAATCTGGAAGCGCTCGAAAATACATAGATACAATCGAGCCGGTAGACTACACCTTCGAAGATCGCGAACAGGCAAAAACCCTTAAAAACTTATTTTATACAGTATTTGACGAACTGCATATATCAAACATCGACAGGCGCATTCTGCTAGATACCTATGGTATCGAGGGCGAACCGCTGAACAAAGAGGAGGCGGCTATAGTTGCCCAATTATCAGAGCGAGAAATAAAGAATCGCCTACAAAAGATAAAATATGCGGTCAGCAAATCGGCCACGGCCCGCCTTATACTCATGCAGTATGTACAGGAATAAGCCTTGCGCGAACTTATCGCACGGGCTTTTGCTGCAGCGTCCACTTGTTACCGTCTGGGTCGCTTAGGTAACAGTGGGTGGAGCCCCATGGCTCAACTTTTGGTTCAGTCAGCTCCACCCCTCGGCTAGATAATGTTTTGTACACGGCTTGGATATCGGTAACAGCTAACAATAAACCGTCCACTGCGCCAGGCTTAGTCGTAGTAATGCCTACGCCAAAAGAAATAGAGCAGCCCGAGCCTGGCGGCGTCGCCTGCACATAGCGCTTATCGCCCATCGGCTGGTCTACATCGATAGTAAACCCAAACTGCTCGCCGTAAAAAGCCTTAGCCCGGTCGACATCCGTCACGCCAATCGGCACCACTTCCAACTTCATCTCCATAAAAGCCCTCCTCGTTAGGTATATTCGTAGTATACGCCCCTGTCATGGAACCCACAGTCATAATCGATATAGCCCCGTTCGAGTCGATGGGCCGACAGTTGAGTTTCGTGTGCTATCTGCCACAATAAGGCTATGCTGTCCCGTCTTCGTGCCGCGTTGCCGCGTTTGTGGGCGCCGCTGTTTATATGTACATCGATGAGCTGGCTGCTGGCGCCAAGTTTACACCTAAAAGAACCGCTACTGCTGATAAGTCAATACGAGGCATTTGGGCAGCCATAT
>DATIHR010000003.1:0-1588 GCA_035480575.1 Saccharimonadales bacterium (SeqCode) | reverse complement strand
TTTTAACAGGTCCCGGCGGGTCATGCCGCCGCTACCCAGCAGCTGGTTCATTTCGTGCATTTTTGTGAACTTTTCCTGCTCTATGTAGTTGCGGTACTCCCCCACGAATTCGTCTATTTCTCCGGGCGAGTAGGCTTCGTTATAGGCAAAGTTACCTTCGGCGGTTATGCCGGCTATGGCCTCCGGTTCGCGTGGTAACAGTATTTCTTTGCTCATCAGCATCATAAGTACGCAGTGCAGCTGCATGGCTATCTGGGCGCCGACCATCACGCCGCCGTCGTTCAGTGCTATAACGGCACAGTTTTCATAGCGGTACTTCTTAACTAGCTGGCTGGCCAACATGCGGCCGGCCTGCATACGTGATGCAAAATACATGCCTAAAGTGTAGCCTAGAAATCAGATAATGCTCAAGCTTTTCGGGACGGTATTCCGATAACATCATCCCAATCGTCCAACGATTCGGTGGGCGACGGTAAATCAAACGCGCGTTGCCAGTTCGCAGTTACTATTATTCCATCTGCCGACCTATCCCATATCTGCGTACGCCCCCTAAACAAGGCCTTAACATACAACGGCAGGTTTGCTCTGGTTCCCGGGTACAAAAAAGAACTAGTAAGCGGCCTTGGATCCATAGCTGAATGGTAGCCAACCACCTTACCAATAGCCTCATCCATAACAGCTTCGAAGGATTTGCCCTCCCTGAAGGCCGCGAGCCCCAGCGAATTAACAACCAAAATCTCAGGTAGGGTGTCTACATTGCTGCGCAGTATGGATATCTTTTGTTCAGGTTGGTTAGCCCCGGTTATTGCCAATGAGGCGATTTTGTGGAAGGTTTCGTTGTAATAAGGTACCTCAAATTCTTCAATCGGGTAGCGGAAAACGGCCGTTTCGTTGCGCAGCAAACGCGGGCCTACCAAGAGGTTGGCACCACCTTCAGTTAGTGTCCATTGGCTCATTAGAGTATATTATACCACTTTTATAGTATTTTAACAGGCAAAGGCGTTCGCGGTTGGCCTTTTCGCCCCACCCACATCCAGGGCTAATGACGTCCGTATTGGAACCCGAAGCTTACCAGATACCGTCGTGGGGTTTCGGAGTCTCCTGTGGCTTGGGCAACATAACTGCCACGCTAGAGGCCCTATCCGGAGTAAGTGATTCTACATTGTGCCAAGTCGGATTTTTGCCAGAAACCCGAAACACTACCGTGTCACCTCGCTCGACTTCACCTGTATGCACAACCGCGCTCATGTGGTCAGGGTCGGTCTTGCCTTCTTCGGCGAGTCCTCGTAAGCGTTCGTCTAGCCGTACATTTATATCACCTGCTTTCGGACCCTGGTTAGCCAAACTAATGCGGGCTTTACCTTCTGTGGTTTGGTGGACATGATACGTCTCTTTGTCGCTGTCCGACGGCTGGTTATCAGCGTGTAGGCCTACGTCACCTTCGCCAGTTATCTTGCCTACCGTAAAGTCTGGGCCGTATTCCAGCTCCGTGCCGCTTGCTGCGCTTGCCTCTTTGCGCACCATATCAAATATGTGCTCGCCGGATGGGTTTTCCAGGCTAGCTGCACGCACCACAAAACCGGGTAGC
>DATIHR010000002.1:0-8253 GCA_035480575.1 Saccharimonadales bacterium (SeqCode) | reverse complement strand
TTATAGGAAGGAACTAGGACTAGTCTTTTTGCTGTTATTCCGGCTCCATACCGCTCCAGCAATCGGGTATACGCTGATGCCCCGATCTTGGGGTGCGGACTATGTGGGTGGCTGACGACAGCAGACGGTATACATGTGGGTTTACCACTGGCTGAGCGCTCGCACTCATGCCAGCCAAAGTGACTTGGCCGAAGCGGAGCCGGACAGGCAATCTAAAAAAGTAATCAATAATTGACTGTACCGCGCGTGAGCGGTTACTTTGGAGGGGATGAGGCGAAAGCGACATGGTAATGATGACTAAAGCGCCTGCATAAGTTCGTAGACTTTGCGGGTGGTATTGATATTACGAATGGTCATACCTTTGTATAGAGGAGTGCCGATTATTTTAGTCAGGGAGGTTTTTGTTATCAGGGCCAATTTTGTGCTCCAAAGTACAGCTCCTGGGGTGTAGCGTATCGCGTCTACGCCTTCTCGGACCGGCAGCTTATCGACAATAGTTGGATCGTCAATGGTATGGTGCAAGAAAATAACATTGCAGCGCAGCTGGTTGGCCTGTATTGTCCACGTTTTAGGGATATCGGCAATCGTCGCTTCCATTTCAGCAAGGCTGCGTACGACAACGGTTATTGGGAATGAAAATGCCTGTTCGAGCGCGGGTTCTATGGTAGACTCCAACGCGCGGGCATCAGTACGATCGGCAGAAAAAATAACGTTGCCGCTATTTATATACGTTTTGACGTTACGGTACCCGAGCCGTTCAAAGCACCCCTTTAGCTCCGTCATGGGCACTCTACTATGTCCACCCACGTTTATACCCCTAAGCAGTGCTACATATGTCATATAAGATACACTTCTCCTTCCACATGTGTGACCGACTCGATATTAAAATAAGGGTTAACACCGTATAGAGCATACTCTCTGGTTTGAACCCGTTCAATTCCCACCTGCTTTATAACCGGCTCCGCGCCTATACGAAGCATTTTATGCCACCAGTTTATCATCCTATAGGACACCGATCTCGCTTCATCCATGGATATATCTTTCGACATAAGCCCCGCAGCTACAAACTCTGCAAACCGATACCCCTTATCGGGATGTAACAAAAGATGCTCTAGCGTTGCCCTACGAGACGTAATATGGTGCTGTTGCTGTTCGCTTTTGCGAGTCAATATCGAGTACGGCAGCACGATAGCCTCTTGCTCCGTACGTAATCGCAACGCGGCAGTCCCAAGGCACACAGACAGTGCCATGCCACTACTGTCTGCCGAATGTTCGGCATCTGTTGTCGGGTCGCCCAAAATAGACGTCCGCAGGTGTTCTGGCACTACATACTGCGCTTCGGCCAGGAGCAGCCTTAGCTGTGCTTCTCGTACATCTTGCGTATCCATGCGTCACCTCTCCCTGGCCTGTTTACCATAAAATCAGAATACAATATAAAAATACAGGCCACAACGAACCAAACATACGAACTGCTTATGCATATGCGTAGCGCTTGCATAATTTGTACGATACAATACTGGTAATGGATCCAAACGCGCCACCACTGAAGGTCGTGATTGTCGAAGATAACGCTGCGCTGGCAGATATTTATAAAACGCGACTAGAACTTATTGGCTACCAGTGTCAGCTTGCCTATGACGGCCAAGCAGCGCTTGCGACTATTCAGCAAGTCGTTCCCGACCTTGTCCTGCTAGACCTTATGGTGCCCAAAATTGCCGGTGACCAAATTCTAGCCACCATGCGCGCGACCGACTGGGGCAAAAACATTAAGGTACAAATAATTTCAAACCTGAACGAAGCCGATGCGCCAGCTGGCCTGCGCGACCAAGGCATTGTTGGCTATGCCGTCAAAGCTAACCTAACCAACGATGCCCTGGATAAATTAGTAGACAGTATTCTAAAGCCCGAGGGTCAAACCGAAGACGTATCGCTCGAAAATAAAAACCCCACCGAAACGCTACCGCCTGAAGGCGCAATCGATATCCGGACGCAGCCGTCTTCGGGCATTAAGCCCATTCCTGCCCAAGAACAGTCACCACCTACTCCGCCTGCCACAACAACCTAGGAAGCGGCCGCAGCTTTGGCGCGCGCTGGCGAGGCCCAAGTACCAATGTGATCACGTTTGTCGGTCAGCTGGCGGGCATGTATAAGGCAGCGCACAATGGCCACAATCTGCACTGCGTCCATAATAAAGAAACAAAAGTACATAAGCGGCGCGTACAAACTCAGGCGTAGCTTGTGGAATGCACCGTGGTGCTCATCGGGCCAGAGGTTCCATAGTATATATACCGTTATCGTCAGGTAGCTGCCAAGAAACAAACCGACCGTGTGGTACATAATTGACAAGAACACCACGTAACCCAAAAAGAACGGCTGCATCATCAGCATAACTTCGCTCAAGTAGGCCATAGGAATACGGTACATTGTAAGGGTTTTACTATATTTCGCATCGTGGTTCGCCAACAAGGCGTGCCGGTATTTCAGCAAGTTTTGCAGATTACCGAGCTTCCAACGATAGCGCTGTTTGAAGAGCGCACGATAGCTTTGCACGCCCTCGGTACTCGCAACGACATCGGCCGCGTACACAATGCGCTGCGCGCGGTTACCCTGGGCAACAACCTTCATACTTAAACCAATGTCTTCAGTTACGGTATCGGTGTCATAAAAATCTAGGCGCTTCAGCACGCTATAACGGTACGTCGAAGCAACGCCGCCAATAATAAATTCGGAGTTCGTTACCGTGTAGAACTTCTTGGACCGATACCCAATCATGTGCTCGAACTTTTGCAGTAGGCCTAATATGGTGTGCTGTTCCTGTATATGGACGTTAGCGCCCACACCCACCACTTTTGGATCTCGGAAGTACTGCACTGCGTTTGCAATGGCATCAGGGGCGACTTCGGAATCGGCATCCAGCGTCATGACCAAACCGCCATGTACTGCCCGCTTTAATGCATAGTTCAGGCCGGCAGCTTTACCGCTATTTTTTGTAAGGCTCAACAGGCGCATAGATGTCGCCCCGACATTCAAACGGCGAAATTTGCGCATAACAGCGCCATTTTCTTGTACAAAATGCGGCCGCGTCTTTACGGAATTTTCCCTAATGTAGTGGCGCACCAGCTCGGCCGTGTTGTCAGTAGAAGCGTCGTCTATAACCACAATGGACAGATTCTTGTATGTGCTTGCCCGCACGCTTTCGATGGTACGAATAACACCCATCTGCTCGTTATGCGCAGGAATAAGCACGGTTATGTGCGGCTTATATGGGCGTTGCTTGGGCTGCTTTTTAGTCCTGCCGCGCATTAGTCGTTGCATGTCGTAAATATTCGCCCCAGCAATGTACAGACCCAAATGAATAAAGTTAATGAGTCCGACAACGCTGAATAACCAAAGAAAAATATCCTGAGCCATATATAATAACACCTTGAATCTACACAATAGTAACATAAATGTGCGTTTATGTAAAGTACTTATTGTTTTTCAGCGGGCAGCTCTAGGGCAAAGGTGCTGCCCTTGCCCTCTACCGAATCTTTTAAATACAGCTTGCCGTGCATGCCCTGGGCAAGCAGGCTCGAAATGTAGAGCCCTAGGCCTGTACTGTGTGTGCTGTCACGAGTAAGGATATCGTCGCTTGCTTGCTGCAATTTACGGAACAGCAGGTGCCGTTTATTCTCGGCAATACCACGCCCAGCGTCAGTTACCAGCACTGTTATATGCGCTGCCTCGTGTTCAAACTGAACAGTAATCGTCCCTTCCTTGGTAAACAACACTGCATTACTAATAAGTTTCATGAAAATCTGGCGCGTGTGGCTGGGGTCGGCCCACGCATACACTGGCGCGCCCGGATCGTCTACGGTTATGGTAATGTTTTTGGCTGTTGCACTAGCCTCAAAATCCCGAGCCACTTTGTGGGCTATGGGTAGCAGGTCTATGTGGGCCGCGCTAAAACTGGTATGACCTTGCTCTAAACTAGACATATCTAAAAAGTCATTGACGATACTAATGAGCCGACCGGCAGCTTCATGCATGTCGGCTGTTATGGCTGCGAGGTCCGGCTTGGACTCTAGCTCGTCCTTATACATCTCGAGCATCATACTGGCATTGCCCCGCAGGGCAGTCAGCGGCGTACGTAGTTCGTGCGAGGCAATGGAAAAGAACTCATCGCGTGAGCGCTCCAGGACTTTCTGCTCGGTTGTGTCCTCAATAATAACTACAGCGCCCCGAACCTCTCCCTGTGCACCCGGCTCGCTGGCGTTGGCAATAATGGGGTGGAAGTAACAGCGGTAGAACTTATCATGGTGCGATATGTGCTTGGTTACCGGCTTGCGAGCGGTCTGTACATCATGAACCAAGCCCAATAGGGTCAATATCGCCCGAGAAATCAGCCGTCATTCGCTGCAGCGCTTCGGCTGTGCCCATGACCACGCCATGGCCGGCAATAGTCATAAACGCCTGGTTCGCAAGCGCAACGTTATCGGCGGCGTCGATAACTGCAAACCCGAACGGCAAGCCCTGAATACCAGCTAGCAATCGCCCTTGTGCTTCGGCGAGCTCATGGGTACGCTCGATAACTTTGCGCTCAACACTCTGTTTCTCGCGCACTAATGCCGCTTCCGCTACGGTAAGCTGTTCTTTCACGGCAATGGCATGGTTGCGTTCGTACGCCAAGTCTTCCGTCATGGCATCAGCCAGTTCAATTGCCCGGCGACGCGAACGAAGCATAAGCGACATTACAACTACAAGCAGCGCCGCAGTAAGCAAGCCTCCCGATAATATAGTCGCCGGCTGTTGCAGGGTCGTACGCGCTGCGCCATACGTTACGGGCGCGCCTAAACTAACGGTAAATGGTTTGCCGGCAATAACGAGGGTACGAGTTTGTGTCCGCAACGGCCCCGTCGCCTTACCCGTTCGCATAAATATGGGGTTTTTGCTCGCGTCGCGCACGGTAATCCTTAAACTCGAGTCTTTTACGCCGGTAAACGCTTCGGCGAACACCTTCTGGTAATCGAATACCGCATTCACATACCCAATGAGTGCCGCCTGACGCTGCGCTAATGATTGCGGGGTGCCGTGGTACAAGGCGACCGACACAATAAAACCCTTTTTGTCCGCATTGTTAATAAGCGAAACGGTATCACTGGCAGTCGCTACCCCGGTATTGTCAGCTTTCTCTAGTGTTGTTTTGCGTTCAGGGCTGCTATATAAATCAAAGCCAAAACTGGTACTAGCATTATTATTGGGGGCTATATATTCAAGCACCGCGTAGCTTTGATTGGTGGCAGCCGGCGTAATGGTAAAGTTCGGATACCCCTTGGGGTTCAGACTAGTATCGTGGCGTACACGGGCAATATAGGCATTTTTTTCGCTATCTTTTACATACCGCACAAAGCTAATACCGCTTAGGCTAGGGTAATCAGAGGCTAGATGGCTTGCCAAAAAGTATGTTTCGAACTCGCTACGGGTTACGGTATCGCTGGCAGCAAAAAGCCCCTTAAAGTCATACAGGGTGCGGACGTAAATGCCCATTTGCTGCTCAATATCTGCCTGCGACACATCTGCTTCCTGCTGCAGCAGCGTAGCGGCATCCCCTGCAATATCAGCCCGCGTGCTGTAAAAACTTGCCAGCGTGGCAGCGAGCACGGCCGCTAAAAGGAGTAGTGGTAAAAACAAACGCACCAATGTGGTTCGCATAGTGTGCGTCGATCCGGTATCGACACCCTCGAACAACCACCGGAGCGCATCCGACTCGCGCCGATAATACCGCGCCTTAGTGGGGCTGATACTGCGCTGCAAGTACTGCATAAGCATCCCGAGGGCCAAGTTGCCGCCAAATGATGCACCACGGTCAAAATCTAGTTTGGTCGCTTCTTTTGCGGTACTGCGTGCTAAGCTGGTATGCCCAGTAATATGATTAATATCAATGAGTATGTACACCGGCTTGCCGGCGGCGCGAAGCTCTTTGCTTTTCTGCGCCAGGTCACGCAACAACTGCTCCACAATTGCACTGGTAATGCGGCCTACAAACGTTACTACCAACACGCCGTTTTCGCGCAGTACTAAGTCGGCCCGCCCCGACTGTGTATCCATGTATTGATAGTACCATAAGCACGTTTGCAATCGCCTGGGTTAAAGCCGTACACTACGCATATGGCATCCCGAAAACAAACAAAAAAACTCCGGCCTGGCCCAGGCGCATGGTTTGTTCCCCTTAGAGGTAGCTACATACCGGCTAGTGCCGCTGGCTGGTGGACATACCTACCGTTTACCGCTTATCTAGTATTCGCATTAGTAGCAGGCTTGCAGGGCACTGAGTCGATTGCCATGGCAACGCTATTTATTGTGCCCAACTGGATAGCTGCTGCGGCAGTCATGACTTACATTGCAGCCCGAAAAAGTTAGCGCAGTTTGCGCCAGCCGCCCGCCCGGTTATTATTGGCAACAGCTGTTATAAGCCGTTTAAACGCGGCATCTGGTACCGACTGCCCCTGATATATTTGGATTGCGCGTGCCGTATGGTTATCGTGCCCTTGGTTAATTAAACCTTCTGGGTCAAGCGCAATAGGGTCATATATAAACACATTTATATGGTCTTTCGCGGCTTGGAATGCGCATATGTTACCGGCAAGTACAAAATACGGCCGGTCGCCTCGCTTAATCGTCTCTTGCACTTCGGGTTCTGCCTCGTGAACAAGCCGCCTTATATGCACGCAAATAGCCTGCTGCCACTCCGGCAATTTTTGTATAAAATCATCCACTCGCGTATCACGATGCCCACTATGCATACCATAAGCTTACCAGATTATGAGCGGTGGTAGGCTTTCATAAAACGGGTGTGATTTTAATACGTTACCAATACAGTATGCTGGTCTGCGTGAAAGGCGAACTGCCCGAACCGGATATTGATATCGATGCAATAATTTACTTATTCAATCTATTATTGTATAATACATATATGGACGAGCGGCCCTCTGCGATAAGCTCCGAAGCGTTTAGTATCCGCTATGCCGAATTGCAGCCCGGTCTAGTGCGCTATGCAGGCAAGTTAACTATGCAGCATGAAGATGCTGAAGATGTTGTGCAAGACGCTATGTTAAAAGTGTGGAAGCGATCGACAAACCCTAACCTTCCCCCGCTAGACACAACAACAGATTGGGGCCCCTACGCTTACACGACAGTACGCACTAGAGCTTTCGATGCGCACAGGGCTGCGAAGTGCAGACCCCGCACCGTTATGTATGACGATGAGGACAGCGACAGGCTAGTAGATCCTAGACAAGATCCTACTGCCCCCTATGGTGCTATTGATTTGTGGTTAGGTATCAAGAACGTACTCGGCGGTAGCACAGAAAAAATACAAGCCCTAAAACTGCATATGCAAGGCCTATCGGAACAAGCAATTGCCGATAGACTCGGCATACCTTGCGGCACCGTTAAAAGTCGAATCCATTACGCAAAAAAGGCAATCAAGGAAGCAGCAAGCGAGGGCGGAATTCTTGAAGGCTACAACTTGTAAGCCGTAGCAGACACCACCGACACATAATTAGCCCGCCAGTGCCGCGGTACGCGCGTATCATGGTGTGGTTCATTGCCGAGAAATTGACCCACCCAAATATGCACTATATATTTAAGCTTATGATTACTACGCTTACTAGCAAAGTAGGCCGTCCTAACGCAATTATCGCCATAGCGGCTGCTGTATTAGTTGCGCTAGTAGGTATTATCCTTATAACCGGCCATGCGGCATCGTTCTTTGCCTCGGCCGATGCTACCGGCGCAACGCTCAGCGGAAACGCCAGCTTGGTAACTGATTCAACAGCGTCAAGTGGCAAAGCAGTGCTGTTCAAAGCGCCGACCCCGACGCCCCCACCTCCGACGCCGACGCCACCGCCACCAACACCGACCCCGACGCCCCCACCATCAGGCGGCGGTAAGATTAACCTAAAAATCATGCCCCTAGGCGATTCCCTAACCCAGGGCGGTGTAAACGCAAACGCAGGCGGTCTAGGCCCAACAACGGTTAACGGCTACCGCCTTGCTCTTCTAAACCTCCTGTCTGCCAACTACAACATCGACTACGTAGGCTCCTGGCAAGTAGGCGATTCCCAACTAGCAGATAAAGACGAAAACGGCTTCAGCGGTGCCTGCATAATGGTATCTCCGTGTGGTGGTGGTACGTTGTATCCACAGACAGCTGCCTGGATAAATAGTGAGAACCCTGACCTTATCATTATGCAGGGTGGTGAGAATGACTTT
>DATIHR010000001.1:0-18255 GCA_035480575.1 Saccharimonadales bacterium (SeqCode) | reverse complement strand
CTGTGCCGATGCACCGATCTTGGGCTGCGAACTGGGAGAGGGGCTGACGACAGTGAATGGTATACATGTGGGCCTTACCGCTAGCTGAGCGCTCGGTATACCTTCCCTCTAAGTGACTCTAGCCGTAGCGGAGCCGGAAGGTTCTCAAAAAGACTGAAACAAAATCAATCAATATACCTTCGTTCCTTGCAGGCTTTTTGAGGTTCTTACCGCGCGTGAGCGGTCACTTGGAGGGAAGGTATCCGAAAGCGACGTGGTAATGAGAGTCTAAGTGGAGGTAGGAGGAAGCGGATTAGCGGGTTAGGTGGTGGAGGAGGCGAGCTGCGGCGAAGCGGATGGCTGTGAGTAGGCCAAAGAGGAGTGCTAGTACCATGCTCCAGCCTGCGAGGTCTGGCGACCAACGGGGCGATACGAAATCGAATTTGTACAAATCAGCAGGGATAGCTTTGGGTGCGACACCGTGATCTTTGACGTATTGCTCAATGCACGGTATGCGTGTTCTGCCGGATAAGCCCGAAGGCAGTTGTGCTTCGCACTGCACCTGGGCTTCGGTGTACACCTGGGAATTTACGGCATTGACGCGGGCTTGTTCCGTTGCTTTTAGCCGTTCGTAGGTATGAACAAGTTGGATAGGCGGGTACACGCCATTGTCTTTTGTGAGGTCGGTATTCATATGTTGCCCGACATAGGCGCGCAGCTGCTGTAGGGCTTGTTCTATATTACCGTTTTGCGGGTCAGTAGCTGTATCGGCGGCATATACTGCTTTGCGCAGTCTCGTCATATGTAGATAGTTTGCGCGTAGTGCGAAGCCACATATAACAGTGCATATAAGACAAGCCGCTAGTAGGTACCGGGTTTTTACTGGGCGGATAAGCGTCCATACATGATGCCAATAACGCTTGTTCATGTATGTTTATTGTACCCGAGCACCCCCTGTGCAGGCGATAGCAAGTCCTGGCTTATGGATGTGGCGCTGGTGGTACATATGGGTGATGATCGTAATTGTCTACGCAGAAGATGTTTGGTTTGCTCGTGTTTTCGGGCTCTAACTGCGTGTATACGACGTATAGCGAAGGTACATCGTCATCGCCGGCAATCGGGTCGGTGTCGTTGTACCCGTTGCCATACTTGTTGCACCAGTGTTCGTACACTATGTGTATTTCGTCGAGATCCGGAACATATTGATGGCCAGCCAATTTGTCGCTAAAGCGCAAGTAATACTGTTTGGCGATTTCTGGGTTTTCAGCCTCGAAGGCCGCACCTTCTGTAGCGTTTTGCGGAAATTCGCCATGGTTTAGGCTGTATTCTTGTAGTGCACCGGCAATAAGTTCTACCGTGTGTTCACGTGCGTAGTTTCGCTGGTTACGTTGCAAGTACGGTACTGCCAAAAAAATGACAAGTAGCAGCATACCGACAATTGCCAGTACTATCATGACTTCAATAATAGTAAAACCAGGGCTAGGGGTACGGTCGGTTTCAGTCTTCATATAGTTGCTTATGGTTATCTCTTATTCTACATAGGTAAGAACAAAAAAATAACCCCTCTTTTAGGAGGGGTTATTTCGCTAATCGTGCGCTTAGCTACACTTTTGACCGTTCGGGTTCTCGCTAACCCACTTGTCGATGGCTTTGGCGACTTGGCCGTCACCCTTCAGGTTTTCCCAGAAGGTAACTTGGTCGCGGTTAATAAGCATTTGGTCGTTTGGACCGTGCAATTCACACCCAAGCTTAACCAGCGAAATTTGGTTCGAGGATTGCTGAGTTGTGGTTGTTGTTTTGCTGTTCGCGTCCTTTTGGTCTGGCTGCACTTGCTGGTTGACGTTCAGGTAGTAAATGCCGCGCAGGTCAACAAACTGCTTGTTGATAGCTTTAATCTTACCAAAGTACACTTGTCCGTTGGTTAGAAAAACTGCTTGTTGCTTGCCGTTGTCTACGTAGTCAATCTCTTTAGTACCGCCGAAGTAAAAGAGTGCTGCGAGTGCAACAACCAAACCAGTAGCAGAAAATAGCAAAACGACCATTACGGCGCGTAGCCATGTAGGGCTAGACTTCCAACCTGAGTTCTTTTTGCTACCACCGGTACCGTGTGTTGCTACCCCGCTACCATTAGAAGCAGCGCGCGCCGGGGCGGCCGGCTGAGCTGCACCACGCTGTACATTAAACTCCATGGATTTCCCCCTGTTTACTCTTCGATTTATATACGTCCTAGTGTAATACATAAGCGTGATTTGCTGCAAGGCCTGCCGCAGGAGGGGTGTGTAAAAGCGCCGCATTTTTATGGTTTGATGCTGCATATGCTTGAAAACTGTTGACAAACAAAAAAGTTACAGAGTATGTTAGGGGTACCATTACTAATGCTAAGAGAAGGGGATATTAAGCAAAATGGCATTTACACAAACCAACCCAAAGGGTGTCGTGTACTATCTCAACTCCAAGACGGTCACACTCCGCGGCGGTAAGCAGCAGACTATTTACTACTTTAGTAAGGATCTGCGCCCGGACACTGCAGTTGACCAACTGCCTGAAGGCATGGAGGTTAACGTTAACCCTCGTAACGGCTTTATGACCGTTAAGCGCAAGAAATAATTTACGCAAGCGTTATTATGATGGACGTCCGTTTTATAGCGGACGTCTTTTAATTTTGGCGTGATTCACATAGTATACTTGTTAAGTATGGCTAAAACTCAATCCACATCTATTTTAAAAGTGCACGATTTACGAAAGCGCTACGGCGACCGCGAGGTCGTGCAAGGCATAAGTTTTGAGGTTACGCGGGGCGAAATATTTGGCATATTGGGCCCTAACGGCGCTGGCAAGACAACGACGCTAGAAATGATTGAGGCAATGCGACCCATAGACGGCGGCAGCGCCCAAATTGATGGTATTGAGGTTTCCACGCATCCGTGGGAGGTGCGCCGTATTATTGGCGTGCAACCACAGGCGCCGGCGTTTCAAGATAAAACTAAATTGACCGAACTCATTGAACTATTTGCAGCTGCATACGGCGAAAAGGTAGACCCCATGGAATTCTTGCGGGATGTACAGCTGGAAGACAAGGCTGGCAGCTTTGCCGAAAGCCTATCCGGCGGCCAGCGGCAGCGCCTGAGTATTGCCGCGGCGCTTGTGCATCGCCCGAAAGTTTTCTTTATGGACGAGCCAACGACTGGCCTGGACCCGCAAGCCCGGCGGAATTTATGGGAGCTCGTGCAGCACATCCGCGACAAAGGCGTAACGGTTATTATGACTACGCATTACATGGACGAAGCCCAGCTGCTGTGCGACCGCGTAGCTATTATGGACGAAGGTAAAATTATTGCGTTGGATTCGCCCAATAACCTCATTAAGCAGCTACTTAAGAAAGGTTTTAAAAAGCAACAGCACGTCGAGCAGGCCGACCTGGAGGACGTGTTTATTGACTTTACCGGGAAGGGACTACGCGACTAATGAAACGGAAGTTATATACCGTATTGGTTTTTGCCAGGCTGAATACGAGGCGGTTTTTTAGGGATCGACTGGCATTGTTTTTTGGTATTGCGTTCCCGGTTATCTTTTTGTTTGTGTTCGGTTTTATATTCGGTGGCAAGAGCGATGTGTCGTTTAAAGTCGCATTTATAAACGAATCCAAAACGCCGATTGCCCAAACACTGGCCAACCAAATTAAAAAAGACAAAGTGTTCGAGATAGACAAAAACATCACAACTGTGGATGCCGCCAAAGAAAAAATGAACCGCAACCAGCTAGATGCTACCATTGTGCTGCCCAAAGATTTCGGCGCCCAGAAGTCTGGCCAGCAGTATCCGTCTGGTGTAGCCCAGGTAGTATTTACACAAAATAACGATCAGGCAGGACAAACGCTGACGTCGCTGCTTAGCAACGTCTTTAGTGGTATTAACGCCAAATTCGTGCCAACAACCAAGCCGTTTACCGCTAAAGCAGTCGAAACCGCCAACGAGAGTTTGTCGCGGTTCGACTATACCTTTGCCGGCTTGCTTGGCTTTTCCATAATTGGCCTCGGCATTTTTGGGCCAATTAACGTATTCCCTGAGCTAAAGAAGCAGGGCATCTTGCGCCGGCTGCACACGACGCCTTTGCGCGTATGGCAGTACTTCGTATCGACTGCCCTCAGTCAAACGGCAGTTGGGTTGGTATCGCTGGCAGTATTGTTTGCAATTGCAATTACGGTGTTCCATTTGAACGTTGTGGGTAACTGGCTGGCGATTATTGCCTGGGTGTGCGCCAGTATCGTTATGATTTTAGGTATTGGCCTGTCTATTGGTGGTTGGGCTAAGAACGAGCGCCAGGCAGCACCGCTAGGTAACTTGGTAGTGTTCCCTATGATGTTTTTGAGTGGCACGTTCTTTCCGCGCTTTCTTATGCCTGAATGGCTACAGAATCTATCGGCGTTTTTGCCGCTTACGCCGGTTATTGACGGTATTCGGCTTATTGCAACCGAAGGCAAGTCGCTACTAGACTTAGGCCCGCAAGTGGCCCTGCTGCTTGGGTGGACGGTGGTTATTTACGTCATCGCCTTCAAAGTCTTTAGGTGGGAATAACAATAAAAAGGGGAACCGGTGGGCCATTTACCGCTAGATCAATTAAACGATCAGATAGAATCTGCAAAATTGCACGTAACAGTAGGCGCGAAATATGTGCATTACAAAAATCTGGCTAAACCCTACACGATAATCGATTTAGTGATTATTGAGGCTACTGATGAGGTTGGTGTTGTGTATCGTGCCGACCACGATGCGCGTTTTAGTTTTGTACGGTCTTTGAAGGAGTGGTTGGACCACGTAGAGTACAACGGCAAGACAGTGCCACGGTTTACGCCTGTAAGCGCTTAGGATAGTATTCGCTTGCTTACCAGCTCGGCGCTAATAAGCACCGGCGGCAGGCCAATACCTGGGTGCGTTGTTGCACCGACGTAGTACAAGCCTTTGACTTTTTTGCTTTTATTGCGGGGGCGGAGCAGAGCAGTTTGGTTACGCGTATGGCTCAGGCCTAGTCCGGTGCCGCTTTGGCTGTTGAACTGCGAGGCGAAGTCGTCAACGCAGAAGCTTTTTTGGTATACAAGATGACGACGCAAATCGGGCAAGTGTAGCTCGCGTTCCAGAGTTTGTAGTACAGCGTCGCTGAAGGTATGCAGTTCGTCTGCTGTGTAGTGTAGCCCGGCTGCTACCGGCACTAGTACAAACAGGTTTTCGTGCCCTTTGGGCGCGACGGACGGATCGGTTTTGCTGGGTGCGCACACGTACAGCGAGGGGTCGGTAGGAAAATGCGCGGGCGTTTCTAGTTCGGCGAAGTTTTGCCGCCAATTGCTAGTAAATAGTAAATTGTGGTGGGCAAGTGACGGATATTGTTTGTTTACCCCTAGATAGAGTAGCAACGCAGACGGTGCAAGCGTGCGCGTACGCCAGTAGCGTGCCGAATGGTCGCGGTATTCTGCCGGTAGCAGGGCGGTTTCGGTGTGGTGCATGTCTGCGTTGCTAATAACGATATCGGCACGTAGACTTGTGTCATTTACTTCTACGCCAATAGCCCGGCCATGTTCAACGATAATGCGCGAAACTGCCGCGTTTGTTTGGTAGGTTACCCCGTGTTTTTTGCCAATGCGCAGTAGGGCTTTTATGATTTCATACATGCCGCCACGAGGGTAAAATACGCCTTGCGTAAAATCGGTGTGGCTGAGCAGGCTATAGAGTGCGGGCGTTTTGTAGGGGCTGGCGCCCAGGAAGACTGACGGATATTCCATGATTTTTTGCAGGCGCGGATCTTTGAAATATTTGTTTACGTAGCGGTCCATGCTTGAAAATAGCGATAGCTTAGGGGCGGCACGCAAAACTTCGGGTGTCATAAAATCGGCCGGGCGGTCGTAGTTTTTGTATAAAAATCGGTCCAGTGACACATTGTAGGTATAAGCCGCTCGGGATAAGTAACGGGTAAGACGAGCGCCTGCGCCAGGCTCAATCGATCCAAAAGTCGCAGCGTCTGCTTCCAGGTTGCTCGTTATGTCTATGTGCTGATTGGTATCTTTGTAGAATACGCGGTAGGCGGGGGACAAACGCACCAGGCGCAGGTGGTCCTCTAGCCGTTCGTTCATGTTGCTAAAAAATCGCTCAAAGACATCGGGCATTAAATACCAGCTTGGGCCGGTATCAAAAATAAAACCGTTTGCCTGCAACTGCCCTGCTCTGCCCCCAAGCTGGTTATTCTTTTCGAGCACCGTAACGTGGTAGCCGGCTTTGGCGAGCAAGCAGGCTGTAGCTAGCCCTCCGACACCGCCGCCAATAATCACCACCGTTTGCTGTTTCATGTCCCTATACTATAAAGGGTATGCAGCAGTACATCTATCTGTTGAGCTTGCTCGTAGCCATTTTGGGCGTAACAGTGCTTGATTATCGGTACAAACTCGCTTGGTTTTGGCGACCTAGGCGAGTGGCCGCTTATATTATGATTGGGTTCGTCTTTTTCTTAGTCTGGGATTGTATTGGTATTACGCTACATGTTTTTTCCACAAATTCGGCTTGGGTATCCGGGCCGCACCTGGTAACACCCGACCTGCCTGTAGAAGAACTGCTGTTTTTGTATTTTCTAAACTATATCGCGCTGTGTGCGTGGAGGTTTGCAACATGTATACATACGCGTTAATGTGCGTGCCGTTTGTGGCGACTGTACTCGTGCTGGACCTGCTAGTGTTACGCACGCGAGTAACGCTGCGGCGGCGAACCTGGGCGGTCATTGGCGCGCTGCTGGTGCTAACCCTTATATTCGACCAATTCATGGAGCGTTACGTATATGTGCCTAACCCGGCTAAGTCGCTTTTGTTAATCGGCGCTATGCCAATAGAAGACATTAGCTATACAATAGTGGCAGTAATAGGCATGGGGATGCTGGTAACCTATGGCAAAAAAGACACATAAATTATCTATTTGGGAGGTGTATAAAACGTCCCGGCCAGTGTGGTGGATTACGACCGCGGCACCGTTTGTAGCTGGCTATTTGGTTGTGCACCCACAGGTAGATGACCCGGCCATGCTATGGATTGGCACGGTCTATTTTGCCATATGTTACAACCTGCTTATGTACGGCATTAATGATATTTTTGATTACGAATCGGACATTCGTAATCCACGCAAAACCGGCGTGCTTGTAAAACAGAAACACCTGCCGCTTATTGGTGTTATCCTGGCCTTGAACATACCGTTTTGGGTGTACTTTGTAGTTGTTGGCGGCTGGCCATCTACCATTTGGCTAGTACTGATGCTCTTTATGGTCGTTGCCTATAGTGTCAAAGGGCTGCGGTTTAAGGAAGTGCCGTTTTTGGATTCGTTGACGTCTAGCTTCCACTATACCTCGCCGTTTATTTTTGGTGTGCTGCTGAGCGGTGGCCAATATTTGTGGTTGCCGGCATGGCTGGCGTTCTTTATTTGGGCTATGGGCAACCATGCGTTGGGTGCAATCCAAGACATCAAGCCCGACCGCGAAGCAGGTATAGCGTCTATTGCCACCAAGTTGGGCGCCGAAAAAACAATTGTGTTTTGCCTGAGTGCATACATTGCGGCTGCGGTACTGCCGGTTTTGTACTACGGCTGGCGTGGTTTGTTGGTTACTATTGTGTTGCTCTGGTATGTACTGTTTATGGCCAGCGCCATACCATTCCGGCACCGTTCCGACCACGTGGTGTTCCGGCGCATGTGGCGCATGCTGACATTTATGAACTATGTGGCGGGCGGTTTAATAAGCATTTACTTGCTCTGGCTTGGCGCGACACTTCGTTAAGCGTTAGCAAGTGTTATGTATTTAGTTTATAATATACAAAAATGAATGTGTTAACTAAGTTGCCGCGACCGTTTTTTGTGCTGGCCCCAATGGACGATGTGACCGATACGGTCTTTCGGCAAATGGTGGCAGATTGCGCACGGCCGGATGTATCTTTTACTGAGTTTGTAAACGTAGATGGCCTGCAAAGCCCTGGCCGCGACCGTTTGCTCAAAAAACTAGCGCTTACCGCTAAGGAACAGCCAGTTATCGCCCAAATATGGGGTAAAACCCCCGAGAATTATCGTAAAACCGCCGGCGAACTGGTAGCTATGGGTTTTGCTGGTATAGACATTAACATGGGCTGTCCTATTAAAGTCATTACGAACAATGGTTGTTGCAGCGCCCTTATTAACAACCGCGAGCTTGCGGTAGAGATTATTAAGGCAACGCAGGAAGGCGCCGCCGGCCGGGTGCCGGTGAGTGTTAAAACAAGGTTGGGCTTTAACACTATAGACCTAACCTGGCACGAATTGCTTTTGCAGCAGAACCTCAGCATGTTAACTGTCCATGGTCGCACCCGTAGCGAAATGAGCGAGCCGCCTGTGCATTGGGATAGTGTGAATGCTGTGCGCGAACTGCGTGACCAGATTGCCCCCAATACATTAGTGGTAGGCAATGGCGATGTCGCTACGCTCGACGAGGCGCGCGACCTTACTACCCAGTACAAACTAGACGGTATTATGATTGGCCGCGGTATATTTAAAGACCCATTCTTGTTTGCAGCACACAGTCCGTGGGGCTATTACACCAAGAAACAAAAGATTGATCTATATACTAAGCACGTTAAGCTTTTTGTGGATACATGGCAACATAACGAGCGGCGCATTGTAACACTTAATAAGTTTTGCAAAGTGTACATTAACGGCTTCGATGGCGCCAAAGAACTGCGCGAACAGCTTATGACCGCCCAAACCGCCGACGAGCTATTGGCCATGCTGGCGCACATCTAGCGTTGTTGCGCTGTGCGTGGAGCCAATGCAAACGATTTAACACTGAAAGCCACGGGCGGGCTGGATTTCCACAACCATGCCTTAGACGGCCGTAGTTCTGTGTAGCCCCCTTGCACTGCGGCCCGTAGGGCAGGTTCGTCCACTAAAGGAGTGCGTTTAAAACCAGCACCTTTAATTAGTCGAATACAATCGGTAGTATCGGCGAAATGCACGGCACCGTTATGTGCAATAAGCCTACCTAAGTAGGCGATGTGCGCACTCTGCAGACGACCCTCTAATGCTTTGAGCGCTTCGGTAAGCGGGTCTACGGGTTCGTTCGTTGCCGCCTGCAATTCATCGGGTAGTTTGGGTCGTTTTGTAAGTTTCTCGAGTATATCACCAGGGCCTTGTGCGATTACGGACATTGCCAAATGCGACGAGACAAATGTATATGGACCTTCTAGCGCCGGTGGAGCGTCCTGCGGATCGATGTGCCTAATATATTCGGCGGCGGCACGGTCGAAGCTAGGCATGTCAGGGTGACGGTCCACTAAGTTGCCTATGGTGTGCGCAAACGGGCCTATAATGCCGGTAATATCCGCACCAACCAAACTGACTTTGCCTAATAGCTCGCTAGGCAGGCGGCTGAGTGCGCGCTCGCTGCTTGCTGGATCGGCATCGACGAGTGTTGTGTGGTCAAATGTTTCTGCAATAAATGGTAGTGGAATATCGTTGCAACCTCCAGCGCCAAGAATAACTGCCCGCGAAGGTTCGCCCGGAGCAGTACCCACGAGTGCAGCCCCGGCGGTGGCAATAATATGTTCATGGCTATTATCTATGTGGCTCGTGTAGTAGCGATCGCCAAACGATCTGTATAGACTGCTCGTTGCGTGCCCGCCGTTTGCAAAGGACATTTGAATGTGTTCCGGAATTGCGGCTAGGGTCGGGTCGATAATGGTCGTGAGCTCAAAGATACCAGGATTATTTGACATAAGGGTAGTTATTATATGAAAGTATATACAATATCGCAAGCGTAAAGCCCTGGGCGTGCGCTATAATAGCGCTAGATGATTCAAGCCGAACACCTCACAAAAAAATATCGCAAAACAGTAGCCGTCGACGATTTGTCATTTACGGTCGAAACCGGCAAGGTAACAGGGTTTGTAGGCCCTAATGGCGCCGGCAAGTCGACTACCATGCGTTTAATGCTTGGGCTCGATACCGGTAGCGGCAGTACAACTTTTGATGGCAAGGCACTGCACGATTACGCTCGCCCGGCGCAGGTTGTCGGTATATTGCTAGAGGCAAAGGCGTTCCACCCTACCCGCAGTGCGCGCAACCATTTGCGCGTGTTAGCTGCCGCTGGCGGGATTGCCGACGCACGGGTAGACGAGGCGTTGGATATTGTGGGCTTGCAAAAAGTAGCCAAAAAAGGGCCGGGTAAATTTAGCCTAGGTATGAGCCAGCGCTTAGGTATCGCAGCCGCCATACTAGGCAAGCCTAAATATCTCATGTTAGACGAACCGGCAAACGGCTTGGACCCAGAGGGTATCGCCTGGCTGCGTACCTTTATTAAAGATTACGCCGACCAAGGTAATGCGGTGTTTGTATCCAGCCACTTGTTAAGCGAAATGGCTCAAATGGCAGATAATGTTGTTGTAATCGGCCGCGGTAAGCTTATTAAAAGTTCGCCGGTAGCCCAGTTTATCGCCGGCAGCACGCATTCTGGTGTGTTCGTGCGCGTGCAGGACACGGGCGCGCTCAAAAAGAAATTAGAAGCCACCCATTTGACATTCGAAACCCTGGACGGCGGCCTAAAGGTGGCTGGCGCAACAACAGACGAGGTTGGTAAGCTGGCATTTAGCGCACATGTGCCAGTACTGGAGCTGACTACGCATAACGCCTCGCTCGAAGAAGCATTTTTGGAGCTAACTGCTGATGCTGCCGAATACAAAACTGCCAATACCGAGGTAAAGCAATGATAGCCGCCGTACGGTCCGAACTGCGCAAGCTGCTTACGGTGCGTTCTACATACGTAACCGTGGGGTTCTCGCTATTATTTGTAGTGTTTATGTCATTTTATGTGGAGGGCGTACGCAATGGCATGACGGTGCAAATGCTGCCGACTGCCTTTGCGGAAGTGGCAACGAACGCAGCGACACCAACTGGTGTGCTGGCGGCGATTATCGCAATCCTGCTGCTAACACATGAATACCGCTACAACACCATTACGTATACGCTAACTGCCTCGCGTAGTCGCACCAAGGTATTATTGGCCAAGATGGCTGTGTTAAGCGTGTTTGCTGTGCTGTATGTCGTGCTTATGTCGTTGGTGGCTGTGGTGGCGTTGTACGTGGGGGCGGTTGTCGTAAAAGGTATTACGCCTATGCATCAGGAGATCGCTGTGCTGAACTTGTTGTGGCGCATTGCTTTTTACGGCTGGGCATATGCCATGATCGGCCTGCTGTATGCCGCACTTATCCGTAACCAAGTCGGCGCGTTTGTGTCGTTTTTGCTCACCCCTGCAGTGGCCGAACCACTACTTGGATTGCTGTTAAAATCTAACCACATATATTTGCCGTTTACTGCACTACAGCAAGTACTGACCCGCGAGGCACCCCAGCTAGGCGAGGATGCGCTTACGAACGGTTCTGCAGCGATTGTGGTGCTTATATACATAGCAGTTGGCGGGCTTATAGCCTGGTTACTGTTTCTGCGTCGCGACGCGAACTAGTGCGCGTGTACCTAGCAAAATTATGAACTTATCGTAATTTACAACACCCTTATCTGTTATTTCGTGTAGGCGGGAACGCCTGCTGCTTTTACACTCGTTCGCATAGTAAACAGGAGTATGCGACGCACACTATAGACCATACGTTACTAACATCCGTAATAACATGCAGAAAGGGAACTATGACAGTAAAGACAGTAGGGCTCGGGGCGGTTGCGTTCCTGGCTGCAATAAGTATGTTTGTAGCGAGTAGTGGCCACGCCTATGCGCACTATGTATACGAACTGGGTATGATGTACCAAACAAGCGAAGACTGCGTAGATGGTTATTCCGAAGTCAGCCATGGCAACTGGAATAAGGGCTACTCAAAAACAACAGTCGGCGCCAAGTTTAATTACAATGGCTCGTTCTGTGCGGAGGCTTTTTATCGCCCAGCCGGGTACCTTAAGAACCGTGCTCGCTTTCAGTTTCAGGCGGCCCCCGGTATTGCCAACTGCCGCGATACAGGCGATATCTACAATACAACTAAGTCCGCCATGTTAACGGTTACTCAACATTGGTCGACCAACTGCGGTTCGTGGAATTATCGCACCGAGCTGACTGGCCTTATGTTGAATGGGTCGTGGAAGGGCGGCGTGCTGTCGTCGGGATTCCACTGGCTAAACGGTTAGGGCATATAAAGAAAGGAGTTGTTGAATGAGAAAGTTACACATTATGCTTGCGGGTATTGCGTTCATTGGCGTTGCTAGTGCAAGTACCGTGGCGGTCTACGCCGCTAACGCACAGCCGTCGGCGCCAAGTTGGATTGCAGCCGACGGTAAAGTGGACTATAAAAAAATGCCGGACGATGTACGTATCCCGTACACCTGTTGGAACGGCAAAAAGACGACGCTAACCGGCAAAGAAATGAAGGACAGGGCATTAAACCATGCCATGCCAGGCTCGGCAAAATATGCCCTAGGCATGGAAAAGAGTAAGGAGCTAGCCAAAATCCCAGGTGTTGTTACTAACGACGGCAAGGGCAGCGAAACCGTCAATTTAGACGATTCCAACCCAGCCGTTATGGCCGTTATGCAAAAGTACGAAGCCAAGGAGACGCCACAGTGTCAGTAGGTAAGTTACTTACACTCTGTGCGGGCGGCCTCGCTGCGGTATGTACGGCGCTCGCGGTTGTTGTATTCTTCCATGAGTTTGCAGGTGTGAGCGGCCCACTGGAAGTCATACATAACCTAGAGTCGTGGCTTATGGCTATTGGCTACCATACGGCACTCATCATTCTGGCTGCAACGGGCACCGCGTACCTCGCGCGCAAATTGTAAGGTACAGGATAGTATCAGCCTATAAAGCATGCCACGCATATCGAAAATGCGTGGCTGTTGTTTTCGTGTCTTCGTGGTATCAGCAGCGCTTGTTGCAGTCTATTTATAAAGCTGACTATGGCTGCCAACGGCTACGAATAGCACTGTAGTCTCGTTTACTATTTTAAAGTGCAAGCGTAGGTCACCGCCGGCGCTGATACTGCGATGGCCAGCCCACTTTCCTGTTAGTGCATGATTACGAAGCGAAGGTGCTACTACGTCGTCCAGAAACAATGCGATTGCTGCTTTGGCCTGCTTTTGAAGTTTGTGGGGTAGTTTCTCGAATTGTTTGTTGAACGGCTTAGTAAAATCAACGTTCATGAACTACTGATTCATTAAGCTGTCGAGATGAGCAAGTGCTTCTTTTTTGCCCTTAGTGTGCGTAATATCGCGACCGGCCGCGTAGTCAGCTTCGGCCTCTCGCATTATATCTTCAAGGTAAGGTGTGGGCTCGAGGTTGGTGGTAAGTACAATGCGACGGTCGCGCAATGCCTGCTTAATGACCATATTGACAAAGGCCGTGCTGGATATTCCCAGTTCGGCTGAGAAATCTCGCAATTCCTGCTTAGTTTTTTCGTCGGTCTTAATACTGAGTAATACACTATTCATACATATATTGTATATGTATTGTATGCATATTGTCAATCATTTCGACACTGAATTACTGAGTCGGCTCGTGCTTACGGTTTAGCAGTACATCGTATCCTACGAAGACTTCATCCGCTCTATCCACACCAAGCTTTGCTAGCTCTGTCCATAGTTGTTCTGTAACGGTACTGCCGTCGGCGTCTTTTTCGGTGAGCTTTTCTGCCTCGACAAACACACCAAGACCCTCGACATTGTCCACGCAGATTTCAATACCATTGTAATGAGCTCTTTGCCGAGTTTTGGTTATATTGGTATAAAGCGTAAACCCAAGAGTTGTAATAATTGAAGCCAGTTCATCCGCGTTAGCTACTTCAGTTTCGTGCTCAATACTATCAAGCCCGCCGGCATGCTGTTGTTTTAGAGTAAAAATTGTCTTAGTGTCATTCTCTGTTCGTATTCGAAGCCATATTGACCCAGGCGCATTGTCGGCAACCCCGGGCTGTCCATACACGACGTCGCGCTGCTTAATCGGTAGTGAAAGCTTTATGCCTGCATGTTTAATGGCAGCTAGTAATGCTGTTTTGTCCGGCACCTTGGCCTTTATTTCAATTTCTCGCATGCCCCAATCATAACAAAAGACAACTAGAAAAGTTCTAGCCGTCTGTTAGGTTCAATTGGTGGGGCAGAAGATACAACTTTTGAGCTAATGATGGCCGATCTGGCAGAGTGGTTCATGGATCATCCTAGTGTCAGCTGGAGGCAGGAATTGAACGAAGCGGCGGGTGTTACCCATGAGCAGGTCTACCGGTATTAATTCTTCTATATATTGTGTAGCGCAGTCGGTTTTGAACCATCCTTATGTCAGCAGTATAATAAAGATTCCGCCAATCGTGCTTCCCGAGCCGTTAACCAAGCTGGCTGTAGTCGTCGATATATAGGGAAGAGGTTTGTTTTCATAAGTTTTTTGATCCAAGTTAAGAACATTCATGGATGATGACACCGAAATAAAATTCACTGATAGTGATCGCAACGGCAGCATTGTAAAACTACTGTGCGCAAGGTGCAGGAATAAGACAAAGCACACCGTCATACTCTCGTCTAGCGAACACTGGTCTGTAAATAAAGGCGACATGCAAGGTATACAGGATTACTGCGTAGCCAGATGTAACGGCTGTGAACAGCAGCAATTCTGCACCATCTCCTCGTCGACTGAAGATATGGATGAATTCGTAGACTCTAAAACGGGTAAGCATAGCCTGGAGTACATTGAGATAATTAAACAATTTCCCGCAGTAAACACAAACTATGAGAAGCCACCAATGTATTTAGGCATGCCGCACGAACTGAGATCGGCATACGACGAGACATACCGGGCGCTTTGTGAGGATCTTCCCAAACTAGCGTCAATAGGCATCAGAATGAACATCGAGATAATTTGCACCCTGCATGACGTCAAGGGCAAATGGCTGCCGCAACGCATAGAGGCACTTTACGATAAACAAATAATCTCCATCGGCATGAAAGAAATGCTGCTAAGCGTTAAGGAGTTTGGCGACAAGGGTGCGCATACAATCGAAATTCCAAAACCCATCGATTTGCAAGCCGCGTGGAACGCCTTGAATATCCTTATGCTGTACATCTACGGCACGAAAGATACAAACGACTACTATAAAGTTAAAAAGGCGTTCCAGACCAAAAAGCGTAAGGCCACACCCGATGCTAAATCTAGCGAATCTGTCCCGGAGAGCAAGGCATGAACTTCGACGAGACGATGCTGCTTTCCAAATACGGGAGTAAGAAATCGTTACTGGCAGTCACGATGCTTATACAGGCAGCGGTTGCTGCCCGCCTTGCTTTTAGTAGATATGGCCAATCCCACGAACGACTTAAGGATAATCCGCCAACCATGGTGATGTATCTTTTGGCTGACGCAAGATTCTTCTGCGAGGCCTGCGGATGGGTCGCCCTAGCCGTAAGGCGACTTCGGCACGAACAAACGCCGGAAATCGCTAACTACTTGCAGCAGAATGCTAGGCACATCGACAGTCTTTACGAGCTACGTAAGTCGGTCAACCACCACTATAATGAAGACCTTGCCGACGAGTATAGGACGGGCAACTACAAGCGGGGCAGACATCAAGAAAAACTCGCCTTTTATTTTTCGCCACAAGACGATGGCATCACTTTCAGAATAGGCACGATAGAAGTAAACATGATATCGCAGCTTGCGAGTATCCAAAAGCTTGAGGGTGATTTGCTGGCTGTTGGTTAGGGGATCACCTCGAGTAGTCAACGCACCATGGCTAAGACTACACGCTCGCCAACCACTGTGCACTCCTCAGATGGTTGATGTTTAAGACGTTCAACCTAAGCGTCGTGAGGACTCCTGCCAATTCACCGTCGTCTGTCAACACCAGAGGGTTGCTATTTCTTGCTATCTCAACAATCGAGGTATCGGCAAACCCTACTTTACGGAGAATATTTATATTGGGCTGCGCCATAAGAAGCTCCTTGCCGGTATGCTCTTCCTCAGCATTGGTCACAAAATCTATCACTTGCTTAAAGTATGCATCGAAACCACCGTTGTGTCTTATGTCGAATGTTATATCCGCCAGTTCCGCAAGGATCTGGGGTGTCACTATAATCTTGCAAGCTTTACTAGCGAGCAGGAGCACCCTCTTAAAATCCTCCAGGTCGTAGCTCGATGTCCGAGTACAAGAGCGTATTTGCTCCAGAGTAGGGTGATGCGACCCTATAAGCAGTAGGGCGAGAAGGTTTGTATCAATTATCAAACCCCTCTGGTTGCAAGCCCTCAGGTAGACCTGTTCGGGTGACATAGATGTCCCGCTAGAGCTTCTTTGCCTTCATGGAATCAACATTGCCACTGGTCGCATCAACCACGAATGCCTTATATAAACGATTCTCCGATTGGGTACCTAATAATATTGAGAGGGATTGATTTGTGGGATTGGCGTGACTCAAGGTTACATGCCACTTCTTCTTATTTTCAGATAGCTCAATCTCCTCAAGGATAATCTGTGAATTATCCCCGGAAACATCACGGTAGTATTTCGCCGCATTTTCGACCGCAACCCTAGGCTCTATCATCTTTATCTTCTTTCATCCCCGCATATGGAGCGTATTTAAATTATGCTTAAAAAGTCCCGAATAATCCAGAGAGGTAATATTAACATATTAATGACCAAGGCTCAATATTATTGTTTTTATGTTTATTTTGTTTGCCTGCTGAAATAGTAACATATATATCTATAAATGTTGTAAGATAACAGGGTCGAGGCACTAAATAAGTACTAAAGCGCAGTATCCCTGTGCGTATTAAGCCAATTAATGGGCAGCTACGCACAAAAGAGTAGGCTTAATAGGCTTATTTGGGGCCTCGACAGTCCAGCGTGGCTGTCCTTTTTTATATGGCAGTCTCGCATATTAACTTAACAGAGGAGACTGTCGTGTTACTCAAATCACTTTGGCAGCGTGTGCGCCAAGACATCAAAGA
Source organism: Saccharimonadales bacterium (SeqCode) (assembly GCA_035480575.1). Taxonomy (GTDB): domain Bacteria; phylum Patescibacteriota; class Saccharimonadia; order Saccharimonadales; family UBA4665; genus PMNU01. The sequence continues at coordinate 1,314 of DATIHR010000001.1, read as the reverse complement.
GGTGTCTAAACAACAAAAGAGCCGTAACAAACTTTCGCTTGGTGCCGGTACTTGGAAATTTGTATTTAAAGATGGATGGCTACGGTCGCGTGGCGTTTACGGGCGTTTTGACGTACGGGTCATCGATATAGAGACAGTCACGGTTAGTGCCGTAGACCGTGGCAAGAGTACCCTTAAGATAATCGGTCACGGTACAACACTCGCCGAGGCTATCGTTCCGCGTAATATTGCCGAGAAGGCTCAACGGTTTATACTCGGCCACGTGAACTAGTAGCCTCTGATCGGCAGTCTATAAACATCGTGCCATACTATTTATATGGCTCGGGTAGATACGACAAATACTGCGGATTTCCAGCGATTCCCCGCACTTTCACTGCCTGATCAGCTAGCAGTACAGATGAAGTACTACGGAAACACTCACATACAGATTAGTACTGCATTGAGAAGTGTATACGGTATCAAGAAGTCGGAGCACACGGTTCGTGGGTGGTTCCTTCCGGGCTGTCGCCTCGAGGCTGCTTATATGGATTTTGTTGACGCTGTAGCTGATACATCGGTCAAAAAGGCGAAGTTGCTTGCAATGCGGTTTTCAGAGCGAGCCATTGGAACGCTTGGTGAGCTTATGACACCGACGCATGACGCAAATATTAGACTTGAAGCCGCTAAAGCGTTGGCAAATAAGTATATTCCAGATCGGCAAGCATCGTGTGATGGCGTAAAGCTTGAAGATGATTTTCCGATTGAATTGGCTTGACTGACGGCGAGTAGAGGCAAGCCACTCATGGGTCATCCACCAGAATTCTTATTGCCACTGCTCATATAATTTTTAAAACCTTGCACCCCAAGCTAAGCTACCAATCGCTATGGATATGGTAGATTGCTCGCAACAGAGGCGCTACGGCCTTATACAATGGCCCGAAGGCATGCAAATCGGGGAAACGGTGCAGTGTGCGCTTTGCGGCTACGATACACCGCTTGCGATGGCTGCAGCGGGTGCTTGTGAGGCGGGCGGCAAGCAGAGGTTCGCCTGCAATAGGCATTTTTGGAATATGCGAGAACTCGTCACTGGTTGGGCGGACTTTATAGCCGAACAGCGCCGCGCGATTGAGAGACATAGCATAGATATGGGTTATAGGGATGAGTGGATTTTACATTGAGCGACGCCCGTTGAACGGCAGAGCGATTTCGTGGGATATCGCCCACCATCTGTACGGACTTCAGCGACGAGGTAAAATCATTATCGTTGCCGAGCAGCCGCTGGCTCTGCTCGCAGCAACTCGCAAGCAATGGTTGAAGCTAATGGGTCAAGTACGA